>CAZWDL010000040.1:0-54055 GCA_964632995.1 uncultured Saprospiraceae bacterium
TCCCGGTCGGCCTGCAGGGCGAGCCGCATGCGGCGCTGAGCGGCAGCGCTCTCTGCGGCCGATTTCCACTGCCAGAGGGCAACGGCCAAAAAGAAGGTCAGCAACGCGATGATACCCAATGCGATATTGCGACGGCGGCGGGCGGCGGCGGCCAGTGCGTTGCGGCTCTCCCTGATTAATTGTTGTTCAGCCGAGTTGAAACGTATGCTTTTTTCGTAAGGGCGCACCTCATCGAGATCCTCCTGCCGTAGTAGCACGCCACGTTCCTGATAGCGTTCCAGTGCACGCTGTACAATCAGGCGGGCGCGTCGGCGGGCCTTGAGTTGCTCCGAAGCCTGCTCGTAGATCTGGCGTGCAATCGTATCGTGAGTCAGTTCGTACTTCATGGGCGTTTATTCTACGGGGCGAATAATTTTGATGCGCTGCAATTCCTTCAGGCAGAAGCGCAGGTTAGCTTCGCTGAGCCTGCGGTCCTCGGGTAGCGCACGGCGGATCTCCTCCAGGGCTTTGGTGCTTTTGGTTTGTTCCTCGCTGACCAATGCGAAGAGGATTTCCAGGGGTAGCCCTTCGGGATGGGAGACCTCACGCGCTCTTAATTTCTCCTCCAGCTGCTCCATTTGCTCCACTAAAAAAAGGGCGAGCACATTGTCGAGCTTTCCTACCTGCCGGACCAGTGAGGGACGAAAAGCGACCTTCTCGGCTCGCCGGCCGTTTTGTTCGATATCGGTCCGCCAGAGCCGGTCGAGATACACCTGCAGGTTGGTCAAATCGACGCGCTCGTTGCGATCGCGCAGGTTGTCGATGATGTTACGGATGGTCAGCGCCGGCTCTTCGATAGGGATGCCGTGGTAGCGGGCCGTTCCGCCAATGACCCGGAAAATATTGCGGTCGTTCATGCGCTCAATGCGCAGCCGGTTTTCAAATAGGCCGGGCACCATCCGCTCGAATGCGTCGAGATAAGCAATCCACTCTTCGCGGATGACGATCAGCACTTTGGCCTGCAAACCGGATGTCAACACACGGGCGATCGTCTGATAAAAGGTCTCTTGTTCGGCAGCTGAACCATGAACATATAATTCTTCAAACTGATCGAAGATGAGATATATCGGGCGGTAATGATCCCAGTACAGTTGTTTAACCTGCTCGGTGATAGTCAGCCGGCTGAAATGCTCGGGCGCGGCTCGTTCCAGGGCCTGCCGGATAGAACGGCTGAGCGAGCGATTGAGGTCCTGGCCGCGACGGATAAACAGCGGAAGCCAATCGGAATCATAAAACTTATCGGCCAGGCCACAGCGAATCAGGCTAGTCTTTCCCGTTCCCGAAGCGCCGTACAGTAGGGTCAGATTGGAGGAAAAAACAGCATTGTAGAGCTGGCCGGTCTCTTTCTCCCGGCCGAAAAACTGCTCTACGTCCTCCTGCTCGTAGGCATCCAGAAATTTGAATGGGCTGTCCATAATTAAGCAAGATCTGATTTGAACTGGGCAAATTGTACTACCAGGGGGTCGAATACCGGAGTTCCTTCGGCGGTAGAGGTGTTTTCTTCTTCCAGGTCGAAGGCTTGCGCAAAACCGAAATCTTCCTCCTCCTCCCGGGTAGTGATATTGCGTCCTTCCAGAAAATCTTCCAGCGTCATTCCTGTGTGGATCATATCGGTACCCTTGGGGTTTTGAAAGGCATCGAAAATACCGTGCTTGACGGCCAGGTAATGATATTGTCCCTCTTTCTCGTAGCAGTGCACAAACAAGTCGATATGATTCTTTTCGAGATAAGCATTTTTATCGATAATAAAGGGAGAGAGATTGAGGGAATTTTCCAGGTCGCGCTCGTTGGGCACCAGAATGATGGAGTTGCTATTGGAGTAGCTCTGTTTTCGGCGCTTGTCCTTGTCTTCGTACAAACTCAGGCTGGTATTCACGATGGCGTTGAGCGCGCCGAGGTCGAGTTCATAACTCACCTCGCCGTAGCGTGGGTTGTCGATACCGATGCCACGGATCGTGAGCATGCGATAGTCGGCCAGAAAGGCAGCGTGCTGAAGGAAAAGAGCCAAGGCCTGTTCGGCCTGGCGGCAGGAATTTTGAAGGTCGATGTCTTCCTTTTTCCCGCGTAAATCCTCCAGATAACGCCAGGCGCGGTGGAGGTGGCTGCCCTCCTGTTGCAGCGTGTCGCAGAAATCTTTCATTTCCGGAATAAAGGGGACTTGCTGATGTTTGGAAATCTGCTCGTAAAGCAAAAGGATGCGCTGCGGGAAATCAACTTGCAGAAAATGCTCCTTTGTTTGGAGCAGCTCTGCTAACCAGCGCTTCGGTTTCGGCCAGCTGTGCCGGCGCAGTTGGTCCCAGTAATCATTGAGCAATAGGTAATACAGGAGCATGGCAGTTATCAGATAGGTGCTCAGCAGTTGATCTAGCCGGGCGCGGTTGGGGTGCTGATGCTGTCGCAGCAGCTGGATCTGGGAACCGATGATCCAGGGAAAATTCTGTATGACAAGATCAAGATAGGTGCTGGAGTCCTTTTTGACTTCTTCTCCGTCTATGACCTCCACCATTTGACTGTAGATATCCTTGTTGTAGCGACACATAGCGTCCAGGACCAGTACGATGTAGCGATTGACCTCTATTTCGCGGCCGATATATTGTATCATCTCCCGGGGCAGGCCGACCTCGCGATAATAGGGCAGACGCCAGTTGAGGATTTCCCCGGCGCGGTCTTCATTTACATGTAGATTCCAGGGCAGGGTTTCGGTTTTCTGTTTTGTATGGGCAAAGCCACGGACGATTTTCATTTCCGGCGTCCGTTGGTAGCGGGTCATCAGGCTGCTGCGCGCGAACTCAAAAGCGCCTTTCAGGGTACGCTTGCCGGCCAGGGCTTTGTAGAAGGCGTCGGAGAACTCTACCGCACGGTGATCAGCGATGGGTGTACTGGTGGCGATGACAGCGAGCCGCAAGCTGGATTGCTCTCCCAGCCACTTCGCCAGACCGCGGTGGTGGGCGTCCTGATCTTCGAGTCTCAGCAAGCTGTCTCCAGCATGCCCCCCATAATGGAAAATTACGATCTGGTCGGGATAGGCAGCCAGGGTGCTTTCCATCTCCGATACGGTAGCGCTTTCCTCGCGTTCCACTTTGATAAAATCGCGCTTTTCCAAGGGGCGTAGCCAGTCTTTCAAACGACTGATTTCCTCCTTCAGCAGCGGTAAATGTTCATCCTGCTGATCGGCAAAGGCGAGATAAATAATGGGTTTTGCCACGGTCTAAATGATTACTTTTTGCGTTCCTTTGCTTAAATATAATAGTCCATGGAGAAAGAAGAGTATACTTTCACACATTTCTCTGGTTAGAGGTTGGACGCCGGATGCCAGAAAACAGGCGATAAGTCATGGTTAATCAAAGGCACAACCAAAGTCTAATTTACAGGGAAAATCGCTGATGTGAATCTTATCGATTGAAATGGGGAGAACCAGTAGGCGCTGAGAGTATAAATTTAGTCGCTTCAGGTGACACCTTTTTGCTCATTGGCTACCCCCATAACGACACTTCACTCCACACTTACTTAACCCGGTCCTTTGCTTTTGAGTGACCTCGGAGAAGTCAAATCTTAAGTAGATGTGGGGTAGCTATAGGCCCCGAAATAGTCGTTCTTACAGGTAGATGAACAAAAAGATGTCATCTCCACGGTCACCTGAAACAGGTTCGTGAAAAGAGCAAGTTTAGCTGTTCTGTTATTTAGTTTTCAGCGCACTAAAGCGCCTTTAATCAGTGTATCGCCCTCACCCCAGGCAGTTCCTTCCCTTCCATATATTCCAGCATAGCGCCGCCGCCGGTAGAGACGAAGCTGATCTCATCGGCGAGGCCCATCTGGTTGACGGCAGCTACCGAGTCGCCGCCGCCGACGAGGGAATAGGCGCCGTGATCCGTGGCTGCGGCAACGGCCTGCGCGATAGCTTTGGTGCCGTGGGCGAAGTTTGACATCTCGAAGACGCCCATCGGGCCGTTCCAGAAGATGGTACGGGAGCCGTCGATCACTTCGGCGAATTTATCGCGGGCCTGCTTGCCGATGTCCAGTCCCATCCATCCCTCGGGGATTTCGGAGCTCTGGGCAGGCTTATGCTCCGCATCGTTGGAGAAATCGTCGGCGATGATGGAGTCGACGGGGAGTAAGAGTTTGACATTCTTGGCGCGGGCTTTGTTCATCAGTTCCTTGGCCAGCTCCAGTTTGTCTTCTTCGACCAGCGATTTGCCTACCTGACCGCCGCCTGCCTTAATAAAGGTATAGGCCATCCCGCCGCCGACGATGATGTTGTCGACCTTGTCCAGCAATTTGTCAATCAGCCCGATCTTATCCGATACCTTAGCGCCGCCAAGAATGGCCGTGAAGGGCGATTCGTGTTCGCGGAGCACTTTTTCGGCATTGTCGATCTCCTTTTCCATCAGGAAACCGGAGGAGCGTTGATCTTTGTCGAAGAACTGGGCCACCGTCGTGGTGGAGGCGTGGGCGCGGTGGGCGGAGCCGAAGGCGTCGTTGACGTAGAGGTCGGCCAGGTCGGCGAGTTGTTTGGCGAAAGCCTCATCGCCTTTCTTTTCGCCTTCGTTGAAGCGGGTGTTTTCCAGGACCAGTACGTCGCCTTCGGAGAGGCCGTCGGCCATTTCCTGGGCTTTGGCGCCCACGGTTTCGGGGCAGAATTTGACGTTTTTGTTCAGCAGATCGGCAAGGTGGTCGACGACGTGCTGCAGGGTGAATTTTTCGACATCGATTGTGCCGTCATCTTTGAGTTTTTTCTGGGGTCTTCCAAGGTGGGACATCAGAATGGCCGCACCGCCGTTATCGGTGATGTAACGAATGGTGGGCAGGGCAGCCCGGATGCGGGTGTCATCGGTGATGTTGAAGTTACTGTCGAGCGGAACGTTGAAATCTACGCGGACGAGCACTTTTTTACCTTTGACGTCGATATTCATAATTATTGATTTAGAATTTAAGTGATGAGCTTACTGCCGGGAAGGACTCCCGGCAGTAAGCTGTACGGAGAAAGAAAGCATTTAAGCGTGTGCTGCTTCTTTGGTCAGAATGCGCTGGGCCAGATCAGCCAGGCGGGCAGAATAGCCGGCCTCGTTATCGTACCAGCTGACGACCTTGATCATATTGGCGTTGACATCAGTCATCTGGCTGTCAAAGATGGAACTGTGCGGGTTGCGCACGATATCGCTGGAGACGAGCGGATCTTCGTTGTATTCCAGGATACCCTTCAGCTTGCCATCGGCCATCTCTTTGAATTTGGCATTGACCTCATCGGCTGACTTGGGCGGATTATCCACCACCACGTTCAGTTCGATCATGGAGCCGGTAATAACCGGTACGCGAACGGCGATGGCCGACAGTTTGCCCTTGATCGCGGGGATTACCTTGCCGGTAGCCGAGGCGGCGCCGGTGCTGGTAGGGACGATGTTAAAAGCGGCGGCGCGGGCGCGGCGCAGATCACTGTGCGGCGCATCCTGGATGTTCTGATCGGCGGTGTAGGCGTGGATCGTCGTCATGGATCCTACCTGGATGCCCCAGTTGTCGTGTATGATCTTCGCTACCGGCGCCAGACAGTTGGTGGTGCAGCTGGCGTTGGAGAAGACATTGGCGCGGCGGTCCAGTTCGTCGTCATTGACGCCGAGCACGATCGTCTGTACATCGCCGCCTCTGGCGGGAGCAGAGATCACTACATCCTTGGCGCCGGCTTTCAGGTGCAAGCCCGCTTTTTCCTTGCTGCGGAAAATACCGGTGCACTCCAGTACCAGGTCTACGCCCAGGTCTTTCCAGGGAAGGTTTTCCGGGTTGCGTTCGGCATAAGCGTGGATGGATTTTCCGTTGACGATCAACGCATCTTCGGTGGCCTTCACGGTTCCTTCAAAGGGGCCCTGCGCCGAATCGTACTTTAGCAGATGGGCGAGGGTGGCGTTGTCGGTGAGGTCATTAATGGCGACAACCTCGACATCCTTCATTTTGAGCAGGATGCGGAAGGTCAGTCTACCGATGCGGCCAAATCCGTTGATTGCAATTTTTTTGGACATGGATTTTCTTGGTTTTAATTTAAAAATAGGTTAGCCTTTCTTAATAGGCGCAACTTAGTGTAAAAGTAACAACAATTCAATGATAAAAGGAACCTAAAAGCATTTCTTCCCGTTGATTTTCATCACCAATAAGTAATAGTGGGGTATTGAGGTTCACCGTATAAATGTAAAAAATATTTCCGGGAATAATTTTTACTTTCCTGAAAAAGCGCCTATATTTGCATCGCTTTTGAGCAAAAGGGCTAAAAAAGCAAAAGAACAAAAAGAAATCAAAAACGGCTTGCGCCACCAGGATCTGAGTATTTTTTCTCAGGACTTGACAAGAAAAACAGATTTCTTTTATTTTGTCCTCCCATTCTTGACCGGTTGTTTCATGAAAATGCCCCGTTCGTCTAGGGGTCTAGGACACCACCCTTTCACGGTGGAGACACGGGTTCGATTCCCGTACGGGGTACTACTTTTTCCGGAAAAATCCGGCATGTCCAAAGTGATCAGGTATCACGCATTTTTAACGAAGCAACAACAGCAAGAAATCCTCGATAGGATTTCAGTATACATTCCGCCCCGTTCGTCTAGGGGTCTAGGACACCACCCTTTCACGGTGGAGACACGGGTTCGATTCCCGTACGGGGTACTAGACAAATTGGAAGGCACTGCTATCACCATGTGGCAGTGCCTTTTTTTATCACGGTTTACGTGTATGTCTTACCCAGCTAGGTGGCGGATAGTAGATACGTAGGTATGATGAAGGATCTGGGCCGCCGCCTGGAGGAGCACAACGCCGGTAAGGTAAAAACTACGCGGGCCCACCGGTCATGGCGGGTCGTGTGTGAGGAATATCATACAGATCACACCTCGGCGCGTAGTGGGAGAAGTATCTGAAGAGTGGGGAAGGCTGCGATAAATATAAATTGCTCTTTTTCCCCAGCCTTATTCTTTTCAATCTAACTTTCCTGACGTTACCCACCAAAACGGCCACCTGTACTGCGTGCTGTAAGACAATGGCATCGGCCGGAAGGTTGCCCGACGACTCCGCTCCAAAACCGCCGCCCGTCAAAAATCTATGGGTATGCAAATCACGCAGGGTCGCATCGGTCTGGGCCACTTCTGCTGTTCATCTGTTCGGCTGTTTTTCGGTTCTGAATGCCAGTAAAAAGATGGAAAACACTAAAAACCGAAGAACCGCAGAAGTTAGCCCCAACTAAAGATATGGTAGTCAATACACTACCCGAAGGGTGGGCGGGGCCAACTGCCAATCGCTCCTTCAAAAATAATACCTTATCCCCACGCCCCCGTCGACATCGAAATCCGTGGAGGGAAACAATTCGATCACCGGCGCCAGTTCGGCGAAGATGTCGAGCGGAGCGCCGGCAAAGAGGTAGGTGATACCCAGAGGAATGCGTAGTCCGAACAGGATATCATCTTCGTCTTTGCGCCGGAATTGATCCTCCAGGATGACCATCCGGGCGCCGATGCCGTAGTAGAAAGGCAGGAAGCCTTTTTTTACTTCGATAACATCGGCGTGGTGCAGGTAGTCGGCGTGAAGTTGGAAAAAATCGCGTCCTTCCAGCGACCAGGCCGCGGCGAAATCAAGGGCAGCTCCCTCGCCGATCCAGGCCTTGGCGCTCAGCCCCGTCGGCTCTCCGACGATGATACCCAGACCGAAGCCGCTGCCCTGGGCCTGGGTCAGCAACGGGGCCGACAAGAGGAGTAAGGTGAAGCAAAAAGCGTGAACAAAGGTGGTTTTACTAATCATGATTCAAAGGATTATGAAATAAAATTGGCGAAAAGATAATGGTTTTTACTACAGAGAAAGTAGCGAGTTTCAAACATTATTATCTTTGGTGAACCTTCAAAAAGGTTTCCTTTAGTAAAAGACAACGCATGAAAGCGCGATTGACATTTTTCCTGCTAACCTCATTAATCTTTTCCGCTTGCAAGATGGAGCAAGAACAGACCTACGCTTCTTACGACGATTATCCTGTTTACGAGGGCGATGACCTGGGGCTACGCTATTCCCCCGGGCGGTCCGTCTTCAAACTCTGGTCGCCGCCGGCCTCAGCCCTGCGCCTGCGCCTGTATCAGGAAGGCCTCGGCGGAGAACCCCTGCAACAGATCGATATGGAGCGGGGGGAGAACGGCGTCTGGGAAGCTGTCGTAGAGGAAGATATTGAAGGCCAGTTTTACACCTTTCAGGCCAAGGTCGATGATTTCTGGCTCTCCGAAGTTCCAGGTCCCTACGCCGCGGCTGTCGGCGTCAACGGCCGCCGGGGCATGGTGGTGGATTTTTCCAAAACCCACCCGGAAGGCTGGGAGCAGAACCGCCGCCCTCCGCTGGATAATTTCAACGACATCATCGTCTACGAGTTGCACGTGCGCGATGCGTCTATCCATCTACAGTCGGGGATCCAGCATAAGGGCAAGTACCTTGGACTGACCGAAACCGGAACCAAAACACCCGATGGCGCCTCCACCGGCCTGGATCATATGAAAGAACTCGGCGTTACCCACGTCCACTTATTGCCGGTTTTTGACTTTCGCTCCGTCGATGAGACCCAACTCGACGAGAATCCATACAACTGGGGCTACGATCCTCAGAATTACAACGCCCCGGAGGGTAGCTACGCCACCGATCCCTACGACGGCGCCGTGCGCATCCGCGAGTTCAAACAGATGGTGAAGGCCTTCCACGACGCCGGCATCCGGGTGATCATGGATGTAGTGTACAATCACACCGGCGCCACCGAGGAGTCGAATTTCAACCAGCTGGTGCCCGGCTACTACTACCGGCACCGGGAAGACGGTAGCTTTTCCGACGCCGCCGCCTGTGGCAACGAAACGGCTTCCGAGCGGCCGATGATGCGCAAATTTATGATCGAGTCGGTGCTACACTGGGTCAACGAATACCACATCGACGGCTTCCGCTTCGACCTGATGGGCATCCACGATATTGAAACCATGAATGAGATCAGTGACGCTTTGCACGAGGTGGACCCCAGCATCTTCCTCTACGGCGAAGGTTGGACCGCCGGCGACAGCCCGCTGCCGGAAAACGAACGGGCCTTGAAAAAACACACTCACCGCCTGGATCAGATCGCGGCCTTCAGCGACGATATACGCGACG
Organism: uncultured Saprospiraceae bacterium; assembly: GCA_964632995.1. Classification (GTDB taxonomy): domain Bacteria; phylum Bacteroidota; class Bacteroidia; order Chitinophagales; family Saprospiraceae; genus CAZWDL01. The sequence goes on from CAZWDL010000040.1 coordinate 9,172, forward strand.
CCCTGAAAGGACACGTTTTTACCCACGATGCGCCCGGTTTCGCCAGCGGCGAGCCCGGCCTGAAGGAGAGCGTCAAATTTGGCATCGTCGCTTCCACGGAACATCCGCAGATCGACTACGACCTGGTTAACTACTCCGAAGCACCCTGGGCCGGAGAACCCTCCCAGACTATTACTTACGTCAGCGCTCATGACAATCATACGCTCTGGGACCGGCTCCGGATCAGCCGCCCGGAAGCCGACGAAGCGGAGCGCATCCGCATGCACAAGCTGGCCCTGGCAGGGGTGCTCACCGCTCAGGGCGTTTCCTTCCTGCATGCGGGAAGCGAGCTGCTGCGTACCAAACAGGAGGTGGAGAACTCTTACCAGTCGCCCGATTCCATCAATCAGATCGACTGGACGCGGAAAACACAGTATCCTGATGTATACGATTTTACCCGCAGCCTGATCGCCCTGCGCAGGAACCATCCCGCCTTCCGGATGACCTCGACCGAACAGATTCAGCAGCATCTGCGCTTCCTCGATGCCGGAGATGACCTGCTGGTCGCTTATACCCTTACGGGAAATGCCAACGGTGACGACTGGGAGAACATCATCGTCGTGCTCAACGGCCACCGCAGTGAACAGGAAATGACCTTGCCGGAAGGAACCTGGACGATTGTGATGGACGGCGCCTCCATCGATGAGAGCGGCATGAAACAGGCTTCCGCCAAAATGAAAGTGCCGGCTTCCTCGGTGATGATTTTGGTCAAGGAGGACGCAGCCGCACAATAGGATGCTCGAGATACAAAAGTTTAATCCCACCCGCTCCATCATTGCCGACCTGACGCCCATTCGGCAATACCCGCACCAAAAGCCACACCTGGATGCAGGCCATCCCGGGCTTCTTCGGGGTGGTGGGCCTACCTCATCGGCGACTTTGTCAGCAACTACATGCTCACCTAATTCGGCGCCGCCCTTGTATTACTCTATTTAAAAAGTAAGCACTTGTACAGAATTTACTTAAGTTTGCAGGCAGACAGGCCGAACAAGAAATTAATCATGCCTGGGTACTTACTTTCATTTGCCCAAAGCATTAGTGCCTCAAGTCATAAAGTAGGAAACTCCATTCTGAATTAATACTCAATCATCGATGGTAAGAGTCCCGTAGCGGCAGTATTCCGGCTTACGCCAGGCCGCTCCCGTATTGGTTCCTGCTACTCTTGAAGTAGCGCAAAACCGGTAGTGGACAATCTATTTGTGGTATCGGCCATCGGAAACCGGATCTGATATTATACCCGAGGCAAATTGGTTTGAGCGAATGCTCCAATCATCTCGATATCAGTGTAAAACAAACTTTCATCTCAACAAAAGCAGCATTTCTTAATCAAAATACTAAACGTATGAAAAAACAAGCTTTAACTTTATCTGCGGTACTGCTGGTCTTTCTTTTTCCGGGGGCCTGCGGAAGTGAAAACACAAGCGAGCAAAGCGACGAAGAAATGGCAAACCTTGTCGAAGAGGCAGTGCCTGAGGTACAGGATCCCTTACTGACTATGGCTCTCAATTCGGTTGAGGCCATCGATGATTGGCTCGAACTGATAACCATGAAAGCGCATGCCGGCGGGATGACGGAGGTAGAACCTAAGGTGGTATCCCGGGGCGATATGACCTACTACGCAGTGGTGCGTGACCTGAAAAGCGTGCAAATGGTACAGGTAAGGTCTCCTTCCTGGACGGATCTCGAACAGGGTTTTCGCTATTTCCTGCGCGACGGCGAGGTGTCGGCCCTGGAGGAAGTTAAGAAACTGGAGGGCGGAAGTTATCAAATCAATACCTTTTACTATGATGACGGTTCGGTGCTGAAGGGAACCTCACGCAGCGGAGCTACCGCCGAAGCGGCGCAGGAATCCACGGAGTTGTCGGACTACGAGTCGCCTTACGGAGGCCTGGATTTTCGCCTGAAATACCAGGAAGTGAAAACGGCAGCGGATAAGTTCATCACCGATATAAAGGGAGGTTAAAATTCCGGTGTGGAATTACCCGGATTATTCCTGGGATTGTCGCAGTAGACCAACTCATGAATGATCCCGGTTAAGTATTTCTAAAGGGAAGATCCGCCGGTAATTTCTTAATTTTGCCCCTGACACCGGATCAAATCTTAGAAATAACTTTATCCCATGAGACAACAGCTGTTTTTCGCAATCCTACTCTTTACCCTTGCCGGTCTTTACGCCTGCCAGCCGGACCCGGGCGCCGGAAGAGAACGTATCACGCCGGAAACACCGGTGGAAGTCAATAACCTGTATCCGGAGCCGGCCGTGCTGTATTCTCCGCCGGTGATCAGGGGCTGGGTGCAATACGTCAATTCCAAACTGGAGGAATTCGAAAAGAAGGGGGCTTACACCATTACGCGGGATGACGGCAACTACGAAGTGACCGCCTGGATCGCGGGGGGAGAAATTATCCGCCTCTATGTGTTAAAACCCTCCACCCGGGTGCAGCAGTGGTTCTACCTCAACCGCTACCTGATACCCATGCTGCGTGAAGTCGGTCCCGTCGGGGATACGGGCGACTTTTACGAAAGAATTTACTACTACACGGGTACCGACAGCCTGATCCACGCCCGCGAACGCAGGGCCGAAACGGCGGGTGAGTTGTCTGATGCCGACTGGTATCGCTACGAACCCCAGGGAGAACTGGCGGCGGATCCGAAGGCCCTGCGGCGCTCCGCGATCAAGTTTATTCAGGGGCAGTGACAGTGGGCAGAGCCTTGGTGGACAAGGTCCCCACAGAAAGCGAAACTACCTTGGCGCCATCAAATCCGGGCTTCATAGGACTGCCAGTTTTCTGAAAACTGGCAGTCCTATGAAGCCTGTTCGGAAAAGGTAGTTAAAGTCGGTACTTGATGGGTAAAATTTAAATTGACGAGAATTTGAAATAGCTCCTCAGAACACTAAGCACCTGCCCTGTGTTTCCTTTTTCAAATCAAACTAACCACGATGCGCAAAATATTATTCACCCTACTGGCGATTAGCCTTTTATCTTACTGCACCCTTGGCGCCCAGAGCGGGCAGGACGTCCTGCAGGACCTTCGCGTTGACGTCGTCTACCTGGCCTCCGATTACCTGGAAGGGCGGGAGACCGGCAAGGACGGAGAGCAACTCGCCGCAGAATATATTGCTGATCGTTTTGAGAAAATCGGGCTCTCGCCAAAAGGATCGGGCGGCACCTACTTTCAGTCCTTCGACTTCCAGTACAGCCCCAATCCCCACGGCTCCAACGGCGGCGAGGCCCGTACCGGCAAGAATGTCGCCGGCTACCTCGATAACGGAGCTGATCATACGGTAATCATCGGCGCTCACTACGACCACCTGGGCTACGGCCTCTTCGGTTCTCTCAACGCCGGTCAACCGGCCATCCACAACGGGGCCGATGACAATGCCTCCGGCGTGGCCGCTATGCTCCGCCTGGCGGCGTATCTGAAGCAGGGCAAAGCCACTGGTAACAACTACCTTTTCCTGGCTTTCTCGGGAGAAGAAATGGGGCTCTTCGGTTCAAAACACTACGTAGGCAACCCTACCCTTGAACTGCCTTCCGTCAATTATATGATCAACATGGATATGGTCGGGCGCCTCAACGAGGAAAAAGTACTGGCGATCAACGGCGCCGGCACCTCGCCCGCCTGGAAGGAAGTCCTGGAGCAGATCGATGTAGCCGGTATCTCGGCAAAGGCTACCGATTCGGGGATCGGCCCTTCAGATCATACTTCTTTCTACCTGAAAGATATTCCGGTGCTGCACTTTTTCACCGGCCAGCACAGCGACTACCACAAACCGGACGACGACGCCCACCTCATCAATTTCGAAGGGCTGAAGGATGTCACGGATTACATCATCGCCCTGATCGAAAAGCTGGACGACCAAGGCAAACTGGATTTTACTAGGACTAAAGAAGAGGACAATCAGCAGCGCCCCGCCCGCTTCAAGGTTTCGCTGGGCGTGATGCCCGACTATGTCTACCAGGGCGAAGGCATGCGTATCGACGGCGTACTGGATGGTCGCACCGCCGCCAAAGCCGGTATTGAGGACGGCGATGTCATCATCCGCATCGGCGATACGGAGGTGACGGATATTTATTCCTATATGGAAGGCCTGAGCAAATTTGAAGAAGGCGACAAGACCATCGTCGTCATCAAGCGCGGCGATGAGAAAATGGAATTCGCTGTGACGTTTTAGGCTGCCAGGAGGGGCATTCCCGGCCCCTCCTGGTTTTCGCTCAAAGAAGACCTGAAAACTTGTGAAGATATCTTGCAGGTCTTCCTGGACTTACTGATTCAACTCCAAAACCAGCTTTACATCCCCTGTATCTTAGTTGTTCTTCAACCCAACACCTTTAACCCATGCGAATAAAGTTATTTTCCACCGTACTACTGACCTTGCTTTTTCACACCATCACCTTCACCCAAAGTGAGGTTCTCGAACCCCTCGACGTCTTTGACATCGAGTATATCTCCGATCCACGGATTTCTCCGGACGGCGAGCGCGTGGTCTATGTTCGTAACTTCAAGGAAATCATGACCGATGGCAATCGCGCTAACCTCTGGATCATCAACTACGACGGCTCGGAAAACCTGCCGCTGACCACCGGCAACCAAAACGACTTCTCTCCTCGCTGGTCGCCCGACGGGAAGCGACTGCTCTACCTCTCCTCGCGTACGGGAAGCGTGCAGCTGTACCTGCGTTGGCTGGACTCCGGCGCCGAGCGGCAGCTCTCCAACCTGACCCGCCCGCCGGGTAATATTCAGTGGTCACCCGACGGGACTCAGATCGCTTTTAACATGGCAGTTCCGGCAGATGATGATAAGCTGGTACAGCCGCCCCAGAAACCCGCCGGCGCCAAGTGGGAAGAGCCTCCGGTGTATATCGATGATTTGCAATACCGCTTCGATGGGGTCGGATACCTCAAAGATGAGTACACGCACATCTTCCTGCTCTCCGCCGACGGCGGCCACCCCCGGCAGCTGACCTCCGGCGAGTTTGATCACAGCGGAGCTTTCGACTGGTCGCCCGACGGTCAGTCAATTATCTTCTCCGCCAACCGGCACGAAGATGCGGAATACGAGCCGCGCAACTCCGAAGTCTATGAAGCTGATGTCGCTACCGGGGCAATCACGGCATTGACTGATCGACATGGCCCCGACGGTAATCCGGCCGTTTCTCCCGACGGCGACCACATCGCCTACCTGGGTTTCGACGACCGCTACCAGGGCTATCAGGTTACCGAGCTGTACCTCATGGATCGCGACGGCGCTGATCCCCGTTTGATAAGTGAAGAACTGGATCGCAGTGTGTCAAACATCTGCTGGACCAAGGATGGAAAAGGCTTGTATTTTCAGTATACCGATCAGGGGCAGACCAAGGTGGCCCACATCGATCTCGCAGGTGAGGTAACCGATCTTGCCGATGATGTAGGCGGTCTCTCTCTCGGACGCCCCTATACTTCCGGCGATTTCAGCGTGGCCGCTGACGGCCGCTTCGCCTACACCCAGAGCGGTTCCGACCATCCTGCCGACCTCGGCGTCGGCCGGCAGGAAGAAAAAAACCGCCGTCTGACGGAGGTCAACGCCGACCTTTTCGGTCATAAGCAGCTGGGTGAGGTGGAGGAAATATGGTACACCTCTTCGAAGGATGAACGCCCTATTCACGGCTGGATCTGCAAGCCGCCTAACTTCGACCCGAATAAAAAGTATCCACTGCTGCTGGAAATCCACGGCGGCCCATTTTCCAGCTACGGCCCCGTCTTTTCCACGGAAGTGCAGCTCTACGCCGCGGCGGGCTACGTGGTGCTGTACACCAACCCGAGGGGCAGCACCAGCTACGGCGGCGATTTCGGCAACCTCATCCACCACGCCTATCCCGGCGACGACTACCAAGACCTGATGTCGGGCGTGGATGCGGTGATCGATAAAGGCTACGTCGATACAACTCAACTGTACATCACCGGCGGCAGCGGCGGTGGTGTCCTCACCGCCTGGACCATCGGTAAAACCGATCGCTTCCGCGCGGCGGTGGTCGCCAAACCGGTCATCAACTGGTCGAGCTTTGTGCTACACGCCGATAACCCGGCCTTCTTCACCAAATACTGGTTCCCCGGCATGCCCTGGGAAGAACCCGAACATTACTGGGCCCGCTCCCCGCTCTCGCTGGCCGGTAACGTCAAAACGCCGACCATGCTGCTCACCGGCGAGCAGGATTACCGCACGCCCATGTCGGAAACCGAACAGTACTACACCGCCCTCAAACTCAATAAGGTACCCAGCGCCATGGTGCGTATCCAGGGCGCCGGCCACGGTATCGCGGGCAAGCCGAGTAATCTGATCAATAAGGTGAACTATATCCTCGGCTGGTTCGAAAAATACCGCCGGCCGTAAACGAACTTGAAAGAAAAATGACAGGGAAACCGGGGGACATAGAGACGGGGAGAGCTCCCGGTTTCTCTGATCTCCAGGTTCCCTCACTCTCAGTCACCAAGTCTTTTGAGGCATAAGTGGACTGCATTAGATCACAGTCACCCCCTGACAAATCGCCTCTTCCCTTTTCCCATCACCTGGTTTTTTCTATTTTCCGCTTTCCGACTTCCGACTTCCCTTTTTTGTATTTTTGTGTCAAACAAAGTTTCAACCTATGCTAAACAAACTTCATATTATTACCCTAACCGCCTTCCTCTTCGGTCTGGCAGCCTGCGGCGACCCTTCCGAAGAAGACAAAACCGAACAACTCACCGGCGGCGAGACCACCGCTACAACCAGCATCGACGAACGGCTGGACAAATATACCACCGTCCGGCTTACAGCTGATCTGCGTGACCTGAGCGGTAATCGGAAAGAAATGATCCGCCTGCTCATCGAGGCAGGGAAGATCATGGACGAGCTTTTCTGGGTGGAGGCTTACGGCGAAAAATGGCAGGAATTCCTCGGCCAGCTACCCGACGATCGCTACCGCCGCTTCGCCCGTATCAACTACGGTCCCTGGGATCGCCTGGAGGCCAACGAGCCCTTTGTCGAAAGCATGGGCCCCAAGCCCGCCGGCGCCAACTTCTATCCGGCCGATATCACCAAGGAGGAATTCGAAAGCGCCAACCTTCCCGATAAGGCCAGCCTCTACACCTTCCTGCGCCGCGATGATGACGGTATCCTGTATACCATTCCCTACCATGAAAAATTCGCCGATCAGGTGCAGCGCGCCTCGGATTTGCTGAAGCAAGCGGCAGAACTGGCGGAAGATTCGGGGCTGAAGACCTACCTCACCCTGCGCGCCCAGGCCCTGCTTGACGACAACTATCAGCCCAGCGACCTGGCCTGGATGGATATGAAAGACAATCCGATCGATGTGGTCATCGGACCGATCGAAACCTACGAGGATCAGCTCTACGGCTTCAAAGCCGCTCACGAGGCATATGTACTGATCAAGGATATGGAGTGGAGCGAGCGACTGGCTAAGTATGCACAGTTCCTGCCGGAGTTACAGCGGGGACTCCCTGTCCCGCCGGAGTTCAAAAAGGAGACGCCCGGCCGCGACGCCGACCTGAACGCCTACGACGTGGTCTTCTACGCCGGCGACTGCAACGCAGGCTCCAAAACCATCGCCATCAACCTGCCCAACGACGAGGAGGTGCAGCTGCAGAAAGGTACCCGCCGCCTTCAACTGAAGAACGCTATGCGCGCCAAGTTCGACAAGATCCTAATGCCTATCTCGGAAATGCTCATCGCCGGGGATCAGCGCGAACACATCACCTTCGACGCTTTCTTCGCCAATACCATGTTTCACGAAGTGGCTCACGGACTGGGCATCAAAAACCTGGTTAACGATACTATTACCGTCCGTGAAGCACTCCAGGAACACGCCTCGGCCCTGGAAGAAGGTAAGGCGGATGTGCTGGGTCTGTACATGATCAAGCAGCTGCACGACAAGGGCGAGCTGGAAGGCGAACTGCACGACTATTACGTTACCTTTATGGCGGGCATCTTCCGCTCGGTGCGCTTCGGCGCCACCAGCGCCCACGGCCGCGCCAACATGATCCGCTTCAACTACTTCCAGGACATGGGCGCCTTCACCCGCGACGAAGCCACCGGCGCCTACCGCGTTAACTTCGATGCCTTTGAAGAAGCCGTAACTTCCCTCTCGCGCGAAATCCTCACCCTGCAGGGTGAAGGCAACTACGAGGGGGTCGCCGAGCTGGTCGACGCCAAAGCCAGGATCGGCGAGCAACTGCAGGCCGACCTGGACCGTCTCTCCGAAGCGGCCATCCCCGTCGATATCGTCTTCGAACAGGGAGTGGATGTGCTGGGGATCTAAGGATCGCGAAGCTTATCAGGCGGCGCCGGGCAGGCGCCTCCTGATTTCGTGACCATAACTGAGTTGGAGGAAGAGAATTGGACTCAACGCTCTTCCTCCAACCCAAAAATTCACCTTCCCACTTAGAGCCCATCCGGATAAAAAACCAGCACAGTTCTGTTTTTCCTGACCAATTACTTTGACCACGATGGATAGAATCTTTTACTTTTGTAGAAGATCCCAATCAAATACTAACAAACACAACCTCATGAACCGTCTGCATCCGCTAGTCTTAACCGTGGTTTTTTCTTTTTTTTCTCTTTTTGCGCAAGCCCAAATCAGCAGTGGTGGAACTCCGCTCAGCTTTACCCCCGGGTTTCAGGAAAAGCACGGTGACCGCCTGCGGACGCATCGCGTGGAACGCCTTAATGTGAGCCGGGCGAAAGAGGCCGAAGAAGTGCGTCCCGGCTTCAGCTTTACTGAACCGGTGCGTGTCGATCTGGGTTTGATGAATGCCGGTCAGTGGACAGAACTCGAAGACGGAAGCTTTCTGTGGCGGTTGAAGATACAGTCCCGGGGCGCGCTGGCGCTGGCCGTGCTGTACGACGAGTTTTACCTTCCCCCCGGCGCTACGCTCTACATGTACAGCGAGGATAGGCAACAGCTGCTCGGCGCTTATTCCTACCGCAACAACCGGCCCGGCGGGAAATTTATGACGGGTCTCATCGAGGGAGAATCGGCTATTCTGGAATACCACGAGCCGGCTGCCGTGGCCGGGCAGGGGCAGCTGCGCCTCTTCCGGGTAGATCGCGCCTTCCGGCCGGTGTACAAGGATGCCGTGAACGTAGAAAGCCGCAGCCCGCAGGAGGGCGAAACGGGATTCGGCGCTTCCCTGGACTGCCACGAAAATGCCAACTGCGCAGCCGGCGACTCTTGGGAGAATCAAAAGAAAAGCGTCTGCCGTATTATCGTGGTGGTGGAAGAAGGGATGGGGTTTTGCACCGGCACCTTGATGAACAATACCCGGCAGGATGGGACGCCCTATCTGCTCAGCGCCTATCACTGCCAGGACGGCTACACGCCGCTGTACGATTTCTGGCGCTTCGATTTTGGCTATCGTAGCCCTTTCTGTTCCGATCCTGGGTCGGAGCCGGTACCGCGATCCGTACTCGGCGCCGATCCGGTGGCCGGCCGTCAGAAGAATGACTTGTTGCTGCTCAAACTGCAAACGGTCATTCCCTCCACTTTCGATGTCTACTACGCTGGCTGGGACCGCAGGGAGGCCGTTCCCGCTGCCGCGGTCAATTTCCACCATCCTGTGGGCGACATCATGAAGGTAGCGACTATCGACGGAGGGATCACTATTTTTCCTGGAACAATCGATTGGAACAACGGCGTGGTGACCCCGGCCAACCATCATTTCGATTCAGATTACAGCACGGGCACCTTTGAATTGGGTTCCTCGGGTAGCGCCCTCTTTAATCAGAACGGCCTTGTGGTCGGGCAACTGCACGGAGGCAATCCGGAGAGCTGCACCCAAACGCAGGCCTGGTACGGACGCCTGGCCCTGGCCTGGGAAGGCGGCGGCAGCCCTCAGACCCGCCTGCGCGACTGGCTTGACCCCCTCAATACCGGCACGGAACTGATGCCCGGCACTGCCGAGCCCGAGCCCGGCTTCGCCGATCTGTCGGGAGTGGTGCGGATCGAAACCGGCGATCCTCTTGTCGGCGTAGAAATTGATATCAGTAACCTGGACGGAACGATACAGCGCACCGCCTTCACCGATCAATTCGGCCGTTACACTTTCGACAATCTGCCCTTGCAGGAGTTTTACAGCCTGATTGTCAGCCGCAAAGGTGATGACAACAACGGCATCTCTACCTTCGATCTCATCCAGGTGCGCAAGCACATCCTGGGCATCGAACGATTGGACAGTCCTTACAAAATGCTGGCCGCCGATGTCAACCTTTCCGGTGGTATTACTACCCTCGATCTGATCAAAACGCAGAAGGTCATTCTGGGCGTCAGCCCCGGCTTCGACGAAACCGAATCCTGGCAGTTTCTGCGCGGCAATTTTATCTTCACCGATCCGACCAATCCCTTTCTGGATGATTTGCCGACGCAGCATTTTCTGCCGGATTTCACCAGCGAAGTGACAGATCTGGACTTTACGGGAGTGAAGAATGGGGATGTGAACGGGAGTGCCTACCTGGGATTGTAGTGGGGATGTTCCTTTCACTACGCTCTGTGAAAGGGGGGTGACGAGCGCAGCGAGGAGAACATCCTCCAATGATTCAGCGGATCACCTTCCCTTCACAACCTTCACCGGTTCTCTCCGTTTTCCATCCCATTCCAAGATAAGGTAATAGACGCCGGCCCGCCAGGCATTACCCAGTTCCACTGTACCCACGGGAGCATCAAAGGGGAGCTGTTGTATGCTTTGTCCGAGGCTGTTGAAGACATGGAGGAAGCCGCGGCCGTGCCGTGTGTTCTGGATATCATAGCGAATTGTAAACTGGCCGGCAAAGGGATTGGGGTATACCTCCAGATCCATATCGGCGGCAAAGGGGGCGTCTACATCGGTAAGGGCGGCGTCCTGAATGAGGAAGGCGTCGAAAGCGGCTTCGACGACGTGGCCGCTGTCGTTGAAATCGCTGGTTTCGGCGATGAGCTGCATGCGATCGCTAAATTCGATCAATCCGTTAAGCAGGAAGGTCGACTGCGGGCGCCACCCGGAGCGGCTGTCGGCGATTTCCTCCAGGAGGATGGTGTCCTGACCGTTGGTCAGGAAGATGCGCAGGGCGTCATTGGGCGTGGAACCGCCGAAGGCATTGAAGAACCAGGTGTAATAACTCAGTTCCGGAGCGGTATAGTCGTTCAAATCGAAGTAAGGAGAAATCAGTCGTACGGTTCCATCGTCGACATCGTCGGCGCCGGCGCTGCCGCCGTCCAGGCCCGTTGCATAGCAACGCTCGCCGAGATCATCGGCAATATCAAAATTGGGGGTAACGAAATCGGAACCTACGCGAACTGCGTCGGGCACGCCGCGCTCCCATTGGCCGGCTTCGGCGTCGCCTTCCGTGCTCCAGCCCAGATCGAAGAGGAAGTCATCCTGGTAGCCCGGCTGCAGCGTGATGGTGAGGGAGGCGTTTTCCTCTATTTGCACGCTGCTTAATTTGCGGTGCAGGTACCCCCAGGCGCCTGCGAAGATATCATAGCTGCCTTCGAAGACTTCCTCGAGGCGGAAGCGGCCGGTTTCATTGCTAAATACCTGATAGCTGAAATCCTCATTGGCTATGAGGATTTGTACACCTGCCACCGGATTTTGGGTGTTATTTTCAATCGTCAGGCCTGCGACTACAAACTGGTCCTTGCGTTGCAGGGTGACATCGAGCCGGGTTACTTCGCCCTGGCGGATATCCACGTCCACCGTTTTGGGCAGGTATTCGGGATGCCGGAAGGTGACCTGGTAGGAACCGGCCTGTGCGAGCCCGGTCTGGTAATTCCCCATGCCGTCCGTAACTTCGATATTGGGCTGGTCGGCGATGATCTCCACTTCCACCTCGCGGATGGCGATTCCGTCGCCCGCCGTAGTCACGCGCCCTTCGAGGTAGCTGGCCCGCTGGTAGTCCACCCGGATAACGAAGAGGCCGTTTTCAATATCGGAAACGAGCAGGTGGCCGGAGGGCAGGTAAGGATATAGGCCCCAGGCGCCGTGGAAGCCGGTTTCCGTGCCAGAATAGGTGTCGTAGTTAGCCACTTCCACCAGATTTTCCGGCCGGCCGGCATCAAGGATGCGGGCGCCGTCGGTATAATGAGAAATCAGCACAAAATTATCTTTAGTATATACGTTGTGCGGAATGACACGCTCTCCGATGGTGGCGGCTGGCCGGTACTGGTCGAGGGCCCGGATATTATCGAGGTTGCTGATGTCGTAGGCGGCAACCGGTGCGTTGGGGCGCTCGTCGGTGGTGAAGACATAGCGGCCGTCGGGGGAGGACCAGGCGTTGTGAGTAAAGCGGAAGGGAGTGGGTTGTTGAGCGAGCAAGCGGACACTGTCCTTGTCGCTGACATCATAAATGGCCATTTGCCCCTGGTAGATTTCGGAAGCGTACATGCGGCCGTCCTGCGCAAAGACATCGTGGGCATACACGGGCAGGGCGAAATTAATGAATTCCGGTTGGCCGGGACTAGCGGCCACATCCACAAATAACATACCGCCGCTGTTGAGGTTGCAGCCGGCGAGATAGGCCACTCCCTCTTCATCAATATAGATGTTGTGGCAGCGGTTGAGGGTATCCTGCCCATTGGGCGCGGGGCGCCAGTTGGAGCTGCTCACCCGGTCGGGCAGCTCCCGCAGGTCGATCACCTGCAGACCTTCCTGGGTGCCCGATTGATCGGTAGTGACGTAGGCGAAGTCGGCATAAGTTTTTAAATCGCGCCAAATGGAAAATTCGCCGGGAACAAAGGCAACCTGTTGGGGATCGGAGGGATCGGCCAGGCTGACGATGGAGACGCCATCCGTTACTCCCACCAGGGCATATTCCGTTCCGTCGGGCGCCACATACCCCCAGATATCGTTGAGCTCGGCGCCATAATCCAGCCGGCCGATGAGTTCGGTGTTCAATTGACTGTAGCCGGTAGAACAAAGTAGTATCAGAATAGCAGAAAACAGGGTGCGCATAAAGTAGTCTTTGCGGTTTAGTAAGCAATGAAAGGTTTCACAGTCACAATGTTCCATGATCAAAAGTACGGATGCTATCGCTTAACTACGGTAGAACCGGATAGTGCATAAAGTATAACAATGGACGCTTGATCCAAACCGGGGTATTCGAAATTCAGGGGTGGCGTTTTTCAGGCGAACGCAAATATAACCTTTTCACCCAACAAGTGGTTTTACTTTTCCCGCTCAACGATCGCCATTGTTAAACGGCTGACACTTACGAGACGCTCCTGCTCATCCTTGATTTCGATATTCCAGACGTGAACGCGTCGCCCTAGGCGGTAGGGGCGGGCGGTGGCAAATACATAACCGCTGCGGGCCGAGCGCAGGTGGCTGATATTAAGTTCCACGCCGACAGCCGTCTGACCGGCCGGATTATTCAGGCACAGTGTGGAGCCCAAGCTGCCTACGGTTTCCGCTAAAGCCGCCGAGGCGCCTCCGTGCAGGATGCGAAAGGGCTGCACCGTACGCGCATCCACCGGCATTCGCGCGATGAGATAGTCATCGCCGAAGTCGGTAAATTCGATGCCGATGTGGGATACCATGGTATCCTGATTCGTATTGTTCAGGCCCTCCAGATTGAAGTCGGTCTTCCAGATCATTTGTTTTGTTTTGCGGCGAAAATACGGGATTTCGTCGAAGAGACTGAAAGGGTCTTCTTTGAATCTTTTTAGGTAAAGGCAATTTTCGGAGTAAAGTCAGGATTGACGGGGTGAACAATCGGAGGCGTTGGCAAGAACTCAGGAAACCCCCTCTCTGCTTTTACTACGCTGCAAGACCGGTTGAACCTTGACTTTTGGTTTTTCGACGCCGCTATGCCCGGTACGGCGTTCGTAGGAGCGGATGAGGAAGGCGTACCAGGCTACTCCCACTGCGTAGAAAGCGACCGTAATGAGAAAAATGCTGACATAGCGAAACTCCATTTGTCGCAGCCAGCCGAACAGTTTCATGGAAACGAACCAGCTGCCCGACCAGATAGAGGCGTTCAGGGCGCTCATGATCTCCTGGTTGCGCTTGCCGACGTAGTACATCGTCAGTTCGTTGGTCATTGGGGTGGCGGCGCTCATCAGGGGTTGGCGCAGGACGTAGAACAGCAGGGCGGCGCCGGCGGCAAAGCTCCAATCGCTGTAGTACTCGGTGGTGGCCAGGAGAAAGAGAGCCAGCACCGAAGCCGACTGGAACAGCGTAATGGCAACCTTGTAGCCGAAACTGCGCCGTATATAGGGCATGAAAATCATGACTGCGGCGACCAGCAGGAAGGTCACCGAGCCGATGATGGAAAAAACATCCGATTGTATACCGTGAACGTTGAGAAAAAACAGGTTGATCACCGGAATCGTAAAACCCGCCCCGATGGCGATGATGAAAGTGGGTACGAGCGCCCGCATGATGATGCTCCAGTCGTAGTCGCGCCATATTTTTTGTATGGGAACCGGATCCGTCAGCTTTTCTTTTACCCGGATACGGCTGATAAAGAAAACGCCGAACAGCGACAGAGTGGCGACGATCTGCAGCATCGTTTTTTCGGTGAAGACCTCCGGGCTGATGCGGTTAAGTATGAAATTGGCTACCCCCACAGCGCAGAGCGTCAGGCTGAAGGAAAGAAAAGACAGGGAGAAGGCCTCCGAGTGCGTCTCCCGGCGGGCATTCAAAAGAATAAAGGGCAGAATGGTGATCTGCATGCAGGTGTATGCCACTCCCCAGGCCATCGCGCTGAAATAGAGTAACTGTGTCCATTGATATTCAATGGAAAACAGGATAAGATGCGAGAAAACCGGAACGGCGATGGCGGCAATGTAGAAGAAGGGTTTCAGCCGGCGTCCCTTGATAAATAGCCCCAGGGGAAAAGCGAGCCAGAAGACGGCGAGAAAACGATAGGAGAGGACCTCCGAAATTTCGTAATCAGCGAAGCCTTCCGCAGCCATGTAATAATTGAGCAGCAGGAAAAAAGCGGTATTCACCGCCTGTATACCGAATTGGGCAGCCACCAGATAGAGGATGTGCCGCTCCACTTTTCGATACCCGCCAATAACGCTTTTTACTGGACTCATGATGCTGTTCGCTTATTTTGCTATGATTTGCCGGCCCACGGAGCGAAAACCGGTGGCCGGAAAAAAAGAAAAAACCTGCTTCTCCCGCGAAGGGCGAAGAGGTTGTTCGGACCGGCGGCCGGATCCGGCAGTTAGCAGTGTTATACATTTTTCTGCTGCGGCAGAAAGGTGTAAATGACTGCTTAGCCAATCTTTTCCCGGAACAGAAGAACGGTAGACTCACCGGCAAGGGAACTCGCCGGAAATTGCTCTTCGATATTGGGCGGCGCCCGGTCAACGGTTTCAAAACCAAAACGATGCAGGAATGGTTCGATAGATGCCGGAACTCTTGCAAAACAACTGGAAAACCCGGTGCTGTGAATAGCTTCGTGGAGAAGGAGTTCGGCCAGCCCGGGGCGCTGGAAAGCCTCCGGTAGCACAGGGGGAACCAGCAGGTGATAATGGCGATTACCCAAAAGGGGGGCGGCCCCGGCGATTCGCTTACCCTCCATCAGACAAACTGCTGACCTCGGGAGTTTGGAAAAAGTGTAGTACCGGTCGAGTAAAACGGCCAGAGTGGGATCATTTCCGGAGCGTTGCTCCATACACAGTCCCTGCTCGCGCACCAGGGCGATGTATTGCAGCGCGATGTCCCATTCGTCGGGACCAATGTGCTTCCAGTGGCTGTCGCGTCGCATCCAGGTCAGCTGTCGTTTGGCGTAGCGGCGCGTGTTGCGCTTGATGAGCCGGATGGCTTCCGCGTGGGGAATCTTATCCTCGAAATAATCGAAGAATTCCTGATAACCTACCGTTTGCAGGGCGCTCTGTTCGCGATGGGGAAACAGGCGTTTGGCCTCTTCCTCCAGGCCTTGATCGAGCATCTGATCCACCCGTTGGTTAATGCGCTGATAAAGAACCTGGCGAGGCAGGTGCAGCTGCAGATAAATGGAGGTGAAGGGACGTGAGATTTGCCCGGCCCGGTGAAAGCTGGAAAAAGGCCGGCCGCTGGTTCTGCAGACAGATAGGGCGCGGATCAGTCTGGCCGGATTATTGAGGTCTACCTCGGCGTAGTAGTCGGGATCAACGCGCTGTAACTCCTCGCGAAGAGCGTCCAGCCCTTTTTGCTGGTAGAGCTGCTCGACCTCCTCCCGCACAGGGGAGGGCACCTCGGGAAATTCGTCCAGCCCCTCACAAAGGGCCTTGATGTATAACCCGGAGCCGCCGGTAAGTATCACGAGGTCCTGCTTTTGGAAGAGCTCGTCCAGTAATTTCATGGCCTCCCGCTCGAAGTCACCTACGCTGTAGCGATCGTGGATGCTGAGGTTACTGATGAAGTGATGGAGGACCTCCTGCAACTCCTCCGGTGCGGGTTTGGCAGTGCCGATGTCCATCTCCCGGTAAAACTGCCGCGAATCGCAGGAGAGAATTTCGGTTTGGAAATGCTGCGCCATGCGGATAGCCCAGTCCGTCTTACCACTGGCGGTGGGGCCGCCGATGACGATGAGATGCTTTTTTGCCATGAGGTGAAAATACGAAAGATGAATTCAGAAATAGGAAATAAAAAATAAGAAAGCTTACAGTGTGAATAATTCCCCTTTTGGACTAATTGATTATTTCATAATAAATACTTCCTCAACACCTCTTTGATATGCTGTTGTTTAACGGGCTTGGTCAGGTAGTCGTTCATGCCGGCGGCGAGGCACTTTTCGCGTTCTCCTTTGAGGGCGCTGGCGGTGAGCGCGATGATGGTGCTGTTGTGCCCATGACCGTTTTCCGTGGCCCGTATGGAGCGGGTAGCGTTGTAGCCGTCGACTTCAGGCATCTGGATATCCATGAAGATCAGGTTCGGCCGGTGCTCGGCGGCGAGGGCGAGGGCTTGTTCGCCGTTAATCGCTTCCAGCAATACAGCCTGGGGAAGCAGGCGGGCGAGGATGTTTTTGAGGAGCAGCATATTGAGGGAAAAGTCCTCGGCAAGTAAGATAACGGGAGCTTCGTCAGTGGAGGCTTTGATAGAGGAATCAGTTGGCTGCGGCGCTGCCGTTTTTGAGGGGGGCGGCGCTGTCTTCACCACCGACAGCGTTTCGAACAAAGCCTGGAGCTTGACAGGCTTATTCAGTCTTCGCAGTACGCCCGGAGATTCGGCTTCCTTGTTGAGGTCAATATCGTCAGTGGCGCCGTGCAGCAGGATCACGGGCAGAGACGAGGTGCTTGGGGCCGGATGCTTGCGTATCAGGCGAATGGTGTCCAGGCCGTTGAGATGCGGCATATTAAAGTCAATAATGGCCAGGTCGATTTCCTGGTGCTCATCCAGAAGTCGCATGGCCTGCATGCCGTCACTGGCGCTGACGCTGTCGATGTTCCACTGCCGGAGCATATCTTTCAGGATATGCTGATTGTTGAGGTTGTCATCGATGATGAGCACCTTGCGCAGATGCTCCATAGCATTGGTATTTTGTTCTTCACCCCGGCGAAAAGGCAGGGCCAGGGAGAAGGAGAAAGTACTGGCTTTCCCGGGGGAGCTGTCCAGGGCCAGTTTGCTGTTCATCATTTCCAGCAGGCGGTTGGAGATGGCCAGGCCGAGTCCGGTGCCCCCATAGCGGCGGCTGGTGGAGCTTTCAGCTTGTGAGAAGGCTTCGAAAAGTTTATCCTGTTGCTCCGGCCTTATGCCAATGCCGGTATCACGGATGGAAAAATGAAAATTGCCCCGGGCCGGATCATTTTTATCAGCGCTGAATGCCACTTTGAATTCAATCTCGCCTTTCTCCGTAAACTTAACGGCGTTGTCCAGCAGGTTGACCAGTATCTGCTGGAGGCGAACAGCATCGGCCACAATATAGCGAGGCAGGTTCCAGTTGAGCCTCAGAAGTAATTCCAGGCCCTTTTTTGCGCATTGATGTTTGATTATATCGGCGGTTTGCTCTGCTAACTTGAATAGGTCGGTCTCCGCTTCATCCAACTGCAATTTGCCGGCTTCAATTTTGGAAAAATCCAGAACGTCGTTGATGATATACATAAGGGAGTGCGCCGAGATGTGGGCGCTCTTGGCATACTCGTGCTGGATATCACTGAGCTGTGTGTTCATCAGCAGCTCGGTGAAGCCGATTACCGCGTTGAGGGGCGTCCGGATTTCGTGGCTCATATTGGCGAGGAACTGTGATTTGGCTTTGTTCATCGCTTCGGCCTCCTCGCGGGCTTTGACCATTTCCAGTTGTATTTCGTGTTTGACGATAGCGTTGGAGATGATATTTCCGGTCATCTGCAGGACGGAGATTTCATTGTCAGACCAGCGGCGCAGCTTTTTGACATCGTCAAGCCCTACGAAGCCCAGGCAGCGCTCCTTGTACATCAGCGGGATGGTAATAAGGGTTTTAATGCCCTGTTCC
The DNA here is from genome assembly GCA_964632995.1 of uncultured Saprospiraceae bacterium. Taxonomy (GTDB): domain Bacteria; phylum Bacteroidota; class Bacteroidia; order Chitinophagales; family Saprospiraceae; genus CAZWDL01. The sequence continues at coordinate 27,622 of CAZWDL010000040.1, forward strand.
TTTAATATCTTGAAGAGATTACTCGATTGGTCCAGCCCGGACACATCCGGGATATGCAGCATTTTGCCGGCCCGGTGCTGTTCCACCCATTCGGGGATGACGGCGAACGGGATATGTTGGAGGTTGTCTATTTCGGGAGATACGCCGGAAGCACACCACTCATGGGTGTTACTGGTAAAGTTCTGTTCGAAGTCATAGCGAAAGAGATAAGCACGGTCTATACCGGCATAGGCCCCGATCAGCTTGAGCAGCCGGTCTATCTGCTCGTCGAATTCGTTCAGCGGCAGGTGAATAAATTCCATGGCCAGTTTGAGGACGATACTTTCCAGCTCCGAACCGTAGGACCGAGCCATCCCGGATTCGGGGAAGTAAGTCAGGCTACCGGATTTGTCCGACTTTTTTCTCATGGTCAAGGATACAATTTCCTAATGCAAAAGATACAGAAGAACCGGCAATACAGAGCTCAGGCGGCTGTTGCCGGTAAATGGTACGGGAGTAATGGTCTAGATGGTGTAATTATTGTAAAGTTAAAGATTTCTTTGGAAAATTTTCCCTGAAGAGGCTATGCTCTCTTTGTCAAATCCCGAATATAAATCTCTCCTTTTCCTGCCGTTGCCTTAATTGATTACATTTGCATAGGATGATCTTACCCACGATTTGTCAAACGAACACTGATGTTATATACCGCGGTGCGCCCTATAGTGAAAGCCGGTTTTTACGCCTATTTCCGGAAGATCTACCTTTTGAATACCGACCGTATTCCGAGGGACAAGCCGGTCATTCTGGCCAGCAATCATCCAACGGGATTTATGGAGCCTTGCATTGCGGCCTGTTTTCTGGACCGGCCGCTGTACTTTTTAGTACGGGGTGATTTTTTTGCCAAACCCCTTTATGCTTCTCTGCTTCGCGCGCTGCACATGCTGCCCGTGTACCGTTTGAAGGACGGTGGCTACCGGAAGTTGAAAAACAACTTTGCGACCTTTGAAGCCTGTCATAATGCACTTCGGGAGCACCGGGCCATTATGATTTACATTGAGGGGAGCACCGAGTACGTGAAGCGGCTGCGACCCCTGCAGAAAGGAGCCGCCCGCATTGCTTTCGGCGGCCTGGAGCGATTCCCAGACATGGAAGACGTTTATATCGTGCCGATGGGCGTGACCTACGAAGCGGCACATCAGTGGCGTTCCTGCGTTATGCTCGATTGTGGCGAACCGGTCAGGGCGCGTGACTTTCTGGAACAGTACCAGGTGAATGCCAACGAGGCTATCTCCAGCCTCACCGATGCAGTGGGAGCCCGGCTCAAGCAGTGTATGGTGCATATCGATGATCCCGAAAATGATGAATTGGTTGAGTGGTTACTCCGCATGGACAACAATGATCATCCGGAGCCGGTTCTTCCGGCTGTTTCACGAAAGGAAGAGCCGTTGGAACGGGCTCAGGCAATTGCCGAAGGCGTCAATGCACTTGATGAAGAACAGCGTAATAGGCTGAAACGCGATCTGGCTACTCATTTTGCGGAGCTGGAGGAAAGAAATCTTCTGGACCGGGACCTGGGGCCGATTCCCCGGCTACACGTCGTTCATTATCTTTTCCTGCTAATCGGCGCCCTGCCCGCCGCGCTGGGATACCTGGTACATCAGCCGCCTTTAGCTTTTGCAAAAAAAATTGCCGATTCGCAGGTAAAGTCCATTGAATTTTACGGTCCTGTCAAATATGTGGCAGGCCTGGGGCTTTCTTTGGTTTACTTCCTGCTCCTGCTGCTGATTGCGGGGGGCATCTGGGGATGGGCGGGCGTGCTGGCTGTCTTAGGGTTGCTGTTACTGGGATATTTTGCTGTCTGGTACGGAGAATGGCTTCAGATATGGCGTTCGCGGCAGCGTAGCGCTGCGTTGAGCGAGGAGGAGCGTGGGAAGTTGCGAGCGCGCCGGGAAAGGATATTGGACTGGATAAAAGGGAGGGTAAGGGTAGAATGAGGAAATGCCCATTGAAAGGAAGTAATTTTTACCCGCACCTCCCTGAAAAAGAAAAGCCGCCGGAAGAGAAATCCGGCGGTGGAGTTTGATAGTAAGGGAGATCGGTTTATTATCTGCGTTGCGCGGCTGACTGTGGTTTTTGCAGTTCTACGTCCCAGCGCGATTCGCCTTCGAGGGGAGGAAGTCCGGCGGCTACGCGAGTGTCCACATCATCGCCGGCGCGGTACACATCGATTTGATTGCCCCAGTCGCGGCGATAAACAGTAGTGCCGTATAGTTGCAGGCGGCCTTCCTGCGTGTCGATGCGATCCATCATGCGCATGAGCGAGAACCAGGGGATATCCCCGTTGTCGGCGGCCATTTCCAGTACAGGCAGGTATTCTTTTTGCGTTTCCAGCTCGGCATTCTGAATAACCATGAAAGCCACTTCACACTTATCACCTACCAGTTGCTTGCCGGGATAGCCATATTCGGAAATGATGGACCGGACTTCCGCTATGTTTTGGGCGTCGAGGTCAGCCTGCAGCTGTTCGAGTTCCTCTCTTCGATGAGGATTTTTCTTAGTGGTGGCTTCCATAGCGCGGATTTCCTTGCGATAGCGTTGGTCCCGCTCTTCTATGGCGGCCAGCTGACGGACGAGTTCGTTATTCAGACTAGCTTTGAAGCTGGCTACCCGTTGACGTAGGTCGCGGATGGTATTATCCCAGCCGGCCATTCCGCGAAGGGATTCCAGATCGGGATCGTGTAACAGCGGATCAACAGCCATCCAGCCTTGTTCAATGGCCAGATTTACTTTCTCCAGGGCCTGGTCGGTGTTGCCGGCCTTGGCGTAGGCACAGGCGGCAGCGTAGTAGTGAATTTCGGAGGCGCGGCCTGTCAAAAAGGCCCGCTCATACTGCTGAGCAGCCGTGGCGTAGTCGCCCCGGTAGAAGTTTCGTTCGGCTTCATTGATCAGCGTGGAAAAATCCTGAGCTTGCAGGCCCGCAACATAGGTCATCATCACAATAGCAACAAAGAGTAGCTTTTTCATATTCATGGCAGTTTTAATTTGATAGCAAATGTTATTTGCCATGATAATTGCAACAAGTGTGCCAAAAACTAATAATAGATCAGTGGGACTTGAAAAAGAACGTCTCTTTTTGGTGAGCTTGGTTGATAATTGATTGAAAGAGAGTGGGCTAAGTCTTTGAGGTTTTTCTCGTGACTAAGAAGATGCCGCTGAATGAGCATATTTGATACCGAGAGCCAAATCCTGTGGAATTCGCGAAGTGACTATTCCACGGGGTAAACCTTCCGATTTTCTATTTCCGGCTTCCCACTTCCGAATTCCGACTTCCAATCTCCTTCCCCGGCGTATCGGGAAGTCCTACCGGGTCGGGGATGAAATCCAGCCGGTAAATGTCGTGGCGCCGGTCCCGGAGGTTACGTACGCTTCCGAAATGATGTAACTCCTTGAGTAGTTCAAGGTCGACGTCGACGATAAGCGTCATTTCCGTATTCGGGGTAGCCTCCGCTTTAATACCGTTATTAGGGAAGGCAAAATCTGAAGGGGTAAAGACGGCCGACTGGGCGTACTGAATATCCATGTTGTGCACCTTAGGCAAATTGCCTACGCTGCCGGCTATGGCAACGTAGCATTCATTTTCTACGGCCCGGGCCTGAGAGCAGAGTCGTACGCGCATGTATCCGTTTTGAGTGTCCGTGAGAAAAGGAACAAAGAGAATTTGCATTCCCTGGTGAGCCAACAGGCGGGGCAGTTCCGGAAACTCGACATCGTAACAGATGAGTACGCCGATCTTGCCGCAGTCGGTATCGAAGACTTTAAGTTCCCGGCCCCCGGTGATCCCCCAGAAAGAGATTTCGTCGGGCGTGGCGTGGATCTTTTCGTAGCTCTCATAGCTGCCGTCGCGCCGGCACAAATAACCGACATTGTAGACTTTGTCGTCCCGGATCTCCGGCATACTGCCCGTGATGATGTTGACATTGTTCGAAATGGCGAAATCTGTAAATTTCTGACGCAGTGGATCGGTATATTCCGCCAGGTGGCGGATGGCTTCCGGTTCGCTGAGGTGATTGTAGGCAGCCATCAGCGGCGCGTTAAAAAATTCGGGGAACTGGATGAAATCGCAGTTGTAGGCGGAGACGGTATCTACGAAGAACTCAATCTGTTCTACCAGTGCTTCCAGGTCCCGGAAGGAGCGCATCTGCCACTGCACCAGCCCCAGGCGCACCACGGATTTACTGCTTTCAAACAGCTTCTTCTTTTTTTGATAATAAATGTTGTTCCACTCGATCAGCGTGGCATACTCCTTTGATTCTACGTCACCGGGCATATATCCTTTCAGGACTTTCTTGACGTGGAAGTCGTTGGCAAACTGAAAGGTGAGAATGGGATCGTAGATTTCCTGGTTGCGCACCTTCTGGATATACTCTTTGGGCGTCATTTCATCCGCGTGCTCTTTATAGCCGGGGATACGGCCGCCGGCCACGATCGCGCGCAGGTTGAGGTGCTCACAGAGCTCCTTGCGTGCATCATAAAGCCGGCGGCCGAGGCGCAGGCCCCGGAAATCGGGGTGGATGAATATATCGATGCCGTAGAGTACATCGCCTTCCTGATCATGGGTTTTAAAGGTGTAATCGGCGGTTATTTCTTCGTAGGAATGGTCGTCGTCATATTTTTCGTAATCAACGATGATAGATAAAGCGCTGCCGACTACCTTATCATTGACCAGAACGCATATCTGCCCTTCCGGAAAAATATTGAGTAGTTTGTCAATGTGTTTTTCTTCCCAGTGCACGTCTTCCCAGCCCTCGTAGGCAGCAATCATCGACTGCTTCAATTCGCGGTAATCACTGAGGCGCAGGTTGCGTACTTCTACTTTTTTGATATCTGTCATTGCGTAAGCTTCTATGCAGGTAGGTGAAAAATGATTTTGTCTTGAGTACGCAATTATAAGGTGTTTTCGGGGATAAATGTTTTATTCCTCTTCCTCATCAGAAGGAGGGGAGTTGAGCAGTTCCTTCGGTAATCGTTTAGAGGTTTTGGCGCCCAGGGAGCGGATACGTTCGGCGCGGCCGATGAGTGTATCGCCGTATTTCTTGGAGTCGACGAGTTTGTTCATCGCGTCGGCGTAGGCGCGCTGGGTCTGGTCGATGCGCTGGCCGATGTCCTGAAGATCCTTGACAAAACCGCAGAATTTGTCGTACAGCAGGCCGCTCTGGCGGGCGATCTCCTGCACGCTGCGCTTCTGCTTTTCCTGTTTCCAGATATAGGAGACGGTGCGCATGGTGGCCAGCAGGGTAGAGGTGGTGACGATAACGATATTTTTGTCCAGCGCATCCAGGAAGAGCTGGGAATCGGTCCGGGTGGCCAGGGCGAAAGCTGGTTCAATCGGCACAAAAAGTAGGAGATAGTCCGGACTGTTGATCTGATAGAGGTGTTGGTAGTTTTTGCTGCTCAGGTCACGGATGTGCCGGCGCAGGCTGTCGAGATGAGCTTTCAGGTGTTGTTGACGCTCCTGCTCATTTTCGGCGCTGAAATATTGTTCGTAGGCGACCAGAGATACCTTGGAGTCGATGATCAGGTGGCGTTCTTCGGGAAGATGGATAATAAAATCGGGTCGCTTCTGCCGGCCGTCGGCATCGCGGAAGCTCAACTGGGTACGGTAGTGCAGGCCGCGTTGCAGACCGGCTTTTTCCAGAATCAGTTCGAGGCGGAACTCGCCCCAGTCGCCCTGCGCCTTGCTATCACCTTTCAGGGCGCTGGCCAGGTTGTTGGCTTCCTGACTGATTTGCATGTTGAGCTCTCGCAGGTGTTCTATTTCTTTTTTTAAGGAAATGCGGTCGCGGGTTTCTTCGAGGAAGCGCTTTTCGACGCCCTCTTCAAAGCTTTTGATCTTCTCGCGCAAGGGGCCGAGCAGATCCTGTAGTTGTCGCTGATTGTGGTCGGTAAATTTCTTGCTTTTCTCTTCCAGCAGGCGGTTGGCCAGGTTTTCAAATTCCAGCCTTGCCTGTTTTTGCAGGGCTTCCACTTCCTGTTTTTGACTATCCAATTTGTCTTCCAGATGCTGGATGGATCGCTCGTGGGAGGATAGCCGGCCGGTGAGCATACGGATCTCCTCTTCCTTGTCGAGCAGGTCGTCGCGGTAGAGATCCGCTTGCTGCTGCAGGTTGTCGTGTAGCTCCTTTAAGACATAGCGTTGTGCTACTTCTTCCTGCGACAGCGAATTGATCCGGTGGCGGTAGGTGGCGATCAGCCAGGCGGCGCCGGCACCGAGGAGGAGGCCCAGAGCGAGGAAGAGTAATCCGGTGAGTAAGGGATCGTTCATCTTTTTGGTTGATATGCGAAAACAATTGATGGAAGAGTGTTTGTTGTGGGCTCGATCACTGCTGTCGGGACTTGAGGCTGGAATCTATTTTGAACTGGGGCCGGAGCCGTCTTTCGATAATTTGTGTCCTTTCCCGGTTGTTGATGAGGCCTTTCTGGATGGCCTTATCGAGTACCGGCTGGGCTTCGGGTAGTGAACGCTGTCTGTCAAACAGCTCGATGAGCCCCCGGAAGGTATTTTGATCGGGATTGCTTTCCAGGAGGGTTTCACTTTGATTGAGGGCTTCCCGGACATTACCCAGTTTCAGGTCGGCCTGGATAAGTTCGCGGCGGGCTTCGCGGTCATCGGCGTTTTGTTCGAGGCGGTCAAGTGCATCCTGGCGGATATTTTGCTGGACGTCGATTTCCCGGCGTACGGTTTCGAGTTTGGACCGGATGAGGGGAGATTGAGGCTGGACGGAGTCGGCCTTTTCGAGGTCCTGCCTGGCTTTTTGCAGTTGCTCGGTCGTCAGGTAAGCCTGGCCGCGGGCGAGCAGTGATTCGGGGTCGTCATCCTTCATCATTAATCGCCGGTTCAAGTCATCGATGGCTTTGTCTAAATAATTTTCCCTGGCTTCACCCTGGCTTTCGTATCCTTTTTGCAGGTATAGCAGGCCGCGGTTGTGCCAGCCGAGCCAGTACTCGGGGTGTTCTTCGGTGACTCTATCCAAAGCGGCATTGGCTTCCGCGGTCTGTCCGGTGCTCAGGTAGCTATCGGCCAGGAACATATCGCGGGCCAGGGTGGTGACGGAGTCTCTGCTTTCGATACCCTGCAATTGTGCGATGGCCAGTTGCGGTTGATCTTTCTCGTGGGCGATGATGCCGAGAATCAATTGGGTGACGGTAGAAAGTTGTTCCCGGATTTCGCCCTCCGTGGCGAAATTGGAGATAAAACGAACGGTGTCCAAAACGGTGCCGTCGGTATTATTCATCGTCACCTTCTTCATTTGGAATCCGCCGTTCTCCGTAAGGATAAACTTGTAGCGGGTTTGCACCACCTTGTTTTCCTGGTCTCTCCGGCCGGAACGCCCCCACAGGACGAGTTGGGCGCCGCAGTCCTGTCCTACTTCCGAAGCAAATTCAAAATCGGGTGGAAAGCGGTTAATGTCACTGGTGATGTGCGAACCAAGGGAGATGATCTGATAGTCGAGTGGAATGCGGTGATTGTTTTCAAAGGTGATGAAAAATTCCCTGATATTTTGTGGTGTAACGTAATCGATGGTATCGCTTCCCTGGAAGGGCAAACAGAGAATGCTGAAATCGTTTTCCGAGAACCCCTGGCAGGACCAGTCTTCTTCCGGCCCCGGCGTTTCGTTCTGGTTGAAATACCAGAAAGCACCGCCTGCAGCCAGTAGTAGTGCCAGGGCGATGCCGGCGATGAGCGTCCAGCGCCGTCGCTGGTAAGGTTTTAGTCGATCTTCCTGTTGTAGTTCTTCCAGTAAATTTAGGGTCAGGTCCGTGATCTTACTGTAGCTGCGCCGCGCTTCTTCGTGACTGATGGTCCCTTTGGCTTCCTCGCGTCGTGTCGTTTTGTATTGCGACATGGCCTGCAGCGCATCGCTGTGCATATTTAGATAGGCGGAGTCGCGCTCCAGAAAGGAGAGTAAGCGTTCCAACGCCTTTTCGATCTCGCCATCGGCGATCAGTTTCTTGATTTCCGAGATCTGCTGCTGTTTCTCGTTGTTCATGGAGTCCGGCTTTGCCCCTAATTTAATGCATTTTTTCCATAAGTCGCCAGGGGGGGAGTTGTGTGGCCCTTGGCTGCTTCGATTTGCTCCTGACGTGGGGGCTTGATCCCGTCTGTTTTTGTTTTGGGGAGGGGAACTCCGGCAGGGTAGTGGAACCCCAAAACAAAAACAGTCGGGATGAGGGGCATTGCTCATGGGGTTTGGGCTGCTTCCGGTTGCTCATTTTGGGGGGATAAAGCTTGATCTTCTCTGATTTGCCCGGGGCTGCCAGAGCACGGATGCTTCGGCATGCCCTGCGCTAAGTACACTGTCAAAACGGAAAGTTACTTATTTGACAGTGTACTAAGGGCGCTGATCTTACACTGAACAATGAAAAATTTCCGCTATGAGCAAAACGAAGCACCTTACCATGGGCAAAGTTCTCAAAATTTTGGATAAAGGCCAACGGCTTGCATAAACCGAAAATCTTTCGCTTACCGAAGCAGCCATGAGCAAAACCGGCCTTTATCCAAAATTTTCTGTCCCCAACGGCAAGAGCAAAGTGAAGCAGCCAAGAGTTATTCCCCAAGCTCTTCGGCCCGCCGGAGGGCGGCGTTGGCGGCGGCGATGATGTCTTTGTGGACCTCAGTATCGGTGAAGGAAGCCATGGCCGCTTCGGTGGTGCCGCCGCGGGAGGAAACCCGTTTGATCCACTCCTCGCAGGAAAAGTTGGTGGCGTTGTAGAGTTCGATGGCGCCGAGGAAGGTCTGGCTGACCAGCAGTTCGGCTTCCGATTCGTTGAAGCCCATCTGCCGGGCGGCGCGCATCATGGCATCCATGAAGAACCAGACGTAGGCCGGGCCGCTGCCGGAGATGGCGGTGGCGGCGTCGATCATGCGCTCATCTTCGGCGTAGACCGTTTTGCCGGTGGTGGCGATCAGGTTTTGCACGGTGACCAGCTCGATGCGGGTGACGTCGTCGGAAGAGGTGAAGACGGTCATGCCCATCCCGACCTGGGCGGGCAGGTTGGGCATGGCCCGGATGACCTTACTGACGCCCAGCCCTTCCCGGATCGTTTTGATTTTGACCCCCGCCATGATGGAGAGGAAGACCTGCTGGTTGTCGATCAGCGAGCGAATGCTGTCGAACATCGCCGGCGCATCCTGCGGTTTGACGGCGAAAATGACGAGGTCGGCACTGTCGAAACACTCCTCCGGAGCGCCGTAGACGGTGCCGATTTCCTGCTTGGCCAGCTCCACTGCTTTTTCCGGTGATTTTTCCAGGATCATCATATTCTCCTGGCTGCTGATATGCGAGCGCAGAAAGCTGCGCGCGTATGTCAGGCCCATATTACCGCCGCCGATGATGAGGATTTTCATGGTTGGTTGGTTGACTGGTTGATTGGGGCCAAAGCTAAGCGATGCCGGGGAATTATTAAAATTTATATATCCTTACTTGGAAGACTATACACCATTTCATAAGATCAGGATTTAATGCCAATCTGTTGTTGTAACATAGCATGACTCTATTTTTGTACCAAAAGTGTGAAAGAAATGTTAATGATGTTGCAACATTAAATGTAGATACATATATTTGCAGCATACGATGAAAATAGAAGAAGCTATACAGCAAAAGCGTTTTAAGAATGCCTATCACCAAGCGCACATCAATGTGCTGTTTACGGCCTCGTGGCTGAGCCAGCAGTCGGCCCGGATCCTGAGACCGTTCAACATATCCTGGCAGCAGTTTAATATTCTGCGTATTCTGCGGGGGATGCACCCGGAGCCGGCGACGGTGAAGTTGTTGACCGAACGGATGATTGACAAGATGTCGAACGCTTCCCGGCTGGTGGATAAGCTCAATCGCAAAGGTCTGGTGGAGCGTAAAACCTGTCCGAACGATCGCCGCCGGGTAGAGATCCGGATTACGGATCTAGGGCTGAATTTGCTGGAAAAGGCTTCGCAGGTGATGGAATCCAACCTGGAAGCCAAGATGGCCTCTATCTCACCCGAGGAGGCTCAACAGCTGAGCAAGATTCTGAATAAAATTCGCGACTGATCGCCTTTTTCAGGAAAAGTGCTGATCATGAAGTTGTCTAAAGTAAATTTATAGAATAATCATCAATAAAAACTGTTTAACCATGAAATTTTCACTGAGCTTTATCGCAGTACTGGCCTTCATGGGCCTTTCTTTTACCAACCCCAGCGAAGGGGAAGTAGCGGCTTACAATATTGACACCAAGGAGAGTGTCATCAACTGGAAAGGGTATAAAGTGACCGGTCAGCACTACGGAACGGTCATGCTGGAGTCCGGCAAACTGGAGTACGACGGCGACATGCTGGTCGGAGGAGAATTCGCCATTGACATGACTACCATTGCGGTAGGAGACCTCGAAGGCGAATACCAGAAAAAACTGGAGGGCCACCTGAAGTCGGATGATTTCTTTGGTGCGGAAAACTACCCGACGGCCAAGTTCGTCATCACGGAAGTCATTTCCCGCGGCAAACCCGGCGACTACCGCATCAGCGGCGACCTGACAATTAAGGAATCGACCAACCCGATTAAGTTTAACGCCATGGTAAAAGAAGAAGGCGGCAAGCGCATCGCTACGGCCGATATCACCATCGACCGTTCCGAATACGATGTTCGTTACGGCTCGGGCAGCTTTTTTGACAACCTGGGCGACAAGACCATCTACGACGAGTTTGATCTATCCGTTCAACTGGTGACCAAGAAATAAGCATCATTTTTCTGCCATAAAAGAGGGCTTCCTGTTCAATATTTTGGCAGTAAGCCCTTTCTTTTTTTAAATTGCAGTCTGTACAATTTGCCCATTCGATATTTCTACACCGAAGTTTTCTGGAAATTCATCGACCCCTTGCTTCGATGCGATCCCGTTTAAGGGCGCCAATCCGCAATACCCGCCGGCGCCCATCTGCTTAGTCCGGATGATTCATGGGTTCTTCATAATAGTGCGCCGGGAATTAAGTTCGTCATAGTTTAGGTGAGGTTATTTTGGTGGTAGACGAGGCGCGAGAAGGGAAGATAGCCGAAGCTACCTGACCGACAGCCTGCCCCGTACCCGAAGGGTCGGGGAGCAACGAAGGATACCGCCAAAAGAGGCCAGAATTACCGACAGTTACTTTTGGGACAGAGCACTAGTACACTGTGTATTAAGTTAGTTAGCATTTTGAAGAGGGGATTTTTTCCTCAATCGAGGCGCTGCGGAGCCTCGTAGCCTAAGCTACGAAGGCGAGCACGGAACGAAGAGTGAGGGAAAAAGAGCCCTTCAAAATGTTGAAAAATTTAGTACACAGTGTACTAGATTAATCCATGGATAATCCGGGTTAGGGGAAGAATTTTACGCTCTTCTTTTGGCGAAGGCCTGCCAGTCGTTAACGCTCAGCGTGTGTCTGTCAAATTCACAAAACTTCAATAAAACGGTTAAAAATGAGATCAAATATCTTCCTGTTTTTTCTTCTTCAATGGGTGCTGCTAAGTTCCTGCAGCAGCGTCGCGGTTTTACACCATGACAAGAGTCCCGCTACTGATTTTAGTCAGTACAAGACTTTCGGTTTTTACAAGGTGGATGTAAAAAACGAAACCCTGTTAAGGACCCGATCGGAAGGCCTCGACTTACTGAAATCGAACATTCGCAGAGAAATGGAACAACGCGGATATGTTTATGATGAAAACAACCCCGATTTACGTATTAACCTCGGTATTATAATGGAGGATGAGGTACAGACCCGGGAAACGGACATCCGGGATGCTCCGGTTTATATGGGTACCCGAAACTACTATTGGCAGTCGGAAGAAGTGGTGGTGCGGGAATGGCAAAAAGGTACGGTTGTAGTAGACATGGTAAACCCCGATGATGAATTAATTTGGGAGGGGATTGTCTCCGGGGCCCTGGTGTCCAACCCGGGTAAGATGGATAAACGCATTGATGAAGCGGTGCAGAAATTATTCAAAAAATTTCCGGGCCGGGCCGGGTTCTGAGGAACTTGTGCGACGGTCATTTCTCAAGTTGAGGACATTGCAGCACCGTTTCAGTAGTATAGAAACAGAGGTTCAAAATTTAAAAGACCAATAGAAATGAACAGATCAATCATCTTTTTCTCCCTGGCCTGTCTGATCGCGGCTTGTTCCACCTCTAATATTAATGTTCGCCGGGATTATGATAAAGAGGCTCCGTTTAAAACCTACAGGACCTTCCAGGTGGTGCAACCTACCCAGGAAATCCTCGATGAGATGAAAATCCGGAACCCCCGGGTCCTCGATGTCATTGAAACGGAAATCGATAATCTGATGCAAAATCGAGGGTACCAATCTTCGGATAACCCAGATATTTACATCACCTATTTTGTGACGAGCCGCGAACGTACGGTGGGGCGTGAAACGGGCGGCATGAATGTCAGCATGGGCTACGGGGGGTATTACGGCGGCATCGGTTTGGGCACCCGTGTAGGAGGTCGCATAGAATATGTTGACTACGTAGACGGCACCCTCATCATCGATTTTTTCGACCAGAATAAAAAGATTGTCTGGCACGGCGCGGCCCAGGGTACTTTTCAGGCTGACCGGGAAAATCCCATGGAGGTGGCGCGCGAGGCGGTTAAGCGGATTATGTTCAAGTATAAGTTCAAGGTTAAGGACTGAAGCCAGGCTGGACTATTTGCTTACTCTCCAAATCGCGGCAGGTGAGGCCGGGTAGGATGAAGGTTGAGGAAGAGCCGGGGGTCGTCGGAGCGGTAGTCGACAAACCAGTTTTGGTTGCTGCGCTGTACTTTCGGCAGGTAAGCCAGACGCAGTTCGATGGTTTGGAAGATAAGGCTGCGGTTGCGCAGGCGCACGCCGGCGCCGAAGCTGGAATAGAAGCGATTGCCGGTGATCAGGGCGCCGCGATCGGTGAGATAGCCCATATCGGCGAAAGCGAAGAAGGCCGTCCGGAAGCCGTACCAGCTCCACGGAGCGAACAGGACGGATTCGACTTTGGCGACAAGACGGTTCTGACCGCTGGGATTAGGATGAGGGTAATTGCGTAGCTGGTGTTTGAGGTGAATGGCGTCGCCTGGCGTAATCCGTCGAATGCCCTGCAGGTAGCTGATATCCAGCAATTGCCGGAATTTGAAACGGCGAATGGGTAAGAGATGCGAAAAATAAGTACCTCGAATTGCCAGCAATCCATCCTCCCACTGGCGGTCCTTTAAAAAACCCGAGGCGCCGATTTGCAGGCCCAGGTAGCCGACGGTCCCCAGCCAGGCACCGCTCGTCAGATCGATGCCCGCATAAGGCCGCTGGTGAAATTCGCTTTGGTCGTAGCCGCCTGTGAGGGTCAGGGCAAATCCGGTGGGAATATCTTCCGTATCTCCAAAACCAGTAAAATTGCGGGAGCGGTAGAACTTCCGGCGGATAAAGGTGATGTTGCCCAGTACGAAGTTACGCCGGTGGAAGAAAAAATTGTCATTTTCAGAAACCGGCGGCCGGTCCTCGAAAGCAACGCCCAGGTAACGCAGCGCGAAGGACAGATTGGTGCGTACATCCCGGGAGGGCAATTGAAAAGAGCGGCCTGCCCAGGTGTCGTAGTAGCGCGCTTTATAAGGCACCTCGATCTGGAAACCGTCGGAGGCCAGCTGCGGGGCAAAGCGCCTCGTATGAGAAACTTCTATCCCTCCGCCGTATTTGATTTCGGGGGTGAAAAAACCGCGGTCGAACCGCAGACGTATTTCCTTGACTTTTTCCGTATAGGTGACATCCAGTTCCGCCGCCGTAAGGCTGCGTCCTATGCTATTGAGATGAAGCCGGCCGCGATAGCCAAACTGCTCGCGGTAGGCGCCGTTGTAGAACAGTTCGTGACCCATCTCAATGCCTTGTCCCAGAAAATTATTGTCGTAAATCCCTCCTTGAAAACGTTGCAGGCTGCTGAGAGAGCCCTCCACGCCAACGGAAAAGCGATCCTTGGTTACCACTTTTATATCCACTGTTTCCGGATCGTCAGGATCGGAGACAACATAAATCCGGGCATCATCAATAAAGGACAGCAGGCGCAGCATGCGTTCACTGTCGGCAAGAAGGTCGGGATGAACTACCTGGCCTTCTTCAAATTGCAGGTAGCGTTGCAGTACGTTTTCGCGGGTGTTGATATGCAGGGTGTTGAGCGTTTTGCCGATCATTGAGCGCGCAATGCGGGCCGTGTCGTCCACTGAACCTTCGTACAGATCTACTTTGAGGTAGGAAATACGGCGGATGTGCTTACCTTCGAAAGGCAAAAAAGTATTGCGGATGCGATCGATCTTATCTTCTTCTGTAGTGGACTGTTCCGGCGTAGACCGGATGAGCAGATCATGTAGCCTGGACGTCCAGCGGCGGCGATCGAGTTTTTCTTCCAGCGAATCGAAAAAACTGTAGCTTTTCTCGTTGTGCAACACTTCAAACTGCGTGCCGGGTTGCAGAACGAAAATGGTATCCCGGGGTACAAAGAAGAAGGATTGATACAATTGTACATAGTGCCCCGCCTTCACATACACGGTGTCCTCCTTGGGAGCAAGGTGTTTAATATCATGCTCCTGCGCCCAGGATGAAACCATCAGCCAGCACACTATACCCGCGGTGATCCATAGCCTCCTCATTGCTGTAAGGTGTTGAAAAACAAGGATTAAACGAAAGAGATGCGTTCGTCCGTATCTTTTGGCCCGCAAATTCTGTTTTGCGCCCTAAAATAGACAAAATTCGGCAAGAAACGGTAAAGGCGAGGAAAAATTTTAAAAGTAAGTCGAATGTTGAAATTTTTAATAGAAAGATGCGATATCCTGCCTGAACCGGCTTTTCCGGGTCAGGCGCTTACTTCCCATTGTTACTTTTCGGCCTGATGATCAGTCGCAGTGACTGGTCGTAGGTGAAGTAATTCCAGACCCAGTTGAGAAAAACGACGATGCGATTCCTTACGCCGAGCAGTTGAAAAAGGTGGACAAACAGCCAGATGAGCCAGGCGAAGGCGCCCTGGAAGCGGAGGGAGGGCAGGTCTACCACTGCTTTGTTGCGGCCTATCGTGGCCATCGAGCCTTTATCCTGATAGGAAAAAACGCGGCGCTCTTTACCCCCGGCCTGTCTTTTGAAGTTTTTCGCCAGGTGTTTGGCCTGCTGTATGGCCACCTGGGCCACCTGAGGATGCCCCTGCGGATAATCATTTTCGGTCATGTAAGCAATATCGCCGATTGCGTAAATATGGTCCAACCCTTCCACTGCACCGTATCGGTCGACGAGGAGGCGGTTGCCGTAGGTGAGGGTTTCTTTGGGAATACCCTCCAGCGTATTGCCGTTTATACCCGCTGCCCAGATCACTTTAGCCGATCGTATGGTGCTGCCGTCACTTAAGTAGACGTGCTGACCGTCGTAATCTTTAACGCGGGTATTGAGGGTTACTTTGACTTGCAGGTCACGGAGGAAGTGCAGGGCTTTTTCGGCAGCTTGGTCCGACATGCCTGCCAGCAGGCGATCTCCTCCCTGAACGAGGTGGATGTCAATCTCCCCGGCGTCCAGCTCCGGATAATCCTTGGGGATGATGTATTTTTTCATTTCGGCCAGGGCGCCTGCGACTTCCACGCCGGTAGGGCCGCCGCCCACGATGACGATATCAATCAGCCCTTGCCGTAGCTCGTAGTCGGTAGTGGTGAGCGCTTTTTCGTAATGCTCGAGAATCTGGTTGCGCAGGAAGAGTGCTTCGGAGACGGACTTCATCGGGATAGCCAGTCGCTGTAGATGATCGTTGCCGAAGAAATTAGTGTCCGCGCCGATGGCTATGACCAGATGATCGTAGTTGACAATGCCCAACGGGGTGCGCAGGTGTCGCTCTTCCAGGTTTACCCGGATTACTTCAGTAACGCGTATAAAGACGTTGCGCCGTCCCTGAAAAAGCTTGCGAAAGGGAAAGACAATGGAGCTGGGTTCCAGTCCCGACATGGCCACCTGATAGAATAGCGGCTGAAACTGATGGTAATTGTTCTTATCGATGAGTACGACCTGATAATCACTGCGGGCCAGTCGCTTGGCCAGCGTCAGACCGGCAAAGCCGCCACCGACGATGACGATCCGCTCCTGACCGGTTTCGGGAAGGTTGATCTTGATCGCTTCGGACATGAATCAGGGTTTGTGGTTCAAGGCGGAAATTACGGATTTTACCGGGGCGGAAAAGCATCGCGGCCAAAATAATGCGGACCGGGCAAGGCTTCCGGGATTTCTTAAGCAGCTTTTAATCTTTCAATCCCGCCTCTCCTGCTTTTCAGGCGGGCCTTTGACTTTCTCCACTTTTTCCCGGTGTACGCCCTTGGGGTAGGACCGGCGCAGCAACGCGACGATGCTTTCATAAGAGCGGAGCTCCCCTTCGAAGTCTGTATCTTCCAACTCGATGATGAGAACTGGAAACTCCGGTTGAGTCCGGAAGAATTCAAAATAGGCGCCTTGTATGCTTTCCAGGTATTCGGTTTCTATGCGGGTTTCCATGGAGCGGCCACGCCGGTTTATGTTGGCCAGCAGATGCTGGACCGGCCGGTGAAGGTATACCAGCAGATCTGGTTTGGGAAAACCGGCGTTGAGGATATGGAAGAGTTGCTGAAAGAGCCGGTATTCCTGCTCATTAAGGTTGTTGCGGGCAAAAAGCAGCGTTTTGAAAAAGAAATAATCAGCTACGATACTTTGTTGAAAAAGATCGCGGTTACTCAGCTCGCCCTGAAGCTGTTTGTGCCGCTCGGTCATAAAGAATAGCTCTACCTGAAATGCATAGCGCTCCGGATTTTCGTAGAAAAAAGGGAGAAAAGGATTATCGGTAAACTGTTCCAGAACGAGTCGCAGTTCGTAATCGCTCGCCAGCATGCGCGACAAGGTGGTCTTTCCTGCGCCGATGTTGCCCTCAATGGCTATGAATTGATGTGGAATCGGTTCTCTCATACGTAATGTTCAAGTAACTTCGTCCTTACAGGAAAGGCAGCTGTGTAAAATCATGATCCGGCGTTGCATTCTTTTATCCTTGATCGCTCTCCTCATATACCTCCACCGCCAGTTCATCTGCGGTCATTTCCAATAGTTCACTAATTGTTTTCTTTAGCAGAGGGTGCTGGTAGTCGGGGGCGATTTCAGCGAGCGGAGCAAGCACGAAGCGACGCTGAGCGATAAAGGGATGGGGGACGATGAGCCGGTCGGTATGGATGACCTGATGGTCGTAAAATAAGATGTCAATATCGATCAGGCGGTTGCCCCATTTGCCTGCCCGGATGCGTCCCATAGCCTCTTCTATGGCCAGGATTTTCCGGAGCACTTCCGCGGCGTCCTGATAAGTTTGTACTTTGAGGACCTGATTTAAAAAATCGCGCTGCTCTTCCATACCCCAGGCTTTTGTTTTGTAGATTCGCGAGGAGTCGACAACCGGCCCCAACTGCGCTTCGATATACTGCCGGGCTTGTTCCAGGTGCAATTGCCGGTTCCCGATATTGCTTCCCGTTCCCAGAAATACCGTATGTGGAGGCATCATAGCGCAAAGATAGAAGGAAGGGGCGGAACTTGTGAATATTGTCGCGTCTTTTGCATAGAACGTGATCCTTAGAGCGCGATCTTTAATGTTCGAAGCAGTTGATGGACTTATCCCGGATTATTCATGAGTTAATCTACTACGAAGCCAAACTGCCCGCCATTCTTGGGTGTCCTCGTCAGTCGATGCTCACCGTATCTGGGGATACGGCTGCGCATCTCCTTCCTGCGGGAGTCCAAGCCTGGCAACCATTTTGGCTTCTCGTGACGAAGAACCCATGAATAATCCGGGTTATATCCCTGAATTATAAAATTTGATTATTTTTGATCGGTTCTCGGACGATTAATAAAAAAGCAATCAGACGAATGAGGTTTTCTCTACTTTTAGTATCATTTCTGTTTTTCTCTATCTCCAGTTCCGCTCAGCCGGAAAACGACGAGTGCAATACGGCTGCTGCCTTGGGGATAATGCCGGGCTGCGTTGATGAGCTGTTCACCAATATAGGGGCTACGAGCAGCAGCGCCGGCGCTGCCCCTGCCTGTTTCAACGGCGGCAACACCCGGGGGGATGTTTGGTTCTCTTTTAATACCGGGGAAGAAAGAGAGATCAGTGTTTTTGTTATTGGCCGGCCCGACGGACCGAACGGCCGGGCTTTGAGCAATCCCCAGATAGCACTGTACCGGGGAAGCTGCGATGGTTTGTCGGAACTGGCCTGCGCCAGTGCAAAGGAAGGCGCCGGCGAGGTGCAGCTCGATGCGCAGCAATTAAACCGGAATACCACTTATTTTTTGCGAATCAATGATTTTTCGGCTACTGCGGCCTCCAATGCGGGCGATTTTGCCTTGTGTATCCGTCCGCTGGAACCGGCTGCGGTCATGGGGGAATCCGAAGGCTCTATGGCCTATTTCGGAACCGTCTACGATTCAGGCGGCCCGGATGGGAATTACAGAGGTTCGGAAAACCAGACTTTTACAATTTGTCCGGAACAGACCCACAGCTGCATTCTACTCGACGTAAAGCAGTTTGATATTGAAGAAGACCCCAGTCTGTACGCGGGCGATACGCTGTATATTTTTGAGGGGGACGGCCTGGATGGTCCCCTTCTGGCCAGCCTTACCGGGAATTCCGACGGTTCTCCTTTCGAAATAGTGGCTAAGAGTGGTTGCGTTACCTTGTCTTTCCACTCTGATTTTTTGATTGAATTCCCCGGCTTTGAAATTGACTGGCGGGCCTCGGCACTGCCCTGTAGCAGTTCTTCAGTGGAAAATCCTACATCCATTACCGGCTTGCCCTATCAGGTCAAGAGTCTATCGACCTGTGAAGGAAAGGCTACTTTTGGGGCTTCCTCTTGTAAGAAAGCAGGTTTCCTGGCGGGACCGGATTATATTTTTACCTACAATTCGACCGGATCAGAATGTATCGGCGTAAAATTGAGCGGCGCGACAAAGGGAACGGGGGTGGCCGTCTTTGACGGACCGCCCGGCAACGCCGGAGTTCGCTGTTTGGCGATGGGCTCGACGGGAGCCATTAGCAGCGTCCGGCTGGAGCAGCCAGGAATGTACTACCTCGCCGTGGCAGGACCCCGCGGATGCAGCCGTTTTAGTATGAGTGTAGAATCGATGGACTGCGCTCTGTCTCCCCGCCTGGAAAATGCTTTGCGCAATCCACTTAACGGCTGCATACGGGAGGACGGTCTGCCTTCGGTCTTTATTTTTGAAGACGGCGTGCAGGACCTGGAACTCGTAAGGGGGAACAGCGCCGGTTGCTGGGTCTACGAAGGTAATGAGGCTGACTTTTTCTGGTTCTCCGTTCAGGCGCAAAGGGAAGGTCAACTGGGTTTTATCATCCAAAGCGCCGATGTCCCTTCCGATCTCGACGTCAATGTATGGGGGCCCTTTAGCCAGTTGGAGATCTTGAAATCCCCACAATCTGTTATCGAAACTATTGCGAGCAGCAGGCCTATACGTTCTTCTTACGCCCCGGGCGACGATCCTACCGGGCTGGTTGAAATCAATCCTCTGACCAATGAAGTGGTGAAAGATGAGCTGGAATGTGAAGACCCGGACAATCCAGGTGAGGTACTGGAACCCGGTGCGCTGGGTGATGACTTTGTGCGCGTGATCGAGGCCAAACCCGGTGAAGTATATGTCACTTTAATTAACGACTGGGGCGATAAAATAGAAAACGGCGGTATTGCCGTCGATTGGTCACCCACTACTCAGGGGCTGTTAGATCCCCTCGAAGCGGAAGTCATCCGGGGCGATACGGCCATCTGCCCGGGGGATTCGGCCCGGCTGGAAATCGAGATAGGTACGAACACCATCACCTGGATCAGCGGGACAGAAACGCTGAGTTGTACGGATTGCCCGGATCCGGTGGCGACGCCCTCCCAAACGACCACGTATACCGCAGTAGTGGAATCAGTATGCCTCAATGATACGATTGATATCACCGTCAGTGTACTGGAGGTGGACCTCGGCCCCGACCAGATCGTTTGCCGGGGAGAAACAATACAGCTTGTGGCAGGCGGCGATTTTGAAAACGCAACCTACAGTTGGACGGTCTCACCCGGCACGGGCGTAGACCTGAGCTGCACAGACTGCCCGGCGCCGCTCATCACCGCTGATCAGGCCGGCGCCTACCAGATAGCTGTCGAACTCAACGCTGAAGGATGTACCTTCCAGGACGTAATGACCCTGAACGTACTCAATGCTCCGGCGCCCGTTTATGAGATTGATGAGCGCAATGTACTAATTTGTCAGGGGGAATCGGTACTGATAGGGGTCAGCTCCGGTTTGCCGGAAAACCTGTACTTCTGGACCAGCGATCCGCCCGGCTTCACGGATACGGTCAGGGAATTTACCGTGAGCCCGGATCAGACGACACAATATTTTGTTGAGATCACCCGCCCGGAATGCCCGGTTTCCAGTATAGACAGTATACTGGTTGATGTTTCTACTCCTCCGGTACTCGATGTACGCAGCGATACGCTGATCTGTGTGGGCGATACCGTGCAGCTGGCTTTCGGGCCGAATGAGAAAGAGGTGGCCTACACCTGGTCGGGAGGCAACGGTGATGAGATCTTCGACCGGAACAGCCCGGTGGCTAAAGCGGCGCCCACGAACACCTCCACTTATACCCTCACCGCCGTGCGCGGCGCCTGCGAGGTGTCGGAATCGGTGACTATCCAGGTGAATACGGCTGACCTGAGCTTCCCCGAAGATACGGTTTTCGTGTGTCTGGGAGAAGATCTGGAATTGATCCCCACGGTGACCAATCCCACCGCAGAGCCCCTTATCCCACTCTGGTCCTCCGATGATCCGGCTTTTGATACTGTACAAACTGAAACGATAAGCGTATCGCCGACCGATTCGACGATTTACCGGGCTGAGATCAGCTCCGGCGCCTGTTTCCAGATCGACTCGGTGCTGATAGTCGTAGATTCACTACCGGCCGATTTGTCCATCATGCCGCCGGATACCAGTATCTGTGAAGGGCAGTTTGTTATCCTGCGAACGCCGGCCTACGAGACCTCCTTCTTTCCCGATATCGAATTCCAATGGGCCCCGGCTCGCGGACAGCAGTCACCCGATTCCTTACTCAATATGGTGGTCACGCCAGATACGACCACTACTTACTACCGCATTACGACCAATAACGCCTGCCGCGACAGTACTGCGGCCACGGTAGAGGTGAAACCCATTGCCGAATTGACAGTGATCCCTTCCGATACGCTGCTCTGCTTTGGAGAAGAGGTGCAGTTCACGTTAATGAAACCCGGCGAGCTGGAAGAGGTATCCTGGTCTCCTATGGATAACCTGCGCTGTCCCGATGGCACGAGCGGAGAGATCGATTGTGAGGACCCTATCGCAACGGCGGTGGCCGCCAGCCAGAACTATCAGATCAATGCTGAATTTGACGGCTGCCCGGTCATGGCCTCAACGACCGTCCGGGCCCAGCTGCCTCCACAGGTGAACTTTCCTGCCCAGACCGTCATCTGTCTTGGTGAATCGATACAGCTCAATTCCATAGCCACCCCCGGCGCCGAGTATATTTGGACCAGTACCGATCCTAACTTTGGAACAGTGACCGATCCTACACCGGTGGTTTCACCGACGGAAACGACTACGTACTTCCTGAGCGCCGACATTACGGACGGAGAAATCGACTGCCAACCGCGCATGGAGGAAATTACTATTGAGGTAATCGGTACCGTTGAACTGGAGGCGGAGGTGACACCGGCGAATATCTGCGCGGGCGACGAAGTCGTATTGCGGGCCAACGCCATCGGCGGCAGCCAGCAGGACTTGTTCCTCTGGACCACCAGCGACGGCCGCGAGTTCGAAGGCCCGGAAGTGACTGATAGACCGGAAGAGACGACCACTTACTTCCTGACTTATCGCTCTGCGGGCGGGTGCCAGGAGATCAACCGCAGCTTTACTGTAACCGTAGAACCGGGCGTGGAAGTGAGCATAGAAACCGATGCGCCCGGAGAGGTGCCCGAAGGTTCCACCGTCACCCTCGATGCCGTGATTTTTTCCGGTGATCCTGGTCCTTTCGATATCGTATGGACGGAAAACGGCGCGCCGATTGCGGATGCCACCGGCCCACAGGTGATGGTCATGCCGTCGGAGGATGGAACAGAGTATACCGTGACCGTAACTACGGAGGCGGGCTGCTCGGGCTCGGCTTCAATCACTTTCGACGTCATTCAGCCCGAATTCACTGTACCCAATGCTTTTACACCCAATGGAGATGGCCGCAATGACCGCTTCCGGCTGCTCTCCAACGGTGCTTACGACGAAATTGTCCGCTTCCAGGTCTTCAACCGTTGGGGCCAGATCGTTTACGATAATGAGAATGGCCCCGATGGATGGGACGGAACAAACAACGGCGAGCCGCAACCCTCGGATGTGTACACCTATATCATCGTGGTGCGTACCTTGGGGGGCAACGAAATAACCCTGCAGGGGGAGGTGACCTTGCTGAGGTAAGTGCTCCGGGCTGCTTTGTTTTGCGCTTGTCATTGGCAGCATCCCATCTGTTTTTGTTTTGGGGTTCCACCACTCCTTTGCCGGAGTTCCTCTACCCCAAAACAAAACAGATAGGACCAGTCCCACGTCAAGAGCAGCCCGAAGCAGTTAAGCCTGATCTTTCTCCCCCAGCAGCCGGTCTACCTCCTCCTCTGTGCTTCTGAGTTTTTCCCGGCAGAAGCGGATCAGTTCAGCGGCCCGGTTCATCTTATCGGATAGCTTGTCGATGCCGATGGCGTCCTCCTGCAGGTCGTTAACGATGGACTGGAGTTCAGCCATGGCCTTTTCGTAGGTCAGTTTTTCTTTCCTCATTTTTGATCGTCGTTTTGAATCCGGCTCTGTCGTTCGCCATCGATAAATCGGGTGCTGATGCGATCGCCGGCTTGCAGCTCATTGGCGGAAGTGACGGGGCGCCCGCCTTTTAGCGTCATCGTGTATCCCCGGCGCAGCGTGGCTTCGGGGCTGAGCAGCTGCAGGAGTCGTTCCTGCTGCTCAAGGCTTTGGTGCTGGTCTTTCAGGGAGCGGCGGGCCAGGCGGGGCCATTCCCTGTCGATATAATCGAGCAGGCGTTCCTGTTCTGTGAGGATGCGTCGGCTTCCGTAATGCAGTTGCTGTTCCAGTTGTTCGAGTTGAAGGGCGTGCCGGCGAAGGAGTCGCTGGCTGTCAAGTTGTAAGCGGTGGCTGAGTTCTTCCATATGTGCTTCGAATTGCAGGTTCCGGTTGATGAGGAAGTCGGCCGTGGCGGTGGGGGTTTTGAGCGCCGTATGAGCGGTCATATCCACCACTGTTTCATCGATGTCGTGACCGATACCGGTAAGTACGGGCAGGGGGCATTCGGCGATGGCCTTTCCTAGCGCATAGTTGTCGAAGGCAGCAAGATCGAGGCGGGCCCCGCCGCCGCGAATGATGACGAGGCAGTCGAACTGCGCTTTTTGCCGCCCGATGCGTTTGAGTTGTTGCAGCATTTCGCTTTCCACGTGTTGCCCCTGCATGGCGCTGGGAAAAAACTGGTTTAAAAAACGGTAACCGTTGGGGTTGACCTCTAGTTGGTGGAGGTAGTCCTGATAGCCGGCGGCCCTTTCGGAGCTGATTACAGCAATGCGTTGCAGAACGGCGGGAAGCGATACCCGGGCATTTTTTCGCAACAGCGATTCAGCGCGCAGCCGCTCCAGTATTTCCCGGCGTTGTTGTTCGAGCCGGCCCAGGGTATAGGCGGGGTCGATATCTTCAATGATCAGCTTGAGACCGTAGCGCTCGTGGAAGTCGACTTTTACCCGCAACAATACCTCAATGCCTTCCTGTAGCAGTGGACGGAGCGCTCCGCCGATCCGCCGCTGCAGCTGCCGGAAGCCGTTTCGCCACAGCACCCCTTCGGCCTGAGCAATGATGTGATCATGCTCCTCCGCTTTTTGTACGAGGCTGAAAAAGTAATGGCCCTGTGATTCATTGAGCTGGCCGATTTCGCAGCTGACCCATAATGCCTCCGGGAAGTTGAGCGCCAGCACCCGGCGGATGTGTTCGTTGAGGTCGAAGAGACTAATGTGCTCCAAAGTGAACGAGGATTAGATGTGGGATTAAATGTACGATTTTCAGCTCAGGATGACTGGGGGAAATAGGAAATAAGAAAGGGGAAGGCGGAGATGAAAAAGATTACCCACCCCGCTCCTGGTAAGAACGGGACCGGGGTGGGCAGGAACTCAAGAACTCTTTTCTTTATCTTCCTGTTCTTTAACCGCTTCGGCCATTTCCTCGGACTGGCCGTTCTCTTTAGTTTTACCAATAGAGCGCCGGCCGAAGATTTCTTCCAGTTCATCCTTTAGGACGACTTCTTTATCGAGCAGGCGCTGGGCGAGTTTTTCCATTTGCTCGCGGTGTTGCAGGAGGATATTTTTGGTGCGTTTGTAGGCATCATCGACGAGCTTTCGCACGGCGTGATCAATCTTCTGTGCGGTTTCTTCGCTGTAAGGTTTTTGCAGCATTTGCTCGTTCTTACCGGAGCTGTCGTAATAGCTGATGTTGCCCAATTCGTCGCTCAGTCCATAGTAGGCGACCATCATGTGCGCCTGCTTGGTGACCTTTTCGAGGTCATTGAGGGCGCCGCTGGATACTTCTTCGAACATGATATCTTCGGCGGCGCGGCCTCCCAGGGCAGCACATATTTTCTGGATAAACTGTTCTTTGGTCAACAGTGAATTTTCTTCCGGGAGGTACCAGGCGGCGCCCAGGGAGCGTCCTCTGGGAACGATGGAAACCTTCAGCAGGCTGTCGGCATGTTCGAGGAACCAGCTGACGGTAGCGTGGCCGGCCTCGTGGTGCGCGATGATTTGTTTTTCTTTTTTGGAAATGATCTTGCTCTTTTTTTCCAGTCCGGCGATGACGCGGTCGGCGGCGTCCATGAAGTCTTTCATGGTGATGGCGTCCTTCTTGCGGCGGGCGGCAATCAGCGCTGCTTCGTTACAGATATTGGCGATATCGGCGCCGGAGAAGCCCGGTGTTTGAGCCGCCAGGGTATCCAGGTCGATATCTTCGGCGAGCACCAGCGGTTCGGTATGTACTTCGAAGATTGCTTTGCGCTCTGTTCTTGTCGGCAGTTCCAGGTAGATTTGCCGGTCAAAGCGGCCCGGGCGGAGCAGGGCCCGGTCGAGGATATCGCCACGGTTGGTGGCTGCGAGAACGATAACCCCGGTATTGGGTTCAAAGCCGTCCATTTCGTTGAGCATCTGGTTGAGCGTGTTTTCCTTTTCGTCATTAGACTGGAAGGAAACGGCTTTGCTACGCGACCGTCCTATAGCGTCGATCTCGTCAATGAAAATGATGCTGGGGGAATTTTCTTTGGCCTTTTTAAATAAGTCGCGCACCCTTGAGGCGCCGACACCGACAAACATTTCTACGAATTCAGAGCCGGAGATGGAAAAGAAGGGAACATCGGCTTCGCCGGCGACGGCTTTGGCGAGCAGGGTTTTTCCGGTTCCGGGGGGGCCGACAAGCAGTACTCCCTTAGGAATTTTGGCGCCCAGTTTGGTATAGCGATCGGGGTTTTTGAGAAAGTCTACTATTTCCTTGACTTCCACTTTTACCTCTTCCAGGCCGGCCACGTCATCAAAATTGACATTGCTTTGTCCTTTCTCAAACTTCTTGGCGCTGGACTTCCCAAATTCGAAGATGTTGCTACCGCCACCGCCAATGCCGCCCGAACGGCGAACGCGGTTGATGATAAACAGCCAGATAATGATGATGATGGCCAGCGGCAGCACCCAGGCGAGGATGTTGCTGAACCAGTCGGTGCGTTGTTCGTAATCAATTTCAATGCGGTCTTCGGGGGGGACATCGGATTCTGCCTGGGCGACAGCTTCTTCAAATTTTTCAACGGACCCGATATTAACTTCGTAGTGGGGGCCGCTGGCATCTGATTCAAATTCGGAGAAGTAACCTTCTCCCAATTTTTCATTTTTGATGTATACCTCGGCGGTTTTATCGTTAACTACCGTGATTTTCTCGATAGCCTGCTGGTTGAGCAGGTTTCGTTTGAATTCCGTCCAGCTGACTTCCTTGGCTGAGCTCCCCGTGAGATAGAACAAACCCTGGACGAGAATCAAGGCAGCGAATAACCAAAAAAACCAGCCGTAGTTGATCCTTGAACCGGGGCCGGATGGTTTTTGATTATTATCTTTTTTATTTCCTGATCTTGGTTTCATGTATACAGATAAACTTTTGTACAACCCTTTAACCGGTCAGGATTCGTTATTGTTTAGGAAAGAGATATTAACCTAATTGCAGGAACGCGGACCGCGGTGCGAACAGGTAGTGTTCCGGCGCCTTTTTATATAATTGAGCGTAAAACCCATTGGTCTTCAGCCAATGGGATGAAAGCG
>CAZWDL010000041.1:0-53228 GCA_964632995.1 uncultured Saprospiraceae bacterium
CAGCCCAAAGGATGAATTTTAAACATGCTCTAAATATTCACAGACCGTCCAAAACAAAGACTTTCCGGAGGGGGGGGGGGTGACTGCTCCCGCTCGGGGCAAGAAGAGCGGAGGCGCCCTGGAAGGCGCCGACTCTCATGTCGGGCGGCGCCTTCCAGGGCGCCTCCCGACTTTGAGCAGTATAGCCAGCTTGTTTAATGCACCTACTGGATGCCGCCAGAAGTTCGCAGCCAAATTCTGGAAGCGGTCACCGACCGCAGGATGTTTGGTCGAGGTCAGAGACGCTCGACCAACAGTAGACTGTGCTATTTTCTTTTCTGGCGGCGTCCACTATAATCATTGAAGGTATCATTCTAAATCACCCCAGAAGATCACGAACCTCTATTTTTATATCAAAACCGGGCAGCGTTACTGTCTCTTCCGGAAGTAAGATATGACGCAGTGTATATTACCCCTGCTTTGGTTCGGAGTAAACTTCCAGTTGATGATCCACCAGATTCGCAATCCAGTAAACAGGAATCTCCGCCTGCGCGTAAAGCGGACCTTTGATCAAGCGGTCTTTTCCCAGCGTAGCGTCGGAAACTTCAATAAGCCAGAATATGTCATCCGGCTCAGGATGCGCTTCCGCGTAAAGATCAGCACGCGGTTGTACGATCACCAGATCCGGTTCGGGTTCGGAAAAAGGCGCCAAAGTTATAGGACTCTGGGTAAATACAATGGCATTCTCTTGCAGGGCGCGCTGCAATAAAGCATCTATACGTTCCACGACGCTTCGATGTTTAGGACCAATTGGGCTCCTAAAAATTAACTCTCCATTGATCAGTTCGAGCTTATCTTCTTCTGACAGTATCCCAGAGGCTGTCATAGCATGGTATTCCTCACAGGTGAGCAGTTTCCGTTTTAATTCCGGCAGAGCGGCCATAGTATTTTGTTATTTCTCCTAAATTAGTTCTTTTGGGGATAGTCACAATTCAAAAATCATAGATTAAACCGGAAGTCTATCCCTTGTAATGCTTTTAGCTGTTGGCTATTGGCCTTTGCCTGACCAGGCCACTGCCAAAGGCGATCGTAGGTTTTTCCTGTTTGCTCCTGCCTATTCCGCTTCGTGGCCTGGTCGGGCAAGCTTTCCTATTACGGAAGATGGATTGCGGTCAGAAATTTTTCCGATAATACATGGACGGACACTCGGCCAACATTTGATCATCCTCTGGGTAACCAATGGTTATTTCCCGAATTTACCTTAAATCACTCATCAACTAATTATGGAAAACAATTTGACTTCACAAGCCGCCAATAATAGCGACCAAAAAAGCAAGGGGGCTTTTTCCGAAAAAGATTATCAATCCCACTGGGACGACGTTTACCATAAAAGCGAAGTCTGCAACCTGGGCTGGTACGAAGCTTCCCCCGAACCTTCCCTCCAACTCATCAAAGATTGTGAACTGGACAAAGACGCTGTTCTGCTGAACGTCGGCGCCGGCGCAAGCACGCTTATTGACGAGCTCCTGGAACTAGGGTATCTCAATATCACCGTCAATGACATCAGCGCCACCGCGCTCGAAAAACTGAAACAGCGACTGGGCGCGGACGCAGAAAAAGTCACCTGGGTCATAGACGACCTTACCCACCCTGCCGAATTGAATCATCTCGAACCGGTAGATCTATGGCACGACCGGGCCGTCCTCCATTTCTTTACTGAAAAAAAGGAACAAGAAACGTATTTTAACTTGCTGAAAAAATCGGTAAAATCAGGCGGCTTTGTGATTCTGGCAACTTTCAATTTGGACGGAGCCCCCAAATGCAGCGGTTTGCCCGTGCATCGCTATGATGAGCAAATGCTGGCGGAAATGCTGGGAAGTGATTTTGAGCTAATCAAAGCTTTTGACTATACCTACACCATGCCGTCCGGTGATAAAAGGGAGTACGTTTATACGCTTTTCAAAAGAAATTAAATGGAATGATATATTCTTACAGGGTAAAAACTATGCAGAACCCTCCGTTTTCAAACCCGAAAACCTGCTGAGAGAGGCAAGAAGGCAAAAGATCATCCCGGAGGGCAATATTCCGCCGGTCTGTGTCCTCGATCCCGACGGCGATATAGTGGATTACCTCCTTCGCAGCCAAAAAGCCGTGTTTAATAAAGGAAAATACTGGCTTTGCATAGTCAGGCGGGTGCCTTCGGGCTTTTCCTTCAAATCCACCCATAAATCGGCTCTACTTGCCGGGCCGAGCATCAGGTAGGGCAATTCTTTGGGTTGCTCCAGCACGCTGCCGTCTATTCCGAAGACGGTCACCGGGCTGCCGTCCTCCCAGGCAAGCTTGTAGATCCTGGAATTGGAACCGTTGAGCAACCTCAGCCGGTAAGCGCAACCTGCCTTCAGCTTGAGTTCCTGGTCGGGATTTCCGTTGATAAGTACCTGATCGCCCAGGAAGCCGGTCATGCGATCCATGCGACCGCGGTCGAGGTAAACCAGCTGATTGTCGCTATCAAAGGTCCTGTCCTGTATAACTACCGGGCCTTCGAAGAAGTATTTCCGCTCGACGATTGGAACTACGGATTGATAGAAAAGGACCTCTTTCAGCTTCCCGAATCGGTGACCGTAATTGAAAATGACTGGAACGGCGAATACCCCTGGAACCTTGAAAACGCACCCATTGAACTGAAGATGCAGGGCATGAAGGTGCCGGAGTGGAAGCTGACCAACGGGGCGCCTTATTTCCCGGCTTTCTGGGGTGGGTATACCGGCGAGCTGCCGCCGGTGGAAGAAATCACGCTGGTCCCCTACGGATGTACCACGCTGCGGATTACGGCGTTTCCTGTCTATGCCGTTCAGTGAAGTTTAGAAGTTTAGACGCCGCCACCTTCGGGGCGGCTGGTTTAGGAGTTTAGCAGGTCTGAAACCGGGAATTTCGTTTTCAGATCTGCTAAACTCCTAAACCGGATTATTCATGGGTTTGTCGTAGTGAGAGACCAACTCATGAATAATCCGGGCTAAACAGCGAAGCGCGACCGGACGGTCCGTAGGGAGGGCGAGCGCTAAACTTGTCTCCGGACTTCCATCAACATTAAAATAGCTGTAAGATGTACCGATCCACCTACCTTTTCCTTTTCTTCCTTATGCTCCTCTCCTGCGCTCGCGAAGAAGAACAGGCGACCGCCGGGTTTCAATTGCAGCCGCTCCCTTTCCACCAGGTAGAACTGGAGGATACCTTCTGGGAACCTCGCCTGGAAAGGCAGACCGAAATCCTGGTGCCTTTCGCACTCGACAAAACGATTCCCGCGGTGGATAATTTGGCGAAGGCCGCCAAATTCCTGAAGGGCGATACGACCGAACCGCCCTTCCCCCACCGGTACATCTCTTCCGACCTGTACAGAGGTGATGGAGGGTGCCGCCTATCTGCTGACAAATCAAAGGGAGACAGCTCTGGAGCAACGAATGGACAGCATCATTAACATCATTGCCGAGGCCCAAAAAGACGACGGCTACCTCTACGTCGCGCACATCACGGGTGTATCGCGCGATCACGACCACCGGGGCGGCGGCGGAATGGGTGACCGGCCCTACTCCCACGTCATTCACAGCTACGAACTCTACAATATGGGGCACCTGTACGAAGCGGCGGTGGCCTACTACCGGGCGACGGGAAAAGATCAACTGCTTCGGGTAGCGGAAAAGAGCGCCCGGCATATCAACAGAGTATTTTTTGAAGGAGATCCCAATTACAACGAAGGACGAGCGGTCATGCAGGCGCCCGGCCACCAGGAAATCGAACTGGCCCTGGTTAAATTACACCGGGTTACCGGAGAAAAGCTTTATCTCGACATGGCCAGAAAGTTCCTCGATATACGGGGCGTCACCTACGTGCCCGAAGGCGATAAATATTTCTCGCCGACCTACGCTCAGCAACATTTGCCGGTGACCGAACAGACCGAACCGGTCGGCCACGCTGTCCGGGCGGCCTACCTGTATACCGGGATGGCCGATGTGGGCGCCATGACCGGAACGGATCAATACAATCCCGCCCTGCATCGCATCTGGACCAATATCACCGATAAAAAGATGCACATCACCGGCGGACTGGGCGCCATGCACGGCATTGAAGGGTTTGGAGAAAATTACGAATTACCCAACAGGGATGCATACAACGAAACCTGCGCCGCCGTCGGCAACGTGTTTTTCAATCACCGCATGTTTTTGCTCCACAAGGAGGCCAAATATATGGACGTGGCGGAGGTCGCTCTGTACAACAATGCCCTGGCCGGAGTCAATCTGGCGGGCAACGAGTTTTTCTATGTCAACCCTCTGGAAGCCGATGGCGCTACGCCCTTTAACCACGGTGCGCCCGGTCGCTCCCCCTGGTTCCGCACGGCTTGCTGCCCGTCGAACCTGGCCCGCCTGATGCCGCAGGTCTCCGGCACGATGTATGCTCATTCTGAAGAAGACATCTATGTCCTTCTGTACGCAGGCAGTGCGGCGACTATTCCGCTCCCGTCGGGCGAGATACAGATCCGGCAGGCTGCCCATTACCCCTTTGATGAAGAAATCCGTTTTACGCTTGCCCCGAAGACTCCGCAGCGCTTCGCCCTGAAGTTGAGAATCCCCACCTGGGCGCAGGGCAAGCAGTTTGTACCGGGCGATCTGTACGATTACACGGATACGACACAGGAAATGTCGTGGTCAGTCCTAATCAACGGCAAACTTGAAGAAGCACCCCTCGAAAGCGGTTTCGCCGTACTCGACCGCACATGGAAGGCGGGCGATGAAGTACTGCTGATGTTACCCCAAAAAGTACACTTCAATAAAGCCCACGAACGGGTGGAGGCCGATAGAGGCAAACTGGCCGTCACCCGCGGCCCGCTGGTGTACTGCGCCGAAGGGGTAGATAACGAGGGACGGATCGATAACCTGCTCATTCCCGCACTCCCCAAAGAAAAACAAATCAGCACCAACTACCTGCATGACAGCCTTATGCAAAACATCCTGGCCATCCGGCTCCCTATGCAGCGGTTGGAGGAGAAACGGACAACGGAGACGGAAGTGCAGCTCATCCCCTACTACGCATGGAACAACCGCGGCGACGGACCGATGCGGGTGTGGTTTCCGGCAGGTTGGTAAGTAAGCACCAGGACAAAAACAAATAACCCTTGCTTTTTTTCGGATCAGGAACATTAATCAACCCTCTTCAACTTCTCCGGATCAAGGCGCACATACTTGATCGAACGGCGCCGGTAAGTATAAGTAATATGCACCATCCCATCCGCCGACTGGATAACGGCCGGGTAGGAGTACTCCCCCTCCTGCCGCTCCAGGATCATTACCGGGCGCCAATTCCGGCCGTCGGTAGAAAGCGCTACGTTGAGTGTTTCCCGGCCGGCAGGAAAGGTTCCCTTGCGGACGCTGTGGTTGTACACCAGCAGCTGCCGGCCGTCGGCCAGAGTGACGGCATCCGTACCGGAATTGGGGTTGGGTAGTTCTGTGGCGCTCATGGCGCTCCAGGTCTGCCCGCCGTCTTCCGACCAGCTCTGGGCGACAACCTGCTGGCGGGTGCGGCACAGCACCTGCATACGGTCGTCCGGATAGGTGAGGATGCTGGGCTGAATAGCGTCGAATTGCTCTCCGTCATTAATCGGGCCGATTACTTCCCAGCTTTTGCCGAGGTCGGCGGTCTTTTCGAAATGCACCTTCCAGAAGGTATCTCCGCTGGTTTCGACTTCGGTGCTGGAAGGACAGAAGATGCTACCGTCAGCGAGTTGGACAGGCTTGTTTTTTACCGGTCCGATCAGATGATCCAGCGGTCCTTCCCCTAACTTCCTGGGCGCCGACCAACTCTTCCCTTCATCCTTGGAGGTAATCAGCATTCCCCACCACTCGCGGGGCGAAGGGCCGACCTTGTAGAAAAGCATCAGCGGACCGTTATCAGGTTGAAAAAGCACCGGGTTCCAGCAGGGATAGCGCAGGGTGTCTGATTGTACACCATCGACTACCTCCACCGGTTCCGACCATTCTCCGTTCGTTTTCCGGGATACCCATATTCCTACGTCCGGGTGGCTTTCGTAGCTTCCGCCAAACCAGGCGGCGATGAGTCCGGAAGTGGTCTCTTCAATCGTGGAGGCGTGGCATTCAGATGTCGGCTTGTTATCCAATGGATAGATCAACTCGCTTTCGATCAACCCCTTTTCTCCAATGGTGGCGACTTTGGTCATATCAAATGATTTTTGTGTGGTGGGCGTACAGGAGAAGATCGGAATCGTTAGCAACAGGATTGTCAGCATCAGCAGCCTGATTACACCGTTCTCAGTCTGTTTCCCCTTTCTTGTAACACAGCCTTTAGGCTGTTTCTCTTTCAAGTTTAGCCAACTTTTAGTTGGCGGTAAAAAAATCCTTAGGGACTGGTCCATGTTTTTGGTTTGATTCCTTCGGCCTGAAGGCCGGTAAACTGAAAAAATATACAGGCTCAAGCCTGTGTTACAAGCTTCTGCCTCTCCCCCATCGCCGGTCTACCGACCATCCACCGCCTCCTTCAATCAGCAGAAAAAGACTCCCCAGCCACATGGCGAAATCCGTCCGCATCTCGTGGGCCATACTCCAGAAGCCGTAGGTGCTGAGTTCCCGCAGGTTGAAGGGGCCGAAGCTTTCCCCAAAGGCGATAGGTATCTTGGTGACGATGATGGCGACGGTCATATTGATCAGCATCGCCAGGGCGGCCCCTCTGGTCAGCAAACCGGCAAGCAACAGCGCGCCGCAGATAATTTCAAAAACGCCGACGAAATTGCCGAAGAATTCGGGATTGGGAAAGCCCATTTTCTCAAAGCGGCCCACACCCCTGGCCGCCGGATACAGGAACTTTTGTATTCCTTCTGATAGAAAAACGGCGCCGACCATGAAGCGAATGAGGATGACGGTTTTGGAATCGTTGGTTTGGATGAGTTTTTTGAACATACCTAATAAGTGATTGGCGAACAGGTTTAAAGTACACAAAAAGCAGGCAAGATTTACAAAAAAGTAGATGGTCAGAATTAACTTTAGCTTTGAGAAGGACAGGATTGATAGCGTTCAGAGAAGTTTCCTTTTCATCCTGTCTCTCTTCAACGTTAAATTAAATCTGTCCAGGTACGGACTTCCCCTCCATTCGTACAGCGATTATCATCGAAGAAATCATCGTCAGCCCTCCGATCGCCGCCACCGCCCAGTGGATACCGAAAAAGTCGGCGATGATGCCCGTCAGCAGCGCGCCGACGGCGTAGCCCAGGTCGCGCCACAGGCGGAACACGCCGATGCTTTCGGCCCGCTGCCCGGGATGCGCATAATTGGCGATAGCCGCCAGGAAGGTGGGATAGACCACGGCGGTGCCCACTCCGAGAGCAATCGCCAGCAGGGTGAACTGCAGGAAGCTGTCGGCCACCGCCATGAGCAGCAGCGCCACCGCCTGGCCGGCCATACCCCAAAACAGCATCTTCTTCTTAATGAAAATATCGGCCAGCCTCCCGGTGAGCAGCTGTCCGACACCCCAGACGGCCGGATAAAGTGCTACAATGGTTCCTACCTGCTCCAGATTAAAGCCCTTGGTGGTTAACAGGATGGGCAGCAACCCCCAAACCATACCATCGTTCAGATTGTTGACCAGCCCCGCCTGAGTAACCGAGCCGAGGTTGTTGTCCTTCCAGGTGGTTTCCCAGAACACGTTTTCCAGTTTGGTGAGGCCGCTGGTCTTTTTCTCCGCCGCTACGTGGTGCTTGGTATCCTTGACCAGGAACCAACTGCTCAACAGACCGATAACGGCAAAGCCGATACCCAGGTAAAACGGATACGGCCGCAAGCCGTACTCAGCGGCGATCCAGCCGGTTAGGAAGGCCACGCCGCCCACCGCCAGGTAGCCCGCCGATTCGTTCAGCCCCATCGCCAGTCCCCGGTTGCGCTCCCCGACCAGATCGATTTTCATCACCACGGTGCTCGACCAGGTCAGCCCCTGGTTGACGCCCAGCAGCACATTGGCGAAGATGATCCAACCCCAGGAGGGGGCGAAAATCAAAATGATGGGAACGGGCAAACCGATCAGCCAGCCCAGCGTCAGCAGGTTTTTCCGGCCAAGCTTATCGGCCAGCGCGCCGGTGAAGTAATTGGTAAAGGCTTTGACGATACCGAAGACGACGATAAAAGAGAGAATGGCCGTCTTGGCCGCCATACCGAAATCCACCTCGGCAATCTCGGGAATGATGGTGCGCTCCAGTCCCACCATGCCGCCGACGAAAGCGTTGATGATGACCAGTAGCGTGAACTGGCGCCAGTTTTCCCGCAGCCCTAACTGAATATTCTTTTTCATTTAACCCAGGTTAAAAATTGATGACTTTATCAGCTTCCACCGTCCACCGGGCAAATTCCTCCATACTGCCACGGGTGGCGCCTTTCAACAAGCGGTTTTCCGAAATACCCCGCGCATCCATACAACTGCCGCAAGCCTTCACTTTTCCTCCCTTGGAAAGAAAGGATTTCATCATCAGGCCGGTATTGTAATAGCCCTTGGGCGTTTCCTGGCCCGCGAGTCCGCAGCCTACCCCGTCGGAAAGCAGGATCAGGTTGATCTCTGCTTCTGAATGGTCCTTGATTATCTGGTAGCCAAACCGGAAGGCGTTGTAGGCTTTTTCCGTACCGTAAGGGGCATCGTTGATGATGATCAGTATTCTCATGAGCTGTTAATTTGCAAATTCAACATCCTTGCTATTTTCTTCCAGCCGCAGCGCTTCAAAGCCACTGTTGCGAAGCAGACGAACCGCTTCGTCCGCATAGGTGCAGAAAGGTCCCCGGCAATACGTGATGATGATTTTATCTTTCGGTAGTTCTTCAAGGTGCTCTTCTAATTCCGATATAGGAACTGAAAGGGCCCCGGGCAAATGTCCCGCCTCGTATTCCTCCTGCGGGCGCACGTCGAGCAGGCAAAAGTCCGCTCGTCGAGGCAAATTCCGGTAAAATACCGCTTCCTCACTCCCCATTTCTTCCCGGAATTGACGGATCAGGTGCACCATGGCAGGCTCCTCCTCCAGCCCCAGCGTACGCAGCGCCTGCCAGACGGCATAGGCGCGCCGGCCGTTCAGGCGGTAGTAGATGTAGTTACCCTCCCGGCGTCTTTTCACCAGGTGCGCCCGCTTGAGGATCTGCAAATGGCGGGAAGCATTGGCAACCGAGAGGTTCGTCTGTCCGGCAACCTGCTCTACTGTTTTCTCCCCGTTCGCCAACAGGTCGATGATTTCCAGCCGGCCGGCCGTTGAAAAGGCCTTCGCGATTCCGGCAATACCGGCGTAGGCTTCGTCTTTGAAAGTGCGTTTTTCCATCTCATGCAAAATTAATCAACTATTCAAACAACTAATTGAATATTTAGTTGAAAACTTGAATGAGCAAAGAACTATGTTCTTGTATGAGCAAAATGGACATGAAAATCCCTGCAAAAAAAAAGTCTAACTACCGCCTCTTCTCCCTTTTTAAATCCCCTCACAACAATTCCGACAGCATTTGCAACGATTGTGATAGGCATTGGAAATCAGATTATTCGATATTAAGGGCAGGTTCTTTTCGAGGAATATGTCGCCCCTTAATTATCCTGAAAAACCAGATGAAACCTTTTTTAACCCTGTTTTTTTAACTCAATACCATGGAAACAACTGTCAATGAAGAAAAATTAAATGAATTTCCCGGCAAAATGGTCGGAGATCTCGGCACGGCGATGAACAGCTCGCTCGTACTGATCGGCGACAAGCTGGGGCTTTATCGCGCCATTTATGAGAATGGCCGGCTCTCCATGAAGGATGAAGTTATCGGTAAAAAAGAGCAGGCTCTTAAAGAGCAGAGAAAGACTATTGAAAATATGGTAAAGAAAATGCATCAGTCCGGCGCCAGCCTGGAGGAACTTGCCGGACTTACCCAGTTGCCGGTAGAGCAGGTAAAGGCTATTTTGAAGCTTCAATAGAGTTGTTGCAGTATTTCTTTTTTAGCGCCTCAATGTCCTCTTTTCCACCGATAATGAAGAGTTCGTCGCCTTCTCTAAGCACCGTATTACCGTGTGGAAAGATGACTTTATCCTTCCGTCGTACGACCGTGATGAGGCTTTCGCCGGGCAGGTCAAGATACTTGACCTGCCGGTCGATAAAGTATTCCGTCTTGCCTTCTTTTTTAATCCGGATATTGACGAACAGGTCCTCGTCCAGGAACAGCTCTTTCAGTTCTTGTTCATCTTTGGCGTATTTCCAGCGATCGTAAAAGTTGGGCGTATCGATCTTTTCTGAAAGGTGCACCAGTATCCGAAAGTGCTGATCCGCTTTTTGCTTCGCACTGATGAGGAAAACCAAACAGTTGATCTTCGACTTTCTTCTTTCTTCTTCACTGGACTCCAATACTGCTTCATCCATCTCTATTCCGGGATGGATGCGCACCAGTGCTGCTGTGGTTTCAATATCTTTTTCCAACTTGACATGCTTGATGGCAGCGGCTTTTCCTACCGGTAAGGCTTTCTCGCTGGATTTAAAGAACTGGTTGAGAAGTAAGCTTTTGGGAACACCCAATTTTTCTGAGAATTCACCAGCGACCTGCTCAACGACCTGCTCAAAGTCCCTTACATCGGCCAGGTCCAGCACCATAGCGCCTTCCACCACCCTAGCGTATTGGTCTTCCTTGCGCAAGCCTTTTTCCTGGACTATTTCGCGCAACTCCCGCTCCAGCCCTTCGTATTGATATTCTCCCAGGCGCGCGTGAACGTGAAAGATGGCCCCTTCCCGCTCAATTCTGTCTATGGCATATTTGAAATACCAAAGCACCGCAATAGCGATCACCGTCAGAGTAAAGAGGATAGACAGAAGTCCCATTTCTACAATCAAATAGGCGGAAAGGAAAAATCCGACCAGTTGCATCCAGGGATAAAACGGTGATCTGAAGCCGGGATCATAACCTTCGATTCTGCTCTCCCGCATGACAATCACGCAAATATTAAGAATGGCGAACAACAGGAGCTGGAAAGCGCTGGCCAGCTTGGCTACCGCTTCCACGTTGAATACGAGCAGCAACAGGATCATCAGCAGCATAGTGGCCAGGGTAGAGACAGCAGGCGTGCCGAAGCGTCCTATTTTGCCGAAAACAGAAGGGATCAGCCGGTCGCGCGCCATAGCCAGGGGATATCTCGCCGCCGACATAATCCCGGCGTTAGCCGTAGAGGCAAAGGCGGCTATAGCCGCAACGACGATCAGGATGATACCGGTTCTTCCCGGCAGCCAACCCATGAAAGCTTCGCCGGAAGTGGCTACCGGAGTAAGATCAGCATGGAATTCACTTGGATCCAGCGACATGACCATGATAAAAACTCCGACCACGTAAATGAAAGTAGCCGTAGCCAGAGAAAGCGCCATTCCCAGGGGAATGTTCCTGTCCGGATTCCGCACTTCCTCCGAAACACTGGCCACCTTGGTCAGCCCGGCATAAGAGACAAAGACCAGGCCTATGGTCGCAAAAAAACCTTGTGGCCCAAACTGAAAAAAGGGATCAAATTCTTCCCGCAGCACCTGGAAAAAGTCAACCCGAAATAAGGAGAAAACGCCCTGAACGACGTAGAACAACAATATGACAACCAGCACCGTCACCAGTACCTTTTGCAGCCAGCTGCTTTCCTTGGCGCCGATGATATTCATTAGACCAAATACAATAGTCAACCCAATAGCAACGGGAAGGATCGGCAAATCGATAAATATAGCAAGATAGGCCCCCATCCCGATCAGGGCGAAGGCGCTTTTAAATATCAGCGCCAGCCAGGTCCCGATTCCGCCAATGGTCCCGAAGAGTGGCCCCAGGCTGCGGTCAATGAAGTAGTAAGCGCCACCCGCTCTCGGCATCGCCGTCGAAAGCTCCGCCACGCTAATCATCGTAGGTAAAATGAACAGCCCCGCTACCAGGTAGGCCAATATAACAGAGGGGCCGGTCTCTGCCGCCGCAATACCGGGTAACAGAAAAAAACCGGAACTGAACATAGCTCCGGTGCTGATCGCATATACATCAAATAACGTCAGTTCTTTTTTTAAAGTAGTTCTCTTTTTTCCTGCCATGTGTTTGATCTACTTAAAACGCTGCTTTCTTTAAAGCCATAAATTAAGGTATTTTTTTACAAACATATCCAGCCCGTCTTTTGCTCAAAGCAGAACTGCTGTTCAACCTAAATTCGTTTCCTACATTTTCAGACTCCAGCTATGACACTTTTCTTCGGAAACAGTTCACTCGTGAATAACCCGGGTTAAATTAACAAAAACAACACGAGGCCAATGGTCCAGATTGCTAACCCCATATACGATGTCGTGTTCAAATATCCGATGACGAATAAAAAAGTAGCTAACCTGTTATGAAAATATGATAATAGAAATGTATCAGATCGGCGCCGGCGTGGAGAAACTCGCTGCACTTATCC
Organism: uncultured Saprospiraceae bacterium; assembly: GCA_964632995.1. Taxonomy (GTDB): domain Bacteria; phylum Bacteroidota; class Bacteroidia; order Chitinophagales; family Saprospiraceae; genus CAZWDL01. Next base: position 12,436 of record CAZWDL010000041.1, read on the forward strand.
AAAAGACGATCGAAGAAGTAAACCGTATTTTAAAAAAATTAGCCAGTACCGCAACCAGTTTGAAATTCGATCTCCCCTCCCGCTCGCCCACGCTACGCATGGTCGGGTACTCCTTCCCACTTCCGACTTCCGACTTCCCACTTCCGACTTCCCACTTCCGACTTCCCACTTCCGACTTCCGACTTCGTCTCATTCCTCCCGGTACACCGTCGCCGGCCTAAACCCTTCCTCCAGAATCTTCTCTGCTGTCACCGAGCCGAAAAGCTGGATGAGAAAGGCGACCAATCCCGTCCATCCCGTTTGGTGGCTGGCGCCCAGGCCGCTGCCGTTGTCACCGTGAAAGTATTCGTAGAAGAGCAGGTGATCGTGGAAGTGCGGATCACGCTGGAACTTCTCCTGGTCGCCGTAGACGGGCCGCCGCCCCTCTTCATCGCGCCGGAACAGGCGGATGAGACGGGTGGCGATCTCCTTGCTCACCTCGAAGAGGGTCAGGTAGTGACCGGAACCCGTGGGGCATTCCACTTTGAAATCGTCGCCGTAGTAAGTATAAAACTGGAGCAAGGCCCGCAGCAGTAAGGTATTGACCGGAAACCACACCGGCCCCCGCCAGTTCGAATTGCCGCCGAACATGCCGGAATCGGATTCAGCAGGCAGGTATTCGACGACATAGCGCTCCTCGTTCATAAAAAATTCATAGGGGTGATCGGCGTAGTAGCGCGACAGGGCGCGAATGCCGTAGGGGCTGAGAAACTCGTTCTCATCCAGCAGTCGGCTCAGCACCCGGCGCAGCTTCTCCTCGTCGAGGATGGAAAACATGTAGCGGCCTTTGAAGTTGGGCTGCCGGGGGTCGTGGATGCGGTTCAGCAACTCGGGATGCTTTTTAAAGCGGAAGAAAGCCCGCTCCACCAGCTTCGGAAAACGCCGGAAGATATCGCCGTCGATGACGGTAGTGGCGCAGAGGGGCAACAGGCCGACCATAGAGCGCACCTTGAGGCGTATGGGGTCGCTGTCGGGCTGCCGCAACAGGTCGTAGAAGAAACCGTCTTCGTCATCCCAGAGGTCCTGCTTGTTGTCGCCCATATGGTCCATGGCGGAGGCAATGAACAGAAAGTGCTCAAAAAACTTGAGCGCCATGTCCTCGTACACCGGGTCATAAATGGCTAGTTCCAGCGCCATTTCGAACATGTTCTGGCAGAAGAGGGTCATCCAGGCGGTGCCGTCGGCCTGTTCCAGCACTGCATCACCAGGCAGCGTCTCGGAGCGGTCAAAGACGCCGATATTATCGAGGCCCAGGAAGCCGCCTTCGAATACGTTGCGGTCCTGGGGGTCCTTACGATTGACCCACCAGGTGAAGTTGAGCGTCAGCTTTTGAAAGGCATTTTTCAGCCAGGCCAGGTCGCCGCTGCCCCGCCGTTCCTTTTCGATACTGTAGACAAATAGCGTCGCCCAGGCGTGCACAGGAGGGTTGACATCGCTGAAGTTCCACTCGTAGGCGGGCAACTGCCCGTTGGGATGCAGGTAGGTCTCGCGCAGCATCAGGCTGAGCTGCTGCTTGGCGAAGTCGAGATCGACCATGGCCAGGTTGATGGTTTGGAAAGCCAGGTCCCAGGCGGCGTACCAGGGGTACTCCCATTTGTCGGGCATGCTGATGATGTCTTTATTCACCATATGCACCCAGCGCTGGTTGCGCACCTTTTTTGGTTCGCTGGAACTTAGCGGGTTGCCGCCGCGCTGTTTGAGCCACAAGTCCAGGTCGTAGTAGTAGAACTGCTTGGTCCACAGCATACCGGCCAGGGCCTGCCGCATGGTCTGCGCATCCTCTTCATCGACCGTTTCGGGCGTGATATTGTGGAAAAAGGCGTCGGCTTCCTTTTTACGCTCCTCGAAAATCTTTTCGAAACCGGAAGCCAGCGGATCACCGCCATCAATCTGAAAAGTCTGCGGCAGATCCATGGGAGCGTACTCGCAGAAGCGAAAGCGCAGCACTTCAGAAGCTCCGGGTGGTATTTCCAGGCGGTAGTGCATAGCGCCTTTAGTACCGCGCTGCGCAGGATTCACGGCCTCCTTTTTCTTATCTACCACATAGTCATTGATACCGTCCTTGACGTATTTCGACTCGTTGGGCTCCCCGAAAATGCGCTTTTTGTTGGTCTCGTTTTCGGTGAAGAGCAAGGGTACATTTCCGCTGCAATAAAGATAGTAGTTGCTCATACCTTCCAACGTAGCCGCAATCGCCTGTCCGGCGCGCCAGCCCGCGGATCGAAGGACGGGTTTTTCGTCTCCTGTTTCCGGCCGGTTCCTGGTATTGCGGTACCAAAGGGTCGGCAGCAAGTGTATCGGCGCCGCCTCCGGACCGCGGTTGGTGATGCGCACCTGCATCAATACATCGCCGGGCGCGGCCTTCGCGTACTTCACCTCTACATCGAAATAGCGGTCCTCGTCAAAGATTCCCGTATCGATCAGCTCATACTCCGGCTCCTCTCTCGAACGCTTGCGGTTCGTCGACAGCAGCTGATCGTAAGGAAAGGGCTCCTGAGGGTATTTGTACAGGTACTTCATGTAGGAATGGGTCGGCGTATTGTCGAGGTAGTAGTAGTACTCCTTGACGTCCTCGCCGTGGTTGCCCTCCGGGTTGGTTAGCCCAAAAAGGCGCTCCTTAAGGAAGGGGTCGCGCTCGTTCCACAGCGCAATAGCCAGACACAAGCGCTGCTCCTCATCGCAGATACCGGCCAGGCCGTCCTCACCCCACTCGTAGGCGCGCGAGCGAGCCTGATCGTGGGTGAAGGCCTCCCAGGGGTCTTTGTCCATCGGGAAGTTCTCACGCACCGTGCCCCACTGGCGCTCGCTGAGATAAGGCCCCCAGCGCAGCCAGGGTAATTGGCGTTGGTAGGCTTCCTGAAGACGGATGCGTTCTGCGTTACGGTTCATAGGTGAAAAATTGAAGGGTTGGATTTGGGGACTATGGTTTAAGGCGCCAAGTTAAAAAATATCCTGGGGATAGGTATCTTGTATGAGGCAATTAACCCGACCCGGATGGGTGGCGAATGAACATGGGATAAGTTCCTATTGGTTCTTTAAGAAAACGAACTTCCACATGAAAATCTCTTACTACCTTTCAACTCTCCTCCTGAGTTTGATGCTGACCGCTTGTGGTTCCCCTTCCGATACTCCGGAAGAAGCTACTGAACCGGATGCCATGCCCCAGGAAATATCTTTCCTATCATCCCTTATCTCCCAGGAGGCCAATCTGTGGTGGGCGCGCACCCTGGCCGATGTCAACGGGGACGGCATCCTCGACGTCGTCCTGCAGGACAACAACGGCGGTGGCGGTTGGCTCGGTTACCTGAAAGGCAACATCGAGGGTCATCTCTGGGAACCGGTGATCATCAGCGGATTATCGCCCAACGGCAAGCCTTTTGCCGCCGGCGACCTGGATGCCGGCGATATTGATGGGGACGGCGACGTGGATCTCATCGGCGTGGAACATCCGGGCGAATGGACCGACAGCGGAGCACCCGCCCATCTATTCTGGTACGAACAATCCAACACCGGATGGAACCCTCATCCGATAGGTACGATCCCCAGCTTCCTGAAAGACATCAGCCTCGCCGATCTGAACCGGGATGGTCTACCTGAAATCATTACGGTCAGCTTCGATGCCGAAACGCTTACGATCTTTACAAAGACAGACGGCCCCACTTTCGCAAAAGTTCAGGACATTCAAATCAATAACCTGCACGAAGGAATGGATGTGGGCGATCTCGACGGCGACGGACGAATCGATATTGCCGCCAACGGCTACTGGCTGAAAAACCCCGGCAGCCTGTCCGCCGAATGGGCAGTAGATACGATAGACCAGATCTGGCACAACCAGGAGGGCGACTGGTCGGCCAATGCCACCAAAACCGTCTGCCGGGATACGGATGGCGACGGTCGTGCTGAAGTGTTCATTACCCACTCGGAACGCGCCGGTTATCCCGTCGCCCGGTATACCCTCATCGACGGCCGGGATTGGCGACAGGATATCCTGCTGGACTCCCTGCCCGCCGCCCACAGCCTCGTCGTCGCCGATATGGACCTGGACGGCAGCTTCGAAGTCCTGACCGGGGTCAATCGCAACCGGGCGAGAGATATCGGTGTGAGCGAATTTCCCGTATATCTACTCGAAAACCGCAACGGCGCCTGGAACAAACAACTCATCAACGACGAGGGCGTCTACAACCTGCTCGCCGGCGACCTGGAAGGCGACGGCGACGTCGACCTCATCCGGCTGACGACACACGATGCCCGGGAGATGGAGGTGATGGCTAACCAGTCAAAGTGAATGATTGACGAGCATTCGGGTCTGTTTTCGGAGGGATGCTGGATGCTGGGTGCTGGGTGCCCGGCGCTAGCCTGGAATATTCCCTGGATAAGCCCAGCTAAGCCCCCTTCCGACTTCCGCTTTCCCACTTTCCACTTCGGGCTGGATGTTTACCCTGTGGAATAGGTGCTTCGCTTATTCCACAGAGTGAACCCAGCCAGATCGCGGAACGAAATGGGCGAACCGGAGCCAACCGTTCCAGCCTTTCGATCTACACACAGCTTTGCCTTTGTGTGTTCGTCGAGGTTTCCTAACCTTGACCTGCTATCCCACGGTGTGAGACCAATATTATGGTACTTTCAAATTACGATGTTTTGTGCAAGCAAAATGTTAAAGGCTTAATTTTTCACTCCTTTCGCTCCGCCGTAAACATCCCGTTCGGCTGGTGGAATACGACCGCCTTCACCTTATCCGTTCCCTCTTCGCTGGTAAATTCCACCCAGTAGCCCGGCAGCCCTTCCAGCTGGAACTGGTTGTCTTTCTGCCTCGGTACCAGGGTGTAAGGCGGCTGGCCCGGTACGGTGACCACCAGCGTGTTTTCGCCGCGCATAGACACCGTGATTTCCGTACCTTGCAGCAGGTAAGAACCGGTGTAGGACTGCAGGCGCTCTCTTGCTTCCGCCGACAGTTCCGGGGTGCGTTCAAAGACGATAGGATCTACCGCCGGTTCCATTTTGGAAGAAAGCTGGTGGATCATTCCGGAAGCATCGGTGTGAAAATTTAACCGAATCTTGCCGATCCGGGGGTCTTCCCCCTGAAAAACATCGTAGTGAAAGTGTTCAAGCGGTAGATCGAAACTATTGTACTGTACGCGCAACTGCTCGTTATCCATAAGAATTCTTATCGTTCCGTATCCGGGGTGATCATAACGGCCTGTGTAATCCGGGAGCGGGTGAGAAGGCCGGGTGTCCTTAATTTGGTCCGTTTCCTCTTCTTCCTCCATCTGTGCTTCTTCCGCTTTGGCCCGGCGATCGAGGGCGCGCTGGTTCCAGTCGATACGCTCCAGGCCCAGCATGTGATCCATGACAGCGTTGCGGATAGTGCCTGCGATATCGGCGCTGCTGGAGTTGGTCAGCACCACGATGCCGATCGAATCTTTTGGCAGCAGGGCAACCTGCGTGATGAACCCGTCGATGCCGCCGCCGTGCGTGAGCAGCAGGTGATTGCGGTAGGCAGTAATGCCCCAGCCTAGGCCGTAAGTGCCGTAGAAAAACTCCTCACTGGGTGGACTGGGCGTGGGCATATGCGGCGTGTGGGTTTGATTCAGCATGGAACTCGAAACGACCTGTTGACCCTCGAATTTTCCGCCGTTGAGCTGCATGATCAGCCAGCGGCTCATTTCAGCGACAGAGGAGTTGACCGAACCCGCCGGGCCGACAGCGTCGATGTTTCTGAAAGGAATCGGCCGGACTTCGTCCTCAATTTCCGCATAAGGCAGGGCATGGTCCTCATCCTTTTTGGAGTCCTCCACTGACATGCTGCTGCGCTCCATGCCCAATGGCCCGAAGAGACGCTCCCGTATGACCTGCTCCCAGGACGCGCCGCGCATTTGGCCGACCAGATATCCTGCGGCCATAAACATCAGGTTCTGGTACTGCCAGGCTTCCCGGAAGCCGCGGCTGGGTTCCAGATAGCGCAGGGCGTGAAAGAGCTCCTCACGACTGCGGTCGGAACCGTACCAGGCCGCGTCGTGACGCGGCAGCCCGGAACGATGGCACATCAGGTCACGGGAGGTGAGGTGATGCGTAACGTAGTCATCGTACATCCGGAAATCGGGGAGGTATTCGATCAGCGGCTCGTCGAGTTCGATAAGGCCGTCGTCGACAAGCTGGCAGACCGTCACCGCGGTCATGGCTTTGGTCGTGGAGCCGATAGCGAAAAGGGTGTTTTCGGTCACGGGTAGCCCACTATTCACGTCGCGCAGCCCGTAACCTTTGGCATACACCATTTCATCGCCCCGCACAATGCCGACGGCCACGCCGGGCACTTCCCAGTCCTGCCGTACCTGCTCTACGTACTCGTCGAAGCCTTCAAGCAGCTCGCTTATTTCCGCCGGCTGGGCTGCCAGTACGGAAATGCTGAGAAAGAAAACCGGTAAAAGGGTACAAAAACGGATTTGAAAGAGGCTTTCCATAGGTGGGGTAAGTTGAGTAAACAATATTGTTAGACTCCGGAATATAATCCAAGTTCTTTTAATATTGGACTTTTTTTCTACGAGTACCCGGTTTTGACGGCCGGGCACTCAAAGCCCTGCTTAAATTGAGCTCCCAGCATCCAGCCTCAAGCCACCACCCCCCCGTCCACACTCAGCGTCGCCCCGTTGATAAAGCCCGCCTCTTCCGAAGCCAGGAAGGCGTAGGCGGCGGCCACATCCGCCGGTGTGCCGAGGCGGCCGACGGGCGTTCGTTTTTTCAGGTCTTCGACGATTTCCTCCGGGATGGTTTGCACCATATCGGTTTGGATGAAGCCCGGCGCCACGGCGTTGACGGTGATGCCCTTGCGGCCAAATTCGCGGGCCCATACCTTGGTCATGCCGATAACGCCCGCTTTAGCGGCGACGTAGTTGGTCTGCCCGAAATTGCCGTACAGCCCTACGACCGAGGCGGCGTTGAGAATACGGCCGTAGCCCTGCTCCGCCATGTAGGGATAGACGGCTTTGGTGCAGTTGAATACCCCGGTGAGGTTGACGTCGATAACTTCCTGCCACTGCTCCGGGGTCATCTTTTTCATCGAGGCGTCGCGGGTGATGCCGGCGTTGTTGACCAGAATGTCGATACGGCCGAAGTCTTTTGCCACCTCAGCTGCGGCGGTGAGGACAGCCTCCAGGCCGGTAGTGTCTACTCTGTAAAAACGGCATTGATAGCCCTGCGATGACCATTCCTCTGCAACGGACTCGCCGGCTTCCACGGCGACATCCCAAACGGCCACCCGGGCGCCTTCTTTTAAAAAACGGGCGGCCGTGGCTTTGCCTATACCGCGGGCCCCGCCGGTGATGATTGCTACGCGATCTGCTAAACGGCTCATGAGTCAACCGTTTTTTTTAAGTCCATAAGTTTAGAAGTTTAGACGCCGCAGCCCTTCGGGCGCGGCTGGTTTAGGAGTTTAGCAGATCTGAAAACCGGAATCTCATTTTTAGATCTGCTAAACTCTAAACAGCTCCGCCACGAAGTGGTTGGAGCGCTAAACTCTAAACGCCCTACTATTCTTTCAACTTCCGCACTCGCTGGTCAACCTTCCGGTGCACCTTTCCCATCTTCCCTCCATACTCCACAAACCCCACATAGAAGGTATGCGCTTTGCGCAGCAGCGGCTTCGCTCCGTCGGCCCGGCCGAAGCCGAAGACGACCATGCCGTCGGGTGAGGTTATGCCGGCCCCGGTATTCCCCAGATAGGAAAAAGTGTCGGACAGCTCATCGGCTTCCTCCTGTACGACGAAGAGCACCCGCTCGACCGCCTCGTGCCCGAAGTAGGCCCATTGCCAGTTTTCGAAGGCCTTGTTTCCGGCGTAGTAATCCAGTTGATCGCGGCGGGGGCCGCCCGCGTTGGTTCCGTAAAACTGACGGGAAGGGTCGAATTCGCCGCCGGGCGTACCCTCGTACAGAAACCAGTAGGGCTGCTCCGGGTCGGTTTTCAGTACTTCCACTTTGGCGTAATCCTTGAAGAAAGTCCATTCCCACTGCCATTTGCCGCTTCTGGAGGTCGTGCGGATCGTTCGCTCATCCACCAGTTTGCTTTCGCACATTTCGTGACCGGGATGACCCGCGCCGGAATCGTCCGAACCGAAGACGAAATTGGGGAGGCCGCGGTAGGCGGAAGCGGCGGAGGCGGGATATTCGTTCCAGGGTACCCGTTTAAAGGCGATCCAGTCGTTGCCCGCCGGATCGATCAGGCGGGAGAGACCGCCGCCGGCTTTGTCGTAGTAGTAGGTGGCGGCAGGGGTGTGGATGATGAAGTGACCGGCGCCTTCGTAGCGACCTTCGGTGATATGGATGGGCTGACGCTGGATACATAAAGCCAGAAATAAAGCCCCGAACAAGAGCCATAGAGAAAGTCGGGCGTATTGTGGTAAAGGCATGTATCTTTTTTGCTGATTAGTTTCCCAAAGAGATAGGAAGCGCCTTTAAAAAGCATAACGGACGAATAACCGGTGAATTCCCCTTGCTTGAAATTCGAGTCCCTTTTCATCGTAGTTGTGTTCCTCGGCCATGTAAAGTTCGCTATCATTTGCATTAAAAATCCAATAATTGCCGTGTTCAAATCTTTTTTCCTCATAATAAGAGGCATTAAAGTCACTTTCAATAGCACAAGACAAGCCCCCCATTAGCTTAATGCCAACTCCAATCCTTAGAAAGAAACCGTAGTTATTTTTACTTACCCTATGTTCGGGTCTATCGTAAAAGGATGGATCCTCCGGTCTGATATGCCCCGAAGCTTCATCCGGAGGAACAGGCTGCTTAATAATGCTAGAACACTCTTTTAGAATATTTTTTTTCTTATCCATAAAAAAATCAGCCATAGCCCCTGTGTAAGTATATACTCCAAAGCGATCATTGCTTTTTGTGAAGACATACTCCCAACCCAGCCGGACGTTGTACTGAAAATTAACTTCATCGTAAGCATCGCAATCGACCCTCGCTCCGTTACGGGAGTTTAAATAATCCCACTGCCTTTGCCTGTTCGAGTGATACATTCCGATATCCGTTCGCAGAGCATGATGATCGTTCCACGATCTTTTTACCTGTAGGGTTACCGGAAGCTGTTCTCCTCCAATAAATTGCCCAAGAGAAATGAGATCCAGGCCTGCTGACCAGGACTGGCCGGATAAAGAATAGCTGCAGAACAACAAAAAGATGAACATTAAGTATTTTTCCATAACTTTTATTTTTAACAGACATAAATCAGGAATCTGGGTAGCATCACCATAGAGCTATCCAGATTCCCTATAAGTTCATAAACTCATTATCAATTTTTCAGAAGCGTTTCAGAAAATTTTTTTCCGGCTAACTGAACGGTCAGATAGTATACGCCGGGACGAAGATCCCACACATCGAAGCGAACTTCTTTATTCTGATCAAAATATTTTTTTGTTCCCGCCTTTCGTCCGTTAAAGGTTTTTATTCCCACCTGAGATGTCGAACTTAAGGTAATACTTTCCAAATATTTATTAGCCAGTTCACTATCCTTGAATTCGATGTTTAATCTATCCTCCATAGGATTCGGCGACGTTATACTATAAGTACTTCCACTTTCATAAAGATAGTATGTGTAGGTTTGGCCATTACCGCAGGTATTCTGAGTTTGAACTTGAACCCTAACAAATGGATAAGCATAAACGGTACAAGTATTTCCACTGGGATAAATACTACCGGTTCCATCGATGATGCTCCATGAATAGGATACTCCCGGGAAATTGCTGGTAGTAACCAAAAAAGCCGGATTGTTGATGAAGTTGATAGATTGGGATGGTGCCCCGTTCACTGTATTACTTTGAATAGTTGGCGTACCGAAAAATATTTGTCTGTTCGTTGATTTAGGAGACTGGCATGCATTGTTTGCAGTTACAGTAACACTCCCATTTGAAGCAGCTTTAACCACAGCAGTCTGACTACTTTGTCCAGACTGAATAATCGCTCCTCCCGAAGCCGTCCAGCTATAACTGGTAGCCAGATTGGCATTAGCCGTAAGGTTTACCGTTTGGGAGTTACTGCATAAGGTAGGAATTCCCGATGGGGAAATTGTAACTGATTCTACCCTTGGTCGTTTCACTGTAACGATATAATCCTGAAAAAAAGAGCCGTCAGAGTCCGATCTTTGAGCCCGAACGTAGATGGAACCGTCGTTTTGCCCGGCATTACTATAGGGAGTGTTGTTTGGCGTTGTAGTGGTAGTCGCCCCAGTCCAACCTGATGGAAAACTCCATGTGTAGTTAATAGTTGCCGGGGGGTCGGCGGTAAGACTATTCACGGAAACATTCACTGTCTGAGCGCCGCAAGGAAGAGTAGTGATGCCGCCATCCTCAGGGCTAGAAGGGGTTGCACCCGAAATGGTCATTTGGGTAATTGGGCTCAGATACTTTATAACAACAGTCTTCTGGTTTTCAATAATTAAATCGTCCATTCCTGGTCTCCCTATCCTAACGCTAACTTTCACCCATTTTTGGGCCGAATTAGTGCGATTTTTCCATCTGATATTACTGGTGAGTTGGCCATCTGGCGTTCCATAAGTATCGAAGTTATTATCGCTAGCAGACCATTGAGTTTCATTTGCCTTTATTGTATAACCATTGGGTAAATTTTTCACAACCGCTTCATATGAATAAGTCGCTTCAGGTTCCACTCGAAAACAATTAGTTGAAATACATTCAACTTCTACTGTCTGACTGAAAGCAGTGACCGAAATTAAAGACAGGAAAATGAATGAATGAATGAATGAATACTTTTTCATAATTAATGAGTTTTAGATAGTGATTAAATTAGGATTTTGAAACTCAATTGCTTCTCAGGCAAAAAAGTTTTGAGGAAAGCAATTGACGAATTGACTTAACTTTCTTTTGAAACCGATCAAAAAAGCCCACACTACGCCAAAGGAGTCAGTAGCAAAAAATGATTCCGGAATCGTCTTTTCTCAGATAAACTAATCCTTATTCGAAACAGCCGTTATGAGCACTACGAGTAGAACTGCTCCACTAAAACAAAAAGGAACTTATAAGGCAATGTTATTCAAAAACTAAGAGCAGAATTCCTATGAAAGGATTCCTATTTTGGAATTGGTAAAACACTTATGTAATTTAGTTATTTTAAATTAAACAAACAATACCCATCTCCATTTTTTTGAAATTTTCATTTTCCATATTTTGAGGAACCACCTGCACTACTGTTACAGATGGGATGATATAAAAACTTACAGGCGAATCGCTTAAGGGAGAAGCTACGCTGGTCGCACCTCACGCTTCTTATATACCATCAACCTGGGAGGATATCTGAGGGAGCGACCAGCGCAGCATCTGATCTACACTAAACAGAGTAACAGCTCTCTCACGAATCTCTCTATAAGCCATTTGCCGAAAGGCGAAAAATATTTTATTGCGTAACTTCTGGTCAGAACAGTTAGTGAGCAGCACCGGCGCGCCCGTTGAGCAAAACATTTGCGCTATTCCCAACCCTTATCGATTGGGCACTCCTTTCTTCTGTCCACAACTGGCTGAAAGGGGGCAATATTCCCTTCGGGTCTACAACCTGTCCGGACAGCCCGTATATCAGCAACAAATTTCGGAAAGCGCCTCCGTCACGATCAGCGGCCCTATCCCGCCCGGGATGTACCTCCTGCACTGGCGGGAAGGCGAAAACACCCAGTTTGTCCAAAAACTGATCATTTCAGGAAATTAATCCCAAATCATTCCCAGCATCCAACTTATCTGATATGAAAAAACTTCTCTTTCTCGGCTGTCTCCTTTGCTTGTTTTGCACTGACCTCCAGGCCCAAACGACCTACCCCGTAGATTCCTGTCTCTACTTTATGACGCCTTCCGATTTCCTGATTCGAGGCGTTCGCACCGTGGGAACCAACAGTCAGGAAACACTCATCGTCTTCCGTTCCGCCGGCAGCAGCGATCCCAACATCGCCTTTTCCGGAAGGGGTTCTTTTGTGGTCGACAAAAACGATCTGCCTGCCGGACTGGGCCTCGACCGTAATACCAGAGGCAATATGCTGCTCACCATCGAATCCGCCCCGGAGTCGAGTGATGACTGGCCGGGAGGCGCCTTCTCCTACCCTGCTGTCTTATCCGGCTACCTCGAATCGGCGGGAGGGATAAAGCTCAATACACCACTGCCGGTGACCTTGCAGCTTATTGAGTTCGAGTACGAAGAATTTACGGAGTGATTACTAAATTTTTCCGTACTTCTCCTCCCAGATCTTCTCGATCTGCTCCAGCGAGCGCCCCTTCGTTTCGGGGATGAACTTCAGCGTGAAGATGATGATCAGTGCGATGAATCCAATGAATATGAAATAAGGCAGGGAGCCGTTCCAGAAGCCACTCATATTAGCCTCGCTTTCCATGACGACCGGAAAGGACTGCGAGACCAGGTAGTTGGACAACCACTGCGCGGCTACCGCGATGGACATGCCGACACTTCGCACATCATTAGGGAACATTTCCGAAAGGATGACCCAGACGATAGGCCCCATAGACATGGCAAAGGACCCGATGAAAGTCAGGATACCGATCAACGACAGCAAACCAACCTGCTCGTACATCAGGGTGAAGGCCAGCAGTGAAAAACCGGCGATCATGCCGATGGAGCCGGTGATCACCAGCGGTTTGCGTCCCCATTTATCGACGGTGAACATGGCCAGGAAGGTGAAGGCGACGTTGACGCCCGCCAGCAGGATCTGCTGCGCCAGTACATCCTCCTGACCAAAGCCCAGGGCTTGTTCAAAAATATCGGCGCCGTAGTACAGCACCGCATTGATACCGGTAAATTGCTGCAAGATCGACAGTACAGAGCCGATGAGTACGATTGGCAGCACGCTTTTCCGGAAAACCTCCTTAAAGGACAAGCCGCCCTCGTGCCGGATCGACTCGCGGATCTCCCGCATTTCTTTATCCGCTGCTTCCTCCCCGTGAATATTCGTAAGGATTTTTCGAGCTTCTTCGTTACGGCCCTTCAGCATCAGCCAGCGGGGACTTCGCGGTACAAAGAAAAGCAAAAGGAAGAACAAAATGCTGGGCACGAGTTCCGACCAGAACATGATGCGCCATCCGCGACTGACGTTATAAACCTCATCCTGCCCGCTTCCGATAAAATAGGTGACCAGGAACACGATAAAGAAGCCGATGACGATCGCCATCTGGTAATACGTTACCATCTGGCCCCGTATTCTGGCCGGCGACAACTCGGCGATGTAGGTAGGTGAGTTGATAGAGGCGATGCCGATACCCAATCCACCGATCAACCGAAAGGCGACGAGCAAGGAAACCGACTCAGGCAAAAAGCCCGGCAGCCCCGAGCCCCAGGCGGAAATAATGAACAGCACAGCGGAGAGCAGCAATGAAAATTTGCGGCCGTACATCTTGCTGATCTGACCGGCGATCAGGGCGCCTACGAAGCATCCGATTAAGGCACTGCCGACCACCCAGCCTTTTACCGCGGCAGTCAGCTCGAAGTACTTGCTGAAATAAAACTGGGTGCCGTTGATCACCCCCGTATCAAAACCAAAGAGTAAGCCGCCCAGGGCCGCAACAATGGTAATGAGGACTAAACCAAATCGATTGTTTGCTTTTGACATATTTGCTTGTATCTAAGGATTGAAAAACAACCCTCGTAGATACGAATTTCCTATTTAATGTCAAAACATTCCGGCCGGGAAGCTGCCGGATCATTCCATTCCCATCAAGCTCACCGCAGCTCCGCCGCCGGATACGAGATTTAATTGTAGCGTCGAATCCCTCGTCACCTCTTGGGTCGTAATACGGATCGCCGTCGGATTGCTGTCCCAGTGGGCGTCCGGCGCATCATAATAAAAAGCGGCCCGATAGGTTTTGCCTTCCGGCAAAAAGTCCAGTGAAATTTCAAACTGACGGGGCGTCTCATCGGTGATGCTGCCCAGGAACCAGTTTTCGGCGCCGCGTTCCTTGCGCACGATGGTGACGTACTGGCCAACCTCACCATTGAGCACATGCGACTCATCCCAGTCGACTGCGACGTCGCGGATGAATTGCATGGCCGGTTGGCCTTCGTAGTGTTCGGGCAGGTCGGCCACCATCTGCAGGGGGCTGTAGATGACGACGTAGAGCGCCAACTCCTGGGCCAGCGTATGCCGCACCTGGTTATCCGGTTGGTAGGGGTTCATCTTGAGGTTAAACACACCCGGCGTATAATCGATGGGGCCGGCGAGCATACGCGTAAAGGCCACGGTCGGCAGGTGATCGACCGGGTTGCCGCCTTCGGCCGACCAGGCGTTGAACTCCTGGCCGCGCAGACCCTCGCGGGTCATCATATTGGGCCAGGTGCGTCGTTTGCCGGTGGCTTTGATCGGCTCGTGGGCGTCCACCATCACCTGGTGTTCGGCGGCGTGCTCGATCACTTTCTGATAGTGATTGACCATATACTGACCGTGCTGGTATTCTCCCTCGGGAATGACCGAACCGACGTAGCCGGTCTTCACCGCATGGATCCCGAGCTCCTCCATCAGTGCATAGGCTGTATCCATTTGCTCTTCGTAGCGCGGAATCACGGCGGAAGTCTCGTGGTGCATAACGATATCCACGCCTTTTTCATTAGCGTAGCGAACGACCTCGCGGAGATCGTAATCGGGATAAGGCGTGACGAAGTCGAAGGCGTCAATGCGCGCCTCCGGCTCGGTCCACACTTCCCAGCCGGTGTACCAGCCCTCGATGAGCAGCCCGCGAATGTTATTTTCAGCACAGAAGTCAATGTAACGCTTAGCATTGGCGGTGGTGGCGCCGTGGCGGCCGCCTTTCATGCCCCAGGTCGATTTTTCCAGGTGCATTTCCCACCAGATGCCGGCGTACTTCATCGGTTCGATCCAGTCGGTATTCTCCAGCTTATTCGGTTCATTGAGGTTGACGATCAGGTTCGACTCGATGAGGTCGCCGGCTGCTTCGGCGATTTGTATGGTCCGCCAGGGGCTGCGCCAGGGCGTAGCGGTTTTCACCTTGGCCCCGTCGGCTGATCCCACCAGTTCGCTGGTCATTTTAAGTGAATCAGCGCTGATACGCAGCGTCATGCCGGAATAATCATAAAGGGCGGCTTCGTGAAAGCTCAGGTGCAGTCCCGTCTCCGTACGCATAGTTACGGGCGTGTTGACGGCATTTTCCGGGATCGTCGTGCTGATAAGGTTCGGATCATCGCGTTTGGCGATGGCGTCGATTTCCGAAAAGCGGGTTTCATTGTAGAGGTGTTCGTAGATATCCCAGTCGCCCGGAATCCACCACACGGTGTGATCACCGGTGAGGTTGAACTCCGTGTGTTCATCCATGATGACTGCCTCGGTCATATTATCCTGTAACGGAAATACATAACGGAAGGCGACGCCGTCGTCATAGGCGCGGAAATAGAGCTCGAAAATGCGGTTGGGCGTCTCGCGCTCCTCGAGCTCCACCCGCAGTTCATTGTACTCGTTGAGTACCTCGCGGTTTTCGCCCCAAACGGCTTCCCAGCTTTCCGAAACGGACTGGCGCTCCATATCGCGCACGGTCAGGCCCTCGCGCAGCGGCGGCATATTGCGGAATTCAAATCCCAGGGAAGACGAATCGATGATTCGCATGGTGTCAAATTCTACATAATAATAGGGTACCCCGGCTTCATCCAGTTTGAATTCGAGGTGAATACGGCCATCCGGGGAATTGATATCCATAATTTGTTCCGGGACTTCTTCGGGTTGACAGGAAAAGAGCATTAGACTTAAGAAGGTCAGAAATAGTGCTAAGGGTCTCATAGGGTATTGGTTTTTTCGCTTCACGCCAGGCAGGACGTCCGGTATGATCTGGCACTAATATATCGAATTATTCGCAGAGAAGATTCGCCAGGATTCAGGTTTGCGAAAGCTGAATCCTCATTCTTCGATTTTCTGAAGCAAGGCCGCCACCTCTGTTTCTTTTTCCAGTTCCCAGCCGTTTTCTTTAGTGATGGCTTCGGCTTGCGGCGCGTGGTCTGATAAGGCCTTAAGGATATGCTTTTCTTTGAGCTTAATTTTTTCATATTCCCCATCCCCCACTTTGAGGTAGTAGTCTATCAGATCGAGGAAAGTATCAGCGCGGCGGTCCGGGCCGTAAGGATGTTTGTAATCCGCGCGTTTGAATTTTTTGTTGACGACCTTGAGGAAAGTGCAGTCTCCTTCGTAGAGGACTTCGTAAAATTTAAGGTCATCCTTTCGTCTGCCTTCCACCTCCGACTGTGGGTAAACTTTAAACAAATAGGTGGTATCCTCGCGCTGTGCAGTCACTTTTTCAACTTCACCAAGGGGCAAAACCCCCATCTGGCCGGTCGGCAGTTTAAAGAGTAGCTGCTGCTCCAGCGCATTGTAATTGACCTTCACTTCCAGGGGCTCACTATCCTTCTTTTTAAGATGAATGACACCGGTTTGCCAATCCCTAAAAATCATCGGCGTGCCCTTAACGCCCTCATAACGCAGGTCAAAGGTTCTGGGGCCGATGTTACCAACGGAGATCTTGGACATGTTCAGGATATCGTTGAAGACATAGTCGTCACTGACTTCCTGATCCTCCTGTCCGTAAAGCGCAAAGCTCGTGGCCATTACCAAGATTAAAATTGCCCAGGTTTTCATACGCATCCTTTTTTATTCAATTTAACAAAATCGCAGTAACCATAATACTTAATAATGACAGAAATAGCAGTTTGTGGAGTAAATGACGATTAATTCTTTGTCTCACTTCATTTCCTCCTGATCGGGTCTTTCCCTATTTGCAGGGAGCATTTTGATTTGCTTTAGCATCGCGGGCGCATCGTTTCGGGCGACGATCAGCAGCGGTAAGTGATCGCCGCGGTATATCAGTCGAATATCCCGGTTTTCTCCTTCCAGCACCAATCCGCTCTCTGCAGGTCCCACCGATTCGAAGCGGCCGTCTCCCCGGCCCAATAGCAGATGGCCGTAGGAGGCATCGTACCGCCCCAGGCTGGGCCGGCTGCCATAGAAGTTGCCGGCGGCGAGCACATCGGTATATCCGTCTGCATTCGCATCGACGGTCTCGAATGCAAAGAGGGGAGATAATTGCGCCTCCCGCGGCAGCGCTTGCAGTTCGAATTGCCCGTCGCCCCGGTTAATGGCCAGGGAGGAAGCAAAAGTATAGGCCATTCTTTCTTCGGCTCCCTTGCGAGTCTCCGGCGGAAACACCTCATCGAAAGTTTCTTTGGAGAAAACAGCATAATCGGTATAGCGCTTGCGTAAATCAGGCATTTGCTTGGCCAGTTCATCCAGGGTGGCGTAGGTATATTCTTTGCCTTGCTTATAGTAAGTGAGCACCGGGTCGGTCTGTCCGTTATTATCGAAATCATTCACGTACAGGCGCACGGGCTGCTCGCGGGAGGCCTTGAGGTCGGCGTTGAGGCCAAGGTTGCCGAGCGCCAGGTCTTCATCGCCGTCGCCGTCGATATCGGCGGCCTGCACGCGGTTCCACCAGCCGTGGGAATAGGGTATTTCCGATTTGGTCCACTGTCCGTTTTCGATGGTAAAAACCGTCACGGGCATCCACTCACCGGCCACGATCAGGCGCTGTGCCGACTCTCCCCGGATGAGTGCGGCATCCGTTACCATGCCCACGCGTTCAAGTTCGGGAACCACTTCCGTGATGACATTGGTGAAACGACCGCCGCCGTCGTTGAGCAATAAGGCGCTTTGCGGCAGAAGTCCGTAACTTCCCGGTATGGAGCGAGCCCCTACAAAGACGTCCATGGCCCCGTCGCCGTCGAAGTCCAACGGGGTTACACAGGCGCCGTTGGCGGCGTAACCGGGCAAGGCGTCGGGAGCAGCCCGGAAATTTCCTTTTCCATCATTCAGCCAGAGCTGGTCGCGCATGGCCGCTGCCGGCGCTTCGGCTTCTCCGCCCCCGCTGACGATGTAAAGATCGGGCGCGCCGTCGCCGTCGGCGTCAAAAAAGGCGGCGTCGACTTCTTCGTAGGCGGGATCGGTCGCCAGGTCCGTCTGTTGGAAGCTGCCGTCCGCCGTTTGACGATAGAGGGCGCCGGACTGGCCGCGGGCGCCGCAGAGATAGACATCGGTGCGGCCGTCGCCGTTCACATCGGCCGTGGCCGTACGTGGGCCCTGGGTCGACAGCAGATGGGGCAGCAGCATCTCCCGGTCAAAATCGGTGTAGCGGTTCTCGCGGTGGCGGAAATTCAGGCCGGCATTGGCGGCGACCGGCTGAAACAGGAGTGGTCCGGCTGCTTGTTTCCTTTGTTCAGCATTTTCCCCACCTTCCATATTACGGTCGATCGTCAGCAACTGGTTGTCCGGAATATTTGTCAGCAGGGACGTATCTCCCGACGGCCAACGTATTTCCAGGCGCGCAACGGTATCCTCCCGGTCCAGCCCAAAGGTCAGTACCGGCTCTACGGACGATTGAAAGCCCCGCGTCGGGTACAATTCCTGCACCTGACGCCGGCTGCCGGCTTCGAGGCTCACGCGGGCGCCGATGCCGTAAGGATTTTGCGGACCACCATTCAGCCGGAGCCGGAGATAGTGAAATCCGGGCTGCTCATTGCGCCGGTTTTCGTAGATAGAAGCCGCGCGGTTGAGGTTGTTGAGCACCAGATCGAGGTCGCCGTCGTCGTCCAGATCGCCGTAGGCGGCGGCGTTGGAGCAGCCGACGAGGTCGAAGCCCCAGGCATCGCTGACCTGTTCGAAGTTGAGCGCCCCGGTATTGCGGAAGGCATAGTTGGCTACTTGTCCGGGCGGCATCTGTTCGGCCAGTTTCTGATCGGAGGCCCGAGCCTGCACCTGCTCATTGGAACTGTATCGCAGGTAATTCAGGTCATTTGGCCTTCGCCAAATGCCGTTGCTGATGAAGAGATCTTTCAGACCGTCGGCGTCCAGGTCGCAGAACAGAGGCGCCCAGCTCCAGTCGGTGGCGTCGACGCCGGTGAGCTGCCCGATTTCGGAGAAGGCGGCTCCCTCGCCGGTGAGATTGCCGCGGTTCCACTGCAGCATATTGCGCGGATACTGAAAGTAATAACCGTAGCCCAGCTTGAACTGATAGATGTTGTACGGATCGGCGCCGACGGAACTCTTGAGCACCTGTTCGTCGGCGGGTTTCATATCCAGGCTGATAAGGTCGAGGCGGCCGTCATTGTCGAAGTCGGCCACGTCGCTGCCCATGGAAAAGGTACTGGTATGACCGATAGAATTGGTCACGGCTTCGCGGAAAGTGCCGTCGCAATTGTTATAGTACAGGTAGTCGTTCTCGTGAAAATCATTGGAGATGTAAAGATCCGGGCAGCCGTCGCCGTTGATGTCGCCCACAGCTACACCGAGGCCATAGCCGATGCGGGAAGAGTAGAGACCGGCTTTAGCGGTGACATCGACATATACAGCCGCCCCCCGCCCCCCCGAAGGGGGGGAGTTCCAAGCTGACGGCCGCGCTGTCAGATTGCTATCAGAGCGGCTGTCAGCTTGGCGTCCCCCACCTTTGGGGGGGCTAGGGGGGGCTATTGCTTGATTTTCAAACAGCCGGTCCCCCGCCAGTTCGTTCGCCTGATTGCGGATTTCTGCGGGGCTGTAATTCTCCGTAGAATGCACCGAGTGATTGAGCAGATAGCAGTCGAGGTCGCCGTCGAGATCGTAGTCGAAGAAGGCGGCCTGGGTGGAGAAGCCGCGGAAGTCGAGGCCGTATGCGGCGGCGCTTTCGATGAAGGTACCATCTCCGTTATTGATAAAGAGTTCGTTGTGGCCCTGTATGCCTTTGTAATCGCCGACGCGGCAGACGTAGATGTCGAGCCGGCCGTCGGCGTTGACGTCGGCCATGGTGACGCCTGTAGCCCAGCCGTCCATACCGGCCACGCCGGCGGCTTCGGTGACGTCCTCAAATTGCATATCGCCGCGGTTGAGGTAGAGCGCGTTAGGTCCTTCATTAGCGGTGAAGTACAGGTCGGGCAGACTGTCGTTATTGATGTCGCCGACGGCGACGCCGCCGCCGTTGTAGTAGTAGAGGTATTCGATGATGTTGAAGGAATCATCGGGCTCCAGGATATTGGTGAAGGCGATACCGCTTTCCGAAGGAGGCACTTCGCGGAAGAGGGTGTCTTCAGGCTGTCCCTCCTCTGTCTGACAAGCGTTCACCGACAGCAGGAGCAAAAAAAACGCGGCTGTCTGAAGGATATATTTTTGAAGGCGATCGTTCATGCGCATTAGGTAAAAATAGGGAAAATCGGAAAGAATGTACTTTTCTCCCTGTCCCCCTGTCCCCTCCTCCCCATGTTTCCATGTCTCCCTTTCCCCTCGTCCCTATTTCCCTCCCATCCACCACAGCCGCAGCCCTACCTGCAGCATATTCACCCGGAAACTGTGAAAGGCCGGTCCGTCATTGTATTCCGAATTCACCTCCATGGAGGAGGCCGAATGCGTCCATCGGGCGAGCAGCTCTGCCTCGAAGGCGGACGAAAATGGCAATCCAAACCCAGCGCCGACAGTATATCCGAAGTTGGGTTCGTCGAACACCACGGAACTGGGTTTGAACTCGGTGTGCGTAAAATCGAGGAAAAACAATTCGTCGGTCACTTCTCTTTTCAACGGAATACCGATATAGACCCCGGCTTCGACAAAGGGCCGGACGGCGCCAAGCGGCAGTCCGTACTGCAGCAGGACGGGTAAATCGATATACTGCAAGTCGAAGGTAACCTCAGAATAAGTTCGCGGTTCCTCGTAGGGCGGCACGTTGACATTCTCCGAAGTGCTCAGAACACGGGTATAGCCGGGTTCCAGCATGACGCGTATACGCGGGTTTACCATCCAGGCGAGCGGGAGCGCAGCGCTAAAACTGGAATAACTGTCGTATTCCCCGCGTCCGTAATAGGCGGATTCCGACTGATCGAGCGTGTTGTTATACCAGTACGGTCGAATGCCGACGGCGAATCCGAATCCTTCGGGCGCTTCTTCCATTACATTTACCGGCTCGCCTGCAAAGCGGCAGTCCCGATAGGCCTGCGCCAGTTTTACAAGGCTGCTCTGACTGAAACGATAGCCCTCCGCCTGAATTCCCGGACATCGGCTGGCTGCGCTTTGCGCAAAGCCTTCAAAGTTGTTGCGGCTGAGCAGTACGGCATCCTCGCGGTCGCGCCACAGAAAAACGGTCCCTCGTTCGGAGGAAATTCCCCGGAAGAGGTTTACCGCCCCCTCCGTGACTTGCTTCATCAGACTGGTTTCTTCATACGTTTTATAGGGGAGCTGGTGTACGATATACCGCTCCGCTCCCACGGTGAGCTCCCGGATAGAGTCGAGCTCCACGCGCTGCGGATCGGCCTGCGGGCCGGGCTGGAACCAGAGCGTCGCTTCCTGCTTCAACGAGATGTTTTGCTTGAAATAGCCCTCTACGCGCGTGCCGTCGTATTTGATGAGGGCTCCTTGGCGGAGATTGCTCTTTTGGGCGAAAGCGGGGATGGAAAAAAGTAGTATCAGGAAAACCGGATACAACAGCATCCGGGCTTTTCCATCCAGGCATCTTTCACTTTGACATCTTTTCATAACAGTGAACAGTTCTTTCAATCCATACAATTGCGCAAATTTATCGATTGCGTTCGACAAATTCGCGCGATTGTATTGGATTCCGGTTTTACCTTTCTTTTCCGGTCTTCTTTCTCTCCAATCTCCTCGTCTTCATGTCTCGCTGTGTCCTTATCCATCGTATTCCTGCGAAGTCGGATTTACTCCCAAAATTATTTCCTCACCAGCAACACATCTCCCGAAAGCGGGCGCCTCGTCCCATCGGGCAATTCCAGTTGGGCGGTCCAGAGGTAAACACCGTGCGGAAGATTTTGCCCGCGGGACGTACCGTCCCATCCATGTGTATAATCATTAAGCTCCCCTTCCGTACTTTCGAAGAGCAGGTTGCCCCAGCGGTCGAAGACGCGCAGGCTGCGTATGCGAGCCGTACCGGCCAATCCCTGCAGGAAGAAGCGGTCATTGTTGCCGTCTCCGTCCGGGGAGAAGGCATTGGGCGCGAAGATTTTTTCAGCGGGAAGCACTTCTACAAACAGGCTATCGGCGGCCGTACAGCCGCGGGCGTCGGCAACCGTAAGGTAATAGGTGGTGCTGACGACCGGCCGGGCGACGGGAGCGGGACAGTCCAGGCAGGACAGCTGCGGCTCCGGCGCCGAGCTGCTCCATTGAAAAGTCAGCCCTTCAGGGGGGGTGATCTGCGGCTGCAGGATGACCGTCCGGCCCGGCTCCAGGGGCGGCGGATCCGTCAACTCGAGCGTC
Organism: uncultured Saprospiraceae bacterium; assembly: GCA_964632995.1. Lineage (GTDB taxonomy): Bacteria > Bacteroidota > Bacteroidia > Chitinophagales > Saprospiraceae > CAZWDL01. The sequence goes on from CAZWDL010000041.1 coordinate 34,751, forward strand.
AACGCTTCCGGGATGGATTCAATACGCACTAATTCGGTGTAGGTATCGCAACCCGTGGTTACCGTCACCTCGTAATCGCCCGGGGCGGTGACGAAAGTGTTGCGGGTGGTATCGCCGGTGCTCCAGCGATAACGGGAGTCGGCGAGGTCGACGCTGATCTCAACGCCGCTGCCGTCGCAGGCGGGGCGGATACCGGGTTGCAGCTCGGGGTCTTCCCGGTCGATGACTTCGACGACTGTCGGGTCCAGGGCGGTCGCGGTCAGGGGATCATCCGAGTAGATAATTTCGCCAAGGCCGGCGGGAAAATCGCTCAGGGCGGAGCGGCTAGAGTAGGTTCCGGGAGCTACCGTCTCTCCTACCGCTACACGGATGACGATTCGGTTCGTATCCAGCAACAGGTCGAAATTACTCAGGTGCAGGATATTACTGCCCGGTCCACTGTCAATGCGCGCCCCCAGCGGCGCCCGCAGCACTTCTTGAATGGTAAAACCATCGGGCAGGGTATCCGTAAAATTGCTGTAGGAGTAGGACAGGCCGGCGTGATTGATAATCTCATAGCTGATCGTCATTTCGGTACAGGGCGCCACGCGGTGCGGGATGGCTCGCTTCCGGCTGCGGATGGTGTAGGGGCAGCCACAGCCGTCGCTTGTCTCGCCCTCTGGTCCGCCGGCCAGCCGCTGCGCTCTTCCGGTCAACTTATCGATGCTGAAAAAGAAGGATTCTCCACTGCCGGAAGGTTTGCCGAAGCCGTAGAGGTTGCCGGAGCGGTCGAAAAAAAGACTGCCCAGGACGCCGACGCCCGACATGCTTTCAAAGGAATACTCGGAATATAAGCCCGAGGACCAGTCGACGCTCACCAGCTTTTTATTAGTCCGGTCAAAACCGTAGAACGTACCGCGCAGGGGATCGAAAGCCAGGTCTTCCAATGCAGCCCTGAATTCCTGCAGCACGGAAGTTTGGAGCGTGGCCGGCACGGGCTGGTTTACGCGGATGGAAAACAGCTGGGTATCTTCTCCGGCGGCTGCTCCGATGACATAAAAGCGGCTGCCGTCGGGACTCATGGCGCCCGCACTGTAGCGCAATTCCCGGTCCAGACCACGGGGGACGCCCCGGATAGTCACACTCCCGGTCGCATCGATACGGAGCAGCTCGAAAGTCCGTTCATCGAGGGCGTAAATATACTGGTCAGCAACGGAATACCCTGAGGCCGCTACCCGGTGGCCGATATCGGCATTGACCAACTCCAGAGCAGGACGTCCGGTATTTTGATCAAAAGAGACCCGGTACATCGCGCTGTTGCCGGTGTCCTCAATCGTAGTGAACAAATAGGAAACTCCGTCACAGGGAATACTTTCCTGGGCGGTCAGGGCGGAGGCACACGCCATCCACAGACACCAAAGACAGCCCAACCACAGGCAGGCATTAGCTTTCGGGAGACAGGCGGATAGCGTATACTTGCAGGGCATCGTCGTTTTTGCTGACTAAAATAAGTTCTTTACCGTTGACGGTCAACGATTTCAGGTCGCGAACCTGTCCGGTAAACAGCAAGCCCGAGTCTTTTGATCGCAGAGCCTCGAATTTACCGTTGCCTTTGCCGGCTAATAGCAAACCGTAACTGGCGTCATAGCGGCCGAATTCGGGTTTGACGCCGTGGAGGTTGCCGCCCAGCAGGATATCCGGGACGCCGTCCTGATTCAGGTCCCGGATGAAAACGGCGTACACCGGAGCGTATTGCGCCTCCAGCGGTAGGTCGCGAAGCGAAAAGGCGCCGTCTCCGTTATTCATCATAACGGAAGAGGCCAGCCTACGGGCTTTGGAGTGATAGCTTTTCTCCAGCTGTTCGGCCGGAAAGATGTCCTGCACCGTTTCACCGGCGTAGGCGGCGTAACGCAGGTATTGTTTCTTCAGGCCCGGCATCTGTTCGACGAGGTCGTGCTTCAGGGCGATGGGATAACAGTTGTCGCCCTCGTACTGGCAGATGACCTGGTCGGCCGAACCGTTTTGGTCGAAGTCGTTGACGTACAGCTCGACGGGATGTTCCGGGGTGGCGCGGAAGCGCGAATTCAGGCCGTGGTTGCCGAGTACGAAATCGGTGTCGCCGTCCATGTCCAGGTCGGCGGCTTCGATAGTGTTCCACCAGCCTTCGGATTGGGCGAGTCCGGCCGATTCACTGACATCGGTAAGGCGTCCATTGTCATTCCGGAAAACCTTCACGGCCATCCACTCCCCTACGATAAACAAATCCGGATCATTATCGCCGTCGTAATCCGCCCAGCAGGCGTCGGTAATCATGCCGAGGTCTTTAAGTTCAGGCGCCGCGGAGGCGCTCACGTTCAGGAATTTTCCCTGACCGTCGTTTTGCAAGAGATAGCCGTTGCAAGGCACGCCGTAGTAAAAAGGCTGTACGCGCCCTCCTACGAAGAGGTCGATATCTCCGTCGCCGTCGTAATCGGCGGGAGCGACGCAGGAGGTGCTTTCGGGTTTACTTGCGGGGAGTATTTGCTCCGATTTTCGGAAATTCCCTATCCCGTCATTAAGGTAAAGCCGATCGCGAAGCGCCGGAGCGCCGTTGGCGAACTCGTGCCCGCCGCTGCAGACGTAGAGATCGAGATCGCCGTCGCCGTCGGCGTCGAAGAAGGCCGAGCCGAGGTCTTCGGCGAGTTGGTCGGCTTCGAAAAGAGCCTGGTTAGTGGGACGGAAGCTGCCGCCGGCCCGCTGCACGAGGAGGGCGCCGGGTTGTTCTTTCGCGCCGCCGATAAACAGGTCGGTTCGTCCGTCGCCGTTGACGTCGCCGGTGCTCATGTGTGGTCCTTCCGAGGAAAGCATATGGGGGATGAGGCGGTCGCGGTCGAAGTCGACGAAACGGTTTTCCCGGTGGGTATAGTCTATGCCCGCTGAGGTAGTAACTTCCCGCAATAAGGGGTTTCCGGCGCGCTCTCCGGGAGCGGTCAGCACCTGCTCATCAGTAGGTTGCAGGTCGCCGGCGTCGGCCTGCCGCAGGGTCAGCATTTGGTTGGCCGGCACCTGGTTGAGCACGGTGTATTGATCGTTGGGCCAGCGGACGGTCACCACGTCCACTGTATCGATGTCCCCCAGTCCGATCAGCGGCCGGTAGTCCATCGACGACTGGAAGCCGCGCATAGGCATGTGCTCGAAGAAGAACGCGAGGTCGCCCGCGCGGAGGGTGATTTGGGCGCCGATGGCCTGGGTGTTGAGGCCCTCGCCGATGAGGTGGAAGGTGAGAGTCCCCCCCATCCCCCCCGAAGGGGGGGAGTGCCGCTCTGACGAGTTCCCATCAGAGCGGCTGTCAGCTTGGAGTCCCCCCCCTTTGGGGGGGCTAGGGGGGGCTGGGCTGTTATTTCTGTATACAAAGGCCGGCATATTCACGTTATTGACGACGAGGTCGAGGTCGCCGTCATTGTCGAGATCACCGTAGGCGGCGCCGTTAGAGTGGCTGGGCTGGGCGAGGCCCCAGGCTTCGGCGCGGTCTTCGAAACGGATACCGTTGCCTTCAGAGCCGAGGTTGACGAAGGCGTAGTTGGGCACGCGTTCGATGGGAATGGAGTCTATGAGGGCGCGGTAGTTGACGGTGTCGCCGGCCACCATGGCGCGCATATTTTCTTCGTGGGAGATGAATTGGATATAGTCCTGGTCGGTCAGGTCCTGGTAGATGCCGTTGGCGACGAAGATATCCTTATAGCCGTCGTTGTCATAATCGGCGATGAGGGCGCCCCAGCTCCAGTCGGTGGCCTCCACGCCGGCCAGGCGGCCGATTTCGCTGAAGTAAACGGCCCCGTCGGGCCCGAAACCGTTGTTGAGGTTCAGGGTATTTCGGGTAAACTGGTGGTAGTAGTCGTTTTCGAGTTTGTACTGATATCTGTCCCAGTCTTCGAAGGTGGTCTTTGTTTTCAGCCGGCGGTTCTCGCCGGGCAGCATATCGGTGACGAAGATATCGGGCAGGCCGTCGTTGTTGATATCGGCCATGTCGGCGCCCATGGAAGTCAGGCTGGTGGCGCGGAAGCGTTCCTCCAACACCTCCTTGAAGGTTCCGTCCTGCTGGTTGAGGTATAGGTAGTCCCGCTCAAAGAAGTCGTTGGAGATGAAAAGGTCCTGCCACCCGTCGCGGTTGACGTCGCCGACGGTGACGCCGAGGCCGAAGCCGATGAGGCTGCCGTAGATGCCGGCGGCGGCGGAGACGTCGACGTATCCCCCCCCTTGGGAGGGTTGGGGGCGCTCCCCCCCTTGCCCCCTCGCGGGGGGGGATATGTTGCGGTAGAGTTTGTCCCCTCCTACGGAGTCGCGCACCGGCCGCATATTCTTTCGGAGGTTAAAGCTCCCGATAGCCTGGTAAGAGTTGTTGAGCAGGTAGAGGTCGAGGTCGCCGTCTTTGTCGTAGTCGAAGAAAGCGGCGTGGGTGGAATAGCCGCGGTCGGCGATGCCGTAGGCTTCGGCCATTACGGTGAAGGTGATTTGGCCGTCTTCGTCGGGTCCGTTATTTATAAAGAGTTCGTTTTCCTTATCGTCGCCTTCGACGTCGCCGGAGTTGCAAACGTAGATATCGAGCCAGCCGTCGCCGTTGACATCGGCGACGGCAACGCCGGTCGACCAGGCGCGGCGGCCGCCGACGCCGGCTTGTTCGGTAATGTCTTCGAATTGCCAGTCGCCGCGGTTGAGATACAGGCGGTTGGGCGCCATATTGGCGGTGAAGTAGATGTCGACCAGACCATCCTTGTTGAAATCGCCGAGACCTACCCCGCCGCCATTGTAGAAGTTGCGGTATTTGTAAATGTTAAAATTGCGGTCGTATTTCAGCTGGTTGTTGAAATCGATGCCGGTTTTCTCCGGCGGCAACAGGGTGAAAAGCGTATCCGAAGCGGCCCCATCCGTTTCGGCAGTGCTTTGACACCCGGCCACGGCCGAAAGCATACCAACCACAGCTACTAAATATTTGAGGCGCTTGATGGATAGCATAATTAACTTTCTTTAGGTTAAGGGCTAAAAACTGATTAATTGGATGGACAGTAGTGACTTGGAGTCCGATGTTGTCAACTCAAAAAAATTGATACGGAGACATGAGGTCGGGGGCACTCCGTTTTTCCTAAGCTCCCAGTCTTTTCCGGCTGAATTTGATAACATTCGACTCAGAGACATCTTATGAATTGAGTCACCCTAATCCGTCTCCCCTTCTTCTTTCACCGGGGCCGCCGCCGGATCAGGTTCGGGCAGATCGATTGACATATCGGTATAGGTGGCCTTTACGAACTGATCATCCAGCGTCGTGAGGACGATGCGGCGGTTGCCGTCGATTTTGACGTAGGCGGTGCCCAGCTTTGGGTGATCGGCCCGGATGAAGCCTTCGCCGTGCCATTCTTCCAGCAGATCCAAAACCTGGAGCTGCAAGCTGTCGGCCCAGAGATTCCGGTTCCAGGGCGACCAGGCGTCATAGCGGAACATCACCGGCATTTCTCTGATCTTATCCTCATGAAAGGAAGGAAAAAACTCCATTTTTGCGGAATAAGGCAACTGATCGCCGAGTTCATACACTACCGTGGTATTTGCCGACCCCTGGCGCAGGAGGCCTTGTTGATTCATTTCCCAGCAGGCGACGTAAAACTCCTTCGAAGTCATACCTAATTCCAGGCCCAGAAACAATGAATCGAAGCGTTCGCCGCTGGCCAGTTCTCGCTCCAGCAGTTTCTGGTAGTTGCTCTTTTGTTCGCAGGAAAAAAACGAGACGGTCATAAGCAGGGTGAATAGCCCCAAAACAATTGATCGCATCATATCGACTAGTTCTTTTTTTGTGTAAAGCAGTTCATTTAATAAACTCTAATCACTGTCCGGTCGCTGCCTGGGAACGGCCTTCACCGCGAAGGCCGCCGGCGGCGCGTCGTTGCGTGCCGTCAGGACCAGGCGTTCGCCGTTCACTTCCAGCGTAACGATGTCGCGCACAGCGCCTTTAATAAAAAATCCGCTTTCGCGCGGCAGCTTGGGAATGAAATTTCCCTGCCCGTCGCCGCGCAGGAAGAGACCGTAGCCGGCGTCGTGAATACCCACTTCCGGTTTGGCTTCGTAGAAGTTGCCGGCCAGCAGGATGTCGGCGAGGTTATCACCGTCGAAATCCTGCACGGCGATACCGTAGACCGGGGTAAACTGGGCGCGCAGCGGCAAGGCGCGCGCCTCGTAGCCGCCGCCGGCTTTACTGAGAAACAACATGGTGCGGGTTTCATGCACTTCCAGGTGAATGGCTTTGGCCAGTTGTTCCTCCGTAAAGATATCCTGAACGGTTTGTTCCTTATAATCCTCGTACTTAAGGTATTTCTTTTTCAGGCCGGGCATCTGCTCGACGAGGTCGTGGCGCAGGGCGAGCGGATAGGCTTTCTCGCCGTTGTAAACGGTGATGATCTGTTCCGCCGATCCGTTGCGGTCGAAGTCATTGATCCACATGGACACCGGTTTATCTGGGGAGGCCTTAAAACGCGTATTGAGGCCGTGATTGCCGGCGACGAAATCGGGCCGGCCGTCACCGTTGACATCACCCGCAGCCAGGCGGTTCCAGAAGCCGTGGTGACCGGTAAGGCCTTCCATTTCGGATTTGGCGAGTTTTCCATCCTCGTTGACGAAGAGGGTAAGAGGCATCCACGCTCCGGCGACGAGCAGGTCGGGGTCGCCGTCGGCGTCATAATCCGTCCAGAGGGCGTCGGTCAGCAAGCCGAGCTGCTCCAGTTGCGGAGCCTTTTGTTTTGTTACATTTTTAAATTTTCCGGCGCCGTCGTTTTCCAAAACGTAACCGTTGGCCGGCACGCCGTAGAGGAAGGGGCGCAGGCGGATGCCGACGAACAGATCGAGATCGCCGTCAGCGTCGTAGTCGGCGGCATCGACGCAGCCGGTGCTTTCGAAGTTGTAAGTAGGCAGCACCTGCTCCGACTTGGTGAAGCGGCCCCGCCCGTCGTTGAGGTAAAGCCGGTCCATCAGGGCGGCGGAGCTGGAGGGAAACTCATTGCCGCCGCTGGCGACGTAGAGGTCGGCATCCCCGTCGCCGTCGGCGTCAAAGAAGAGGCAGTCGGTATCCTCGGATAGTTTATCGGCTTCGAAGAGCGCTTCGTTAGTACGGCGGAACCCGCCGCCGGCTTGCTGTGCCAGCAGCGCGCCGGCTTGCTCGCGAGCCCCGCAGATGTAGAAGTCGTCACGCCCGTCCCCGTTCACGTCGGCTACAGCCACTCTCGGGCCCTGGGTGGAGAGCATGTGGTAGATGAGTCGGTCGCGATCGAAGTCGACGAAGTCGTTTTCGCGGTGGTGGAAGGGAACAAGCAGGTTGGTGGGGCTAAATAGTAGCCCCCTCCCAACCTCCCCCAAAGGGGGAGGAGCGCCAGCGGGGCGTGCGAGCGCAGAGGGGGGGATCCCCCCCCTTTGGTCCCCCCCATAGGGGGGGATAGTGCTTTGTTTCAGAGTCAGGGATTGATTGCTAGGCACGTCCGTCTTCACAGTGCGGCGGCCGTCGGGCCACCGGACGACGAGGGAGTCGAGCGTAGCCCAGTCGCCGAGGCCGAAGTGGAGGCGGGGGTCGACACAGGACTGGAAGCCGCGCATGGGGGCCAGTTCCTGGTATTTATACTGTCCATCCTTGAATACAGTCACCTGCGCGCCGAGGGCCGCGGTATTGGGCGCCTCCCCCTGTAGAGAGACAGTGAGATAGTAATGTTCCGGTCGCAGGCGTTCGGCATTGTTGCGGTAGACGAAAGCCGGCATGTTGACGTTGTTGATCACCAGGTCGAGGTCGCCGTCGTTGTCGAGATCGCCGTAGGCGGAACCGTTGGAGAAGCTGGGGCGGTCGAGGCCCCATTCTTCGGCGCGGTTCTCCAGCGGGAATTCGCCATTGTTGGCAAAAGCGTAATTCGGCAGCGCCTCCGAGGGAATGGTATCGATCATCTGCTGGATGACGGCCCCTTCCCTTTCGAGGATACGGCGTACGGTAGCGGGGTCGGAATAAAAGTTGATGTAATCCTGGTCGGTGAGGTCTTTGTAGATGCCGTTGGCGACGAAGATATCCTTCCAGCCGTTGTTGTCGAGGTCGGCGATGAGGGCGCCCCAGCTCCAGTCGGTGGCGTAGACTTCAGCCAGCCGTCCGATTTCGCTGAAGGTGCCGTCGGCATTGTTGAGCTGCAGGACGTTGCGGGTAAACTGGCGGTGGTAGCCGTTTTGGAGGTTGAGCTGATATTTATCCCAGTTTTCAAAGGTAGTTTTGGTTTTGTAGCGCGCATCGTCCTCGGGCAGCATATCGGTGACGAAAATTTCGGGATAGCCGTCGTTATTCAGGTCGGCCATATCGGCGCCCATCGAGCTGAGGCTGATCTCGCGAAGCTGTTCTTCCAGGGCTTCGGTGAAGGTGCCGTCCTGGTTGTTGAGGTACAGGTAGTCCCTTTCGAAGAAGTCATTGGACACGTAGATGTCGAGCCAACCATCACGGTTTACGTCCCCGATGGTAACCCCGAGACCGAAGCCGATGTTGGAGCCGTAGATGCCGGCGGAGGCGGAGACGTCGACGTATCCCCCCCCTTGCCCCCCCAAGGGGGGGGATACGTTCCGGTAGAGTTTGTTGCCGCCGAGCGTATCCCGAATCTCCCGCTGCCCGGGTCGCAGGTCATAGCCGCCGACCGAGCGGATGGAGTTATTGAGCAGGTACATATCGAGGTCGCCATCCTTGTCATAGTCAAAGAAGGCGGCGTGGGTGGAGAGGCCGAGGTCGTCGATGCCGTATTCTCTGGCCATTTCCGTGAAGGTCACTTGTCCGTCTTCGTCGGGGCCGTTGTTGATGAAGAGTTCGTTGTGGCGGTTGTCGCCTTCCGGGCTACCGGATTTGCAGAGGTAGATGTCCTGCCGGCCGTCGCCGTTGACGTCGGCGAAGCTCACCCCGGCGGTCCAGACGCCTTGGCTGGCGACGCCGGCGGCTTCGGTGATGTCTTTGAATTTGAAATTACCGAGGTTGAGGTACAGGCGGTTATCGACCTGATTGCCGCAGAAGAAGATATCGATGAGGCCGTCGTTGTTGATATCGCCGAGGCCTACGCCGCCGCCGTTGAAGAAGTTGCGGAAGGTATAGGGATTGAAGGACTCGGTGTATTCGAGCCGGTTAGCGAAGTTGATGCCGGTCGTTTCGGCGGACAATAGGGTGAAGAGCCGGTTGTCGTCCACGGCTTCTTTTTCCGGTTGACAAGTGGAAAGCAGACCGGTGAGTAGTGTCAGTCCTATGTAAGGCAGCAATCGGGTCATATGATTGTGGTTTGGCCCCTCCGTCCTGCGGACACCTCCCCGGGGGGAGGATGGCTCCTCCGCCTTTTAGGCGCCTTTTCGAGGAGGTAGTAGGACTCCTCCAAGTATAAGCGGGAAAAAGGAATGCAAAGGTAGTGATTTTTAAAGTTTTCGGTTGATTGTTAGCGACTTAAGGTATTTTTTAGGGGGATTTTCCAAAGTGCTTTTCTAAGGGCAGGGTTTTTCCTGGTCATTCGTGTCCTGAATTCAGGCGGCGCCCTGAGAGGCGCCGCCTGACGCCATCCGGGGCAAAAAGCAGGAAGCAGATAATCCTGATGACTATCTGCTTCCTGGAGTCAGGACCTGGCGGAATTCAGCCATCCGCCGGTCCGGGTAGTATGTTGATCCCGATTAGTAGCCCGGGTTTTGGGTCAGGCTCTTGTTGGCATCCATTTGAGGACGCGGGATCGGGAAGATGTTCACGTGATCGCTGGGATCTTCCGGTTTTTCCCACCAGGCGTCGTTGAAGCGGTCGAAGCGGATCAAGGTGCTGCGGCGCTTGATCTCGGCGAAGAATTCGCGGCCGTGTTCCGCCAGCAGGTTATCTTCCGTCAGTTCGGTGAACGGCTCTACGCCGGCCCGTTCGCGGATTTGGTTGACGAGGGCCAGTGCTTCGCCGTCGCCGGGATTCTGGCGCCACAGTGCTTCAGCTCTGATCATCAGCGCCTCGGCGTAGCGGAAGATGGGAAAGTCGTTGCTCATGTCGCGGGTAGCGTTAATCGCAAATTCATATTTGCCGATACGCGCACCGGCCTGACGGAGTCCGTTTGGTCCCAGCTCGTTGATCTCGGGTGTAAAGGTCAGCGGCTCCCCGTCCGGATCGAAATCTTCCGCGGCATTGTCCAGCAATCGTTCTCCGGTGATGGAAAACTGCGGACCTACTAGGAAATTACCGCGAACGCCGGAGGGACCGTCTTCCGTATTGGGGCGTCCTTTACGGATATCTCCGTCTTCATACGAATTATAGAACTCTTCCAGTGTGCAGAATCCGTTCCATGGCTGCCCCTGAAGATTGTAGGTCTGGCGGTTGAGGTAGTGCAATGTCCGGCTCCACAGGTTGAACCCGGTGTAGAAAACCTCATCGTAGGGAATAGCCATGATGAACTCCGGTGATCCGGAATTATCGACGTTGAAGTTATCGAAGTAGTTACCGGCCAGGGAGAATTGACCGGAATTGATCACTTCATTGGCTTGTTCGGCTGCTTCCGCCCACCGAGGCGTACCGGTATATACTTCGGCATTGAGATACAGGCTAGCCAGGATCATATGACCGACCCATTTAGTAGCTCGTCCATAAGTAGCTTGCCCGACTTCTTCCTGCAGGTTGGGTAGACTTTCCTGCACTTCTTTTTCAACGAAGTCGTAAACCTCTTGCCGGCTGTTGTTCGGCGGCTGGAAGTCCGCCGGCAGGTCGAAACGGTCGACGACGGGCACCCGGCCGTACAAATCAACGAGCCAGAGGTAGAAAAGCGCCCGCAGTGTTCTGAGCTCGGCGATCACCTCTTCGCGCTGCTTCTCATCGATATCGGTATTTTCAAACTGAAAAATCAGCCGGTTGCAGTTGCTGATTCCACCATAGCAGAAATTCCATCCGCCGTTGATCTCGGGATCCTCGAAGTTGTAAGTGTGCGTATGTAGCCGGCGCCAGTGGCCGCCGTCATCCCAGTCTTGTCCGCGAGTGGGAACGACAAACTCATCAGAAGAAACCTGCAAAGCCAGGGGAGCGCCTCCGGCATACCCGCTAAGGCTGCGGTAGGCGGCGCCGAGGGCGGAGGCCAGTTCTTCGTCCGTCTTGAAGAAGTTATCCTCCGTTACATCGGAGAAGAGCTCTTCCTCCAGGTCGGTACAAGATTGCCACAAGGGCATCATGAGCACCGCGAAGGCCAGAAATTTGAGCCAATTATATTTTTTCATAACGTAAAAATAGTTTTACATCAAATGGAATAAAATAAATAAGATAATTCACTGATTGTCTTTCCGTTGGAACATTGAAAATAAAGAGCAGTTCTCAATCTTTCGCGATTTTCAAAAACTTTCACCGGAAATGACAATACTGTACAAATACCGGCCGGATTGCCGGAGCCGTTTGCTTCGGCAGCCCGGATTCCGGTGTTAGAAATTGAACTGCGCACCCAGCGAAACGGCGGCCGTCCGGAACCAGGTGTTCCGGCGGTCGATCCCGGGAGCCAAGGCGCGGAATGTCCCCGTACCATCTTCCAGACGCGGCGAGGGGTCCACCCCTTTGTAGTTGGTGATGAAAAACAGCCGTTCCCCCATCACGTAAACGCGAATCCGGGAGAAAGCCTGATCGGGTGCAAAGTTAAAAGTATACCCCAGCGAGGCGTTGTTGAGGCGGATGAACGAAGCATCCTCTACGTGCAGGCTGGAGAAGGTCGGAGACTGCGTTACGTTAGCGAGTTCTCCGTCGAAGGAGGTTTCCAGCACATTATACGAAGCGATCGTAGCCGGCCGCGCCGTTTCGTAGAAGGCGCGGAACGTGTTCACCAGGTCGTGACCGAAGAAGCCGTCGATAAAGAAGGCGAAATCCAGGTTGCCGAAGGTAAACTGGTTGTTCCAGCCGACCTGCAAGTCGGGCAGGCCGTTGCCGATGACGGCGCGATCCTCGTTGTCGTTATCCGTATTGCCGTCTCCGTCGTTGTCCCGGAAGATATAGTTTCCGTCATCGTCAACGCCGAGAAATTCCTGTCCCCAGATCTGACCGATGGGCTTACCTTCCTCGATGCGGATCAGCGGCGTGTTGTTCTGCCCGGGCGATCCGAGGTTAGCGATGTCGCGCACGCCGCCGAAGTCGAATTCCTCGGTAGAGAGTGTTACCAGTTTATTCTCAATGAAGTAAGTGGCGTTCAAACTGGTATTCCAGGTAAAGTTCGGATTGTTGATGGCGGCATAATTCAGCACCACTTCCAGACCTGAATTCCGGATTTCCCCAATATTGATATCCGTTTGGTCAACTAGGTTTGGCGGAACGGGCACGGTAAAAGGAATGAGCATATCATTCGTGGTGCGGTTGAAGTAGTCGATGCTACCCGAGAGCCGGTAATCGAGCATGGCGAAGTCGAGCCCTGCAGAGAATTCATCCAGGGTTTCCCATTTCAGGTCGGGGTTGGGGTTGGCGATTGGCGCGTAAGAAGGTATCCAGTTGCCGTCAGCCAGGAAGAAACCGCTGGGACCGAAACGGGCTAACGAGAGATAGCTGGCGCGCGGGATGTTGCCGGTGCGTCCCCAGCTACCGCGAATCTTGAAGTTGTCGAAGGGACCCATATTCACCACGTTGCTGAGGGTGACGCCGGCGCTGGCGGCGGGGAACCAGCCCCACTTGTTGTCTTCACCGAAGCGGGAATTCCCTTCGCGACGAAGGCTGCCGCTGAGGAAGTAAGTATCGGCCCAATTGAGTTGCAACCGTCCGAAGGCGGCGATATTGCGGAAATTATTTTTGTAGGAGTCGACATTCGCCAGGCCGTCCTCGATATCCTGGGCGGCGCCGAAGTTATTGTAACCGAAGGCGTCGGTGATAAAGTTGCCTCCATCCATATTGAAGCCTTCGAAGGAAAGCTCCTGCCACTCGTATCCGGCGAGCAGGTTCAGACTGAGATCGCTGCCGATGTTTTCCTGCCAGTTCAGGGTTGACAGGAAGTATTGCTGTTCGGTTTCGTCGTTGCGCAGGCGGGCCCAGCCGTTGCGGGCGATGCCGTTGCCCCACAAGCTCTGTTTGCTTTGGTATTCACCTTCGATCTCGTTGGTGCGCTCCAATGAATACTGGGCGGAGATTGTCAATCCACGGACGATTTCGAACTCCCCGCGCAGGTTTCCGAGCAAGAGCTTACGCTGCGCTTCATTGGTGTTTTGTTCGAGGATGGCGACCGGGTTGAAATAGTCGAACAAGTCCTGTTGGAAATAGCCGCCGAATTCTTCATATACCGGAGCCGGATCACGTACAGGCGCGGTGGGATTGAAGATGGTAGCGTAGCGGAAGGCATTGTCAAAACCGCGTTGCTCATCCCGGTTGGTAGCCGTAAGTTGGAAATCTACGGTGAGCCGGTCGTTGAGCGCTTTTTGTTGCAGGTTCAGTCGGCCGTTCAGCTGGTTAAAGCCGGTATTGAGTGCGACGCCCATATTGTCTCGCCAGTTGACGGCGGCGCGGTAGGAAAAGTCGCCGGTGCCGCCGGACACGGAAAGGTTATGGGTGTGGGAATAAGCGGGGCGCGTCGTTTCGTCAAACCAGTCGGTATTGTTGTCAAAATCGGTGATGTTATTACCACCTAGGCGGCGGTAGCCTTCGGCGTCGAGCACCGGCACCGTTTTGGCGACGAATTCGCCGGTGCCGAAGACGTTGTAGTTGACGTTAGCTACGCCTTCCTGCGCGCGCTTGGTGGTCACGATAATCACGCCGCTGGCGCCCCGGGTGCCGTAGATGGCGGCGGCGGAGGCGTCGCGGAGAACAGAGATAGAGGCGATATCATTGGGATCGACCGTGTTGAGGTCGGCGCCGATAACGCCGTCGATGACGATCAGCGGGCCGGTGTTGGCGCCGATGGTCGACAGGCCGCGCAGGCGGATCTGCGGCGTCTGGTTCGGGTTGCCGCCCGCCTGGCTGATGGTCAGCCCCGGCACTTTGCCCTGGAGCAGCTGGGCGGCGTTGGTGACGTTACCCGCGTTGAAGTCCTTTTCATCCACGCTGGTAATGGCGCTGGTCACCTCTTTGGACTTCTGCGTGCCGTAGCCCGTCACCACCACTTCTTCCAGGAGTTCACCGGCGGAGAGTTCCACATTGACCACATTGGAAGCACCGATATCCACTCGCTGGGCGGCGTAGCCGGTATAGGAGAATTCCAGTTGTTCAGCACCTTCCGGGACATCCAGCGAATAAGTACCGTCGAAATCTGTTACTGTACCGGTGCTGGTTCCTACCACGAGGATGTTCGCACCGATCAGCGGTTCGCCGGTTTCCGCATCCGTGACCGTCCCGGTAATGGTTCGCTGGGCGAGTACTGCATTAGTCATGGCCAAAGCCAGGACCACCAGCAACCATTTCGAGAAATAGTCGACTTTTAGTTTCATACATTACATGAGTTTAGTTAAAGAAAACATCTACTGTGAAGTACAGAATTCTCTTTTGTTCGTGGGATTTGTGCAGAAGGTGGAATGGTATTATCACATCGTACTTCTGAAGTTTCCTTAACTTACCTGGTCGATTGTTAAACCCTCAGGCTACTCAAACCTTTTATTGATATGTGTCTTTTTCACACTAACGGGCTGGTAAAAGTCCTAAATTAGTTTGAAAAAACCAAGTATAGGTAAAAAGATTTTTTTGGCCCGGAAACTGACAAAATTAAATTAGGAATTATTCAGCAGCCTTTTAAATTCTTAATTTTCTGTTGAACGCATAAGTCCTTTATAACGCTGCCTTTACGGTTTTAAAATAAACCTTACATCCCGACTATGAACCGAAAACTGCTCCTCTTTTTGCTTCTTTTTCTGGTCGCTCCATTACTGCCGGCACAGGGTATCTGGGACCTCAACGTTCCGAACAAGACGAAAAAGCTGGAAATCCCCTTTGAGTATGAAAATAACTTCATCATCATTGACCTCACCTTTAACGGCGCCTTTCCTCTCAAGTTCATTTTCGACACCGGAGCTGAACATACTATTCTGACCAAACGAGAAATCACCGACCTGCTCGCCATACCCTACGAAAAGCGTTTCACCATCCACGGAGCCGACCTGTCGACGGAATTATACGCCTATCTGGCCCGGGGCATCGACCTGAAGATGAGCAATATTGAATTCACCAATCGCTCCATTCTCGTTTTGGAGGAAGACTACTTCCAGTTTGACCAGGCGACCGGCGCCAATATTCAGGGCATCATCGGCGCCGACCTGTTCCGGCGCTTCGTTGTGCAGATCAATTACCACACACAGAAAATCACCCTGCACAACCCGGCCTACTTCGAGCCCCCCAAAGAGCATTACATCGAGCACCCGCTGGAGATGAAAAGGCACAAACCCTACGTGTACGTCTGCACTCATTTTCAGAACGACACTATTGTAAGCACCAAGCTCTTACTGGACACGGGCGCCGGCCTGGCCCTGTTGCTTTACACCGACTCGCATCCCAACCTCAAGCTGCCGCCACAGGTCATCCCCTCCAATATCGGCGTCGGGCTGGGCGGCTTTCTCAGGGGCTTCCTGGGAAGGGTCAACCGGGTAGATGTGGCCGGCTTTCCTTTCGGTGCAGTGGTCACCAATTTTCAGGATATTTACGGTTCGATAGTAGACACCAGCTACATGAACGGCCGCAACGGCATCATCGGCAACCAGCTGCTCAGCCGATTCGACCTGATCATTGATTACATCAACGAAAAACTTTACCTGCAGCCTCTGCCGGGCTACGACGAGGAGTTCAAATATGATCGCAGCGGCATGATGCTGGCGGCTTCCGGCCCCCGACTCAACGATTTCGTCGTGTACGACATCGTACCCGGCAGCCCGGCCTACCGCGCCCAAATCCGCCCCGGTGATGTCATCAAGGGCATCAACGGCCTGCCCTCCGCCTTTTTCACCCTCGATGATATTACCCGCAAACTAAAAGGCCGCGTCGGTAAGCGTATCAAACTGCGGCTTGACCGGAATGGAAAGAAGGTGAAGGTCAAGTTCCGCTTGCGGGAGATTATCTAGCATTCGAGATGGTTCGAGGTAGTTCTGCCGGCCATTTCCTGTAAATAAGCACAAAAAACCTTTGGTGTTCCTACTGAAAGAACGTATCTTTGCACCCAATTTTGTTTAAGAATTCATTTCATCGGTTAATATTACAACGCAAAGACCATGTACGCAATCGTAACCATAGCTGGTCAGCAGTTCAAAGTTGAGGAGGGGCAGGAGCTCTTCGTCCACCAGCTAGAGGCAGCAGAAGGAGACAGCGTAACCTTTGATCAGGTACACCTCCTCGATAATGATGGAACCGTTTCCATTGGCAAGCCGACGCTGAGCGCAAATATCAACGCCACTGTTCTGAGCCATCAGAAAGGCGATAAGGTGATCGTTTTCAAAAAGAAACGCCGTAAGGGATACCGGGTTAAAAACGGCCACCGTCAGCGATTTACTAAAATCAAGATCGACAGCATTCAAGGCTAGTACCCGGCGTCATCCTATTTTTTAACAGCAAAATCTTTCAATCATGGCACATAAAAAAGGCGTAGGTAGTACTGATAACGGCAGAGACAGTATCAGTAAACGCCTCGGTGTAAAACTATTCGGCGGCGCCGAAGCTCGCGCCGGAAACGTCATTATCCGCCAGCGCGGCACCAAGTTTCACCCCGGTGAAAATGTATATATGGGCAAGGACTTTACCCTCCACGCCAAAGTGGACGGCAAGGTCATCTTCCAGAAGAAGCGCCTGAACCGTACTTTCGTCAGCGTTATCCCGGCTGAGCAGGCCGACCTGTTTGATATCGTGAAAGAAGAAAAAGTACCGGTATCGCGCGCTATCGCTCGTGAAGGCAACGGGGAAAAGAAGCCGGCAGAACCGAAAAAGAAGGAGAAGGCCGCTCCCTCAGCCGAAGAGAAAGCACCGGAAGCCGAAGCCCGCAGCGTAGAAGAAAAAGCGCCGGAGGCAGAGGCAAAGAAAGAAGCAGCTCCGAAGGCAGAAGAAAAAGCCGCCCCCAAGGCGGGTGAAAAGGTCGAACTGCCCAGCGGCAAAAAGATCAAAGTCGATGACCTGAAAGCCATCGAGGGCATTGGTCCGAAGATCGCTCAGCTGCTCAACGACGCCGGTATCAATACCTGGCGGGAACTGGCCGATACAGAAATAGAGAAAATCAACGAAATCCTCGCCGAAGCCGGCAGCCGCTACCAAATGCACGATCCTTCTACCTGGCCCAATCAGGCAGAATTGGCCGCCGAAGGAAAGTGGGCCGAACTGGATGAATACCAGGACCGGCTCAAAGGTGGTCGCGAATAACGAGGAATAGTTTTAGTTTTCATAGCTTTTTACTTTCGCCCTATCCGTCAAAACTGACGGATAGGGCTTTGTCTTTGGGGAGCCTCCATAGCTCCCCTGGCTGCTTCGACTTGCTCTTGATGTGAGGGGCGGATCCCGTCTTTTTTCGTTTCGGGGCTCCAGGAACTCCGGCAGAAACCGAACGATCGTTTTTTTCAGCACCCCTACCCCATCGGCCAACCTCCCATGGCTTCCCTCCTGACTTCCTCCGACTTCCGACTTCCGACTTTCGACTTTCGCTTAAACCTCTTCCACCGCCTTCATAGGCAGCCATCCCTGCTCCCCGTCGGGCAGACGAACTTTGTACCAATCGCCGATGGTATCGAGTAAATCGACGGTGAGACCTTCATGGAGGGTGATAATCGACTGGCTCTGCTGATCAGGGGCACTGCGCAAGACGACTTCTTTGGAGAGGATGACCGCTATGTCCGTGTCGCTGCGATAAGCCTGCCGGCCGGCGCCGAGGCCGAAGGGCAGGGCGCTGAGTAATAGCAGGATCACGCCTGCTAAAAAACCCCACTTGCGGTATTTCCGCCGGGGGGCGAGCAGCCAAAGCGCCAGGCCGCCAATACCGGCCCAAAGCAACAGGAGGCCCAGCACGCCCCAGGCTCCGGGGCTGAGCGTTTCCCGCCAGTTACGCCACCAGCGGCTGAGGAAAAATTCGGGGACCTGCTCCAGCTGATCCGGTATTTCCTGCCGGACGACGGCGAGGTTGTGCCGGATGTCGGGATCCCGGGGCGCCAGCAGGCGAGCGCGTTCGTAGTTGAGTACGGCACGCCCCAGCTGATCTGTCTGGTAATAGCTGTTGCCGAGGTTGTAATACAGGGCTGCCGATTCGAAACCGGCCGCCACGATGGCCTCATAGGTTTCAATAGCCTCCTCGTAGACCTTGGCCTGATAGGCTTCGTTGCCTTTTTCCATCAACTGCTCCGGATCCAGTGTATGAGCCGTAGTGAATGGAGAGATAAGCAGAAAAATGATCAGTAAAAATGCGCTCAGGTGTTGCATAGCCGGGTTGGCCTTTTGTTTTTCAGAACGGCGTTTTCAAATTGAAACTCCGCTTTTACAGTTTTTCAGTTCTATTCGACATTGGGTTCTCATCCCACTTCCGACTTCCCACTTCCGACTTCCGACTTCCCACTTCCGACTTCCCAC
>CAZWDL010000042.1:0-4674 GCA_964632995.1 uncultured Saprospiraceae bacterium
TACCCAGATCTACATCGAAGCGGGAGGCCATGGCGCCCCTATTCCCCTGCGGCCGGTTGCCACCCGTCGGCCCGCCCGCTCCGGGACCGGACATACCAAAGGAAACCGTCTTTTCCATGGGTTCGTAACCGAGGAAGCTGATACGAAGAGAGAACTGCCCGACGATGGGTAGTTTTTCCAGACTAAAATCGCCGTTTTCTTCTGTAATTTGACCGTCAATAAGCCGTTCCTGAGGACTGCCGCTGACGGTATCGAAGCGCATGGCGTAAAGTTGGACGGTAGCGTAGGCCACTCCCTGACCGTTTTCATCGACGATCTTGCCGTAAAAACGACCGATGTTTCGGTCCTGGCGTTCTCCCGATCCGCCCGGCGCTCCGGCGGGGCGCTGCGCCAGCAGTGTGATGCCGCCAAGCATCATCAGCACTAAAAGCTTTATTTTTATTATCTTATTCATCCTTGTATGGTTAATATTTTTTCTTTTTTACAAAGAAAAGGGAATAAACCATGTAAAATGAGGGTCAGTAGACCAGCCCGGCAAATCCGGAGTTGAAGCGGGCAAACAAAAAGACTTATTGAAAGGACGCCGGAATCACCACTTTGATCTCCGGAATGGTCTTGTTGATCGCTTTTTGAGTTTTGTGCTGGGATTTTACCCCTAACTTTGCTTCAATGACAAGCGTGCTATGAAATTGCTGAACATTAAAATTACGTCCGACCGGCTTTTCCGGCTCCTTTTCCATCTGCTCTTCTGGGGCATGTTGCTGGGATGGCCGATCTTCAGTTCGGCAGGTAATGAGAAGTTCCGGGAATTCGTCATCAAGATGATTCCGGTATCGCTTATGCACATCCCGCTATTCCTGATTAATACCGAGTGGCTCATTCCGGGAGTGCTCCGAAAACGGGGAGTGGGTTCCTATCTCTTGTCCCTGCTGGCCCTGATTGTTTCCTTTACAGTACTGCAGCTGGCCATGCGAGGCTGGGTTCTGGGCTCCGAGCCTCTATTCCAGTTGCGTTATGTTTTCATCACCGTGGTCTTTGTACTGATGGTCACCGGCATCGCCACCGCCTACGGATTCATTACCGACATGGTCGATCAGGAGAAAGCCCGGCAGGAAGAGCAGCAGGAACGCCTGCAATCAGAACTCGGCTTCCTACGCTCGCAGATCAGCCCGCATTTCATCTTCAATATCCTCAACAGCATCGTTTATCTCATCCGCTCCAAGTCGAACCAGGCCGAAGCAGTGACCATCAAACTCTCCGAACTCATGCGCTACCTGCTCTACCAGGAAAGCCACAAGCAGGTGCCGCTGGAACAGGAGGTCGCTTACCTGAGCAACTATGTGGAGCTGCAGCGTCTGCGTTTCGAGGAAGATGTATCTATACACTTTGATGTCGAGGGAGAGGCTACGGCGCAGGTGCTCGAGCCCATGCTGCTGATTCCCTTTGTAGAAAATGCTTTTAAGCACGGGGTAGGTATGATCGAAGATCCGCTCATCGGCATCCGGCTGATCATCTCGGAAAAGGAACTCCTTTTTTCCGTAAGGAACAAAATCGCTCCGGAGCCGCCGGAGGATAAGGATACCAGTTCGGGCATCGGCCTGCGCAATGTACAGCGACGCCTGGAACTGCTCTACCCCAAAAAGCACCACTTAGATATTGATGCTGAAAACGGCTGGTTCCAGGTGACCCTGCAATTGACGCTGGACCGCGTATACGAAAAGGCCGCCGTATGAACATGAAGTGTATCGTCGTCGATGATGAAAGCATGGCGCGCAAACTGCTCGCCGAAAACATCCGTCAGATTCCCTTTCTGGAGCTGGTCAAGTCGTGCAAAAACCCCTTCGAAGCCATGCAGGTGCTGGAGGAAGAAGAGATCGATTTAATGTTTCTCGATATTCAAATGCCGGGGATGCTGGGCACCAAGTTTCTGGCCAGCCTGCGCCAAAAACCGCTGGTCATCTTTGTCACCGCCTACTCCAACTACGCTGTGGAAAGCTATGAACTCGACGTTGTCGACTACCTGCTCAAACCCGTTAGCATGGAGCGTTTCACCAAGGCGGCTTACAAGGCCCTGGAGGCGTGGCAGCAAAAGAAAGGCGCTCCTGCTACCCCCGAAGAACAAACCGGCGATTTCTTCGTCAATGTAGAATACTCACTGGTCAGAGTGCCTGTTCAGAAGATCACCCACATTGAAGGAATGAAAGACTATATCAAAATTTACCTGGATACAGCCGACAAGCCCATCATTACCAAATCGACCATGAAGTCCATCGAGGAAAAACTGCCGTCCCGGGGATTCATGCGTGTCCACAAATCCTACATCGTCCACCTCGACAAGATCGAATCCATCCGCAGCCATACCATCAATATAGGCCGGCACGAGATCCCGGTGAGCGAAGCGAATATGGAAGAGCTGCTCCGCCAACTGAATACGCCGAAGTGAAAAACGGCTCGCCTAACCCGGCATCAGATGTAAGAGCTTTGAACAACAGGGGAGTACGATCTCTTAAAAAAGCGAACAGAAAACATAGGTTATGAAAACACTCCGATTGTTACTCACTCTGAGTATATTTTCTCTTGCTTTTTTTACCATTGACGCGCAGGACATCCGCACTATCGTTATTGAGGGGTATGACAACCTCCAGTATTCCAAAGAAGAGATCGTCGCCGAACCGGGCGAACGCATCAAGGTGGTGATGAAAACCATCAGCGATCAACCCAAACAGACCATGGCGCTCAACTGGGTGCTGATCAAAAAGGACGTCAACCCTCGGGAGTTTGCCCTCACAGCTTCCCGCCATCGCGATAACGGCTTCATCACACCAGGTTCTGAAGACAAAATCATCGCCCGAACGGAAATGGTCGGCGGCGGCAACCAGGACGCGGTCACCTTCACCGTCCCGGAGAAGCTGGGTTCCTATACGTACCTCTGCACCTTTCCCGGCCACTACATCGCCGGTATGAAAGGAACGCTGGTGGTTAAGGAATGAGGGTCGAAGGATTGCTTGAATGATTTGACTAAGAAAACGAGGCATGCCGGAAAGCTAAGGTGATGGCGGGGAGCGATGTACCTCATTCTCAAGTTCAGGAAAACTTCCGGGCGCTGCTTTCCGGCATCAGCCGTCAGGCCTGCTCCGATGTCAGGTACTTCTCCGCCAGCTCCAGATACCCGCGGGTCTTCTTTACCCACTTGTCGGCATTTTTCTGATAGGAATCGTCGGCCAGGTGGCGGATGCTGAGCAGGGCGCGGATTAGGGCGCGCTGACTTTTGTAGAAATTGACCAGGGCGGCAGGGGGCTGATCGCCGGTTTGCTCCGTGTAGACATTCAGAAACCGCTCACCAACCGTTTTAGCGTTTTTCATTTCACATTCCACGAACAGCAGAGCGAGATCCTCCACGGGATCGATGATGCGCAGTTCACGGTCGAACTCCAGACAGTCGATGATGACGGGCGGGTCGGTCAGGCAAACGTGCTCGGGGCGGAGGTCGCCGTGACCTTCCACGATATACCCTTCCCGGGCGCGGGCGGCCGGCAGCGAAGCGTGGTCGGACAGGAAGTGCAGTTGCTTCTCGCGAACGCTTATGGCCTCCGCCATGGGCAACCATTCCTTGAAAGTAAGCAGCTCTTTATGGTAATTCCTCAAATCGGTGGTAATACGGCTTACGTACGCATCGGCGGACAGCTTTTCCGGTTCTGCCTGCCGGTAAAAGCCGGCCAGTCGCTCTGCGGCGGCAGTGACACGGTCCATATCCACCCCCTGGTTGCCAATCTGATGATCGAGTAAGCATTTCCGGGGCAGACGCCGCATTTTGACCAGCCACTCCACCACTTCACCATGCTCTTCTTCAAGGTAGAGATCCCCTTCGGCATCCGCCCGGAGGGTTGCGATACCCAGGTACACATCCGGCGCCAGGCGCCGGTTCAGGCGTATCTCTTCCTCGCAGTTTTTCCGCCGCGCCTTCAGCGTACGCAGATCCACCAGGTCGCGTTCTACCGGTTTTTTAAACTTGTATACATAGCGGTCGGTGAGAAAGACCCAGGACATATGGGTCTCCTCAACTTCCACGGAGGAAGGTCGTTCCGGGTAAGATACCGGCTGTTGCAAAAAAGCCACCTTCTCCTCCTCGGAAGGCGCTTCGATTTTTACCGGACCGCTGTTGTGCTTTTTACTGTTCGTCATACTTTGCGGGCGTTCCTTCCGGACGCCTGTTGCTTTACTTTAAGCCAAGTTACAATATCAATGCAGGATAAGAAAATTTCCGTAAAAGATTGATGGATACTCGATGCTGCCAGATAAGCATCGAGGGAGTCACCAAGTGGTAACTCCACGGATGAGTTTTCCTCTTTCTCGTTTTTTATTTCTGATTTCTCCTTTCCACAACCCGGTTGCCCAGCAGCTCGACGATGGAACCGCCCTCGTTGATGCGTTTGATCGCTTCGGCGAATAGCGGCGCTACATCCAGCACTTTCAGTTTTTCCACCACGGCTTCTGCTTCCAGCGGGGTTTGGGTAATGGTGTTGCTGACCACCACCTGATCCAGCGCCTCCCCGGCCAGGGCCTGATTGGCATCGCTGATGAAAGCGGCGTGCGTGGCAGCGGCGTATACCTTGGCGGCGCCGCCCGTCGTCGAGCAGCGCCCGCGGCGCCACCTGCATCGCCGTGGCGTCCGCC
>CAZWDL010000042.1:4684-7718 GCA_964632995.1 uncultured Saprospiraceae bacterium
CGCTGGCGATCATATCGTCAAAGATGATGACGCTCTTTTCCTCCACCTCTCCTACTACGGCGCTGCCGCTGACCTCGCCCATACTGCGCTTTTTCTCCATAAAAATAAGCGGCACTTCGGCCTCCAGCCGTTCCTCCAGCACTTCCCGGAAGGCATCAGCCCGCTTGACGCCGCCCGCATCGGGCGACATGACGGCGAGATTCTTTTCGCCCAGCTCATCCAGAAAGTAATCGGCAAAGACGTTCTTGGCCTCCAGGTGCTCGTCGCGACAGCGAAAGGCATTCTGGTAAGCCTGCAAATTGTGTACGTCAACCGTAAGGATCCGGTCCGTCCCCACCGCTTCGAACAATCCGGCAATATAACGGGTAGTCACCGGATCCCGGGGCTTGGTCTTGCGATCCTTGCGCATATAGCAGAGATAGGGGGTGACCGCCGTCACATTGGCTGCTCCGGCATCCTTGATGGAGCCGAGAAAGAAGAGCAGGCGGCAAAGTTTGTCGTTGACACTGCGCTCAGCATCGGCCTGCAGTGACTGGACCACGTATACGTCCTGATTACGGACATTTTCCAGAATCCGGGCCTTGTGTTCGCCGTCTTCAAAGTCGCGCTCGATATGCTCCCCGAGCTTGACGCCGAGCCCGGCAGCTATTTTTTCTGCTAATTCTCGGGATTCGCTCAGGGCAAAAATTTTCAGGCCTTGCATAGTATTGGGTTTGTATTCGTCGGATATGGCGTTTAGTCGCTCGCCCTTCAGGCTTCGATGGTTTAGAAAGGGGAACTCCGTCCTTCTGAACTTCTAAACCAAGGCCCGACAAAGTTGGGACTGTCTAAACTTCTAAACTTTGTTGCTCATTTACTTTATTTCTTAAAACCCTGCCCCGCAGGATGTTTAAACAAAAAAAAGCGGTACCTTTTTAAGGTAAGTACAAATTGCTCCCGCCATGAAAGAAACACCAACCCTATCCAGAAGACATTTCCTGAAAAACACCGGCATGGTCGTCATCGGCTTTTCGCTATTGAGCCGTTGCACACCCGGCGCCGACGATACCCCACCTTCCTACGGTGAGCCGCCGGAATCGCTTCCCGGCAGCCTGCGGGACCATCCCCGCATCGACGCCTGGCTGCAGGTGCTGGAAGACGGGCGCGTGCGCGTCTTCACCGGAAAAATTGAGCTCGGACAAGGCATTCGCATCGCCATCGCCCAGGTGGCGGCGGAGGAGCTGAATACCGCACCGGAACGCATTGAGGTCAACCTGGCGGAGACGGGCGTAACCCCCAACGAAGGCTATACCGCCGGCAGCCGCTCCATCGAGCAGAGCGCCATGTCGGTGCGCTACGCAGCGGCCGCAGCCAGTCAGCAGTTGCGTAACTTGGCGGCTGAGAAGCTGCGGACGCGCGCCGACCAACTGCTGCTTGATGACGGCAACGTGCGGGTCCTCGGAAACGGCGCGGCCATGACCTTCGCCGAAGTGCTGGAAGGGCGGCAACTGGAAGGCAATGTGCCGCCGGACGTTCGCCCCAAGGCCAGGGAAGCGTACCAATGGGTCGGCAAACCCATTTCCCGCAATGACCTCGATGAGATTACTCAGGGAAAAACGCTTTATGTCCATGACCTGCGCTTTCCGGATATGGTGCACGCCCGCGTTATTCACCCGGCCGGCTACGGCGCCCGGCTACAGAGCTTCGACGAAGCCGGTCTGCGCAATAGCGTCGGCGGCATCCTGAAAATAGTTCGTGACGGCAGCTTCCTCGGCGTCATTACCGAAACGGAGTACCAGGCCGTCCAGGCACAGCGCTACCTGCGGAATAACGCGACCTGGTCGACGCCTACCACTCTGCCTGCTGATCAGGACCTGGAGGAGTACCTTCGCGGCCTGCCCACCCAGTCGCAACAAGTGGAAGACAAGGGCAGCTTCGACGAATCGGCAGAGATCATCAAAGCCAGTTATTTTAAACCTTACGTCATGCACGGCGCTATCGGTCCCTCCTGCGCTGTCGCTCGCTACCAGGATGATCAGCTGGACGTCTGGTCACACAGCCAGGGTGTCTATCCCCTCCGCGACTCCATGCAGGAGTTGGTCGATTTGCCCCTGGAAAATATACATATCAAGGGCGTGCCCGGCGCCGGCTGCTACGGCCACAACGGCGCCGACGATGTGGCCGCCGAGGCGGCCCTGCTGGCCAAAGCCTTTCCCGGCCGCCACCTGCGCCTGCAGTGGTCGCGCTTCGACGAGCACGGCTGGGAGCCCTATGGCAGCGCCATGATCATGGAAACGGAAGCCAGCCTGGGCGAAGACGGCCGCATCAGCCAGTGGCGCTATAACGTCTGGTCGGATACCCACAGCACGCGCCCCGGCGGCGATCCGGCCCGCCTGCTGCCGGCGCTATATCTGGAGGAACCCTTCTCCACCGACGCCCGCGGCTACTTCGGCGGGGCCTACCGGAATGCGCCGCCCTACTACGACCTTCCCAATGTGAGAATCGACGCCCACGGCTTCGAAGGCCCCCTGCGCGTATCGGCCCTGCGCAGCCTGGGCGCCTACGCCAATATCTTCGCTATCGAGTCCTTTATGGACGAACTGGCCGAACGGGCCGGCAAAGATCCGCTGGAATTCCGCCTGATACACGCCGCCGACGAGCGTAGCCGCGCCACCTTGGAAAAATTGCAGGAAATGACCGCGGAACAATCAACGGAAGCCGACGAAGGCCTCGGCTACGCCTTCGCCCGCTACAAGAACAGCGCCTCCTACTGCGGCGTGGCCGTGAAGCTGCGCGTAGATCCGGACAGCAGCCAGGTGCAGCTCCAGGGCATGTGGGCCGCCATCGACGCCGGCGAGGTGATCAACCCCGACGGCCTGCGCAATCAGACCGAAGGTGGCATGGTGCAGTCGGCCAGCTGGACACTGAAGGAAGAGGTGAAATTCGACAAACAACACGTCAGCAGCCTCGACTGGACCTCCTACCCCATCTTCACCATGCAGGATACACCGCCCGAAATAGAAGTTGCCGTCATCGACCGGCCGCAGGAGCCCGC
>CAZWDL010000042.1:7728-52609 GCA_964632995.1 uncultured Saprospiraceae bacterium
GCCCTCGGCGCCGGGGAAGCCGCACAGGGACCGACGAGCGCGGCGATCGCCAACGCGGTGTTCCGGGCGAGTGGGCAGCGGATACGAAGGCTGCCGCTGGCTACCGCTATGTCCTGATGACAAGCAGGTTTATTATGATATTTTCATTGATCAAGATCGCTCTGATAAGGGCACAAAATCTATTGATATGTTAAGATCCACGCAAAATTTCCTCGCCGGCATTGCACTTATAGCTATAGGTGTGGTTTTGTTAACCTCCGGTATGGGCGCCGACAGTTCGCTGGGGGGAGTGCTCATCGCGGTAGGTGGGCTTTTTTTGATCATGGGCGTTTTTAGAAAACGACAAGAGTGAATGTAACAACTGAGAACTGCCGGATTTCAGAACTCTGGCAGTTCTATACAGACGAAACCTTAGGTTACAAAACACTACCAAAAAATGCTTTGACTTTCGTGTCCCCCTTCCCTCAATAACAGATAATTCGTAATTTGATCACGCAATTAATATTTTACTGCTTAGCTGTTGGGTTTAACAGCTAACAGCAAAATCATTCACCCGACTAAAAACACCTGACGATGATCAATCTAGCCATTCCCATCCCCAGCGCCCCCGGTCAGCAGGATATCGAAATCGAGATGTCCATGAACGGCATTAAACAAAAACTGCACTACCGGGTGGAAGTCATCCGCTGGTCGGAATGCCGCATCGGCCTCGAATCCGAAGACCGCGCCGCCTGCGTACGCGACCTCGTCCAATCCTACGACGCCGATTGGGTCATCTACCATATCGGCGTGCCGACGGAAGCGTACGTGCCGCTGACGTTTATTAAGAAAGAAGACTGGGCGGCGCAGCTGCGGTGGTTGTGGGAGGAGGTGTAGAAGTTCTTGGGCGTCTGAGTCACCTCATTTACTCCTGTCGGAACTTCATTTTATGATAAAAGATTGTATATTTGCTCTTCGTTCCACAGGAGAAGTGCCGGAGCGGTCGAACGGGCCGCACTCGAAATGCGGTGTACCCTCACGGGTACCGGGGGTTCGAATCCCTCCTTCTCCGCAAAGCAATTCAGGCAGGCCACCCTTTGGGTGGCTTTTTTTATGGTGCGCCCTTTGAGCCGAGCTCGCTCGAGCTCAAAGGGCGCACCATAAAAAAGAAATCCGCAGGATCTGCATGAATTGCTTTGCCGCCCCCACCCCAGGGATCACAGCAGTAATCCCTCCGCCCTCACATCATATTCACTCAACTAACTATTTTATCCCGAGCTTGCTCGAGGACGGGTGGCAGTAAATAGAAAAGAGGCCCGAAGGGCCCGCTGCTTGGACTTTGCCGGGCCCCATCTCAGGGATCACAGCAGTAATCCCTCCGTCCTCACATCATATTTACTCAACTAACTATTTTATCCCGAGCTTGCTCGAGGACGGGTGGCAGTAAATAGAAAAGAGGTCCGGAGGGCCCGCTGCTTGGACTTTGCCGGGCCCCACCTCAGGGATCACAGCAGTAATCCCTCCTTCTCCGCAAAGCTTAAGCAGCGGGCCACCCAAAGGGTGGCTCTTTTTATTTGTGGCTACCCGGATTGAGCTTGCTCGGAGACGGGCAGCCACAAATAAAAAGTAAGCCCGCAGGGTCCGCTGCTTAAGGTTTGCCGGCCTCCTCGAAACGGGATCACGCAAGTAATCCCTCCTTCTCCGCAAATACTTTAAACCGGACATTTTCATACTTCGCTGTTCGATCCAGTTATCCTTCAGTGTTGATGTCACCTGCAGAGAGACGTTGCAGCGCCCATAGGGTAACAAGGGCGACGAGGAGTGCGATTCCGGCCAAAACCAGTGCCGTGAGCGGCATCGGTGGCCCCCAAACAAGCGACGAAAGGCCGGCCGCTGTTACCAGTGAAATAGTCCAGGCTACACGAATTGGGGTAGACCATTTGCGCCACCAGAAGTACGTAAATACAGTCAATAGACTCAGCAATCCACACGCGAGCTGTATAATAGTCTCAACTTGCTGCCAGACGGTGCTGGAGCGTGGAAACTGGCGCACGCCGCCAGCTACTGCCCCCCATGCGAGCACGAGAAGGAACAGCATGATGCAAACCAACAGAAACCGCCGGACAAAAAGCCTAGTATTCATTGCATATCTCCTTAATACATAACAACATGATAGTTATCCGGTTTTGCCTTATTGGCATATAAAACACACTGTTATACACACCTGTCCTTTCCTCCATTTATACCGACTTTTTGGATTGAGAGTTTTCTCAATCCAAATTTCGTCGAGTATAACCACCGGAGCGCCCCCCAGCTTTGCTGAGCCCTCCAGGATCAGTTGGAGATTTACCCAGCCAAACGGAAGCTGAACGGGACCCCGGCGTCCAGGCAAACGGAAAATTCTACAGGAAAGGGCTTTACTCTTAGTGTACGGTTTTCTGTGATTAGGTTACTTTTTTCCAAAAAAAGAAATCCGCAGGATCTGCTTGAATTTGCTTTGCAGCCACACCCAACGGATCACGACAGTCGTCTATCTTAACTCCTCCCTCACCTCGCCTTCTCATCATAATCATTAATCGCCCTCAATATATCCCGGCGGCTGATCTGTCCGACCAGCTGCCCTTTGTCATCCACAACGAGTAAGCGCTTGTATTTGGAGGAAAGAAAAGTATTAGCTACAGAATAGATGTCGGCGTGAACGGAGATCGTTTTCAAGACATTGGTCATGTAATGGGAAACCAGGTGGTTACCGGAAGGTTGGTCGTGATAGGCGCTTTCAAACAACACTTTCAGGCAATCCTTGTCATCGATCAGGCCAACCACTTTCTTTTTTTCATCGAGAACAGGCGCGCCCGTGATTCTGTTTTCAAGTAGGGTTTCTACGGCTTCCATGATTTCCGTATCCGGATGGAAAGTAATCAGGTTATCCGCTTTAACCATGTATTCGGTGACCGGAACGGTTCTTACTTCTGGTTTGACGGAAGGTTTTTCTACTGGCTTTTGCTGATAGTTTTTCATGCAATTTTTTAGTTTAGAGGCGATGGAAAAAGATTATCCCAACTTAAGATAATTATTTTTTTGCAATAACGCTACACCATGCCGCTCGCCGTCGTCAATTATCCCACCCTTGCCGGAGAAGACTTCAACTGGATACAATCGGTCCGGCAGAAGTATGATCGACTGTACTTCGATGTAATCGCCCCTCATTTTTCGCTGGTATTTCCGACGGAGGCCGTGACGGAAGAAGAATTGATCAACCACGTACGTCAGTGTATGGCCGGTGTAAGCGCTATCGAGGTCGCCTTACGCTGCGCCATTCTCGGCGATCCCGGTTTTCAGGAGCACGCGCACGCCTTTCTGGTTTCCGGACGAGGGTTTTAGCGACATCGTCCGCCTGCATGATCGTTTATACACCGGCGTACTGAAGGATGAACTACGTTTGGACCTGCCCTTCCTGCCGCACGTCGGCATTGCCAATGCGCCGACGCCGGAGGAATGCAAGGATATCGTCGACCGGCTCAACGCCGAGCCGTTTGAAATCCGGGGGACGGTGGAAACGATCGATGTTATCGGATTTGACGGGAAGCGGATGTGGACGATCGAGCAGTTGAGGCTGGAGAATTAAAACTTCTCCTATTTATCTTCACCTTTTGAAGCACTTTCTTTGCGCTCAAAAACAGCCGCTGCCGGCAGAGAGAATGCAGGTAGCGCCGGCGCCGCTGAGCAAATGGTTGTTCCCGAGCAAACATTCATGTGATCAAGCTGATCTCCAGTATACACGTGAACCTCCTGATAAATAGGTAGAATATGCCAAACCACCTCGACGCCTGCGCTGCGATAATCATGCATTTTCCGGACCACCTGGTTTATCATATCCTTACTGGAGATGACTTCTATGACAAAGGCCGGCACCTCATATTCTCCTTCGGCCAGGTTATCGATCTGTTGGTCGGTCAGCCAGCAGATATCGGGCCGGCGGTGGTGACTACCGAAAAAGAGATCTGCTTCGGAAATTAATTCTCCTTCCACTTTCCCTTCCAACAAAAATTTCCGGAACCAGGCAAGCAAATTGCGTAAAATGTAGAGTTGTGTTTTATCCATTGAATAGGGGGATTTCTCTACAACTCCGTTCAGCCATTCGTATTTGTAGGTGTCCTCACGGGGGAGATACTTCCTTTGAAACTGCTCCCAGCTTAATTCCTTGCTTTTGCGGGAAGAAGAAGAAGCGCCTTTTGCAGTGGAAGAGGGCATGAGCGAAGGTTTTATTTTTAAAAATAAGCATTTTTTTAAAAATTCAGGGCCAGGTGAAGACACTTTAAGCTTAAGTTGCAGGACATTAATCACCTAAGCAAATAGCTGCTTCAGAAAAAAAGATCTATATGTTCCGTCATTCAGCACATCACATCATAATTGGCAATATTGTCATTCTGTTATTATTATCGGCAACGATCCTCTTTGGAAAAACCAACCGCCCTGCCTTTCTTCCCAATGATCACTGCCGGGCCGAGGCCCTCCGCTGCGAATATCTCGTACGCCCTCTCGGGATCGACGCGCCTCATCCACGCCTTTCCTGGCGCCTCAACGATGACCGCACCGGCGCCCGGCAAACCGCCTTTCGCCTGTGGGTGGGAACCGATTCACTGGCCGTGGCACAGGGCCTGAGCGACAGCTGGGACACCGGCGCACAGGAATCGGAGCGGATGCGGGTCACCTATAAAGGCAAAACGCTGAAACCC
Organism: uncultured Saprospiraceae bacterium; assembly: GCA_964632995.1. Classification (GTDB taxonomy): domain Bacteria; phylum Bacteroidota; class Bacteroidia; order Chitinophagales; family Saprospiraceae; genus CAZWDL01. Next base: position 12,444 of record CAZWDL010000042.1, read on the forward strand.
TTCACCCGCTATTACTGGACGGTGCAGGTTTGGGATAAGAATGGAAAGCCCTGTTCCCCAGCCCCGGTAAGCAGCTTCGAAACGGGCATGATGGACCGGCAAAACTGGCAGGGCGACTGGATCACCGACACCCGGGATGTCGACCTGAAACCCGCTCCTTTTTTCCGTAAGGAATTAAAAATTGAACGGCCCGTGCAATCGGCCCGGGTCTACCTAGCCGCCGCCGGGCTGTACGAGCTGCAGGTCAACGGCCGGGGCATCGGCGACCGCGTGCTCGACCCCACCTACACGCGCTTCGACCGCCGCAACCTGTACGTCACTTACGATGTGACCAGTCAATTACAGGACGGTCAGAACGCCATCGGTGTACTGCTGGGCAACGGCTGGTATAACCACCAGTCTACCGCCGTATGGTACTTTCACGAAGCCCCCTGGCGCGCCCGGCCCAAATTCTGCCTGGACCTGCGGATCACCTACGACGACGGCTCGGTAGCAGTAATTTCCTCCGGCCCCGACTGGAAAACGGACCTTAGCCCGGTCATCTTCAACAGTATCTATACCGCCGAACACTACGACGCGCGGCTGGAACAGTCGGGCTGGGCGGAGCCCGGATTCGATGATGGTGAATGGAAAAATGCACAAGTCAGCCCGGCGCCCTCCCAAAATATTACGGCCCAGGTGCTGCACCCCATCCGGGCCGTCGAAGAAATCCCGGTTAAAAGCCTGCACCAGATCAACGACACGGTATGGCTCGCCAATTTCGGCCGCAACATCTCCGGCATCTGCCGGCTGAGCATCAGTGGCGAAGCCGGCACCACCTTCCGTCTCCAACACGCCGAGCGACTGGACGAAAACGGCCGGACCGACCTGTCGAATATCGATGTACACTACCGCCCCACGGATAACAGCGATCCTTTCCAGACCGATATTTTCATCCTCAGCGGCCAGGGAACGGAAAACTTCCAGCCCCGCTTCAACTACAAAGGCTTTCAATACGTGGAGGTGAGCGCCGATCGCCCTTTTACCCTGCAGGCGGAAAACCTGACGGCCTTATTTCTCCACAGTGATGTGCCGCCGACAGGCCGCATCCGCTCTTCGAACCCTACCCTGAACGGCATCTGGCGGGCCGCCAACAACTCTTACCTCGCCAACCTGTTTGGCTACCCCACCGACTGCCCGCAGCGGGAGAAGAATGGCTGGACCGGTGACGCGCATATCGCCAGCGAAACCGGACTGTACAACTTCGACGGCATCACCGTCTACGAAAAATGGCTGGACGACCACCGCGACGAGCAGCAGCCCAACGGCGTACTGCCCGCCATCATTCCCACCAGCGGCTGGGGCTACCACTGGGCCAACGGGCCCGACTGGACCAGCACCATCGCCATCATCCCCTGGAACCTCTACCTCTTTTACGGCGACCTGCGCCCGCTGGAAGAGAACTACGACAACATCAAACGCTATGTCGACCAGATCACGGAACGCAGCAAAGGCGGCCTCACCGACTGGGGACTTGGCGACTGGGTGCCCGTTAAGTCTAAAGCTCCCGTGGAACTGACCTCCTCCGCCTACTACTTCGTCGACGCCAGTATCCTCGCCAAAACAGCCCGGCTGCTGGATAAAACGGAAGACCACCAGAAATACAGCGCGCTGGCCGAAAAGATCAGAAAGGCCATCAATGAAAAATACCTGGACGATACCACCGGCCTCTACGGCGAGGGCCTGCAAACCGAGCTGAGCGTTCCCCTGCAGTGGGGCATCGTCCCTGAGCACCTGAGAAGTAAATTAGCCGCCAGGCTGGCCGAAAGAGTAAAAGCCGATGACGAGCATATCGATGTCGGCCTGCTGGGCACCAAAGCCATCCTCAACGCGCTGAGCGAAAACGGCCACGCCGACCTGGCGTACCGGGTAGCGGCTCAGGAAACCTACCCCTCCTGGGGCTGGTGGATCGTCAACGGCACCACAACACTCTTCGAAAACTGGCCCATCGACGCCGAAAGCGATATTTCCATGAACCACATCATGTTCGGAGAGATCAGCGCCTGGATGTACAAGGCGTTGGGCGGTATCTTTCCGGATGAAAATCAGCCGGGTTTCAAAAATGTGATCCTGAAGCCGAATTTCGTGGAAGGACTGGACAGCTTCGAAGCAGCACACGAAGGGCCCTATGGGATGATTGTTTCAAAATGGAGAAAAACGAACGAACAGATCACCTATGAAGTGACCATCCCGGCGAATAGTACCGTTACGCTCTTCCTTCCGGAGTCCTCCCTGCTGATGAACGGCCAACTGCTGAAGGAGGCGAGGGGGATTGAAGTTACCAAAAAAGAAGATAGAACAGTGGTACTCCAACTGGCAGCCGGAAGCTATGCTTTTAGCTGGTAAGTTGGTAAGCAACAGAACAAAAATGCCCCCTTGCTTTTTTTGGTTCGAGATAGTTCGAGGTACAAAGTCTGTTCGAAAAGGTTTGAGATAGTTTGAGGAGCGAAGTCCGGTCGAGCTCGTTGATAACCAACCATCTCAAACAAAATCAAACCTTCTCAAACCGCTGGATAATGTTAACTTCCTATTGTCCGGGTGCTTATTCTCCGACCTGGGACCACATCATTGTTTCAAGATCCAGTATGAACTCACCTTCGTTTTCACGGATTTGCTCCCGGCCGTCCATCTGTTCACAGACCTTACCTCCTGAGATCCTGATTTGGTCACCGTTGAGCAGGGAGGCCCGGTGATCGTGGATCCATCCCGGGTTCTCGCCGCCGGTATCTACCTGCTGAATGTTGAAAGTTTTAATATTCAGCCGATACACCGGCGTTTCCCCGTAACGCCTTTCGCCCATGTACCCCAGGCTGCCGACGATGTAGATGTCGTCTCCTACCAGGGTGGCGGTGTGGAAATCCGTCGGAGGGAAAACCTCCTTCGGATAGCCGTAAATGTTAAAATCGCCATTGCCATCAAAAATGATGACATCGTTGTAAATACAGAAATCGGAGTCATAGGAATCTTCGTGTTCCCCGGCGATCTCGATGATGCGGCCGTCGGGCAGCACATTGATGGATTTGCCGAAGCGGTCATAGGACCAGACCGCATTTCCGGAGCCCGGCATTCCGTAGTCGTTGTCGTCGAATTGAATACGCGCCGCCCCTGCCGAGACCCCGCTTTTCACCATAGCTTCCCAGAAGGGAACGGCCATTACATCCGGGTTGTGCTTACCGAAGCGCCGTTTTTTGCCGGCCTGGTAGTACTGCCGGGATATCAGTAACCGTTGGTCAGCGGGCAGACCTGCCAGGGCTCGCTTCAGTTCTGTATCGGCCTCGTTCCAGTCGGCGCCGTGCGCTATCAGGAGCCGGAAGAGTTTCGGGCTACGCACCATTTTGGCGGCCGTTTCTCCAAAATCATTCTTCTTCGATAAATCAGCCCCCGCTTTCAGGAGAGGTCCAACCGCCTCTTCGGCTCCGCTTTCACAGGCCTCCATCAGTGCTGTTCTGCCGTAATCGTCGGTAGTATTCACGGAGGCTCCTTCTTTCAGCAACCAGGCCACGAGTTCGGTTTGGCTTGCAGCAGCGGCGTACATCAGGGCGGTTTTGCCCTGGGCTCCGCTTTCGTTGGCGGAAGCCCCTTTTTCCAGCAATACCCGGGCATTGTCCAGGCGGCCGGCTTGTATGGCCAGCAGGAAGGCCGTTCTGCCGAAGCGTTCTCTTTCGCCGGTGTAAGGTCTCTTTTGCAGCATAGCGCGAACATCCTGCGCCTTCCCGAAGACTGCCGCGTGCATCGGGGGCGTCCAGCGCAGTTGCTCCGCATCGGCATCCGATTCCAGGAGCAGCCGGACGATATCGAAATACCCTCGAAGGGAGGCCACACTAAGCGCTGATTCTCCGTATTTGGTGAGACCATCCACCCGGACGCCCTTCCCGATCAGCCACTTCATCATGTCATATCGATTATGATCCCGAAGCTTATACGCCGCATCGATCAGAATATCATAGCCGCTGGAATATTGGTAATGGAGATCGGCGCCGGCAGCGACCAGGTATTCGATCTTGGCCCTATCGGCGCCTTCCATGGCATAATACAGAACAGGCTTGGGCTTTGGGGTTAAAGCCTCATTGTCCATATCCGGCATCTGTTTTTTCAGCTCCTCCGGCAAATTTTGCATCCAATCCATGGAAGGGGGCGGAGGCGGGCTATCTGCCGCATTGACATCGGCGCCGTATTCGACCAGCAGGCGCAACATATTTACGCCCGCCTGAGAGCTCCGGGCGGCGTGCATCAGAGGGGTGAGGCCTTCCTGGGTGTCCGGTTTGTCGGCATCGGCGCCCTGCCGGAGAAGTTTGCGGGCGGTGTCGATGTCGCCGGTAATGGCGTATTCGTAAAGGGGCATATAACGGCTTTTTTGACTGACGAGAGATAGGGGGAAGAAGCTGATATTCATTAAGATGCAGAGCAGGATTCCTGGGAGGAGCTTAGTTGTTTTCATTCATATTTCGGGTTAATGGGATTCCAATTTACGGTTTTACAGGCTCCTATGCTAGAAAGATCAGGGAACTTGTCAACGCCGCTGTGCGTTTTTAACTCCAAATCCGAATGATGAGTTTAGAAATTGCCCTCCAGCGCATCCGGCAAAACCGGAAAGAAAAAAATCCCTTCCTGGATCTTGGTCAGCTTGGTCTGACCGGGTTGCCGGAGGAGTTGTGGGAACTGGAGCACCTGCAGCAATTGAATTTGGGAGACCGCTACTATTTCAACGGTGAATACCGGGAGCTGTACGGCAATGATTACAATTCCTTGAAAAGCATTCCCAAAGAAATCGGGAAACTGAACAACCTGAAAGCCCTTTTTCTGGAAAGTAATCCCATACAGGAATGCAATTTTCTGGCACAGCTCCCCGGATTGGAAGCCTTGTTTGTCGGCTACACACACCTGAATGACATTTCCTTTCTGGCCGATTATGCGCAACTTAAAGAACTGGGGCTCACTTATATTGGAATCCAGGATTTTTCTGCCATCAGCGGCCTTCAAGACCTGACATTTCTCGAAGTCGGAACCAACCAGGTGGAGGATATTACTTTCCTAAAAGACCTCACCGAACTGAATTATCTGGACCTTGGCGCCAGCCGGATCCGGGATTTTAGCAGTCTCGGCAGTTCGACAAACCTGCAGACGCTAAAGCTGGGATATTGCGATCTTCAGGATATCTCTTTTCTGGAAGGTTTACCCCAGCTAAACACCCTGAAACTTCTTAAAAACGAGATCCGGGACCTATCACCGCTGGCCGGACTGCCACAACTGCAGCGCCTGGATCTGTGCGACAATTCTGTGGAAGACCTCGCTCCGCTCAGCTGCCTCGAGCAGCTATCCAGTCTGGAGCTTGGCTATAATCAGATCGAAGAGGTTACCCCTTTAAGCAACCTGCGTAACCTGCGCGAACTGAGCCTCAATGGCAACCCGACACGTGACATTTCTGCTCTTGCCGGGCTGAGCAGTCTGCAATACCTCAACCTCAACTGCCTCGCAACGAAAGGCCACGAAGCCCTGGCCAGGCTGACCGAGCTGCGCGATCTGAACCTGGTCTCCAACGAAATTGAAAACATTTCCTTCCTGCAGGGCCTGTCAGAACTGGAAGAACTAGACCTGGGCTGTAACCGGATAAAAGATATTTCACCGTTGAGCGGGCTCGCCAAACTGAAGTTCCTCGATCTCAATTCCAATCAGATTGAAGATATTTCTTCCCTTGGCAGCTTGACAAAGCTCAGCGAACTGGACCTCAGCTGGAATCCGGTGCAGGATTACGCCTATCTCCTCCACCTCAAAGAGCTGGAGGCGTTAAACATCAGCTACTGCAAGGTTAAGGATATCTCTTTTCTTCGGGGCCTTAACCAAATCGAGTCCCTCTCCATTCGCGACAGCCGGGTTGAGGATTACACTGTTGTCAGCACCCTGCCAAACCTCGATCATCTGGACCTCTGCCTTAATAAGATCGAGGATCTTAGTTTTCTTCGTGGCCTGAATAAGCTGAGCGCGCTTAGTCTAAGCTATAATGAAATCCGCGATATTACGCCTCTGGCGGGGCTCCTTCATCTCCAACATCTCCACCTGGACGACAACCGGATTCCGGATATCGCTCCCCTCCGCCGGCTCACCCGGCTGGAAGTACTGGATCTTCGCTCTAACCACATTCAGGATATTTCCGCGCTAGAGCCGCTGCTCCTTTTGGAAACGCTGGATCTGAGTTCCAATCAACTGCGGAGCTTTCCGTGGTTTTTGCCGGATAGAAGAAAGCTGGACAGACTGTATTTATTTGATAACCCAGTAGAAAACTTACCGGAAGCGGTGTTCGGGATGCATCACAAGGATAATTGCCTCTTTGCAATACGTAAATGGGTGAAGGAGCAGAATGGAAAGCGTGGTAACCTTTTCAAGGGAGATTCACAAATCTGAGTCGAAATCCTGCTATGTGCTTCTTTTTAAAGAATTGATTTTCTTGCTATTTCTTTTTAATGGTAACCATTCCTCTGCGGACCGGCTGAATGAGCCATCCGCCGGGAATCAGATAAGCCGGCGACATAGCAATCCGGTGCCCCCGTCCACGACCTAAATGAACTTCTCTGACTTTTCGACCGCTTTCGAAATCAATGAATGCCATGGCGTATTTCTCGAGGATAGCATCTTCCTGGATCGTCCCGTAGATCAGGCCGGTACGCGTAGATAGCCGAACCGTCGCTGTGGAAGCAAACTTTTCATTCCACCACTTTTGATTATATCCGAGCCGATCGCTGCGAATATCAAAGCGAACCAGCCCCGGCACGAGATCTTTCATATCTTCATCGTAATCGGGAGAGCCATACCAGTTCTGCACCACGATGCTATCCCGGTAGGCCAAAACTGTATTTTCGTTGGCACTTTTATCTTTTTGAAAAACCGGAATTTTAAATAACTGCCGGCCTGAACGGCGATGGTAAACCAGGAGGTTGACGCGCCGGTCAGCATTATCCGTGATAGCGACCAGATCCTCTTTCGATCCGAACAGTGTGGGGGTAGATCCGGAACCAAACTTGGAAAGCACCCCTCCCTCCTTTTTCTCGTAACTCGACCGGTCATAGCTTTTTCTCCAGGCCATGCTGATCTTTCCGGAATGATCACTGATGAACTTGTACATCGCATAATCCGTAACGATGTATGCTCCCGAGGAGTCAACTGCCATTCCGTTCTCAATGACCTCATTTTTAAATTCGTAGTGACTCATTACATCTCCCGAATTCGAGATCATCGCCACGAAGGCCGATTTTTTATTTTCTTGGTCGCCAAGGGCCATCGCCCAGTAGCCCCGGTCATAGGCAGGCATAACCTGCGCCAGCCCATGGTCGGCTACCTCCCGGGGAAGAACCCGGCGTAGCTTATCTCTCATTGGCCAGATCTGCACGGCCCGGAGTTTGTTGCTTCGGTCTTTTTTCACAAAGACGATATCCGTCCTGTTTTTTACTACGATCACCCTATCTTCATTGTCCATCACGAAGTACCCCAGATTGATAGGCAGGTCATCCCCTGCTATTTTCTTTTTGGTAAATTCGAGAATTTTGAATTCATCGATTTTTTCCACCCTGTTATTGAAAAGGACCAGCTTAAACTGAACATTGATCAATCCCTTTTGGGAGTCCCCAAATCCCTCGGACAAGTTTCCGCAGAAACCGTAGATGCCTCCCTTGCTGTCGACCATAAAATTGAGGCAGGTGCCCAGGATGGTTGCCAGCCGCTCTTTATGGAGATCCACATCGAGCCGGTCCTCAATACCCGGAGCATGCAAATTAGTCACCGAAGAATTGTAGTGATCGAAATGAATGGCCGGAAGAGGAGCCAGTCGCGGGTGCTCCGGTATCAGCTTCGGAGGAAGAGCAAAGCCGCTGTTTCGGCTCCTGATGGTTTCCAGTTTGTCGCGCAGGCTTGGATTTCCGGCTGGCTCGAAAAGCGCCTCCCGGAACCGGAACGGTGACCGGACATCAAGATACACGGATGCGATTTGTCTAGTGCTTAATTCCACGTTGTGATCATTTAATCCTGGGGAGTAAGGGTTCGTAGAGTGGTGATTTCGAAAATTGAAACCGAATACTTCGCATTCTAAGAAACTCCGTTTCAGGCACTTCCGGTCACAGCTTTCGATCTTCGTTTAAATGAGATGACTTCCAGGTACTTTCTGTTCCCAATAAGTTTTCCGGAATTTATTTCCCCAGGTAAACCGCTCCATCGACATAATCATTATCGTCGAGATTGCGGCGTCTTTCCGTATTCATGACTGCTATTTTACCCGTACTCGACACATAAACTCCTCCCGCCCACCGGAATGAAAAGCTATTGGTAGCAAACTTCCCGAGATTGTCTTTTTGCTGGAATACTTTCTCCAAGTCGATCTCTCCCTTATCCGTTCTTTTGACTCGGAAAACCTGTAGGTACTCGAACTCATCACCGGGTGTGGTATCCGTGCCGTGCATGGCAAAAAGATAGATTTCACCAGAACAATCCGTTACAAAATTGAGTCCTCCGCCGGCGCCGACATAAAATTCGTCGTCATCCTTTTTACCGAAGCCGATTTTATCTTCGGGGGGGATGTAAATACTTATGTAATTCCATTTCGTATCAGGATTGATGTCTGCACGGTCGCTTTCGTAGAACCAGATCCCTTTTTTTCCGTGTTTTCGCCCGGCGACCGCCAGCAAATAGTTAGAGGTATCGAGCTTCACCAGTCCGACTGTGGCGGCATGGCTTTTTTCTTCCTGCAGAGGCTCTCCCCGGCTGCCGTCCAAGGTCAAATAGTTGATGATTCTCATATGGTTCCCCGTTACTCGTACGAAGTATACCGCCGCATACTTGAATCCCTCCTTTTTCGGTTTCTCCATCGCAATTGCAACCAGATCGCCTACGGCCTGTATACCTCCCGGATGGTCGTAATCACCTCTCTCCTTCAGGCGACGGATATCAAGGTCCACCGGATCTTTCAATTTTCTTTTGGTTGAAAACACGCCTTCTGTCGCTCCGGTGATTTCCTGGAATGCTAGGCGTAAGCCTTTATTACTCATATTGCTAGATATCAACATTCGTCCTTTGCCATTCCAGTCGCGCAAGCGGGCCACGCCTTGCACGTGGTTTTTAAATTTGTCCCGAGGATGTGGCACGGAGAATTTACGATCGGCCTTACGGATATTCAAGCCCGGATCACCTTTCAGTTGTGCTAACAGGTTTTCAGCACAATTATTGCAACCGGCAGGGCTCGAACGAGTGGTTTTGCCGAGAAGCGGACTGTTGAACCGGGATTCCAAAAACCGCCGCAGGCTAATGACCGCTGCGCCGGAATACCGGTCATTGAACTCCGATCTAAGAAAGACAGGATTTTTATTTTTGGAGGCTGTACGTAAACTCAGCATATGATCCCTATTTTTTTAACCTTGTAATCTCTTTTTTGAGCTCTAAAATCTCCTCTTTCATTCGCCGCAGTTCATCAATCAGGTTTACATTAGTGGAAGCGCGCTGCCCTGACCAACGAGGCCAGTTCGGCAGGGCATTAAAAACCAGCGCTTTTTCATCTGCTGCTATTTTAATACTTGGCTGGCCCTTCCGGTCATTTAGCCATAAATCTCCGTCGGCCCCACTACCGCCGAGCACCAAATTGCCGTACGTAGGATTCACTCGCAATATCGGCTGGTTCTTATTGCCGAGCACTTCCAGAGCGCCGTGTACGGACACCCCTCCCGGATAATCTCTTGCGTAATTGAGAACCAGTTCATCTTTAAAACCATGCACCAGCGCCCGCCGGTGAGGGCCACCTCCTTTACGGCGTTGCGGATGATTGAGCTTTAAATCATGAGCGGTCGTTTCAATGTGGTTCGCTTCAATGGTGATATTGCTGCCATTGAGTTTAACATCGCTTTTCATGCTTTTTGGTTTTAGACATTATTAGACTTATAATCTCGACCTAAGTACTGACTCATCAGCCTGCTGAGCAGACCTATAGAGATAGCGCTGCTTCCTTTTCATTCACGCCGCATTATTTCTATCATTGGAATTGCTTTGGCGACAAGCATTTATCGAATAAAACTAAGCGTTCTTCCGACCAAAGTCTTGTAAAAATGGGACACCCTTTTTTCCTCTTACCGGTGTCGAATGGACAATTTCCGGAAGGAAAGCCGGGGTTTCAAGGAAGCCAGTTCACCGGCTTGCTGATATAGCCCCCGGAGAGAAGGCGGACTCACTATCTTACCCCCCCGGTCTTCAGCGACCCGCTCTGTCAGTTCTGAAAAACGGACGGGATGGTCAAAAGTCGTCACGATTTGGTCCTTCTCTTCTGCCGGCATCAGATCCCAGATGCGATTCTTGTAGCCGGCAATACTGTGGTCATCGAAACCAACTCTAGGAACGAGAATCTTCCCGGGGCTATCTTCGAACAAAAAGGCTCGTTTGGCATCCCAGTCTATAAAGTGTAACGCTCCTACGTGCGACCAAAGGGGGCTGGTAGGAATAGGTAAGGGAATCTGAGGTTGGACAGGAAACGGCGCCCTTGCTACCGGGTCGTCGTTATTGACCCAGCGCTCATTTTTCTTTTCCAAAGAGATTCTGCGGATATGCCTCCTCCACAACACCCCTCCCACTCTGGGGCTTCCGAAGGTCACGACCCCAGCTACCGGGGTACTGACCCTGTGAAAGTTGTACCCCATCAGTTGTGCGACGGCTCCGCCGAGGCTATGTCCCGTAAGCCAAACCTGTCTTCCCCCTCCCCATCTTTTAATACTGGCTACAATATCCGGCCAGATCGCATCTGCCGCCCGCGCAAAGCCACCGTGTACTTTAGTTCCACGGTAAGGCCTTTGGGTAACTTCCAGGTCGTTGAACCAGTCCACCACATCACCCGCATCGCTAAAGTCTGTCTCCGATCCCCTGAAAGTAATCACCAACAGCCGTTCACCCATCAAAATGGAAGCCTGCGTATCTGTCAGCACTGCCCACTGGGAGCGCCGAGAGAAAAACTGCACTTCTTCCAGCTCAAGACCGGCCGCACGCTCAGCACGCACGAAACGGTCATCCTCATAGACGATTTGGTTGACTGCCGCCAAGACAAAACCTCTTACCCAGGGCGAAGAGGAAGCAGGTTCAAATAAAGAAGCAGACAACATAGAGCAGGCTTTTCTTTTCCATTTCTGTAAGGGACATTTCCGACCTGAGCATTCTAAAAAGTATCTTGGACCAGACTATTCTGATTTTTAAGAATATGTTTCCAATATAAGTTGCGATCAATTCAGATAATTGTAAAAATGGGACGCTCCCTTATCCCACCATCACCCCCACAAACTTAAAGTCCGCCGGCGTCGTCACCAGCTGCCAACGGTGCATGTTGTTTTGAAACTCGCGGGGCGTCAGCCGCGTCATCGATTTAAACTCGTGGCAGAAGTGCGCCTGATCGGCGTAGCCGCAGTGATAGGCCGTTTGGGTCATGGAGGGCATCCTGCTGGCGTGCAGGTGCTCCACCACCCGGCAAAAACGGTAAATGCGCAGAAACTGCTTGGCCGTAAATCCGATATTGCGGCCGAACAGGCGGTTGAGGTGCCGGCGGCTGCGCCCCAGTTCTCCGGCCAGCGCTTCGACGCTGATGTGATGATTGAAGCGCTGCAGCACCCGGTATACAGCCGGAAAGAGTGAGACGCTCATCGGTCTTCGCTGAAGTTGGCGCAGCAGGTATTTCTCCAGGAAGGGGATTCGCCGGCGAGAATTTTCCAGGTTTTGGAGCTGATCGTAGACTGAAAGCAATTCCCGGTCGATGTAGTGCAATTCCGGGAGGGTATTTTCAAAAGCATTCATCGAAAGACCGTAGAGTCCTGACAGGGCGCCGGGCCGGAAGATCACCCGCAGAGCACTCATATTGTGGAGGGGCGCATACTGAGTCGGCGTACTGGCAGGCGAAAGCATAACGGCGCCGGCGACTTCGGAAGCGCCGAGCCGATAGTTGCTGGCGACCGTTTTTTTTCCACGATAGAAGCAAAAAAGGAAACCCGTCGAAAAGGAAGGGAAGGCGATTTGCCTGATGGTCGAATTGGATTTACCGAATTCATACCATTCGTAATGGTGGATGACGGACCGCAAGCCGGAAGACGGCGGAATAATCATTTGCCGGAAAGAAGACATATATCCCGAGGTTAGTTCCAGATAAATTTGCGGGAAATATCTCCGGCGCGTTAGGACCTATGTATCATTCCTTGGTATCTATGTTTCAAAAATTGTTTTATGCGGGTTTACGGATCCATCGACGGCCGCCTTATTGAGCCGGGGGTACGTCACATTCCTGATCGCTACGTTCGGCATATCTCCGGAGTTATCCCGAACGTCCTGTCAAAAACACCGTTAACCAATAAGGGACAGAGTCCTATTTGCCGAAAGGCAAAATAAAGTCGGAAATGGGAAGTCGGAAATCCGAACGTTTATTCCCCCGATGATATCCTCACAATGCGTTTTAATAATAAGCCCTGACTCATGGCTCAAAAAATACAGCAAGTCAAAAAACGGGACGGCCGCCTCGTCGACTTCGACCCCGACCGCATCAGGTACGCCATTCACCGGGCCTTCATCGCCATGCGGCAGGAAGATGGCGAGCTGGCGGAAGAGTTGACGGAAAAAGTGATCGACAAGCTGCCTGCCGGCGAAACGCCTACCATTGAAGACATTCAGGGGAAGGTGATCGAAACGCTGCGCGAAGCGGGTTACGAAGAAGTGGCCGACAGCTATCAGACCTACCAGGAGGAGAAGAAAAAGACACGAGACCTGAAGGAGCAACTAGGCTATAAACCCGACATCAAGATGTCCATTAATGCATTGGCGGTGTTGCGCAAGCGCTACCTGCTCAAGAACGAGGAGGGGGAGGTGGTGGAAACGCCGGAAGGGATGTTTGAGCGGGTAGCCAGGGCCATCGCTGAGGTTGAGGAAAATTACGACGATGATCCTTCCGAAATCGAGCCTGTTTTTTACGAGATGATGTGCAATCTGGAATTTCTGCCCAATTCCCCTACCCTCTTCAACGCCAACGCTCCGCTGGGCGCCCTCTCGGCCTGCTTCGTACTGCCGGTAGAAGACTCACTGGATTCCATTTTTTCCACCCTCAAGGATATGGTGATGATCGAGCAGGGTGGGGGAGGGGTCGGCTTTAATTTTTCCCGGCTTCGTCCCGAAGGCGATATCGTTAAATCGACTAAAGGGGTGGCTTCGGGACCGGTATCCTTTATGAAAGTCTTCGACACGGCGACCGAGGTCATCAAGCAAGGCGGAAAGCGCCGGGGCGCCCTCATGGGAATTCTCGACTTTAATCATCCCGATATTTTTAAGTTTACCACTTCCAAAGTAAAGGAAGACGTATTTCGCAACTTCAACATCTCTGTCAACGCCAGCGATGATTTGATGGAAGCCGTGCAGGCAGATGAAACAATCGAACTGATCAACCCCCGAACCGGCAAAAGTATAAAGCAGGTACGCGCCCGCGAGATCTGGGACAACATCGTCAAAAGCGCCTGGCAGACCGGCGACCCCGGGCTGATCTTCATCGATGAGGTTAACCGGCATAATCCCACGCCTAAATGGCCGATACGCGCCACCAACCCCTGCGGCGAACAGCCTCTGCTGCCCTGCGAGTCCTGCAACCTGGGCTCAATCAACCTGACGAAAATGGTAGACGAGGAAAACAACGATCTGGACTGGGACAAACTCGGCAGAACCGTTCATCACGCTGTCCATTTTCTCGATAACGTCATCGACGCCAATAAATTTCCTGCGGAAAAGATCGCCGAACAGACCCGGGCCAATCGCAAGATCGGCCTGGGGATAATGGGTTTCGCCGATATGCTCATTCAGCTCGACATCCCCTACGATTCTGATGAGGCGCTTGAGCTGGCGGAAGAGCTGATGGAATTTATTCAAAAAAAATCAAAGGAAAAATCGGTAGAGCTGGGACGAAAGCGGGGCTCCTTTCCGAACTTCGAGGACTCCATCTGGAAGGAAGATTACGAGGCCATGCGGAACGCTACCACCACGACCATCGCTCCCACCGGTACGATTTCCATTATCGCCAATTGTTCCTCGGGTATCGAACCGTTGTTCGCCATTTCTTATATCCGCAACGTGCTGGAGGGGGCCCGGCTGCTGGAGATCAATCCGCTGTTTGAAAAAGTGATGAAAGACCGCGGCTTTTACAGTTCGGAACTGCTGGATAAGGTTTCTGAGAAAGGATCCATCCAGGATATGGAGGATATTCCGGCCGACGTGCGCGAGCTTTTCAAAACGGCGCTGGATATCAACCCTGAGCAACATGTGAAAATTCAGGCCGCTTTTCAAAAACACGTGGATAATTCCGTATCCAAAACCATAAATCTGTCCGAGGATGCCAAGCTGGAACAGGTGGCCGGGGCCTACGGCCTGGCGTACGAACTGAAATGCAAGGGCATTACTGTTTACCGCTACGGATCGAAAAAGGAGCAGGTGCTGGAAATTTCCCGGAAGGACAGAATCGAAGTTGGGCCGGAATATGCGGGGAGTTGCCCGGGAGACAAGTGTTACTTATAGCTTTGACGGCTCTTTTTTCAATGCGAAGAAACTATTCGCTTCTCGCTTTTGGCCGTTCGCAGCTCTGCGGGGGGGTGATCGCACAAGCCATCTCGCCAAGCAAGACCGGGCCTGCCCTCTTGCTGGGCAATGTCCAGCGCGCGGATAGCGAGCCTCACTGCTGCCCGGCGTATGACTCCAGGTAAATTTTCAGTAACTTTTCAACATCTCCCGCCTCGAATTCCTTGTCTTCTATCCGCTGTACCAGTTCCGGCGCATCGGCGAAGAATTCGCTCATTTGCTGGATGAATTTTTTCCTTTTCCATTCCACTTCAATGATCTCCCCGGTATTGACGCGTTCCAGCAGGAAGTTGCGCCGCATAGCCATCCGGCCCGGTTGGTCTTCCCCGACAATCTGTTTTTTCCCGGGATTGTCGATGGGCTGCCGCCGCTCGTAGAGGCGCACCGGTCCTTCGCCAACAATAACGCGAACAAAATGCTCTGCTTTGGAGGCGAAGTTCTCTACCCCCCATGCAAAGGAACGCACCTCATCGGGTTTGAGCCGCTCCGGATCGGCGTTGCTGCTTTCACGAAACGTAAAATAGTCGTATCCTACCTGATAGGCGATAATGCCTTCGTGGCGCTCTCCTCCGGCATCGACATAATGGCCACGGGTGTAGGTTTGAGCCGACAGGCCGGAGAACAAAAACAGTATTAACAAGGAAAAGAAGATTCGCATAGGTGTTATCGTGACATTATTTTAATTCTTCTAAAATACAGATTATTTGTGTTCAACTCCAATTTAAAGTGAAGTCCTTGACCCGGATTATCCGGGGAGCAATCAATTGTTCCGCTTCCACAATTGCTTGAAGCCGTCGCCAAACTGCATCAGCAGGCTGCTGCCGCCGGTGGTGTAGCGAGCATAGGGCTGCCAGCCGGTCCCGTCATTGATGTAAATGACGTTGTTTTCGGTACGCCATTGTCCCCGAGTTACGTCACCGCCGCCGGAACTGCCGCTTATGCCGGCTCCTCCGCCGGCAACTTTGGCGTCGCCGTAAAGGTAGCTGCCGTCGGCATTGATGATCAATCGCCACTGAGTGGCAAAACTGTATTCTCCCGAGGTGTAGGAATCCGTGTACAGCCAGCCTCCTATCAGGCGGGCGTCGCGCTCCACTTGCTGAGCCCCGCCTTGATCACCCGAAGGATCATAGGGAGCGAATCCGCCCTGCGACTGTCCGGCGCTGCTGCGGGAAAACCGTATTTGAAAAGATTGCCCACCCTGGCCGCTAAATGTGAGCGTGGCTATATCGCCTTCCAATACACCTGAATAGCTGAGCTGCCCCCTGGTTTGCGGATCGAGCATCTGGCCTTGTGAGCGGTTGGCGGAAACCGTTCCGCTGAGCTGATATTTGTATCCGGCGGCATCGATCTCGCCACTGAGTTGCTGTCCCGTAGGTTGCAGTGTCATCGTGGCCGGCGTGCCGTTCACATCCCCTGAGAAAGTACCGTTCCAGCCACTGCTCTCCGAAGAGGACCCGGCCTCGCCCAGCGGGCCGCCCAGCCCTCCCTGGGGAGCTGGCGCAGCGGAATTTAGCCCGGAAGTACTTCCGCGGCGCTGCATGCTGAAGGTCTGCGCCCGGCCGTAGTCGGGCTGCTGCATCGCATTGGGGGGAATCAGGGTTAGATGCAGTTCCTCGCCTTCGGTATAGGCTTCAAAATACATACCCCCCTGCGCGTTGGTCAGCGTGCCCATCACCTCACTGGCCTCCTCGGTAGCCTGCACCTTGTACTCAACACCGGTCTGATCCGTCAGCGTGCCCGTCACCTGATTCGGAGGGGACTGTTGTAACTTCAGGACAAGCTCACCGCCCTGACCGGCAAGAAAATATTCGCCGGTGACTTGCTGAGCCGGTAACGAGATCGAAAACAATCCCAGAAGTGCCAATATAAGCCACTGATTTTTCATCGATTTACCATTATGCATGAATAAATAACAGGAGAAGTCCTCGCACAAAAGATAGCAATGAGGCTGGATAGTCTATCGAAAGGGACTTACAACGTCTCAAAATACATATTTTGGGGTTTATTTTCAACAGAAGGAAAAGAACTCCTGTCACTCCAGCCCCAGCTGTTCCACGGAGTAATAGTGAAACGTGCGCTCATCACCGCTAGCAGACCTTTCAGGAGCTTGTATAGGCTGATGGCCACAGGTATGCGGGTTTCGCCCTCATGCTCGTCTTCGAAAACGGAAAAAACCTACCTTGTCAAAAGGCTGCGCACCGGGTACGGAATACAGCCGCAGGGCATAGGCATAAGGCATAGCACTTGGTGAAGGTTTGGGCATCGTCGGTAGTTTCGGCGTAGATGGTGATGCGGGCCACGTCTTCCGTCTTCCTGGCTTCGCGAGAGACCAGAATCATGGACGAAAAGTTAATCCGGGTTAATATCTTCTTCACAAGAGGGAAATAATAGCTCTGTCTTTGGGTAAGTTACGCGGCATTGGATGATATTCCGTATCTTTTCTCCAAATCCAATCATTATGAACCGCTCCTTTCTGCAAGCTTGCACACCACACTTTTGGATCCTCGCAGCCCTGATATTTTTCACATTCGCCTGTCAAACCAGGGACAATAAGGAACAGATGAATGCCGAATTCGACCTCATCGAAACCACCATCGCCGACATTCACCAGGCCTATCGCGACGGCTCGCTCACGGCCGTTGAACTGACCGAGCGCTATCTGGCCCGCATCGCGGCTTATGACAAATCTACCGGGCTCAATGCCATCGTCGTCGTTAACCCGGAGGCTCTGGCGGAAGCCGAACGCCTCGACGCCGAGTTCCGGGAGACGGGCGAGTTGCGCCCCCTGCACGGCATCCCCGTCATCGTCAAGGATAACTACGACACCGAAGGCCTGCAAACCACCGCCGGCTCCAAGGCGCTGGAAGGTTCGCTCCCGCCCGATAACGCCACCCAGGTACAAAGGATAAAAGAAGCCGGCGCCATCGTGCTCGCCAAATCCAACATGGCGGAGTGGGCTTTCAGCCCCATGCTCACCGAAAGTTCCATCCTCGGTGTGACGCGCAACCCCTACGACCTGGAACGCGTGCCCGCGGGATCGAGCGGAGGAACGGCCGCCGCAGTGGCCGCTAACCTGGGTGCTGTAGGACTGGGCACCGACACCGGCAACTCCATCCGCGGCCCCTCCTCGCATCAGGCCCTGGTAGGCATCCGCTCCACCATGGGACTTACCAGCCGTGACGGGATTATCCCGCTCTACCTGCGCAACGACATCGGCGGACCCATGGCGCGCACCGTGGAAGACGCCGTGCGCGTGCTCGAAGTCATCGCCGGCCCCGATCCGGCCGATCCGATTACGCTGCGCAGTGAGGGCAAAGTACCGGAGAACTACACGCAGTTCCTAGACGCCGACGCCCTGCAGGGCGCCCGTCTCGGCCTCTTCCGCCGCTACGTCGACGATCCGGATACCGATCCCGAAATCCGGGAACTGACGATGGCCGCCGTGCGCGATCTGGAAAAAGCCGGCGCCACCGTCATCGACTCCTTTGATATTCCCGACTACGACACCCTCACCGCCGGCATCTGGTGCCCGACCTTCGTGACGGACGTCAACGCCTACCTGGCTTCGCTGGGGAAAGCCGCCCCCTACCCTACCATTCAGCAGATCTACGAAGCCGGCATCTACTCCGACTATATCAAGAACCGGCTGACCTACTTCATCAGTGAAAAAGCGGAAACGACTTGCCCCGACGTCTACACTCGCGAGCAGAACATCCGCCTGCGCGAGACCATCCTGCGGGCGATGGACAGCCTGCAGCTCGACGCCATCATCTATCCCACCTGGAGCAACCCGCCCCGCAAAGTCGGCGACCTGGACAGCCCGGCGGGTGACAACAGCCAGATCCTCTCACCGCATACGGGCTTCCCGGCTATCACGGCGCCCATAGGATTCTCCTACGATCAGTGGCCGGCGGGGATGACCTTCGCCGGACGGCTGTACGACGAGCCAAAGCTAATCGGGTATACCTACGCGTATGAGCAGGCGACGCAGCATAGGTGGGCGCCGGAGGCGTTTGGAAAGTTGGAAGGGAAGCAAACAACTTCTGAATAAAAAATTAAAAATGGATAACCGTCAACTGTTTTTCATCTTCTTGCTGTTCTTTGTTATGCTCATGGGGTGTTCCAAAGAGAAACCAAAGATTTTAATTATCGGTGATTCTATTTCAATTGGGTATATGCCCTATTTGGAAACGCATTTTGCCGACCGGGCTGTGATTGAACACAATCCCGGAAATGCGCAGCATACGGGAACAGGATTGCAAAAAATCAGAGAATGGGTGGGAAAAGAGGCGTGGGATATTATCCAGTTTAACTGGGGCTTGTGGGACTTGTGTTACCGGCATCCCGATTCCAAAGTCCAGGGCAACCGGGATAAAATAAATGGAAAACTCACGCATACCGTAGAGGAATACAGCTCAAACCTTGATTCCATCGTCACTATTCTAAAACAGGTCACGGATGCTAAACTCATTTTTCTGACTACTACCTATGTCCCTGAGCAGGAAGCGGGACGATTTAAACAAGATGCGATCAGGTATAATGAGGCGGCAAAAAAGATAATGGAAAAGCATTCCATTTTAGTTCATGATATTTATGAAGCCTCCGAAACGATTCATCATCAATTTGGAAAAGGCTCGGATGATGTTCATTATACCGATGAGGGATATGAGCAACTGAGCAAACTGGTTATTGATTTTCTCCATGAGCAAATACGGAATTAATGTTTATCGCAGAAACAGAAACCATCCGATGTAGAGCACCCGGAACGATTTCCCCAAAAGGTAGGTTTGAAATTATACTCAGCAACCCTTAAAAACAGATGGAATTCATCCTTCAAATTACCTACCTGATCCTCTTCACCCTGGTGATGACCTACCTGTATTACCTGAGTTCGGTCTTTTTAAAACTGGGCACTTCTACAGTGGAGGAAATGAACGAAGGGGAAGAAGAAGATCTGGTCGACGAAAAAGACAACCTCGTCATCAACTACATTGGCGCCACGGCCTTCATCCTGGCCGGTATGCTGATCTGGGCATTGATGGGTACTACCGCCGGGAAGGTCGCCTCCGGAATCACGGAGCACAACTTCCTGAAATGGGTCGTGTACATTTTAATTTACTTCCTCTTTGTGCGCATTCCCTTCAGCGTCGGTACCAGGCTCGTTCAGCAGTCTTTTCAGTTTAAGGCCGTCCCGGAAAAGATTTTGTTTTCCCTAGCGATGCTGGTATTCTATATTCTGGCGATTTGCTGCTACGAGAACCTGCCGGATATTTTGAAATGGCATCTGACTTATTTTAACTAATAGACTACCGGGCGCAGACCTGCCAGGTTTTTGAAATCTGGCAGGTCAAACATCACTAATTTGGGGCGCGATCAAAAAAACCGGACCGCTTACACCAAAGCGCCAAAAAAATTTATCCGTAAGGAATGAAGCACGAAGGCATTACTATAAACGAAGTAGTAATAGCAGACCTGTCCTCAGAACCTATCGAGCAATATCTTGTAAGAAGGATCTTCCAAAATGTTGACATCTATCACTTTTTCGGCGTTTTTCAACAGGCGCTGACAGTCAGGGCTCAAGTGCTTCAGGTGTATCTTTTTACCAACTTTGAGATAGCGTTCTGTTATTTTATTCAGCGCTTCAATAGCTGACATATCCACTACCCGGCTTTCCGCAAAGTCGATCACCACTTCTTCCGGATCGTTTAAAACATCAAACTTTTCGTTAAAAACGCTTACGGATCCGAAGAACAAGGGGCCGTAAATT
This sequence comes from uncultured Saprospiraceae bacterium, assembly GCA_964632995.1. Classification (GTDB taxonomy): domain Bacteria; phylum Bacteroidota; class Bacteroidia; order Chitinophagales; family Saprospiraceae; genus CAZWDL01. The sequence goes on from CAZWDL010000042.1 coordinate 32,854, forward strand.
TCGTAGTATTTTACACCGTTTTCATCGAAGCGCTTTCTGGCGCGAATACGCTTTGCGTTGTCCCAGGCAAAAACCAGGGCGGCAATCACCACTCCTGCAATTACTGCCAGGGCCAGGTTGTGAAGGAAAACGGTTATCAAGGTGACCATGACCATCACAAAAGTATCTGATTTCGGCATCTTGTTAAACGTTTTCAGGCTTGCCCACTCAAAGGTGCCGATCGCCACCATGATCATTAAGCCCGTTAAGGCAGCCATGGGGAGTTTTTCAATCAGTCCCGCTCCGAACATTATAAAAATCAACAGCATTACGGCAGCGACGATTCCGGATAACCTTGCCCTTGCCCCCGATGAAGTATTGATTAAACTCTGGCCAATCATCGCACAGCCCCCCATACCTGAGAATACGCCCGATAAAATATTTGCCGTACCCTGTGCAACGGCTTCTTTGTTTCCTCTTCCTCTGGTCTCCGTTATTTCATCGATAATATTCAGGGTAAGCAAACTTTCGATTAAACCGACACCGGCCATGATTGCCGCGTAGGGAAAAATGATAGTCAGCGTTTCCAGGTTGAGCGGAACCGCCGGAAGGTGGAAGGGAGGAAATCCTCCTTGTATAGACGCTATATCGCCCACCGTTTTAGTATCGATTCCAAAGTAAGCTACAATACCGAAAACGACTAAAATCGCGGTTAAAGAAGCAGGAAGCGCCTTGGTGAGCTTCGGCAGGCCCCAGATAATGACCATGGTAAGCACGACTCAGCCCAGTAAAATGTATAGCGAGGAACCACTCAGCCAGGCCCCTGCCGGATCTTTAAACTGATCCAATTGCGACATGAAAATGATGATCGCCAATCCGTTGACAAATCCGAAAATAACGGGATGGGGAACTAATCGCATTAGTTTGCCCAGTCGCAGGACGCCGGCTAAAACCTGAATGATTCCGGCTAAAACAACGGTGGCAAAAACATATTCCACCCCGTGTGATTGGGCCAAAGCGATTATCACTACAGCAACTGCTCCCGTTGCACCTGAAATCATTCCCGGCCGGCCACCAAAAAGAGAGGTCACTAAGCCCATCACGAAAGCGGCGTAAAGCCCGGTTAAAGGCGATAATCCCGCAATCAAGGCAAAAGCAACTGCCTCAGGAACCAGGGCCAGGGCAACGGTCAAGCCTGACAATACTTCGGTTTTATAATCTACTTTTTGCTTGAAATTAAAAAGATTCAAATATTTTTTCATCTACAATTTATAGTTGTGCCGAAGTTGTACCAACCCGGTCGGTGTTTACGTTAAAATGAAAAGGATAACTCCCTAAGCGACGTGCGATTAATAAGTATCGGGTTTAGATAGGCAAGTGATTTTTCTTTTAGCCAAGGCGAAGGTTCCCGACCTTAGCAGAGCTAAGGGAGTCCCGCTTTTTGAATCAAAAAGCGGGATTCAACGCCGGATAAAAGGAAAAGCACTCCTAGAAAAACCGACAGTTATTGATCGTCCGTCGCTAAAGAAAGGAATGGAATAAGGTCTGTTTCAAGGTGGAGAGGCTGCTGTCAAAGTAAAACTATATTGAATTTTTTCTTTCCTTAATTTTTTGAGGCCGCAAAGGTAATGCTGTTTTTGAATTGTGCAAGCATAAAAAGCTTTTATGTTGTGAGAGGATGAACATGTGCCGGAGAGGAAAATATCAAAACATAAAATTTGGCGGCTGGTTTGTCAACCCCCTTTCGGCGACGCAGTGGCATGTCAGCCCGGCCGTGAAAGAGCGGAAAAGTTTTACGAAAGCCCGGGATTTAAGCCCCATCACAACCTCACTTTCAATCCTGAATTGTAAATTGCCGGCTTTAGTCGCACCGTAAAAAGTTTGTCTTCATGAATATGCCGGCTTTCCTCATGCTATTCCTGTCGCTTCTATGCGTCCTGCCCGCCAGGACCCAAAACCCCTCCTCCAAACCCAAGGTCCTCATCCTCACCACCGGCGGCACCATCGCCAGCCGCACGGATGCACCCCTGATCGAAGGGCCGGAGCTGGTGCAGGCCGTGCCTCAACTGCTGGACTACGCCGGGATCGAAGTCGAAGAGTTCGTCCGCATCGGCTCCTCCAAGATGACGCCGGACATCTGGCTGCGCCTGGTCAAACGCATCGACGCTATCCTGAAGGAACGGCCGGAACTGGCCTGCATCGTCATCACCCACGGTACCGACACCATGGAGGAGACGGCCTATTTTCTCCAACTCACCCACCGCCACAGGACGCCCATAGTGCTGGTGGGCTCCATGCGCTCCTCGAACGAAATTTCGCCCGACGGTCCCGCCAACCTGCTCAATGCCGTCCGGGTAGGTATTCATCCGGAATCAATAGGCAAAGGCGTGCTGGTGGTGCTCAACGAAAACATCAGCAGCGGCCGTGAGCTGCGCAAGACAGATAACCGCCGTGTCGACGCCTTCGCTCCTACCGAGTACGGCTACCTGGGCTTCGCCGATCCCGATACGATTATTTTTTACCGCGAACCGGTTAAGCCGCATACGACGGAGAGTCCTTTCGACCTGTCTGAGGTAGAAGAACTGCCGGCCGTGGATATCGTCATGGATTTCGCCGGTTTTGACGCCGGCATTTTTGATTTCTACACCCAGCGTGCCACCGCAGGGCTCATCGTCCGATCTTTCGCGGGCGGCCGCACCAGCAACGGGGTCATCGAAGGCATTCGCAGCCTGCCGGATGACGCCAAACCCGTGGTCATCGCTTCCGGCATTCCCGGCGGGCGCATCACCGGCGGACGGCCCCACCATCCCGCGCTCGTCTACGCCCCCGACCTGCCGCCGAACAAAGCGCGCATTCTGCTCATGCTGGCGCTGACGCAAACGCGGGACATTCTGCAAATCCGGCATTATTTTCGGACATACTGAGCAAAGAGAGCAATTTTGAAATAATGCCTACTTTTGTCCACCCCAGCATCTTTCATAAACCCGAAAAATATTACAAAAAAGGAAGGAACATCCTTTCCTGATCCAAGTGAGATCACGCCGGCAAAGCAAGACCTGGCGTCCCGAATGAAATTCAAAAAACCGTTTGCCATGAGTCGCTTACTTTATTACCTGCTGATCTATCCGGTCTCCCATCTGCCGCTGGCCGTCCTGCATGTGCTCTCGAACCTGTTTTATTTCCTTGTTTATCGCCTGGCAGGCTATCGCAAAAAGGTCGTACGCAAAAATCTGGAGAACTCCTTTCCGGAAAAAACGGCGACAGAGATCAAAAGTATCGAAAAGCAATTCTACGGTCATTTCTGCGATTTGATCATCGAAAGCATCCGCCTCTTCAGCGTCTCCAAGGCGGAGGCATTAGAGCGGTGCCGGGTGGTAAACCCGGAATTGCTTGAGCACTACGCGCAACAGGGCAAGAGCGTCATCATTGCCGCCGGGCACTATAATAATTGGGAGTGGGCCGCGGTTACCGCCAACCCTCAGGTGGCTCCCCAGGTTACGGGAATTTATTTTCCGCTCGCCAACGATTTCATCAATGATAAGCTTCAACAATCCCGTCAGCGCTTCGGCCTGGAGCTGATCAACAAGAGCGATGTAAAAGCCGCTTTCCAAAGCAACGCCGATCGCCGAATGGCCTACCTATTCGCTATCGACCAGTCGCCCACCGTCAGTAAAAAGGTATACTGGACGCAGTTTCTCAATCAGGAAACAGCCGTCTTTTACGGCACGGAAAAATACGCCCGTGAATACGATTACCCCGTGCTCTACGGCCGCATCACCAAACTGGAGCGGGGCCGCTACGAAATGGAGTTCGAAGTGGTGACGGAAGAACCACGTGCGCTACCGGAAGGCGAGATCACCGAGCGCCACACCCGCCTGCTGGAAGCAGATATCCAGGCCCATCCTCAGTACTGGCTGTGGACGCATAAGCGGTGGAAAAGGAAGCGGGAGGAAACAACACTAGTTTACGAGGATAAAAAGTTGTAGAGGTCGGGAAATTCCACTTGCTTTTGAAAAGCACATCATCATCTATGAATTCAATGAGAATGTGGTGAACATTCTGGCGATAATCCACCCTAAAAGAAATCCTGATGATATTGAAATCTAAATCCAGTTAGCGGTCATAGATTTACCCGACCAATCTCTTGGGCGGACCACGGGATATTTGGTCGAGGTCATAGACGCTCGAGCAACAGTGATATTCTTCCCTCAATCAAAAATATTCCCCAGATTCGACGCCACGCCCAGCAATACCCCCCAGTCGTAGTACTTACCATCCTGGAACGCCACCGCCGCCTCCAGCCGCAGGAAGCGGAAGATATTGTCAACGCTGTAGCCCACTTCGAAGTAGTGCTGTGAAGTCGGTGTAGCGAGGTAGTTCACAAAGAGATTCTCCTTGACGCCCAGCATCCAAACCTCCGGAATCCGGGTGAAGAGGAACTTGCGGAACTGGTAGTGCACGTGTGCTGCCGCCCACTTATCCTGTGAGCTATGACGGTAGTAGTCGAGCAGGCGGAAGCTGCCCACCGGGTCGGTGCTCACCAGGGAGATGCGGTTGCCCATGAAGTGGCGGTAGTCGGGGAAGCCGACGGCTTCGTTGTTGAGAAACAGGCCGGCGTTGACCTTCAGGTCCATCGTACCGCGGGCGCCCACGCGGAAATGGTGGCGGTACAGGAAGTCGAGACGGTCGTAGTTGACCTCACTGCCCAGCAGGCCGGGCAGGCCCTTGCGATAGGTCAGCCCCAGCGTTGGAGAGGTATCATCGATGGGTTCCTTGCGGTCGTTGCGGATGCGGTATTGCTGCCAGGGGCGCGCCTCGATGCCGAGGGTAAAGAAAAGGGCGTCTTCCTGTTCCGGGAAGGGATAGTCAAACTCCTCATTGACCGGAAGGTTGGGTGTATAGCCTCCTTCCCGGCTGCTGCCGAACCAGGTCTGGTAAGTGGTATTTTCCAGTGTGTACCGACGCGCCCATTCGGTACCGGAAGTAATCCGCCAGTTTTCCGCCAGGTCGTGGGTCCAGTTCAGCGCAGCGTAGTCCTTTTCGTACAGCCGGATATAGTTGCGTCCGCGGAAGAGGTTGACAAAAGAGCTGAAGAAAAAATCAATTGGGTTTTCCTCGTTGTACTGGAACATGTAGCGGCCGCCTTCCAGGCCAAGCACGCGCACGTGCAGGCGATCGCCGTAAGCGTAGGTCAGCTTCCCCTTGCCCGTAAAAGCCTGGCGTGAAAAGGCGTAGCGGGGCGTCAGGGTGAGGCGAAGAGGATTATCTGATTTGTAGCGCAGCGTAATGTTCGTATGCACGTTCCAGCCTTCCACCGGGTTGAACCAGGTTTTATCCAGGAAGGAGGCGTGCGAAAGGGAGAGTTTTTCCCCCAGCTTATAACCGTCCCCGCTAATCAGATTGAAGGGACTATACCCACCACGCCGGCTCTTGCGGCCTATGGAGTCATTTTGCGCCTCCTCACGCTCCGCTACTACGATGCTGTCCTGGACTTTGTAGCCCCGTACTTCCAACTCAGTCAGTGGCACCGGGCGGATTGTTTCCCAGTACAGCGAATCGCGCTTACGCGCCATTGAGTCCACGGTATATTCCGTGCGCTCTACCACTTCCGGTTCTTCCTGCTGACGCCGCTCCTCCCGCTCGTACTCGCGCATGAGCCTACGTAGCTCCTTGCGGGTCAGCTCCTCGCCGGAGGCCAGTTTTTCCTGGATATCAGCCCGCTCGTCGCCCTCCGCTTTTCGCTGTTTTTTCAATTCTTCGGCCAGCTCCTTATTAAGCTTTTCATCGATCACGGTAAAGTCTGCTTCCAGGTCGGGGTTCAGTTCGATCTGATAATCGCTGATCGTCGCCAGGTAGTTGTACTCGAAGGCAAAGCCCAGTACACTTCCCTCCACCAAGAACTGATGGCTCACCGGTAGCCAGGCCGCCTCTTCGATGGGCGCATAGGTCTGGTCTACCTGGAAGCCGATACCGAACTTGTAAGTCTTGAGCGACAGGCTGTAAATGCTCCACCAGTCTTCCACGATGTAGATCGTTCCCTCAAAAACATTCTCGCCCCGGCTGCGGGGAATAACTTTTATCCGGTTGACGCCGTAGTCGCGATCCATGAAGAAGCCTTCGTACTCGAACTTGTAATAGGCGAAAGCCTTGGGTGAAAGGGGGGAGATAGCCTCGGCGATCTCCGGTTCGTAAAAACTCGAGAAGATGAACTGATTGGGACTGGTGCTGTTGTCCTCCCCGCTCTGATAAATCGAAATGACCCGCTCGCGAAAGGTGTTGGGCCGCTCGTACTCGATCTGGCTGACCGACTCGCTGGTAAAAGCCACCGTCGAATCAATACCCTCTTTCTCAATCATCTTACGCAAAAAGAAAGGCGACTTGAGCAGGCGCCCGGAACCCTTGATGTAGACCTCGGCCGTATAGCGGTCGATCTGTTGCCGGTGGTAGCTGGCCTTGGCGATAGCCTTGCGCATGATGGTGTAGGCCGGGTCTTCGTCGCCGGCGTAGATTTCCACCTCTCTCAATTGATAGGGCTGCTTTTCCAGTACAATATCAAGCTCCTGAAAATTTTCCCCTACGGATACCGTTCGCTGCTCGCTCCGGAAACCCAGATAACGGAAAACCAGCGTGTAGTCGCCGGGATCCAGCTGTATCTCGTAGCGCCCTTCCTCATTGGTCGTCGTTCCCGATCCGGTTTCGGCCACGAAGATAGTGGCGAAGGACAGCCGCTCGCCGTCGTCGGAGCTGACGGTGCCGCGCACGCCGCCGGCGTGGAGAGAGGTGGGGAAGAAAACCAATAAGAGGATGGGGAAGACGTTTACGAAACCTTGGAGGTTTCGTAAACGTGTCGCCCTATTGATTCCATGGACTATCTTAATTATCGGATTACCTGCCTGCATACTGGATCAAAAGTTTTCGCAAAGAAGCGGCAGGGAGGACGAAGGGGCAATTTTTTTAGACGAAAAAAAGAGGAGACTCCATTTTTTTTACATAAAAGCAATTTTACCTTATTCAGTTGAACTCCGGATAAGGTTAGCGACATAGTATTGCAGGAGTTTTCCGCCAAAACGGGCTACATTAGCGTCCAATACCTTCTGATGATGGCGAATCGCTGCTACTGCATCCCGCTCGCCGCGCTGCATCATGGCAGTATAGCCCACAATATCGGTGAACATAACAGCGGCCAGTCGATGCGAAATAGGAGATGAGCATGCCATCTTTTTGGATTGAACGATCGCTTAAAAAATAGAATCGTTCCAGCCGCCTATTCCGCTTCGCGCCCTGGTCGGGCACGCCATCCGGTTTCAACTCAAATCACCATGTTTCCGAAACTCTTGAAGGTTTCGCACACGCATCAACGATCCCCGGAGCGGAGCGATGAGGTAAATGCATGTATTCCGACTTCCAACTTCCCCCTTCCAACTTCCCATCACTCATCCCGCAAACAATCCTTCGGGTTCAGCTGCGCCGAGCGGAAGGCTTGCGAGCTCACGGTCATCCAGGCGATGAGCAGCACCAGCAGGCCGGCCAGCGCGAAGAACCACAGGTTCAGGTCGATGCGATAGGCAAAGCGCTGCAGCCAGTTATTCGTCAGGTAATAGGCCACCGGCAGGCCGATAACTATAGACACCAGCACCAGGCGCGTGAAGTCGCGGGTAAGCATAAGCACGATGTTGCCCACGCTGGCGCCCAGCACCTTGCGGATGCCGATCTCCTTGCGCTTGCGATCGGCGGTGAAGGCCGCCAGGCCGAAGAGTCCCAGGCAGGAGATCAGAACGGCGAAGCCGGCGAAGTATTTGGAGAGCGTAGAGACGCGCACCTCCGCTTCGTACATACGGGCGTACTCTTCGTCGAGGAATTGATAGTCAAAGGAAAAACCGGGATTGAAATCTTCGTACAGGGTTTGCAGGTTGTTCAGCGCCAGCTGTTCCTCGCCACGCTTCAGGCGCGCCATAATGGTCCCGGTATCGTCGGGGGCCAGGCGGAAGAAAAGGGGATTCATCTCCTCGTGCAGCGACTGGAAATGGAAGTCCTTCACCACGCCGACGATTTCCAGGTCGTACTCGTCCCAAAGCCTGATTTTCTTGCCGATGGGATCGTCGAAGCCGAGTATTTCTACGGCGCGCTCATTGAATATGATCTTGCTGGTATCGGCGCCGTATTCCTCGGAGAAGAAGCGGCCTTCTTTCAACTCCACGCCCATGGTTTCCAGCATGTCATAATCGACGCGCACGTGTTCGAAGAGAATGAGTGACTCGGGATCTTTCCCGTCCCAGTCCAGGCCGCTGGTGTTGTTCTGCCGGCCTATCAGATCGTGGGCGATGGCGGAGATGCTTTCCACGCCGGGCATTTTTCCGGCTTCCGCCAAAAAGGTCTCGCCCTGATCCTCCAGCCGGCCGTCGGCTGCAAATTTGACCAACTGATCTTTTTCGTAGCCCAGGTTTTTGGACTGTACGTACTCCAACTGATTGTATACCACGACGACCGCAACGATCAGAATGACCGACAAGCTAAACTGGAAAACCACCAGCCCCCGCCGCGCCCACAGCTCGCCCAGTGAGGAACGCAGCTCGCCTTTAAGTACGGCGACCGGCTTAAAGGAAGAGAGGTACAATGCCGGATAGCTGCCCGCCAGCAGGCCGGTCAGCACGGTGAGGCCCAGCAATAGCCCCAGCAGGCCGGGTGAGAACTGCAGCACCATCTCCTTGTCGGCAATCAGGTTGAATTGCGGTAAAAAAGCCCAGACCACCCCTACCGCTATCAGCAGAGATAGCAAAGTAATCACTACCGATTCCGTCATAAATTGCCGGATCAGGGAAGCCTTGCCGGCCCCCACGGCCTTCTTGACGCCTACCTCTTTCGCCCGGAGCGAGGCCCGCGCCGTCGACAGGTTCATAAAATTGATACAGGCAATGATCAGAATAAAGACGGCAAGGATAGAGAACAGGCGCACGTATTCGATCCGGCCGCCGGCCTGCTTTCCGTCTCTATATCGGCCGTACAGATAGGTTTCAGAGTAAGGCTTTAAAAATAAGGTCACATTGGATTGCTCGTTTCGCTGTTTGACAAAACCGGCGATTTTATCGTTTACCTGCTCCGCATCGGCGCCGTCCACCAGCGTCACGATCGTGCTTGGTCCGTTGCTACTCCAGCTGCGCAACCAGCCCTGCTCCTTTTTGAGCTTCTCAAAGTTGACGACATAATCGAAATCAATGGAGGAGGTAGATGGAATATCTTCAAAAACGCCGGTTACGGTATACACCTCATCGTGATCTATCTCCAGCGCTTGCCCCATCGCTTTCTGCGGCGATAGGAATAAATTTTCGGCTGTACTGCGGGACAGCAAGATGGCATTCAAATCGTTCAGAACCGTTTCCGGCTGTCCTTCGATCAGTGGGAAAGTGAACACCTGAAAAAAATCAGGGCTCACGTCGTAACCGGCCGCTTTAATACTTTGTTCTCCGACCGACAAGGTCCGGCGGTTGGGCCAGGTGAGCATGGTCGCGTGTTCGATTTCGGGAATCTCTTCTTTCAGCGTTTCCGCCAGCATCCCGGGCGTAGAGGTCGTTGTCATGACCTCTTCGGCGTACTGCTGATGCTCCATCACCCGGAACAGCCGTTCGTCTTTTCCATGAAATTTATCTACCTGCAGCTCATCCTGTACCCATAGAACGATCAACATGGTGCAGGCCAGACCGGTAGACAGACCGATGAGATTGATGAAAAAAGAACTCTTGTGGCGTTTGAAATTGCGCAGTGCCAGTTTGAGGGTGTGGAGGATCATAGTCAGATAGTTTGTTTACAGGTAGACGGTGATTTAACAGAAAGGGTTACTGCAACAGAGAAGAAATGGTTACAGCTAATTTCTACCTATTTTTCTGACTACTTGATCCGGAATTATTAAACCCTAAGCGAAGTGCTTCCTATCATCTATTCAACACCTCCGGTTCCATCTCCATAATCTGGTGCTTATCCTCCCGGATTTCCTCTACCCGCAGCAGATATTGGTCCAGTTCCGGAATCAACTCTTCCAGCTCCCCGTAGTCAAAGGAAGGATCCTGAATAAAGCCGTGCACTTCCGGATAATCCGGCAACAATTGCAGCAGCTGTCTTTGAAAATGGTAGGGATGCAGGCGAATCACTTCCTCCTCACCGGCGCGTCGCACCCACATTTCCGTCGCCTTTCTGGCGGGCGTATTCCAAACGCCGGATTTGCGGTTTCTGCCGGTCCGGATACGGTTGCCGGAACTATAGAGGATAAAGTAATCGCCTTCGAAAACGACTTCTAGGTCATTGAGGCCGGACTTGAGCCGTGGCGGCTCCGGATTCGCCCCGAAAGAGAGTGTAGTTCCTGTCATGATCAGGAACAGAAGCGTACAAAGTGGTTTCATGATGGTTTGGTTTGGCTAAGGAACACTTTCTATAGTTAACACTAATATGAACCACCTGAAAACATTCCTGGTTCACAGAAAATCAGCGAAGCAGAGAGAGGTCGCCGGAATAGGTGATCACCTTCCCATCCAGAAAAACGATCTCGGCGAAAAAGACATAGACCCCTTCCCCTATTTCCTGCCCCAGCACTTTTCCGTCCCAGCCTGTCTCCGGGTCATTAGGCGCCAGCTCCGTCTGTTCGAAAAGCAGGTTACCCCATCGGTCGAAGACGGCCAGGCGACGGATGCTCTGCACGTTGGGCACATCGGCAGAAATGAAAAATTCGTCGTTGATGCCGTCACCGTTCGGGCTGAAGGCATTGGGGATATAAACGCGCCGTTGCTTATCAACCGTTACCCGGATTTCGTCACTCGCCATACAGCCGCGTTCGGAAGTTGCCTCCAGGCGAAGGGTCTGCGTCTGAAGTGGAAGCCACTCCTGCCCCAGGCAATCGTCGAAGCAATCGATCACATCCGGTGGATCCCAGGAGAAAGTGCTGATGGGATAATTTGTTTGCGGCTGAATTTGTACGGCGTCGCCCAGGGTGAGGGAGCGGTCGGGGCCCAGATTGACGAAGAATTCTTCGGGAGACTGTACGGCCAATTCCTCCTGAAAAGAGCAGCCGTAGCGATCGCGGATGCTGAGGGTATACGACCCTTCCGCCAAGGCTGAGAAAGAACCGTTCGTGGACGGCGGCCGTCCTGTCAGGGAAAAAGTGTAGGGCGGCACGCCGCTGTTGACCGTTTCTACGTTGATGACGCCGTCCTGGGTATCATGGCAGGAGGGATTGACCACTTCGATGTCGGCGCTGATATTGGCGTCGGGCAGCACCGTCAGGTTCAGGGTGACAATGCTGTCGCAGCCGATGGAGGAAAGCAGGGTATCCACATAAGTGCCGGAAGTCGTATAGCTATTGCCGTCCTGCTCGTAAGTCAGCCCCTCGCAGATCGTATCGTTGACGGTATAGAATTTCGGCACCACGTAAACGATCTTGTCATTGGAAATTACCCGGCATTTCGGATTTTCCAGGTTGATCTCGCCGTTCGCAAGCAGGTAACGGTAATAGTAAAAACCACTCGACAATTCGGCGTGCGTATACACCGGCGTATCGGCGTCCGGGATATCCGACCAGGTGCGTCCCTGATCGAAGCTCTCCTGCCACTGAAAGGCCGGCATGGTATACTGATCCCCGTTGACGGTGGCATCGAGATCGATGGGATCGCCATCTTCGCAGATATTAGCGATTTCTACGGGCAGGATAAGCGCCTCGGGGCCGCAGGCGCGAAAGGAGATGTTATCGAGCGCCAGGTCATTGCCGGTGCCGCCGGGGGCGTTGTTGCGCAGGGAAAGCTGCACGCTGGTCTGGCCGGGGGCGGTAGTAAAAGTAAAGCCGTAATTATGCCAATCTTCGTCCTGCGGTATTTCACCGGTGGTAAATTCCTCTTCTTCGTCAATCAGAAAAGAAACATTGGGTTTGATGTGATCGGTCACCCCCCGCCGGATCATATTGATAACATCGGCGGAAAACTCGTAGAGGGTGTTTTCACAAAGTCCCGCAACGGTCTGGTCGTAGAACAGTCCTGGTGTGAAATCAGCATTCACAACCATCATATACCCGTTGGGATCGCTGCTGTTGTCCCGGATGTCCAGCCAGGTGCCGTAATTGCCGGGCCAGGCGCCGGTGTTGTTGGTGATCACGTACTGCCCGTCTTGAGGCGGGCCACCGCGTAGATAGTTGTAACCGGGCGCAATACCAGGATCCTCGGCGGGGATATTGGGCGCTCCGGAACCGAAATCGCCGGCTTCGAAGATGTTTTCCCCCAGGTTGCCCTGGCAAACGTTGTTTTGGGCGAAGGCCCAGAGAGGGAGTACGATATAGAGCAGTACAATAGTGTTTCTATACATGTCGAATGATGCTGTCCGTTGTTGCCCACAGTATAACGAAAAAACGGGAACTGAAGTAGTAGAAAATAGCGCTTTGGCGGCTGGTTTTCACTCTTGGCTTGGGGGACAGATGAACGGGAAGTAAGGCTTAGGCCCGCTTTTCGACCTGAAGGTCGAAAGCGCGTTGCCCAGCCTTACTTCCCGTTCATGAGGAAGATTCAGCTTGAGGTGCGGGTGCTTCGCGTTGCGCATTGGTAGGGGAAAATTCAACCCATAAAATTTTGCACTTAACAGGCACTGTTTCACACTTAGCGTAGCCCGGGAAACTTAACCCGGATTATTCATGGGTTAAGCGCAAGGGCATTATTTCAAGCTGTCAATTCCGGCGTCATGCGCAAAGCGAAGCAGCCCGTTCGCCATGGGCAAAAACCCTCAAAATTTTGCAGGAATGCCGGGTCAACAAAATTTCGAGTTAACCCTAAACTCCGACCGGCATTCCTGCAAAATTTTCTGCCCCCAAAGCCAAGAGCAATGCGAAACAGCCAGGAGCAATATCACCTGACCTCGAACCGGTATCTTCCGGAGCCCAGACCGAAGACGTAGTAATCTCGTCCGGTGGACAGCAACTCAATCTGCGTATCGTTTTCTGCCGGCTTCCCCTGCTTCACCAGCTGATGCGGTCCTTCGAAGATATCAGGCCGCGCCTTGCCGATGATCGGGACGTGGATCTGCGCCCGCGTATTAGCCGGTATTTCCACCTCCAGGATGAGATCATCGCCGTATTTCCACCAGCGGCTGGCGATTTTGCCGCGAACGGAGCGGTAGTAGCCTTTCGCCCAGGTCAGGTCGCCGACCACGGCGGGTTTGATAATGTTATCGCTGAAAGCCACAGATTCAGGGGCTTGCCGGATGCCCAGAATAGATTTGTAATACCATTCGCTGACCGAGCCGAACATGGGATGGTTTTTGGAATCGTGTTCCTCGAAGCTCCAGTTTTCCCAGAGGGTGGTGGCTCCGCGGTCGACCATGTAGCCGAAGCCGGGGAAAGACTTCTGGTTCATCATATCGTAGGCCACATCGTCGCGGCTGCGGTCGCTGAGGTAGTTCAGCATCATTTTGGTGGTGAAAATGCCGGTGGAGAGGTGGCCTTTGTATTTCAGATAGATTTCATCCAGTAGTACCTGGAAAGCTTTTTCACGCAGATCTTCCGGTAATAGATCGTAGTACAGTGCTGTCACCTGGCTGGCCTGGGTGTGGGTGAAGACCTGCCCGGTTTCCGGATGTACGAATTTGTCGATGAAGGCCGCCCGGATACTGTCGGCCAGGGCGGCGTAGGTAGCCTGATCATTTTTCTTATCTAGAATGCCGGCGAGGTCAGACAAAATTTTGGCGTGGTGATAGTAGAAGGCGGTGCTGGTTACGGGCCGGGGCCGTTGGTCTACGCTGTTGTGATCGCCGATGCCATCCATGATCAGATAGTCGGGGCTGCGTTCGCGATAGAATTCCACCAGTTTTTTCAGCGGTCCGTACTGTTCTTGGACAATATCGAGGTTACCGTAGTATTTGTACAGCTGGTAGAGGACGAAGGGGTGCGCCAAAGTCCAGCCGACGGGGCCGGTATCTTCCGTGAGCCCCCGCTGGTTGATGCCGATATCGGGGGCGCATTCGGTCATACCGCCGCTGGCGCGGGCGTCGCGCTCGAAGTCGCGCACCGATTTGACGTAGAAGCCCGACATATCGTAGTTGGTCATGTAGGCTTCGCCGACCGTAACGATATCACCGCCGTAACCGAATTTCTCCCGCGCCGGGCAGTCGGATTCAATACTGAAAACGTTGCTGAGCATAGTCCATTCGGTGATGTTTTGCACGCGGTTAAACAGCTCGTTGGAGCATTCGAAGCGGGATGCCTGTTCCAGGTCGGAGTTCAGGCGGAGACCGACAATGTCATTAAGGGAGGGACGGTAGGGCAAGCCCGTGATCTCCACGTAGCGGAAGCCGTGGAAGGTGAAGCGCGGCTCGAAGGTTTCCACCCCTTCGCCTTTGAAAATATAGCGGTCTTCCTGCCAGGCCACGTCCGGCGCGCCGGGGCCGCCCATGCCCGGCCGTTTGAGCTGGGTGGCGACGGTGGTGTTGACATCGATCCGGCCGTCTTCCTCGATCAGTTCAGCGTAGCGGAAGACGACTTCCGTTCCGGCGGGCGCCCGGCCCTGAAAGCGGATCACTCCGGCGAAATTCTGCCCCATATCCACCACGTACTTGCCAGGTTCCGGCGAATCGATGCGGACGGGCTCCACGGTGCGGGTATGACGAATGGGCGGCACGAACTGCCAGCGTAGTTCACCGCCGGGAGGAGTTTCCGCAACGGCGTTATTCCAGTTGCTGTAGTCAAAGCCGGGGCTCGTCCAACCCTCCTGCTCCAAACGGGCGTCGTACCACTCGCCGAGGTATACATTATCGCGGACGATGGGGCCGGTGCCGGCCTTCCAGGATTCGTCGGAGACGATACATTCATTGCTGCCGTCTTCGTACTCGATCTGTAGCCGGCTGATCAGCTTGGGCCGCCCGATGGTGAGGATTTCACGCAGGTTCCAGCGGCCGAAGAGCTTCATGGGTAAGGGGTTGTACCAGCCGTTGCCCAGCATAACGCCCAGGGTGTTTTCTCCTTGGGACAATTGATCAGTCACATCGTGTACGACGTAATAGACCGTCTTGGCGTACTGCGTCCAACCCGGGTCCAGCCAGTGATCGCCGACGCGCTCGCCGTTGAGCCAGGGCTCGTGGTAGCCCAGGCCCGTGATGTACAGGCGCGCCGGCCTGACCGGCTTAGCAATTTGAAACTCCTTACGGAAAAGCGGGGCGGGTATTTTTTCATAAAAATCTTCGGGTTTTTCCGGAGGCTCGCGACCGTCGCCGATCCACTGCGCCTGCCAGTCATCCGCCGAGAGGAGGCCGGTTTCAAACCAGGAGACGGCGCTATAAGACGAAGGCTCATCCACGCCATTCCAACTGCGTACCTGCCAGTAATAGCGGGTGCCGGATTCCAGGTCTTTCCCCTCGTAGGCAATGTGCAGCGTTTTGGCGGAAGCCACCTTGCCGCTGTCCCACAGGTCCCCCACCCCATCGGCCAGCTTTTCCGGCGAGCTGGCTACTAAGATTTGGTAGGCCGACTGCACAGCCCGGCGGCTACGGTCGCCGACCTCCCAGGAGAGGCGGGGCCTGGGGGTGTCGATGCCCAGGGGCGTGGTCAGATATTCGCATTTCAGATTTACCGGCGGATGGATGGTTTGGGCGTAAGCGGTAGTCAGGAGAAAAGATAGAAACAGCGCTACCGTCCAGCGAAGACGGTTCCGGAAACTTGGTTGATAATTCGTTGTCATAGTTATTACTGCGTGTGTTTCTCTAAGATGCGAAAAATTGACAATGAGACTGTCCTGGGATATCCTGGATCAGGGATTTGAGAAATTTTAATGGTCATTTCAAATATTGATCAAAACGGCAACCACACCATCTACCTGACCGTAGCCGATAAAGACGGCAATATGGTCTCGCTGATCCAGAGCAATTCCTGGCTCTTCGGCTCGCTGCTTGTCCCGCCGGGCCTGGGCTTTGCGCTGCAGAACCGCGGCACCGGCTTTACGCTGGAGGAAGATCACGTCAATACCTACGCGCCCGGCAAGCGCCCCTTCCATACCATCATCCCGGCCTTTATCACCCGCGAGGGCGAGCCCTACGTCAGCTTCGGCCTCACGGGCGGCGGCATGCAGCCGCAGGGCCACGTACAGATCGTGATGAACATCGTCGACTTCGGGATGAACCTGCAGGAGGCCGGCGATGCGCCCCGCATCCGCCACGAATATCTCAACGGGGCCGATATCGTACGCCTGGAATCGGGCTTCGACTACGAAACGATCCGCCGGCTGATGACCATGGGGCATACGGTCGCCTTCGGCTTCGAGCGCTTCGGCGGCTACCAGGCGATAGGTGTTCAGGGCGATGTGTATATCGGCGCCTCCGAGTCACGGAAGGACGGGCAGGCGGCGGGGTACTGAGAGGGAGACTGGGGGGACTGGGGGCCCCCGGAGAAAAGAGATTGGTACTCGATGAAAACTACTTATTCTATTATTTACTGTACTTTTATTTTCTCATTCCGTTTTCACTAAAAGTGAGGCCAATGGAATACGAAAAAGGAACGCATGTAAGCGTGAAAGACAATCTAGAGCTTGAAACCGGCGAACTGACCAAGAACTGGGCCGGTGAAATTCTGGAATACTACCCCGAAACCGGTAATTACCTGATCGAATTGGATGCGCCTACCCTGCTTTCGTTGAGCGATACCTACCTGATGGATTGCATCATGGAGGGTGGTGATTATGAAAAGTATATTTTTGAAAGTCACCACTTGAACCGGATTACCCGGCGAGATACGGAAAAAATAAGAGCCGACACCTTAAAAAAAACGAGGGATCGAATAAATGATCTCATAGCGGAGATGGATGAAGAGGACGACTACGGAGAATCTCCAATCGAAGAGTGGATAACTGGCTTTCAGAAGAGTTCCTTTTTCGATGCATTAACGGAGTACCAAAAAGAGAACGCTCGATTCATCATTGAAACTTTTTACGACTTCTCCATTAATTACGCAGGTGTACTTCCCGAAGAATGGGACGCGGGTTCTGTTCAGCATGCCTGTGACATAGCGGGCCGGAAAATCTCGGATGAAATAGAGCTGTTTGAGAACTACACACCGGTACTGGACAAATTTTTCGAATTTCTGGGAGATAAGCAATACCTGGAAAACACCCTGGAACTCCGTGAAGCAGCACGGGAAATGGCGCCCCACATCGTTAGGATAGCCTCTGATCCCAGTGAGTGGGGCATGGCCAAATCGATGATGAAGGGCGCCATAGAATCCGGCGTCGATCTGTCAGATGAAAAGGCCCGGGAGGAATATATCGACCGCATTAATCAACAGATGGGGCCGCTTCCCGCCTTCAACCCTTCCCCCAGCCACGCCTCCATCCGGAAATCCAAACTGGACAAGATCGGCCGCAACGAGCGGATCACGGTTCGCTATACAGACGGGAGGGTGGTAGAAAATATCAAGTTCAAAAAGGTAAAGGAGGATCTGGAGACGGGGAAGTGTGTGTTGGTGGAGAAGTGATCAAGCATTGCTTTTCTGATCCTCAAGTCTCCCCGTCGCCAAATCACGCTGTCCCCTACTCCACCTCCACCGTCACCACTTGCGCCAGCACCTCCTGCGCCTGCACCAGGTGCCGCTCTTCGTGGACGAGCAAGAAGTCGACGGCTTCCGGCAGGTAGAATTGCACGATGGGACCGATGGAAGAGATCAGCTTGGCGCCCCGCACCTTTTTCTTCCGGCTGGCGAGGATGGCCTGACGAAGGTGTTCGTGGTTCTCAAAAAAGGTCTGGAAGACTTCCTCCACATCCGTCCTGGCGGCGCTTTCAGCTTCTACGCCGGGTTCAAATCGCTTCATGGTCTTCATTTTCCAGTTGCGCTTCGTACCCTGCGGCCGCATCATTTTTATGAAAAGGGCGGGCCACCAGCGGGCGGGGAAGTGATCTTTCTCCCATTCTCCTTCCGGAAGCTTTTCCAAGGTAGCTGTAATGCGATCGCGGTAGATGTCGTAAATGGCATTGAGGTGAGCCGCTACTTCGATGGTACTCCACTTGCCGGGCGCGGGCCGGCGGGTGAGCACCTCCGTGGGCAGGGATTGAAAATTGTCAAATTCATTGACCAGCGCGTTCAGTCGCCGCAGCTGATCTTCGGGTGATAACTTGAGTTGTGCCATGGTTTGCTATTGTTTTTTACAAAGATGCGGGAACGGAGGAAGCTTTGCATTGATCTGGATCAAGATTTATCATTCAATACCTCACCTTCCGCCGCAGCCGGCTAAACGTCTCCGGCGTCATATTGAGATAGGCGGCCAGGTATTTCTGAGGAATCTGCAGCAGTTCCGGCGGGCAGCGGCGCATGAAGCGGATGTAGCGCTCTTCGGCAGTCATGGTGAGCAGTTCCACCTCCCGTTTGGTGCGGCCGATGAGGACGCGCTCGGCGAAGCGGCGACCCCAGATGTTAAAGCTGGGATACTGGTCAAAAAGTCGCTGGTGATCTTTAAAGGGAAGGCCGAGTAGGCGACTGGGCGTCAGGGCTTCCAGAAAAAACTGGGCGGGTTGCTGCAGCAGAAAAGAGTCATAAACGCCCGAAAGCTCGTTTTGAAAAGTAAATCCGAGTACGATTTTTTCTCCCTTCTGATCGATGAGGTAAAGCGCCTGCACGCCTTCCACGACGAAATACAGGTACCTTTCCGTTCTTTCCGCCTCGGTGATCAGGTGGGTGCGTGGAAATTCAAAAGCGAACCAGCAGCTGAAGAAGTCCCGGCGGAGTTCATCCGTAAAATGCACACCGTCGAAGGCGGCTTCCAGTGATTGTTGGTAGGCTGATGGGTTCATTAAGAGGGATTGGATGACAGTTGATTTTTCTTAAAATCAGGAGGCGCCCTGGAAGGCGCCGCCTGATAAAAAAGCGGCAACCGAAATCCTCCGGTTGCCGCAAGTGTAATCATAGCGTCTGTTCTTAGTCAGCCTTAACCCAGGTCTTTTGCTTCCTGGTAGGCCGCTCTCAGCTTTTTGCGCCGTGCTTTCAATGCTTTTCGCTTTTTATCCAGGACTTTGGCCTTCTTTTTCTTACCTTTTTTACGTGCCTTTTTGGCTTTCGTCTTCAGGTCTTTGCGCTTTTGCTTCAGTTTGGAAAGCTTCTTTTTGAGCTTTTTCAGCTTCTTGTCACCCTGGTATTCGACCGGTGTGAGGTTTTCTTCCGCCTGGGAATCTATTTCTTCGGTCTTGGCTGCTTCCACCGTATCCAGTTCTCCTTCAGGAACGATACCCTCTGGTCCCGCGTAGGGTGTAATTTTTTCCGGCTGAAACTGTTCCCGGTCTTCGGTTTTCTCTTCCATGGATGACCTGTTTACATACGGTTAATAGATGATTTACATAAAATTAATACAAAGGTAAAAAAATCACCCCCAAAAGCAAGCCGTACCTTCTCCGGTTACCATCAACTTTTCGGTACGAATAGGTCATCCGGCACGCCGTCTTCGAATTGACCGGCCGGCTGGTTATTGAGGTGATTGTACGTCGCCGCGATAAATATTTCCTAAAATGCCTCCTTTTTCCTGGAATGTCAAGCGCTTTCGATGAAACGCCATCTCCGGCCGGCCACGAGACAGGCGACCCTTTCACGAAGTGCAGCGAACATCCTCCTTTCGAAGCGAAGCCCCCCTTTTTCTGAGCGA
Organism: uncultured Saprospiraceae bacterium; assembly: GCA_964632995.1. Classification (GTDB taxonomy): domain Bacteria; phylum Bacteroidota; class Bacteroidia; order Chitinophagales; family Saprospiraceae; genus CAZWDL01. Next base: position 52,461 of record CAZWDL010000042.1, read on the forward strand.
AGCGAAGAAAACATCCCTCCTCCAACCGAAGTGCTTACTTTTCATTTCTGGGTTTTTCTCACTCCAATGTTGTCAACTTAAGGTTTTTGGCTACTTCATCTGTTCTTCTGTTCTTCTGTTCTTCTGTTCTTCTGTTCTTCTGTTCTTCT
>CAZWDL010000043.1:0-50830 GCA_964632995.1 uncultured Saprospiraceae bacterium
TGCGGTGGCGCGCTGCGCATAGGCCGCCAGGCGATCGATGTTCTCAGGGGCGTCTACCCGCAGGTTGGCGTTGATAGCGCGGCGCAGCAGGGGTTCGCTGCTGAAGCGCTCCTCATCCAGCACCCGCGCCAGGTCGGGCAGGGCGGCTTCGATGGAGAAGTCGTCGTTGATGGCGCGGGCGGCTTCGGTCACCACATATTCCTCAGGATCCTGGAGGAAGGTGGCGACGCCCGGGCTGCTCATGCGACGCAGGGCCACGACGGCAGCGGTGCGCACCGCTTTCGACTCATCATCTTTCAGTGCTACCAATGCTTCTTCGTTGCCGATGCGCCCCAGGGCGATGGCGCCGGCGTGGCGCAGCGTGACGTCTTGGTCGTTATTCGCCCGCAGCATCTCGATGATGGACGGTACCGCATCCGGGTACGACATCCGGCCCAGGGCTTCGGTAGCCAGCAAGCGCACGCGGGCAGACTCGTGATTGACAAGCGGAACAAGGCCGGCGCCGGCATCGCTATATCGCACATCGCCGAGCATTTTGGCGGCCTGGGCGATAATCTCCGTATCCGCATCCTGCAGGAAAGGAAAAAAGTCCTTTGCGTAATCCATATCTTTTCGCGAAAGCTGTCCCATACCCCAGAGGGCGTGGATACGGGCCAGCTGGTTATCCGATTCCCTGGCGACTGCCAGCAGGGCTTCGTAGCCGGTTTCACCGCGCTTCGCCAGTTCAAACTGCGCCTTTTGCCGCACGCGCATGTCCTGATGCGCCAGCAGCTCGCTCAGCTCCGCTTCGGTATTTTCGGAGAAACCGGCTTGTATCAGTTGACTGGTTTCCTGCCGGATGTCTGTATTGGCGCCGCCGGGCACGTCCAGCTTCCAGATGCGGCCGGCGCTTTTGGGCTCCCAGCCCGTGATCCAGTCGCTGAAGTACAGCGCGCCGTCGGGGCCGAAATCCAGACCGGTAGGCAGGATACCTTTGACAACTTCCTTCGTCGACTCCAGTTCGAAGGAGGCGCCCTTCGGCTCCAGGGTGAAGGCGTGCAGCGGTGAGTTCGCTGGGGAACCCCGAAACTCGACGATGAAGAAGTGATCGTACCACTCCGGCCCCAGGGCTGTTCCCGGGTTGTAGACCATACCGGTGGGGCCGTTGACGTAGTTGGCGATGGGCGGCAGGATATAAGCGGCCTGCCCGTCCCAGCGAGGGATGTGCAGACGCTCATCCATCCAAACCTTATACTCGTTATTGTCGGGATCGGTGTACTTGCCGAACTGCCAGTTGATACGCCAGCCCGTATCGGCGCCGTCGATCAGGTGTACCAGACGCTCCCGCTCGCCGCGGTGGTCGCCGTCGTTGTCTTCGGTGATCAGGTTGCCGTATTGGTCGAAGACGAATTCGTGGGTGTTACGCACGCCGGCGACGTACACCTCGAAATTGCTGCCGTCGGGCTCGGAGCGCACGATAACGCCCCGGTTGGGATATTTCCAGCGCTTGCCGGTCTGATCCACCACATTCATGCCGATGTCGCCGATGCCCCACCAGATGCGGCCGTCGGGACCGATTTTGGCGCCCGACATACCGTGGCCGCTGAAGCCGATGTGCACCGCGTATCCACGGCTGATCGACTCCTTCTCGTCGGCGATGCCGTCGCCGTCGTTATCGCGGGTGCGCCACATATCCGGCGCTACGCCGATGAAGACGTCGCCGTCGTGATATTCGATGCCGTTAGCGACGTCCGTGATTTCCTCGTGAAAATCTTTTAGGTACAGCTGCGCCCGGTCGGCGATGCCGTCGCCGGTGCTGTCCGAAACGACCCACACTTCTTCTTTCTCCACCGCCAGGTCGCGCCAGTCGAGCACGCCGTCTTCGTTCAGGTCCTTGAGCGAGCGCTCGCCTTCTTCGTTGGTTTCGGAAAAGGTTTCGTGCAGGAATTCCCGGCGATCTTCTATGGTCTGGAAAGAGATGGAGGCCGTCATCCAGTTGCGGTGCCCGCGGATGTCAAATTCGGAGTTGCTTTGCCGGACGGCTTTGGTGTAGAAAACGCGTCCCTGCGGATCAATGCTGATCGCAATGGGATCCGACACCAGAGAGTCTACCGCCCAGAGTGATAAATCGAGGCCGTCGGCGACTTCCGCCGCCACTTCCTGCCTGATCTTGCCGGCCAGATCGGCGGCCTGCTCGTCCGGCAGGCTGATGACTTGAGTGGGATAAAGTGGTTCAGAGGCTTGTTCTTGTTGACAGGCGTACATCGTCAAAAAGAGCAAGCCCAAGAGAGAAAGTTTGATTTTGTCCATTAGCCGTAATTATTTTCCCGGTAAAATAAGAAAGTTGCCGTCCTGCACAAAGCAATTGAATGAGCTCACGCAAAAAATGCTGCCTTTACCCAAGGCCAACTTTCTTATTCCTCCTCTTTTTCTTCCACCGTGAAATCCAGGGGTATCCCCAGTTCCTTATACAGCGCCCGTCTGGCCTCTTTATCCAGTTCCAGTTCATTGCGGGCGGCGATGGCCACGTCCTCTGCTTTTGACCTGGGCACTACAATGACGCCGTCGCCGTCGGCTACCACTACATCACCGGGATGAACGAGTACCCCACCGACCACCACCGGTTTGTTGTAACTTTCCAGTTCATTTCTTCCCGGCCGGATGCCCCGGCCGCGCTTGTAGATGTCGGTATATACCGGAATGCGTTGTTTAATGATCTCATCCGTATCCCGCATGCCGCCGGAGGAAACCATTCCTACGGCGCCGGCCTTTTTGAAAACCAGGGTATTATTGGAGCCGAAGCTACCCGTATCGCCGTCGCCTTCCACATCGACTACGATGAGGTGACCGGGTTTGATTTCATCGCGGTAGGGCTCGCCGCTGTCGTAGGTGTACCATTCGTCCCGCCATTTGTTGTATTCTTCCCGGCTGACGTCCGGTCCCAGTCGCGGCATTTGGGTAGGCACGTAGCGCACGGTAAAGGCAATGCCTACCATCTGGTGTTTGAAGTTGTCGATGTCTTTCCAGAGCGGAATGATTTTGGGATCCATCAGGCCGAGATCGTAGAGCCCCAGTTTGTCCATTCCGTCGGAGACGTCGGCAACCCTCAGTCCTTCGTACAGTTTGAGCAGGTCTTCGTCATTGAGAGAGGAGGTGGTATCCTGTGCATGGGAAAAGAAAATGCAAAAGATAGCTATCAGGGAGAGAACCGTTCTTCTCATGGTTTTTAACCAAATATAGTAAAAGCCAAACACTCATACCCCCAGGAATCATGGCTCCACCATCAATAGAATAAATCCGTCCTATTTTATATCACGCTCCGTCCATGTCTGCCACCTTGTCCCCCACTCTCCCCAGGGCTAACGCATCATGGGAAAAGTTAATGCGTTTTTTCCCGACAACAACTCGGATTGACGGTTTCAGGGTACTTCTGCGGTTCTATATTCGTCGGTTCCTCTGTTCTTCGGTTTTGTGAGTCCCGGGAACGATTGAAAAATAGAATTAACAGTTTGAAACCGCAGAACAGAAGAACAGAAAAACAGAAGAACCGTAGAAGTAACCGAACATCGCCGGACCCTTCGGCAATGTATTGGAAGTTTTCAACCCATGTCATGTATAATAAATTTCCATGATGCGTTTGCCCTCCCCACTCTCCTAAGTCACCTCCACCACCTCCACCCCCGTCCAGTCGTCCGGTGCGCCCTGCTGCAGATACCGTTCCGTTTTTCGAAGCAGCATCCCGGCGGGCTGGTCACCGGGATTGGCTTTAAGGATTTCCCCGAATTCCGCGGCGGCCTCCTGGAATTGGCCGTTCAGGAAATTGACCAGGGCCGTTTCAAAAGCAGGAAGCATTTCAAGTTTGAGCGTTCTCGACCTGGGCGGATCGCCGCCGAAGCATTCGTAAAGGTGCACGATTTCCTGTTTGCCTTTCACCTGCACGGGACCGAGGTAGCGTTCGTAATTGATTTCGATTATGTTGGCGCTGTCGGCCGTTCGCTCCGGAGCAGAACGCTTTCCACATAGAATATTTGCCCCGAAGTATTTGGTCAGGCTTTCCACCCTGGCGGCGGTATTTACCGTATCGGAGAGGGTGGCGGCGTCCATCCGTTTATCATCCCCGATGATGCCCATGACCAGGGGACCGGTATACAGGCCGATACCCAGCTTGACGGGCTGCCGTTCGTGCGCCTCCCGGTCGTAGTTGTAGTTCCGCAGCAGGTTTTGGATGTCGACGGCGGCGTTCAGGGCGTCTTCGAGGCGCTCGGGGAAGAGGGCCATAATGGCATCGCCGAGATAGTGATTGACAAAGCCCTGGTGCTGCCGGATGAGCGGTCCGATGCGCCCGTAGAGGCTGTTGATGAATTTGAAATTATCCTTCGGCGTCATGCGTTCCGCCATGGAGGTATAACCCCGGATATCGCTGAAAAAGACCGTTACTTCCCGTTCGGCGAGATCGCCCAGCGCTACCTCGGTGATGCGTTCTTTACCGAGCGTACGCAGGAAGGCGTTCGGGACAAATTTGCTAGTCACTTCGTTCAGCAGCTTTTCCCGTTCCAGGTCCTCGGCCTGCCGGGCCGTTTTTTGGCGGTTTTCGCGCAAGCGCATGAGGACGAAGCCCCCCATGGACAAAAAGATCATCAGCCCTGCGCTACCCAGCATCCATATTTTTCGCGTGTTGCGTTCCCGGGTCAGGCGCGCCTCTATGGCGGCCTGTTGTTTGGCGAAAGCCAGGCTATCGGCCAACTTTTCCTTTTCGAAGACGTACCCCATTTCCAGGCGGGCGATTTCCCGGGCTTTTTCTTCGTCAATGAGCGAGTCGCGCAGTTGGTCAAATTCTTTTTGGTACACGTAAGCCTGCCGGTAATCTCCTAATGATTCCCAGGTTCCCGCCAAACAGCCGCAGGCTTCTTTCATTACCCTTACCGTACCCACCTGCCGGGCCAGATCACGGGCCTGAGCGCACCATTTGCCGGCTTGCGCAAAACGGCCACCGGCCAGGTGAATTTGACCTATTTCCGCATAGACATCAGCAATCATCCCGGATTCTCCCAGGGTTAAATACAGGTCTAGCGACTCCTGATACTTTTCCAGCGCCTGTTCTGCTTTGCCCTGTCCCTTGTAGATGGAAGCCATCTTTTTCTTCGCCGACGCGAAAACGGACTGCATGCCCATTTCTTCGGCGATGGTCAGACTTTTCTGTGCAAACTGCATAGCGTGATCAAAATCCTTCCGCGCGTTGTACAGGGAAGCCAGATGATCGTAAGCCTTGGCCAGGGCATCCTGATCTTCCAGTTCCCGGGCCATAGAAGCATAGCGGGAAAAATAATCGTGCGCCCGGTCGAGGTCGCCGATTTCGTAATAGAGGACGCCGATTTCGCCCAGCACCCGGGCGACGTCGTAGGTATCTCCGATGCTGTCCCTAAGACGCATGCTCTGCTGCAAGTGTTTCAGGGCCTTCGGGTTCCGCCCCTTTTTAGATAGTACGATTCCGATGTTGTAATAAGCCCTGGCAAGGGCTGCCGGGCTTTGTAAAATCTCTGACAGGGCCTTGCTGTGCTGATGGTAAAGCATGGCTTTTTCCAGATCGCCCTGTTTGGAATGTATACTTCCCAGGTTGTTATTGACGGCGATCAGGGTGTTCGTGTCCCGGAGTTCTTCCGCCAGGCCGAGACTTTGCTCATAATTGGCCAGGGCGCTGTAATAGTCTCCCTGGTTGAAGTAAATATTGCCGACATTGACCGTGGCGCCGAGTAACTGCCCGCGATCACCGATCTCTTCGGACAGGGTTTTACTACGCTCAAAATTGTCCAGCGCTTCCGGAAAATTGCCGAGATAAGCGTAGGAAATTCCCCTGGAAGTACAGGCTTTCAACATCCAGCGGGGCAGTTGACGCTCACGGGCAAAAGACAACATCGCATCGGCAACTTTCAGGGAACTGCCGGGGTTCGTCGGCCGGATGAGTTTCACCAGCTCACGGGCTGCCTGCAGGCGCTGGGTGTCGGGAAAGGTAGTAGATTCCCATATCTGCAGCAGACTGTCCCGGTTCTGAGCCGGCAGCTGACAGGCTATGGACATCAGGAAAAAGAGCAGTGAAATCAATATTCCTTGGTGACGCCTGTGGTTCTGATGCATAATGCATGTGTTTGGAGCGCGAAGGATTGCTCCGCTTGAATAAATCGAAAAGCATAAACAATGCGAAGCAGCGCTTCGCACTTCATGCGAAGATCAGCTCTTTTGGCTTGGCCTGCCATCCACTTTTGATCAGACGGTCATTCCCATTGAGCGGACCGCTTTTTTAGCTTATTCCCCGGAAAAGTGTTGATTATGAGCGGGGGATGACTTATTTTTAGAGGAGTACTCGGTAGTTGAGGTTGTCAACGACCATTCAACTCTTTTTCACGTGTGCTCGTCGTGCCCCCTTCGCCAAAATAACGCTGGCGGCGGCGACAGAGTAAAGCTATGAGCGTCGGCGACCCTGGCGCGGCGAGCAATCCTTGTACTTGGTATGGTATTTTCCATACGCGGGACTTTTTTAGTCAAATTCCCATGAGGAACCGGATTCCGATTGCACTCGCTCTTTTCTTTTTACTAATCGGATGCCTGAAGGATGAGCCGCTCGAACTGGAATTCGTGGAGGTAAACCTGGAGGCTCCGGAAGTAACGGCGCTAAATAAGGTAAGGCTGCGGGCGAACGTCAGCGACCTGATGCAGGGACAGCTCGCGGAACGCGGTTTTCTGCTGTCCACCACGGCCAGCAGCCAGAACGACCTGGTGCTGAACGGTGATCAGGTCATTGCCGTTACGCCGGATACTATTGCTGACAAAACCTTTTTCGGAAGAAACGAGTGGCGGGCGGATACGCTGGGTACGCCCTACTACGCCCGCGCCTACGTCGTTTTCGAAGGCGCTCCGATCTACAGCCAAAACATCCGCTCCTTTGAATTTTCCTTCCGGCTGAATACCATCCGTCCGGTGCGTTTTAGCGGAGATACGGTGATTCTGAACGGGGTGGTAACGGGTATAGGTCAGGACACGATTGAGGATCGCGGATTCGTCGTGACTGCCGCCGACGGCTCCCGGTCCTCTTGTTCTTCAGGTCCGGCAGCAGGCCAGGAGGAGGAAGGTAATTTTGAATGCCGGTTGGGAAATTTGTCTGTGGGAAGCTACAACGCCAGAGCTTACGCTTTTTTCCAGGGGCTCGACACCCTGTTCAGCAGTGAATCGGTCCGTTTCACCGTCGACGCCGGCATACCCCGGTTTCTCGATTGCGGCAGCTGGAAAACCACCTTCGAAAACGAGGCGGGAGAATGCGATACAACGGTCACGCTGCTGGATGCCTTTCCGATCGAAGCCTTCGACAATCAGGGCATTCACCGTATTTCCTACCGCGCCAACGGCCAGGCTTATGAATTGGTCTCAGAAGACTACCGGGAAACTTTTCCCGTGGGCGCCACCACGGTAGAATTCATCGCGGAGGATATAAACGGCAATGCGGACACCTGTGCCTTTGAAGTGATTGTTCTCGACACAGAAGACCCGAAAATTACCTGTCCGGAGGATCAGGAACGTAACACCACAAACGGCGGATGTTCCGTAGGCGTCTCCTGGCCGGAACCGGCGGCTACGGATAATTGCCGGGCGGCGTCCGTTGAGCGATTAGAAGGTCCTGCCCCCGCCGACCGCTTCGACATCGGCATTACCAGGGTCAGTTACGAAGCGACCGACGATTCAGGCAACACAACAACCTGTTCCTTCACCGTAAGGGTAAGCCCCGACATCGTCTGTCCGCGAAATCAGTCGGTGGTTATCCCCAGCGATCAGAATTCGGAAATTGTCAATAACCTGGAGCCTGCCTATTGTCAGAGCAGTGTGGAGCTTTCGTACGCGCTCGAAGGGGCAACGATGGGAAGCAGCACGGGTAACGCAAGCGGCCGGCAATTTAATGTGGGGCAAACCACCATCATCTACCGGGTCGAACATGAGGCGAGCGGGCTGAACGATGAGTGCCGCTTTGAGGTCAATGTCAGACAGAACCGCCCTCCGGTATTGGTCAACACCATCCCTGACCAGGACGCAGATGCCGGCGCCCCCTTTTCTTATCAATTCCCGGCGAACACTTTCAATGATCCCGATGGAGACCCCTTAAGTTACGAGGCCCGGGCCACAGGAGCAAGCGGCTTACCGTCCTGGCTGAGCTTTAATAACACAACCCGTACTTTTTCGGGTACGCCGGACAGCACGGCGCTGGGAGAATACCCGGTTATCGTCACCGCATCTGATCCCTTGGAGGAAAAGGCAACCGATTCCTTTACCATTAGGGTTGAATAGCCGCGCTGTGGAAAGGATTGGAGCTTCACCCCATGGAATAGTCGCCTCGCAAATTCCATGGGGGTTTACTCAACCAGATTGCATAGCGAGATGGGCGGGATTAAAGGATTGAATATTCCCGCTATCATTTGATTGACTATTAAAACCGGTAGATAATTTTGAACAACCGATTAAATTCCAGGCATATGAAACTCATGGCGACTGTCTTTTTGTGCGTCATTTCGGTTACCGTTTTCCGGGCTCAGTCCGGGAGTCAAAGTCCGGGGTATTTGCGATCTCTAGATCAAACCTACGCCCTTGAACTAACCCTGGCCGACAGCATGGGGCAGGCGACCGTTTGGTATACCTCGGATACGGAAAGAAATGAGACGTCCCTGTTCAGCGTGCGGGATATCAGCCTGGAAGACGCGGATCTTCACTTCAAATTGGACCTGGAAAAATACCAAGGAGAATTTTTTTACGCCATGCGTCTTTCCTACACGCCGGCCGAAGGGCCTGAACAAAACCCAAAACAACCCCGGCTTGCCCGTGATTACGACAGGATACCCGCCGATACCGGATCAGTAACGCTCATCTGGGAGGACGCCCTAGCCTACGACCTGGATTTCGGAAGGCCCTACCGGATTATCATCGCGGGGCACTTGCCGGTAGTCGTCCCCATCGATTGCAATTCCCCCCGGCCGGATTTCGGCTTTAATAAACAGATACCCCACTGGGCCGGCCTAGCCGCCGGCGCGCTGCTAATCGGATTGGGACAGGTGGCGCTGGATAATTCTGACGAGGATTACGTGCGCTACAAAGCCGGCTGGCAAAGTTATCTGAACAGCAATGGAGATCTCGCCTTCAAGGAAAACGCCCAACCCTTTTTCGAAGAAGCCAAAGACAACCACCGCAGCTACCGCGCCCTGACCTACGCCGGCATCGCGGTGATCGGGCTGGACGCGGCGTGGTTCGCTTTCCGCTGGCTGCACCACCGGGAAACAGTCAATTTATACGACCGGTACTGCCAGGATAAAGGGTTGACTGTCTCCCCAGCCACATTCGGTTCTGTTTTTGCCGGAATTACGCCGGCCGTTGGCATGAAGATGACTGTACGTTTTTAAAACCTACTCACATGGCATTGCTGAAAATCATACGCTGCTGCTTGCTTTGCTTCCTGCTGTTAACTACCGCAAAATCCTTGTGGGCGCAGTCGCCGGAAAAAGTATGCTACGATATCCTGACCGGCAAGGGAGACAGCTGTCTGGCATTGACAAATATAGAGGTAGATTATTACCGCAGGGCCATTGAATTCTATACCGCCGCCAAAGATTGCGGAGCCAGAGGTACGGAGAGAGCGCTCGATCAAAAAATTCAGGATGCCCTGAAACAATGGGTAGCTGAATTGGAATCGGCGCGGAAGCGGGCAGATAGAAAGGCTGTCGAAGCAGAAGATCAGAAAGACACAGCATTAGTACAAAAAGAAAGAGCGGACAGCCTGGCTAAAGAAGCCCGAAGAAACGCCTGTACCTCCGAAGCGAACCGCCTTGCCCTTTTCGCAGATATTGAGCGACAGGACGGATGGGATTCGGCAGCCCTATACCTCGCCTACCGCGCCCTGCAACTCGACGCCAGTCCCCAAATCCGGCGGACCTTCCGGAAGGCAGTGTTCAATTTCTACAATAAACCGATATCGGAAGAAAAAGAAAACTGCACCGGTTTTCAGTACCTGCCTTCTACCGGCCAGCTGCTGCTGGTCTACGCGGATGCGCTGGTCGTCCTGGATTCCTGTGACCCGGTCTCCGTCGCGAATTGGACCATATCGCTCGACCGCCCCGTTGACGGTGCGTTGCTATCACGGTCAGGAGAACAGCTCCTCGCCTTCAGAGAAGATTCCGCAATGATTTGGAAAAGAGGAGCTGAAGAAACCATTTCGTTACTCGGGCACGCAAAAAGAATTCTATCCGGGGCCTTTTCTCCATCGGGGGATTCAATACTAACCTGTTCGCGCGATCACGATGCCCGACTGTGGACCACCTCCGGGAAACTGCTGACAACGCTTTCAGCACACGAGGGCAACATTTACGAAGGCCGCTTCTCCCCAACTGGTTCCAGAGTATTGACGCGTTCTTCCGACGAAACGGTTGGTCTATGGGCCCCTGGCGGCGAATTTCTGAAAGGAATCAGCAGCCATGAACCTTTCATGTACCAAGCCCGCTTTTCCCCGAATGGAAGCACGATCCTGACGGCGGGAGCGGACAGTACGGCCCGGATGTGGGACTTAGAAGGAAACACACTGGCCTCCGTAAAGGATACCGGCGGCGCCATCACCACGGCTGTTTTCCATCCCTCCGGCGATACCATCCTCACCGGTACGGTCAGCGGGTCGCTCAAGCTTTGGGATAAAAAAAAGGAACGATCCATCCGGAATTTCGCCGGGCACAAGGATAAAATCACCGGCGCCGCCTTTTCGCGGGACGGCCGGCTTTTGTTGAGCACTTCGCGGGACGGAACCTCCCGCCTGTGGACGACCGGCGGTGATTTGCTGATGACTTTAAACCTCCACAACGTAAATGCTCCGCATTCCGTTTTCTCGCAGGACGGCCGCTCAATTATCGCCGCCCGGGGAACCGAAGGGGTGCTTTGTTGTCCGCTTCCCGGCGTTTTGCTTTCGGAATGGGAAACGCGCAATCTTTTCTCACCAGAACAAATCGAGGCATATGAACAGAAATACCAGGTAAAAAATGATTTAACCTGCGACATTAATCCGATTACCCCAGACCAGAAATAAAACCTATGGACTTACTCTTTCTCGCATTTGCCAATAGCCCGGAAAATCCGCTTCCCACGCTCAAAGAAGAGGACGACGAGGTGTACGGCACGCTTGTCCGGCGCTCCGTGCAGCAGCACTTCGCCATCCACCGCGATTCGGCTACCTCTGTGGCCAAGCTGACCGAGTACCTGGTATTGTTTCGCGACTACATCACGCTGTTCCTCTACAGTGGCCACGCCGGCCGCGACGCCCTGCTGCTGGAGCGACAGGCGGCCAACGCTACCGGCATCGCGGAATTGCTGGAGCAATGCCCAAAGCTCAAACTGATCATACTGAACGGCTGCTCGACCCAAGGGCAGGTAGAGCGCCTGCTGGGGCTGAAGAACAAGCCGGTAGTCATTGCCACCAGCGCACCCGTGGGCGACCGCGCCGCCACCCAATTCTCCATCAGTTTCTTTCAGGCGCTCGGCGAGCAATTCCTGCCGGTCGAAGAAGCCTTTCAGGCCGGAATCGGCGCCGCCAAAACGGTCGCGGGGGAAGACTTGTCCGTCGGCCGGGGTTTTGAGCTGCCCGCCCGGAAAAGTGATCAGCCCGTTTGGGGCCTTTTTTACGAAACCCCCTCCGCCCTGCAGTGGAAACTGCCGGCGACCCCCATTCGGCAACTCGCTGGCGAAGGAGAGGCCAACGAACAGCTCATCGGCCGGCTCATTGAATTGCTGGCGCCCCACAGTATTGAAGTCCGGAAAATAAAAGATGGAGAAGAAAGCGGGCTGGAATTCAACATTCTGGATAAGCGGGAGGCTATTCTCAAGGCGCTGCCGCATCCCGTCAGCGAACAGCTGCGCAAGTTGCTGGTGCCTGAACCGGCTGGCTCCAAAGTCATCTTTTACGACCGGGCCGGTCCGGACCGCCTCCGCCAAATGGTCACTACCTACCAGACCATGCTGGAGCTGATCGCCTTTATCGGCCTGGCTCAACTCTGGGACGCCCTGTCGGAAAACAAGGAGGTGGAACTGTCTGCGGAACTGACAGAATTATTGACCACTTTCTTCGACCGGAACCGGACAGATGATAAAACCTACGACTACCTTCCTCTTATCCGGCACGCGCTGAAAGTGTTGCAAAAGCACCGGATCGATCCGTTTGTCAGCGAACTGGGCCGAATGTCCGGTCAACTGGAAGCTTCCGCCCCTGTCTGCCAGGCTTGCCGCTTTATGAAGGCCATGCAATCGCGCCTAGACAAGCGAAACGGCATGGAGGCTACCGAAGCCGCCCAGCTTTGCCTGATCGCCGAGGAAAAACTAGCCACCATTATCGGCCATTTCGGTTTCTTGTCAGGCTACACCCTGGCTTCGGTCAAAGGCATCGACGTCATTAAGTTCCGGCACCTGCCCGCTCCGCAGTTCAAGCATCACCTCGTCCGGCTGGTGCAGCGCTTCGTCGGCCTGGCCGAGGAGCAGCAGCTGCTGGCGGAATTCATGGATAACGCCTCCATCCTGCTGTTATCCAGCGACGGGGAACCCAAGGGATACCTCAACCTGTCGCCCTTTATCATCGATGAAAACGCTTTTGATGAGAAAGCCGCCATCGCCAAACTATACTTTTTTGACCACTACGAAAAGGAAAATGACACCTACTGTTTCCGGCATATTTACAAACCGGATGACCTCGCCCTTCAGGTGGGAAAACAGACCGGCCTGAAGATGGTCAAAGCACAGTTCGACGCTTTCGCCCGATTGGTTTTCCAACATCCGCTACAAGAGACGCTATGAGAAGCCCATTTAAATTTCTGGATGCCTATACGATAGAAGACAAGGACCAATTCTTCGGCCGGGAACTGGAAATTGAGGAATTATACCGGACCGTATTCAAAACCCCGTTGTTATTGGTCTATGGGCTATCTGGCACCGGAAAGACCAGCTTAGTACAATGCGGATTAGCCGGAAAGTTTGAGGGCCCCGACTGGCGTCCGTTTTTCATCCGCCGGCAGGAGAACATCAACACCTCCCTCCGGGAAATGCTGGAGGAGGCCTTGCCGGTTCCCATGCCCGCCGATCTGCCCGAAGCCGTTCAGCTTTTGTTTCGCTATTCCCTGCGCCCCATCTACCTGATCTTCGACCAGTTTGAAGATTTGTTCATTCTCGGCGACTGGGAAGAACAACAGGAACTGGTGCATCAGCTTAAAGCTTTGCTGGATACCAACCTGCCCTGCACCGTGATCTTCGTCATCCGGGAAGAGTACATCGGCCGGCTGTATAATTTTGAAAAAGTTATTCCCACGCTTTTCGATTTCCGGCTGCGTGTGGAACCGATGACCAACCAAAAGGTGAAAGAAGTACTGTACGCTTCTTTCGAGCGATTCAACATCGAAGCGGCGCCCTCGGAAAAAGTAGTGCTGCCCCGGATCATCGACAACCTCAGCGCTGGTCGCTCGGGCATTCAGCTGCCTTACCTGCAAATCTATCTGGACTTATTGTACCGGGAAAACTACCGGGGCGCCTACGGCGATCGCGATATGGAAGAGCCGTTGCCCCCGCTGACTTTTTCAAGCGAGGATATAGATCGGTTCGGAGAAATCGAAGACGTACTTGATAAATTTCTTCGCCGGCAGAGTGCCGAATTACAGGAACTGCTCGCCAAAAAGTACTCCGACCTGCCTGACGGCGCCGTCCGGAATATTCTGGACTCCTTCGTCACTGAAGAAGGAACCAAACGACCGGTGCAGTACCGGCGCGATCCTGATAGTGGCCTGATTCAGCTGGAAGAAAAAGTCAGCGAACTGATCGGGCCCCTCCCTCCGAAAGCCGTATCCGATTGCCTGCACTGGCTGGAACAGAGCCGCCTGATCCGTATGTCGGATGACTTCATCGAACTGGCTCACGACAGCCTGGCCGCCCTGATTGATGAGCGGCGGACCGATGAGCAGCGCCGGCTCAACGAAATCCAGCGGCGCATCCAGAATAATTACCTGGAGTACCAGCGCTCAGGCGAATTCCTGAGTGAGAAGCAATTGAACGCCTTTGAGGAGTATTTCCCCTTGATTCAGTTGGACCCGGAAGTGCAGCAGTTTATTGAGAAAAGTTACGGGGAAGTCAAACGCAAAAAAGCTCAGGCCGTTCGGCGGAGGCGCTTGTTTTTTTCCTCTATCCTGCTGAGTGTACTGGCGCTGGCGGCCGTACTCTTATGGGTCAATACCCAGAAAAAGAATAGAGAACTGCAGATGCAACTGATAAAAATCCAGGAATTAACTTACAAGAACTACTTATCCAACGCCGAAGGATGGAAAAATAACGGTAGTTATCAAAGAGCCATTGACAGTTTGAAATCGACTTTAGCGTTCCTGGATGCAGCTAATCCCTCCCTCCCCAATTCCGCTGGTAAAAAAGACAGCGTTACGAACCTCACAGAAAGATACGAGCGACTGGATAGCCTGATAGAAAAGGGAGATCAGTGGGCCCAGAATGAAAATACGTGGGTCCAGACACTGGAAGCATACGTAGAGGCTTATGAGGTCAACAAGACGATTGACCCGGATAGGAAAGATAATTTTATACAGACTAAAATTGAATATACATATAACAGGATCAATGAAAGGAAGGAAGAACTTAAGGAAAAAATTAACAATTTCTCACAAAGAGAAGAGAATGAAAATACCTACCAGAGCGTGATTCAAAGGTTCGGCAAAGAAATCAACAAATTTACCGTGCCGGATTCGCTTGAGGTCAAGGTAAGTAACATTCTCGAACAGGGTTAAGCGTCGGTCTCCAAAATCAGCCAATCCAACATCTTCTTCTCTTCGGAAGAAAAGTTGATTCCGACGCCGACCCTGTCCCAGTTCTCCATTATCCATAATCCTTCAAACAGCTCCCGGCTACCCTGGTACAACTCATGCATCGTGGAGAGTAAGGGGCTTTACCCTAAACGGCGCGGGCGGGATAAAAAGAAATACTTGCTACTGCTGAGAAGCCGGTGAATGTACACGGTTTTATCCACATATACATAGCCGCCCGCGCAGCATCCTGAAACCCTGTATGCCGACGGGGTACTTCATAGCGTAAACATAGAGAATCCGACACTAAATTGAGAATTTGTTTATCTTAGGACAGCCGCTACCTCTTATTTTCTGTCAAAATATTCGCGCCGAACTTAAGTTACTTTGAAATTCGACATTCGCCTATGCCCAACCACTTCCTCAGCTGCGACTGGGGCGCCAGCAATTTTAGATTAAAACTGATCGACCGTTCTTCTTCCCGGACGCTGGCCGGCGTCGCAACTCCCCGGGGAATTCAATCCATTCATGAAGCGTGGCGGAAGTCGGAGATGCCGGACCGCATGACCTTCTACCGGATGACCATTAAAAATGCCATTTCCCAATTGAGCGAAAAGTACGGTGAGGATTTGTCCGGCTGCCCGCTGGTCCTTTCCGGCATGGCCTCCTCCTCTATCGGTATGAAGGAATTGCCGTATGCTAAGCTTCCGGTATCCCTGAACGGACAGGGCCTGATTGTGGAAGAAATATCTGCAAGCCGGGAATTCCCCCACGACCTACTGTTGATTTCCGGCGTCCAGAAATCCGGCGATGTCATGCGCGGGGAGGAAATGCAAGCGATCGGTTGGCATAAGATGCAGGATGTGACGCTCCCTGAATACCTGCTCATTCTCCCTGGCACCCATTCCAAGCACCTCCGTATCAAGACCGGGAAGATCGTGGATTTTCAAACCTATATGACGGGAGAACTTTATCAGGTCCTTAAAAACCACAGCATGCTGAAGAACTCCGTCGGGCCAGAACAGGAATGGAATGCCAGGGCCCAATTTGCTTTCGCCAATGGCGTCGAGGCCATTCAAAAAGGAAACCTGAGCAATCTGCTCTTTTCCATACGGGCCAAAGGCTTGCAGGGCAACCTCGACGAGGTAGAAGCCGGGCATTACCTCAGCGGTTTGTTGATCGGACAGGAATTTCCAACCCTGCCGGAGCTTCCAATCGTCCTCTGCGCCGGCGAGCATCTTTATCCTTACTACAGGCTGACCCTGGAGGTCTTGGGAATGAAAGACCGTAGTACCTTCGTTCCCCCCAAACAGGTATCGCAACTCGTATGGCGAGGGCAATTGGCTGTTTTTGATCATTAAACCCGGAAAGGCTTACCCCTGCCCGTTTCCACCATCTGCCTAAGGCTGTCCAAATAGTAAGCCCAGTTGAAATTGTACCGCCCGTAGGCTTCCTCACCGGGGTCTTCCGTATATTGCTGCCGAAAAAAAAGTACGGTACCGGTCTCATGGGGTTCGATATCAAAGGAAAAGGTATCGTTCTTCCAGGGGGCGTGACCAGCGACACACTTCCAGACTACCCGCTGCCCGTCTTCGAGTTCGCTGATTTCCATGGTGGGATTAAAATCGCCGCTGAAGGTGAAATCGATTTGACTTCCCTCCCCGCCTTTAACCGCGACTTTAGTTGTCCACCAGCCGGAAAGCCCCATTTCCGAAGTCAGGGCGTGATATATCTGTTTGGCCGTACCTTTAATGTCTACCGTATGCAGGATCGTTTTCATGAACAGTCGTTTTAGGTGATTGGTGATTAAGCAAATTACTTATTTATAAAATTACAGTTGTTCTAGTGAATTCATGGATGTAACTATCAAAACTCTGGTCTTACAACGTACAAAAGCAAAATTTGAAGACGTATGAAAAACTATCCCCTGCTCATCATTCTCGGTTTGTGGTGCAGCACCTGCACACAGACTGAAAGGCAAAGCATCCCCGTCGTTCCGCAATGGAATACCCACGAAATAGTAATGATTACCGAACAGCAGTACGAGAATCCCTATACGGATGTGGACGTATGGGCCGTCTTTAAGAACCAGCAGGGTGATTCCCTGCTCCGGCCTGCCTTCTGGGATGGGCGCGGCGTGTGGAAGGTACGCTTTGCTCCGCCCGACAGCGACGGCGTCTGGACCTGGCAAAGCTTTGCTTCCGACGAAGACAATGCAGACCTGCACGGCCGCAGCGGCAAATTGTTCTCTTCACCCTACGAGGGCGAGAACCATTTACTACAACACGGCCTGCTGACTATGTCGGATGGTAAACGGAATGTAATTCATCACGACGGACACCCCTTCCTGCTGGTCGGCGATACGCCCTGGGCCATGCCCTTCCGCGCGACGATAGAACAGGCCGAAGCCTACGCCCGGAACCGGCAGCAAAAGGGCTTTAACGCCGCCCTGCTGATGAGCGTGCAACCCGACCAGGAAGCAGAAGGCCCCAACGAAAGGGATACCCCACAGGGATTTGTCCGGGGTTTTAACGACCTGGCGGAAGGACATATCAATGAACTCGTCCCCTCCTATTTCCAATACTTCGATTCGCTGACGGCGGTACTGATCGACCACGAAATCGTTCCGGTATATCAACCCATCTTCCACGGCTTCGGATGGAAAGGTAAATCCGTACTGGGCAATACCATTGTACCGGAAGAGTACGTCCGGTACTGCCAGTACCTGCTGGCCCGCTACGGCAGCCGCCCCGCCTTCTGGCTGCTGGCAGGCGACAATGGCGGTGACGATCCCGGTGTAGAAGAGAGCGGCATCATGATGGAGCAATGGGACGCCTACCGCCAACCGGCCGGTTTGCACTATAATCCCTGCGACGATTACGTAGCCGAATGGGCCGAAAACAATCCATTGAAGCACTGCATGCACTACAATAAGGTTCATCAGGCTGCGGACTGGCTCGATTTTCAATGGGCTCAAACCGGTCATGACGGCGAACACCAGTATCACAAGGTGGCGCGCATGTATGAAAACAGGCCCACCAAAGCGGCCGCCAACGGCGAACCCACTTACGAGGGGATGAACGACGGTAAAAACGGCCTGAGCTGGTGGCAGGGCGAAGAGGCTTGGATGCAGCTGATGTCGGGCGGCACTATGGGCGTCGTCTACGGCGCGGCCGGTCTTTGGCAGTGGAAAGTCACCCCCGACGAGAAAGGCTGGACCGCCTGGGCCAGCCAGCCCAAATCCTGGCGGCAGGCGTTGGAAATGGAAGGGGCCGAATACGTCGGCCGGCTACATAAAGCCTTCGAAGGCATGTCATTTGCCGATATGCAAAAAAGGCCGGATCTGACGGACGGCGAGCAGCCGCTGCTGGCCAAACCGGGGATATTTTACATTTCTTATCTCAATCAGGGCGGTTCCATAAGTATTGAAGGCGTCCCGGCGGGAATGCCCTACCGCTGGTATAATCCAAAAACCGGGGTATTTCAAGAGGAAGGTAGCACGGGAAAAAACAGCACTTTTGAAGCACCGGATAGCAATCCGTGGGTACTGGTAATCGGGGAAAGAGGAAGTTCCTGAGTGCTTGAGTTCTTGATTGCTTACCCTCCCCGATCAAGCTTGATGAAGCGGAGAGGAGTGGCAAGAATTCAAACACTCAAACACTCAGAAACTCCAATATTTTTCCGATTTTATGCGCAAAAACATGAAAAACCGACACCTTCCCTTTTTCCTGGCTGTTCTTTCCCTGATTTTTTACAGTTGTGCTTCCACCACCGCGGAGGATGACTCCCCCTACCGCGTAGCCGTCATTCGGTACATGCATGAAACCTGTACCTTCTGTCCGGGTGGCGATACAGAAATCGAAGACTGGACCAGGGAACGCCCGCCGCTGCAGGGCGACGAAGTGCTGGAAGCCGGTTCCTACATCCGCGGTTTCGTCAGCCAGGCCAGGCAATTTGATGATATCGAGCTGATCGGCATTACCTCGCCCTACGAGGTATTCGGCGGTTCTTCGCGCAGCTGGAATTCCAAGGAGAGCTTTGAGCACTTCATGAGATTGATGCTGGAAGACCTCAAGTCTAAAATGCCGGTGCAAGGCGTCCACCTGGGACTGCACGGCGCCATGGCGGTACGTGAAGTGCCTCGTCCGGAGGCCGAGATCGCCCGGCGCGTGCGCGAGCTGGTCGGTCCCGATGTTCCTATCACCGCTACCTTCGACCTGCACGGCAACGAAGATGGTGAGTTTCTGCGCTGGGCCGACGGCGCCTTCGTCACCAAGCGCTATCCGCATTACGATGCCTACCTGCAGGGCGAGCGGGCGGCCCGCTACCTGCGGCAGTGCATGCGCGGAGAATACATGCCCACAACGGCTTCCCGCAAGCCGCCCGTCATCACCGCCACGGTCCTGCAGTGGACCGGTCAGTCGCCTTCCATGGACATCATTGAGCGGGCCCGCCGCTGGGAAGCCCGCGAGCCGGACGCCTTCGTGAGCGTCTTCTACGGCTATCCCTGGTCTGATGTCCCGGACGTAGGAGCCGCTGTACACGTCTTGACGAACAACGATCAGGAACTGGCCGACAGCATCGCCGACGATATGGCCGAATTTATCTGGCGGGTACGCGAGGATTTCGCCTCCGGTAAATATCCCATGCCGGAGGAAGCCGTCCGAAAAGCGAAGGCTGCGGTTGCTGCTGGTGAAACGCCAGTGGTTCTCGGTGATTATTCCGATCGCCCCGGCGACGCCACCTGGATTTTGCATCAGCTCCTCGAACAAAATGTCAACGGCGTGCTCTACGGCGCCCTTACTGATGCACCGGCGCTGGAAAAACTGGCGGAACAAGATGCACAGGCCGGCGACCCCTTCGATATGGAAGTCGGCGGCTACACAGGTCCACAGGCCGGTGAGCCCATCCGGATAACCGGTACTTTACGTTACTTTGGAAAATTCCGTTCCTACGAACGGGCCGCTGTCGTTGAATTCGGAGAGGGAAATATGCTGGTTATTACTCCGGCCTACACACAGATTACCTCACCGGAGCAACTGCGCTTCGGCCCGGTCAATCCGGACAACTATCAGGTTTTCGTCACCAAATCTCGGGTACACTTCCGGCGAGGATTCGATGAGACGGGTTACGCCAAAACGATCCTCGTCGTCGATGCGCCGGGGCCCTGGGTGGGCACCACCCGCCTGGATGCGCTGGATTATCAGCACGCACCGATCGACCGGCTGTACCCCTTTGGTTCGCCGGATGAATTGTGACACGAGCTTTTTTAGCCACGAGCGATTAAGAGCTCGTCGCTTAATATAGGCTGAGGTAAATCGCAGAGATTGCCGAGGCCTTCGCCCTGGTGGCCTGGGGGGAGAGCCGCCCGCCGCCGGCTCTTGAGGGGGGGCTCGGCTATCGCTTTGCTGAGGAGCCGCTCTGATAGTCTCTGAATATATTTGCAAATCAGTTCTTGATCATCGGCACCTGCTGGGAGGAACACTCCCGGCCCTGGAGCGGATACTTTTCCCCGAAGTTCTAATACGTGAGTTATTGTCAATAAACTTATCCCGAGCCACCGATCAATACGGCAATTTGTCATATGGCTTATGAAATAGATAAAATAAAGTCTTAGAAGCAATTTACGGGCTAACAGAACTGCCAGATTTCAGAAATCTGGCAGTTCTACAACCTCTTTGATTACTTACATGAGGCATTGCCGGGTTAATCCGGATTAAGCAGGAACCCGAGACCGGAAGACCTGAGGGACACAGGAGAGTCCCGGATACTCTACCTATCCCAGTCTATTTCGAATTAGCCCCCAGGGCTTGCTTTTTTCCACTTTCGGTCTCTTCCCCCAGGTGGTGTTGATAGAACTTCCACACCTCCCTGGCCACGTCGCGTCCCAGCTCCAGGCCGGCGATGTTATCGGCTTCGATGTGGTAGCCGCCCAGTACCCTGGACTTACCGGCCATATCCGCCGTTTCTGTGAAAGTCGGAAAATAGAGCGTTACCGTATCGCCCAGGTTGTTGGGTTCGGTCAATGCACCGGGGACCAGGTTGACCGATTCCCCGAAATAATCGTCACCGGTAAACAGTTTCAGGGCTTCGCCGCAGCCCCCGCTTACGGTACTGTGGCCGGAGGCGTAACTGGGGAACGGCGGACACAGGAAGGTCTCGGGGGAATAGGGCCGCCATTGCTGTCCTTTCATGTCCATCATGCCCTTGTCTGGGCCGCCCCAGGCTTTGATGACCTGATCCTGATAATACTCGTGCACCAGCGCATAGGGCCGGGCGTAGTCGTAGTGCATTTTGGAATCCCAGCAGGCGATAAAGGCGTCCATCGCGGTGACTTCGACGAGGAAATACATTTTCACATCCTCATCGAGGGTGTGATTATCCCGGCGGGAGACATCCTGGGCGAAGATCAACCAGTGGCCCGCCTGCTGAACCGACTTAGGACCGTCTCGCATGAATTCCACCAGCGCCTTCTGCTCGGGCGTAAGGTTAGCCTGCAGGTCAATGACCTCTTTCACTTCCCGGGTCAATTGCTCGGAACCGATCGCCGGCGGCGGGCCGGGGCGAAACTGATCGGCGGATTGCAAGGCTATCGGCTCTACGTGCTGCCAGTAGGGCGTCAGGCAAGGAGGGGCGTACTTGCCGCCCTTCCCGTCGGAAAAGTACTTGGGTTGCCAGCGCTCGATATCGACATTTTCATCGGGCGAATTGACCGGCTGGTAGCCGCTGTAGTCGAAATAGGGTTCTCTATTGGAACCTTCTTCCTCCCCGTACTGATTGGCGCCGTCGTTGCGGCGGGCCTCGATGACCGCCCGGGCAGCCAGGTTGCCAACGCCTGCCGGCGTGGAAGGATCGAGTGACTCATTGGCGGGGTCCATGCCCAGTTTGATCATGAAATTCCGGAACAGCAGGCTGTCGGAATAGTAATATTCCTTCATGGCCCCGTAAGCCGCGTAGCTGATCGCGATTTCCTTGTTCTTCAATGCATGCTCCTTAGCAGGTCGCCGGTCAACGTCTTTCAGATAAACGGGCATGGCGGTTTTGTCGTACCTCGACCAGGCATCGAACATAGAGACGAAGATCAACCCCAAAAACCGGGAAGTGATGGTGGGACGGGGATTGAAACGCTCGGTGTCATTCGCCGTGGCTTGCAAGGCCATGGCGCCCCACTGGTAAGCGACATTTTCGGCGCCCCTCAGCTCCGCTTTTTCTTCGCTTGCCGCTTTCATGGCGGAATGATTGACGCCACTGTTCTGACAAGCGGCCAACCAGATCACTCCGAGTGTGAGTAGCAATTTCTTGATCATGACTCCTTGTTTATAGTTTCGCATATGGGTTTCTTTCACTTTTAACTACCTGTTTAGGTTCGTTAGAACTGCCGGATTTTTAAAATCCGGCAGGCAAACATACCCGATACCGAAGCCTGCAACTCTGTTGCGCCGGGCTTCTTCAATCCCAGACTCCATTCCGGATTTCTTTGTTTCCTACGCCCAAGGTGTATGGCCCGAGCTCGATTGGACCATACAGTATATGATCAACGGGGCAAGCGGTTCCATCAAATATACCATTCCCTGAGTTTTTATCCAACCAGCACCCTGGCAGTAGCCAACCTTACTCACGATTCCAGCGAAGAGGCCTTTTTTGTCGTCAACGTCCAGCTGTGGGATGAACTCGAACGTAAGTGTTGTAATCACATGCTCGTCGCCATAGGGTTTCCCCCCTATCAGGTAATAGAGCTCGGGATAAAGGGCACAATCTCTCCTCCACCCTCTGGATTGGAGACCTCGACAATGACGGCTACCTGGATATCATTCATTGTCACGGTGCCAATATCTGCGGCTGCGCTCCTCTATCGGTATGAATTATGCTAACGGAAGAAACTTCGACTTCGTACCCTCATTCCGCGATGGCGAATTCCACTTCGAGGACTTTGCCCGCCTGAGTGAAAGCCGCAATACCTTCTTCTCTCCGGTCTGGACCACAACGCTGAGTTTTGACAGAACCTTCGCCGGCGATCACAACTTCGGCGCCGTCATCGGGTACGAAGTACAGGACTTTACCACCTAATCCCTCAGCGGCTCCGGAATTAAACCCTTATCCGATAATATTAAGACGCCCGGTACCGTCGAAGACCAAAACCTGGGCGGAGGCGCCTTCGAAGACGGCTCATCTCCTATTTTGGCCGCCTCAACTACGACTACAAAGGCCGCTATCTGCTGCAGGCGGCGATTCGCCGTGACGGCTACTCCCGCTTCGGCCCCAACAACAAATGCGAAAGCCAAAGCGGAAACAGGCGATATCGGCGCTGCGTTGGATCTGGTCAACCAGGTTCGCCAGCGCCCCAGCGTTGATATACCGCCCTATCTCACTGTTGACTACCCATTCAGTAACACCGAGGAAGCTATTCAGGCTATTTACCACGAGAGAGATGAGCGGAAAGCAGCTTTCTTTTCCGGCTCAAGCTTTTTTAAATAGCATTATATTTGAAGACGATCGGATGGCTGTTGTCTTAAAGGGAAATCCTGATGATGAATAAACCCCTCTTCAGCGTGGCCTTTTACCAGCTCTCGCGGCGCCGTTGTCTTAAAGGGAAATCCTGATGATGAATAAACCAGGATGGCCTTCCCGATATCCTGAACGCCGGTAATTTCCACGCCGCGGAAACTACACAACTGGGCCGGCAGGATGCTTCCTACGGCAATATTTTAATCAATAAGGGGAATATGCAATTCGAATCCATCAATCCGCTGGCCGCCGGCTTTATAATGGACGGCGACGTGCGCAGCCTGGCGCAATTGCCGGCTGGCGCCGACAAAATTCTGATTTTAGGTGGAGTGTATAATGGTGAGCTTAAGGTTTTCCGGATGAGTAGGGAACAGCCGGAATTGTGAGAAAAGATCATGGTCTCATGGCTTCATTGTCTGATAATCTCATGGTCCAAAAAACCGAAATTATAAAACAGTGAAGCCATTCCAACCATTTCAGTATTATTCCACCTCTTCCTCGGCTTCCACTTTCGTCAGCGAAACCGAATTCACGCAGTAGCGCAGGCCGCTGGGTCGAGGGCCATCGGGAAAAACGTGTCCGAGATGGGCGTCGCAGGTGTTGCATAAGATCTCCACACGCTGCATACCGAGAGCATTATCCATTTTGTACTTCACCGCATTTTCCTTCACCGGTTGGGTAAAGCTGGGCCATCCGGTGCCCGATTCAAATTTTTCGGAGGAGTCGAAGAGCAGCGTATTACAGCAGACACAGGCATATTTACCTGGTTCGAAGGCTTCACAGTACTCGCCGGTGAAAGGTCGCTCGGTACCATGCTGGCGCGTGACCCGATACTGTTCAGGTGTAAGTTGCTTGCGCCATTCTTCATCGCTTTTCTCGACGCGACGACCGGGTTCGGGATTACCTTCTTTGGCGAAGCGGAGGAGGTCAGACCACTTTAGCATAATTGTTGTTTTTATTTTTTACAACAAGCAAACCAGTGAAGTGTTGCCGGCGCCTTACAACTCCTTCGCACTAAAGGTATCTCCCTGCGACAGATCCCCCGTTTTCAGCCCCCGGGAAAACCAGCGCATCCGCTGTTCGGAGGTTCCATGGGTGAAGGACTCGGGCACCACGTAGCCGCGCGATCGCTTCTGTATGCGGTCGTCACCGATAGCCTCTGCGGCCGTCATGGCTTCCTGAATATCGCCTTCTTCCAAGATGTTTTTCATTTCCTGCGCGTGGTGCGCCCAAACGCCGGCAAGAAAATCGGCCTGCAATTCCAGGCGAACCGACAGCTCGTTGTATTGCGCCTTGCTGATGCGGCCGCGCTGACGCTGGACCTGACCGGTGATACCCAGCAGATTTTGAACATGGTGCCCTACTTCATGCGCGACGACATAAGCCATGGCGAAATCGCCCGGCGCCTGAAAGTAGTCGTTTAACTGTTTATAAAAACTCAGGTCAATATATAGTTTCTGATCGCCGGGACAGTAGAAGGGGCCGCTGGCGGCGCTGCTGAATCCGCAGGCCGACTGCACCTCCCCGTCAAAGAGAACGAGTACCGGATCGCGGTATTCCCGGTTGAGCTGCTCTGGGAAGAGTTTGCGCCACACATCTTCGGTATCCTTCAGCACCACCGATACAAAGCGGGCCAGCTCATCATCCGGGCGGGGTCCTGCCGGTGCTGAGCTCACCTGCTCAACGGCACCGCCGCCCAATTGCTGCATCAGGGCCAGGGGGTTTTCCCCCAGCAATAAGGCGATGACGAAAATAACTATGGTGCCGATACCCAGCCCTCCGCCTACTTTGCGGGCCCTTCCGCCCCGCCGGTCTTCTACATTAGAACTTCCTTGCCGGTTTTGCCAACGCATATTGCAATCGTTTTTTTGACCCGGATTATTCATGATTTTAATAAGCAAAACCGAAAAACTGTCAGGCTTGAATACACACAGCCAGAAGATGGCCGACGGTATCCAGTGATACCGTGTACCTCTACCTGCCACCCGGCTTCTAAAGATAAGCCGGGAAGTTTTGCCATAAATCAGTGCTTGAAAAATCCGAATGTGGGTTAAAAGACCTGTCAAATATACAAATTATCCACCTGCCCAAAAGAAAAAATCTAAATTCCCTCCCTTGTTCTCGGTACAGAGAGTACTGGCTGACCGGTATAAAGCGATCCCTGTCATGGCCAGCATCAAGCATCCAGATCGAAGTGGGAAGTGGGAAAGCGGAAGTCGGAAGGGGCTTAGCGGGGCTTATCCAGGGAATATTCCAGGCTAGCGCCAGGCATCCAGCATCCAGCAGAGTATCACTCATAATACAACTGAGCAATCTGCAATACAGCCAGGAGCAGGAAGAATCCACTCATTATGAAATTCATGTTACGGGAAAGCGAATTGACGCGACCGGAGATATACTGAGCGAAATGAGCATATCCGGCCAGCAGGAGCAGTGCGCCCAGGCTGGTCCCCGAAACAAAAAACAGCCGGGCGACAATCCCTTGCGACAACCAGTCATTGGCTTTGAGGAAGGCGCTGAACGCAAAAAAGAAAGGTATGCTCAGCACATTCATTCCGGCTACCAGAATACCCAACAGGAAAGAATGACCTTTTCCTTTACGGGCTTCCACTGCCTTGTTTCGCAAAGCCTGGTATAGAAAGATAATGCTGAACAGGAAAAGCAATACGACTGCTGCTTTTTTCAGGAACTGAAATACTTCAGGGTGTCTGGCAATGTAGCCTGCAAAGGCCACCGCTATAAAAGCCTGAAAAAAAACGGTGACAGCCGCACCCGCGCTAAAATGCAGCGCTGAACGGATACCACGCCGTATACTGAGGTTTACGGAGGTCATATTCACCATGCCCGGCAGGGTGACACCGACGGAGGCCATGGCCAGACCCCATAAAAAGTGGTTAAGGTAGAACATAGGGACTAAGGTAAGTGCTTTTCTGTTTTTTATGGTTTCTCTATGCTAAAACAAGTATACGGAGGCTGGAATTCAGACTTATTCTTTATAAGAGAAAGGGCTTTCCTGAATCAGCACCATCCGAAACTTGCCGGATTTTTTATATTGAAGTACAATAATTTCCTTTATTTGTTAAATTTCGAAAAATTATAGATGTGTCTACAGATTACTTCTATAAGATGCTATCTGTTTATCTAATCACCCATACAAAATACAAAATTTCACAGAAATGAACGCAGATCAACGTCTAGCTGAATTAAACGTGCAACTTCCCCCGGCGCCGGAACCGCAGGGCGTATATCGTCCTTTTCTACAACTGGGCAATTGGGTTTTTGTTTCCGGGCACGGCACCCTTACCGCCGACGGCACCTACATCACCGGTAAAGTAGGTCGTGATCTCGACCTGGAAGAAGCCAAAGCAGCCGCCCGGCAAACCGGGCTTTGCATACTCGCTACGCTTTTTGCTAATCTGGACAGCCTCAGTCGCATCAAGCGGGTAGTCAAAATCCTCGGTATGGTTAACGCCACCGAAGATTTCGAAAGTCATCCCTATGTGCTCAACGGATGCTCTGAACTCTTTGCTCATATATGGGGCGAGGAAAACGGTATTGGTGTGCGCAGCGCCGTGGGTATGTCTTCCCTTCCCGACGGCATTCCGGTAGAGATCGAAGCCATGTTCGAACTAAAGACCTGAAACCCATGCCCCCATTCCTCCCGCCAGCAAGGCTGCGAGAAGGGTGCTGACGAAATTGACGCCGTGGTTATTCAGGTAACCTCGCCGTTGCAGGGTGGCGCCCAGCACCGAATCGCTGAGATTACCCAGCAGGCCGGCCAGGGCGATCCAGAGGACGGGCCATCCGAAACCGGAGAGCAGCCCGAAGAGAACTGCTATGAGTACGCTGCCGAGAATGCCGTAGCGGGTGCCTTCGAGGCTAATGACACCATCGCGGCCGCGCGTGCCGGGTTGGAAGGTGAGAATGTGATAGTAGCGAGTTCCGTAAACGTTGCCCATTTCAGAGGAGAGCGTATCCGAGATGGCGGAAGCCAGACTAGCTGTGATCATAATAGATAAAAGTGGAGCAGCGTCGGCCCCGAGCGCCCAGGCGAGCAGCCCGAGTAATGCCGCCACACCACCGTTGGCCAGGGCATTGATCGCGGAGCGCTGTCCTTTTTCGGCCTGCGCCAGTCCCCGGATCATCTTCTTTTCCAGGTTCCATTTCGTAGCCAGTGAGCCGATACCGACAAAAGCCAGCAGCGGAATCAGCGTCGCCCATTGCCCTCCCAGGTAAACGGCCAGACCGATAGCACAGCCGGCCAGGGCGCCGGAGGCATTGACAACCTTAAAGCGAAACCCCAGCGCCGCAGCCAGAAGCAAAAGTATCGCTACTGTCCAGAAACCGGTGGGTAGCGGAGCCAAAACAAGCATCATCGGCAACGAATCCCCTCTCTATTCAATTAATTCTTTCTCCTCCGCCAGCGTGAGCACTTCCTCGCTGGTTATCACATCCGCCAGCCCATGCGCTTTTCTCAGTTCGTATTTGAAGAAAAAGCGCATGGTGTGGATTTTACTTTCGTAAAAAGCGGTGGAATAGGTGCTGTCCCCTTTAATCAGCGCCTGCTTGGCGGCAATACCCATTTTGAGCCACTGCCAGGCGACGATAATCGTGCCGAAAAATTCCATGAAGATGGTGGCGTCGGCAAGAAAGCGCTCGTACTCTCCGCGTTTGGCGAAGGGAAGCAAAAATTTCAGCACCTGTTCCAGCTGCTGCAGACTGTCGCCCAGCTCACCGGCGTAGGGTTTCAAGATGTCGTAAGCCCCGGCTTCCTCCACCGTCTGTGAAATTTCAGCCATCAGCAGCTTCAGCGCCTTTCCGTCGTTCATCGTGATCTTGCGTCCCAGCAGGTCAAGTGACTGAATTCCGGTGGTGCCCTCGTAAATCGCCATAATCCGGATATCGCGATAGTATTGCTGTAAGACGAAATCGGAGCAAAATCCGTAGCCGCCCAGCACCTGCAGGCCGTTGTCCACCGCTTCACGCCCCTTTTCCGAAGGGTAGGTCTTGGCAACGGGGGTCAGCAGTTCCAGTAACTGGTTGTAATGCTTTCGCTCTTCTTCCGTTCCCGACATTTCGAGATCGTGATAGCGGGAAGATTGCAGCACCAGGCTCAGGGCGCCCTCATAGATCGCCTTTTGCAACAGCAACATGCGGCGCACATCGGCGTGCTGCATGATAGGCACCGGTTCCGCCGAAGGATCTTTCTTACCGGAATTGCTCAGCCGCCGTCCCTGCGGACGCTCCCCGGCATACTGCAGCGCAGCGTGATAGGCCGCCGAGGCAACCGATACCCCGCCGCGCCCAACCGAGATGCGGGCGTCGTTCATCATTTGAAACATGTAAGACAATCCCCGGTGGGCCTCTCCTACCAACCAGGCACGAGCGTCATCGTTTTCACCAAAAGCGAGGTGCGTTGTACAGTAACCGCGTTGCCCCATCTTCTGGAAGTCGCCGGCGGTTTGTACGTCATTAGCTATCAGTTCGCCGTTTTCCATCCGCTTTTTAGGGACCACGAACAGCGAAATACCCTTCGTTCCGGCCGGCGCCCCTTCAATGCGGGCTAGTACCAGATGTACGAAATTACTACAGTAAGCATGGTCGCCGCCGGAGATGAAGATCTTCTGTCCTTTGATCAGGTAGGCTCCGTCTTGCTGCGGGTAAGCCGTTGTGGTAATATCCGAGAGTGAGCTGCCGGCCTGCGGTTCGGTCAGGCACATCGTGCCGCCCCACTCGCCCGACAACATTTGCGGGATGAACTGCTCTTTCAGTTCTTCGCTGCCGAAGGAAAGGATCAGCCGCGCCGCACCAGCCGTCAGTCCTGGGTACCCAGGGGCGTTGTTATTGGCCGACTCCATGATGAAATAAGCCGCCTGTTGGGCCATTCCCGGCAGCTGCATGCCCCCGTCCTCCAGGTCGAAGGTTCCGCTGATCAGACCCAATTCAGCCGATTTTTCCATCAGTACCTTGACCTGCGGATGCACGACGATACCGCCGTCCTCATAGCGAGCTGGTTCCTCATCCATTTCGCGATAGCAGGGATACAATTCCTGATCCGAAAAATCCTTAATGGAATCCAGAAAGATGTTGATCGCATCCTCATCAAATTCGCGAAAGCGGTCGCGTCGCAAAAGGTCACCCAACCGGTGTACGTCGAATAGCTGGAACCGGAGAGTGTCCATGTTCATATATGCTGCCATGATTGCTGATTTTTCATTAAAATAATCATTATCCGGAAAATCCATCCGTTTGGAACTCGAAAACTAAATTTAAACATGCTTAGCCTTTCTTTTCCAGGTCGGCGATGGATTGCTTCAATACTTTGACGGAATGGGCCATGGACTCTTGTTCCTGCGGGGTCAGCTCGGCTAGGAGTATCTTATCCACCCCTTTGTCATCCACCAGGCAGGGAACGCTGATGCAGAGGCCGTCGTAGCCGTACTCGCCTTCCAGGCGGGTAGAAACGGTCAATACGCTGGCCTGATTGCGCAGGACAGAACCTACGATCCGGGTCAGCGCCAGCCCTACGGCAAAGTTGGTGGAGCCTTTATAATCGATGATGTGATAGGCCGAGTTACGTACCTGCTCCACGATTTCCTCCCGCCGCTTATGCCAGTCATCGCCCTCGTAATTGGTCTGACTGTAGTAATCTACAGGCACGCCGCCTATATTCGTCAAGGACCAGGCGGGGAACTCGCTATCGCCGTGTTCCCCAAGAATGTAGGCATGAACGTTGTGCACCCCGACGCCCAGGGTACGGCTGATCAGATAGCGAAAGCGGGCGCTGTCGAGCACCGTCCCGGAACCGAGAATGCGCTCGCGCGGCCAGCCCGAGTGCTGCAAGGCGACATAGGTAAGTACATCGACGGGGTTGGTGACCATGACCACCACAGCTTCCGAGCCTTGTTCCTGAATGTCATCCATAATGCCGCGAATGATGCCGGCATTACGATGTAGCAGATCGAGGCGCGATTCGCCGGGCCGCTGGGCAGCGCCCGCTGTAATGACGATCACCTCCGCGTCAGCGTAGTCTTTTACCGTTCCTTCCCTGATCCGGATAGGTGGGTAATAAGGTAATCCATGGGAGAGATCAAGTACCTGTCCGGTCAGCAAGTCCCGGTTGAGGTCGACCAGGCAGATCTCTTCGGCTACCCCGTCTTGCGCCAGGGCATAGGCGAAGGTGGCGCCGACATCTCCGGCGCCGACAATAGTTACTTTACGCGATGTCTTTTCCTGATTATTCATGAGGTGTTTTTTCCGTGTCTGCGTTTTAAATCATTTTCTAAATATAGGGACCCTTATTCTAACGCCGCCTATAATAAGGGTTGATTATTTTCTTTTGGCCCTGGCTCCCACTTACCATCTCATGCCAGCGCGATAATCGCCGTCACGATCAGGATGATCATACTCAGCGCCAGCCCCCCTACGAATACCCGGTAGGCGATGGTCAGCAGGCGGTACTTCTTGCGCAGCACCTTACCCAGGTTGTACAAATCGCGGGAGAGGTCGTCGTAAAGAATTTCCTGGTCCTTTTTCAGGTCGCGCAGGTAGCCGACGAATTTTTTCTCGTTCAGTTGCAGGAAGTTGCCGAAGTAGAGCAGGCTGACCTTATGCTGTTCGAGGTCTTCCTCGCTAAAGGGATAGCTCGACACTTTGGGCAGGGCGGACAATACGGCAAAAACAACCGCCGTTAAAGATGTCAGCATGAGAACGACCACGGGAAGCAACAAATGCCAATTGCGACTCAGCGTTTCATTCCAGGAAGAGGTGAAACTGGCTGTTCCGGCAGTGATGAGTACCGACAAAACCACCGTGTTGATGCTGATGATCATATTGGCCTTCCCATCAGCAATACGGCTCAGGTTTATATGATTGCGAAAAGTGACCCGGTATACCGTATCGACCCCTCGCCCGAACTCCTTTCCGGTCTTTTGCCGAATTTTTTTCTTCTTGGCCTTCTCCAGTTTCTTGCGCTGCTTGGCGATGTTCTTGATTTTGCGGTTGAGGAACTCATCGCGTCCGTAGGCGGTAAGGTAGTTTGTGTTGATCAGCATATCGCGGGCTTTACGGCGCCACTCATAGCTAGGGATGCTTTCACCGCGTAGATTTTCTTCCTCCATCCGCAACAGGTTGCTGAGCCCGAAGAAGCGCTTGCGTCCCAGCCAGGACCAGCGCACGTCGTGCAGAATTTTCTCCAGTTTGGTCTGGAGTTCCCTGTCAGGTTCTGTGCTGAGAATCAGTCGCTCGACGGCTTCGATAGTTGACTCGTCGACGGCTTCTTTTTCCAAAAAATGACGGGCGATACGGGCCGCCTTCTTCCATGGTTCCGCTTCCCCCTTTTCGTACCCGGTATCCATAAACCAGGCAGCCAGCAATAGTTCCTGTTTTTCTTCCTTTGACAAATCCATTTCCCCGGCAAACTCATGGCTGAGTTCTACCCATTCCAAAATACGGGTCAGGTTGTGAAACAAATACTCCGCTGAGCGCTCCTCGCGCATCAATTGTCGGACCTGGGACTCTGCCGTCTCGAGTAGTGGTTCCGTTTCTATCATGACAAATCTTATGCGTTGTGCTGTTTTTATTAAATTTCAGACGGTTTGCCAAACAGCTTCCGTCCCTTTAGCCTTACATCATAAAAGGATTACTCCCGTAGCATGTTTGCATGAGCAGGGAGTTACCGGATAAATAAACCAAAATCATCGACATGGAAAAACTTAAAGTAGATCAATCAACCTATGACGCCATCGCCGAAGTGATTCACAGCGACGCTTCCCCGGTAGGCATTGATGCCAAGAAAACGCATATCATCATCCTGGAAAAGCTATTACAACTGGAACAGCGCCTCGAACGCATCGAGCAGCAACTTAAGCAGTAGTAGCCCTTCTCCCGTGAAAAGCGGGGAATTGCCCCTTCCCACCGAACATGCGGTACTCCGTACCGTTAGATTGATGAAAACCGTTTGTTCATCTATGCGTCTCATTCATTCGTCAAATGTCTTGAAAAAAATGATCAAAATCATTGACATTCAGCGTAGAAGCAAGCATTTTTCAAAAGAGAAACATCCTCATTTTACAGATTAAATTCAACCGTACAACCATGAAAGAAGGAAATAATCGCTCCACTTGGAAATTTTGGGCAGGCCTATTTGCCGGTATCGCTGCCGGACTGTACCTCAATTCTAACCAGGGACGCCGGCTTCGCCAGGAGAGTAATAAAAAACTCAATACCTGGAGCCAGGACGTCAGCGACCGCACCCGCAATGAATTGGACCAATTCTCGGAGAAAGCTACCGATGCCATTGAAAACAGCAAGGAATACGCCGACCAGGCGAGGAATTCCCTGAAGGAAAACATTGAAAAGGCTTCCCGGACAGCGGAAGAATGGGTTGACAAAACCGAGCAAAATTACGAGCGCGCTGCCGACTGGGCCAACGAAAAACTCAAGAAGAACGGGGATAAAAAATAGTAATCTGCGGCCTCAACGAGGTAAAGGTAAATTTGCACTTTTACCGTCAAATTTTGTCCGTTTGCAGAGGAGAGTGGTAACAGTGTAAAAATACTCGTCCTGCAATTTTGATAATCATTGACTATCCTCATTGTCGCAGCTCCTTCTTACACAAACAAAAAAGGCAGACTCCATTCATCTGGAATCCGCCTTTTTTATTTATCCCTTAACGGAAAATATCTCTATCCTCCTTATTTCGTGACGATAATCCGCTGATTGGCTACGCCCTGGCTGGAAACCAGATTCAGGAAGTAAACGCCTTCGGGTAGTTGGGCGACATTCAGCTCTTCGGTGTATTCACCGGGAATCTGTTCGCCGAGGTTGCGGAGTTGCAACAGGCGGCCGTTGGCATCAAAAAGCGTCAGCTGCAGATCCAGCTTTTCACTCAATTCGTAGGACACCTGTACCATACTGCTGGCCGGGTTGGGCGCTACGCGGTAGTAACCCAGTTGGTCGGTAAGGGTACGCACGTTGGTCGCCAGCTGCAGCGGGAAGGTCGTTCCGTCCGGTAAAGCTACCCATACCTGAAAAGCAGGATCTGTTCCGTCGAAGAAGCCGGATGCGAATACGGTAGCGGCCAGTCCGCCGGCGTCGCTGAGATCCGCCTGATAGGAAACGACAACCGTGCTGTTGTCATCAGCAGGAGTCAGGTTCAGCGTATAGGCGCCGGTAGGCACGCTGACGTAGCCCTGGAAGTCACCGTAGGCTACATCGTCGAACAGCGTGCCGCCACCGTCCACCAGCACATCTACTGCCGGTGCGTCGGTAGAACCATGGTATAACAGCAGGTCGACCTCGGTGTCATCACCTGCGGCTTCCTGTCCCATATCGGATACCGCCAGATCGAAAGGCGTATCCATATCTCCTACAATGCCGGTAGCTATGACCACATAAGTCTTGCCATTTTCGAACATGACCGGGAAGTTGACCAGGGTATCTTCTACCGAGCTGCTGTTGTCCAACGCTACACCCAGATCGATGTTGACCCCGGCGGGTAGCGTAGTAAAAGGAGTTGCCGTGCGGAAAGCAAAGTCATCCAACAGCAAGTCGCCGTTAGCGTATACATCAACCGTCGGACTGGGCGAATTGTGAATCACCTGCACCCGGGCAACTTCCACCGCCGGCAGTTCCACTACGGTGCCGTCGGCCAGCGCGGCGAACAAGCCGAAAGCAGGATCAGCGCCCAGAATGCCAGAAGCGAAAACGGTGGTTGCCGCTCCGCCCAGACCACTCAGATCCGCTGCGAAAGTGGCAACGATGTTGGGATCGCCGGCAGCGCGAACATCCAGATAGTAAAGTGCCGTATCGAGGTCGAGGTATCCGGTGAATTCACCGTAGGCCAGGTCACTGATAATGGTTCCTACCGTGCGTGCGTCAATGTCTACATTAGGCGCCCCTGGCGAACCGTGTAGTGCTGCGACGGATACCAGGCTATCGGCTGGAGCAGCTTCCTGTCCCATATCGGAGACGTGGAGGGTGAAGGGGAAATTATCATCACCTACAATGCCGTCAGCAGCAACGACGTAGGTTCTGTTATTCTCAAAAGTGACGGCAAAATTCACCAGCGTATCTTCCACCGAAGTACTGTTGTCCAATGCTACACCAATATTAATTACTTCGCCGGCAGGCAAGGTCGTAAAGGGCGTCGCCGTACGGAATTCGAAATCGTCGAGGAACAGTTCTCCGTTGGCGTAGACGTCAACGGTCGGTGACGGCGAATTATGGATGATCTGCACCCGGGCGACTTCCGCCAGGGGTAGTTGCACGACCGTCCCATCAGCCAGCGCCGCGAAGAGACCGAATCCAGGTTGGTCGAAAGCAAAACCGGAAGCAAATAAAGTAGCCGTTTGACCGGCCAGCCCGCTGAGGTCGGCCTCGAAGGTAGCCAGTACATTAGGGGTGCCGGCGATACGTACGTCGAGGTAGTAAACATCCGGAGCAACGGAAAGGTATTCGGTATAAGTGCCGAAACTCAGACCTTCCAGCAGATTACCTACTCCACGGGCGTCCACATCTACCGGCGGTGCATCCGGGGAGCCATGGAAGGCCAGGAAATCCACCTGATCCGGAGCCGTAGCGGTCTCGCGGGCGTCCTCCTTGATGACCAGGTCGAAGGGCGTCTGGGCGGCGCCCACCACACCGGCAGCAGTAACGATATAGGTTTTAGCATTCTCAAACATCACATTTTCAAAAACTACCAGGGCGCTTTCCGCGTTGGTGCTCGTATCCGGCGCCACGGCGATGTCGATATCGACACCGGCGGGCAAGGTCAGGTACGGCGTAGCGGTGCGGAACTCAAAGTCATCGAGCAGCAGGTCACCGTTGGCGTAGATGTCCACCGTCGGCGAGGGTGAATTGTGAATCAGCTGCACCCGGGCCACCGGGGAAACTGGTAGCTGAACCACCGTCCCGTCGGCCAGCGCTGCATAGAGGCCGAAAGAGGGTTCGCCAAAAGCAAAACCCGAAGCGAACAAGGTAACCGATTGACCGGCCAACCCACTCAAATCCGCCTCGAAGGTAGCCAGCACATTAGGTGTACCCGCAATGCGCAGATCCAGGTAGTAGACGTCCGGTGCAACCGACAGGTAATCGCTGTAGTTGCCAAAACTCAGGCCGGAAATCAGATTGCCGACGGTGCGGGCATCAACGTCAACCGGCGGTGCATCCGGCGCGCCGTGGAAGGCCAGAATGTCCACCTGGTCCGGAACGGTAGCCGTCTCGCGGGCATTCTCTTGGATCTTCAGGTCGAAAGGTGTCTGAGCAGCCCCTACAACACCAGCTGCCGTAACAACATAGGCAGTGTTTTCCTCAAAAATAATATTTTCAAATGTTACCAGGGCGCTTTCCACACTTGTACTGGTGTCGGGTGCTATGGCCAGATCAATTTCCACTCCGGCCGGTACATCCAGATAAGGCGTAGCTGTTCGGAAAGCAAAATCATCCAGCAGCAAATCTCCGTTAGCGTAGATATCTACCGTGGGGGAGGGTGAATTGTGAATCACCTGTACTTTTGACACCGGACCCTGCGCATGGAGGAGAAAGGTGGACAATAAAATAGAAAAGAAGAAGTAAAATCTCTTCATCTGATAAATCGGTTTTAAATGAATAAATCTTTTGTTTAACAGAAACCGACGAACTTTGTTTATACTTTTTTGGCTGCGCCCCGTTAATCGTTAAACAAAAATAGCATTTGCTAATATTTGTCAATTTCTGCCCAAGGTTTTTCCCTTACCTTCGAACCTGTGCACTCAAGAGTGATTAAGGCATATAAATGGAAATAGGAAGAGCAGGATCAACCCAAATTCTTTAACTCTTTCAAATGGCAACTCAATCCTTTTGCTTTTACCAAACGCTATTCCCATGTCGAGAGGAACCTTCGTCCTACTTCTAATACTGTTACTTCGTAATGCGGCGGCGCAGGATAGGGCCGTCCCTTTTGATCTTCGCGATTGTATCCAGTACGTGCTGAAAAACGGAAACGGCATTGAACAGGCTCAACTGGAAGCCCAAAAAGCTGAATATCAAGTGCAGGAGATGAAAAGCCAGGCATTGCCGAACCTGCAGGTCAATTCCGATATCGCTTACCATTTTGCCCGGCCCGTCACGCTGGCGCCGGCCGGACTTTTTGACGGTCAGGACGGGGATGTTCCCATTCGTTTCGGTAAAAACATCTTTGCAGGGGTAAATATCGAAGCGCGTCAACCGCTGTTCACCCCCGCCTTTGCCGTCGGCGAGGAAGGCCGCGAAAAGCTGGTTCGGGTCAATGAGCTGCAAGTGCAGCGCAGCCGGGAACAGGCGGCACTGGAGGTAGCTAAAACCTACTATCAGGCGCTGATCGTCAAGAAAAAACGCGGTCTGCTCGAAGCCAACCTGAATCGAATCGAAGGTTTGTTAAAACTCACCCGCCGGCAGTATCAGAATGGTTTTGCCAAAGAGATCGACGTCAACCGCTTGGAGGTAGCCCGGAAAAACCTGGAAACCAAACTGCGCAACCTGGACTTGCAGTACGATCGCTTATTGCACCTACTCAAATACCGCATGTCCCTGCCACTGGAAGAAGACATCCAACTGCCCGACAGCCTGAATACTGCCCCTTACGCCATCCCCGAAGCAGCCAGACAGACGCTCAACCTGGATCAGCGAACAGAGATTAACCTGCTGCGGCTGCGCGGCGAATTACAGCAGCTGCAAATTGAGCGGCTGCGGGCCGGAAACCTTCCGAGTATTTACCTCCAGGCGGCCTTGCGTCTTAATGCCTGGGGCGACACCCCGGCCGAATGGCTACGCACCGATTACTGGTTCGGGAATTCCTACCTGGGGCTGCGGGTCGAGTATAATTTATTCGACGGCTACGAACGGCGGGCCAAAATCCAGCAGGCCCAGCTGGAAACGGAGCTGGCGGAACATCAACTGCAAAGCACCCGCCAGTCTTTACAACTGCAGCATTACAGCGCCCGGCAGCAACTTCAGGTGAACTACAATGAACTGCAATCCCTGGAGGAAAACCTGAGCATGGCCCGCCGGATCTTCGAAGTGACCGAAAAGCAGTATGCCGAAGGAATCACGCCGATCATGGAACTGCTCAGCGCCGAGGCAAGCCTGCGCGAGGCGCAAACCAATTTCCTGACCGCCCTGCTGGAACTGCGGCAGGCCGAAGTAGAGCTCTGGCATGCGAAAGGGGAGTTAATTGCACGCATGACCGAAAACTGAGGGGTATATTTGTGTTAACAATTTAAGAGCCTATTTACCAGCTGCAATATTTATTTTATTAACTATGTCCCACACCGTAAGAATTTTCCTGATTATCCTGTTCGCCGTCGCGCTGGGCTACGGCATCTGGTGGAAGCTGCAGCAAAACAAGGAACGCATGGAAGCAGAAGTGCAGCTCGCTATGGACCAGGACAGCGCCATTCCGGTTACCACAGGAAGAGTCGACCGGCAATCTTTCCGCCAATCCTTTACGCTGAATGGCAGCTTCGAAGCTTCTAAAGAGGTAGTCGTGGCGCCGACCGTCAACGGGCAGATCATCGCCCTCAATGTGCGTACCGGCGCCTATGTGCGCGAAGGGGAAGTACTGATCGAGGTAGACAATGAGTATACGGAAAATGAATTGCGCGCCGCAGAACTAGAGCTGAAAAACGCCCGGAAAAACCTGGAGCGCATGGAAAACCTCATCGGTGAAGGCGGCGTCACCCAGCGGCAGTACGACGAGGTCAAAACCAAGGTAGAGAGTGGCGAGATCAAACTGCAGAGCTTGCGCAAACGCATCAAGGACGCGCTGATCCGGGCCCCGATTTCCGGACATATCATGCCGCTGCCGCAGCGGCCCATGCCCGTCGAAGGGGGCTATGTCGGCCAGGGTAATCCACTTTTCCAGATCGTCAACGTCGACCGGCTCAAATTTAACGCCCTGCTCACGGCCGGCCAGGTAGTGCGCATCAACGAGGGCCTGCCGGTACGCCTGACAGCCGATGTATATCCAGGGGAGGAATACTCAGGCCGCGTAACGGCAATCGGCATCAAGCCCGATATGTTCTCCAAAAGGTACCCCGTGGAAATCGAGCTGCCCAACAGCCGCTCCCATCCCCTGCGGGCAGGCATGAGCGGTAAGGCCTATTTCGAGTTGGGGGAAAGCGTGGCGTCCATCGTCGTCCCCCGCGATGCTTTTGCCGGCAGTGTGCGCGAAGGGGAAGTCTTCGTTGTAGAGGACGGTAAAGCGCTGCTGCGCCGCGTGGAAGCCGGCGAGGCGTACGGCAACCTCATCGAGGTGCTCAGCGGCCTGGAGACTGGCGAGCAGGTCGTGCTCAGCGGGCAGATCAACCTGCGGGATGGCGATCCCGTCGAAATAGTGGAAAAATGAGTGGGTGCTTAGGTGCTTGCCTGCCCTCACTTCGTTCGGTCGGGTAAAAGTTCCTGAGTTCTTATACTTCGGCGTTCCAAAGTCGGCAGGAGACCGGCGCTTGTCTTCGGTATCATCGAAGATATACTGACGTCGAAATGGTTTGAGAAGTTTCTCAAACCAATTTACGTGAAGGAGCGACTGACGGGGTGACTCAGAGTCACCCCGTCAGTTGACAACCACCCCGTCAGTCGCTCCCTCGGCGAACCGGCAGTAAGCGGGGGGTTCAAATCAGCCATGCGCCCTACAACAAAACATCAAACGATTTATGATCCGACTATCCATCCGGCGTCCGACCCTCATCGTAGTAGTTTTCGCGGTACTCACCGTACTGGCGGGCATCAGCTACTTCCAGCTCAATTTCGAGCTGGTGCCCAAGTTTTCGGCGCCGGTGATTACCGTTACGACGATTTACCCCGGCGCCTCGCCGGCAGAGGTGGAGAACGGACTGACCAAACCCATCGAGGACGCCGTCTCCACCCTGGAAGGCATTCGCGGCATCCGCTCCGTTTCCATTGAAAACTTTTCCATCGTCACCATCCAGCTTTCTTTCGAGGCCGATGTCGGGCAGCAGATCCAGGAAGCCCAGCGCAAGATCGACGCCATCGCAGGGGAGCTGCCGCAGCAGGCGCGCACCCCCACCATCTCGCGCATCTCTTCCGACGATTTTCCAATTATGAATATCGGCGCGACAGCTGAGCTGCCCGAGGCCGAATTCACCCAGCTGATGCGCGAGCGCATACAGCCGGCGCTGGCACGGCTGGAAGGCGTTGGCACCATCACCTTACTCGGCGCCCGCGACCGCGAGATCCGTGTGGCCGTCAAGCAGAACGAACTGGAACAGCACCGGGTCTCTATCCTGCAAATCCTGGAAGCGGTGCGTAAAGGCAACCTGGAGTTCCCAACGGGAAAAGTCGAGAATGACGAAGAGCAGATACTCATCCGGCTGGCCGGCAAATTCAATTCGCTCGACGAGCTGCGGGAGCTGGTCGTGGCTACCGCTCCCATGGGTGCGCCCGTGAAACTTTCGGAAGTAGCCGATGTCATCGACGGGCGGTCACCGGTTCAGGATATCAACCGCGTCAATGGCAACCCTTCCATTGGACTGTCGGTCATCAAGAAATCGGATGCCAACGCCGTCGAGGTCAGCCGGCTGATCCGCGCCGAACTGGAACAGCTGGAGGAACAATACAGCCGGGACGGATTGGATTTCGCCATCGCCACCGACACCTCAGAATTTACCATCGAAGCCATCCGGGCCGTCACCCAGGATCTGCTGCTGGCTACGCTGCTGGTAGCATTGGTCATGCTGATTTTCATCGGCTCGCTGCGCAACTCGCTCATCGTGCTGGTATCGATTCCCGCCTCGCTGGTGACCACTATCATCGCGATGAATGTGCTCGACTACACCTTCAACGTACTCACGCTGCTGGCCATGTCGCTGGTGATCGGCATCCTGGTCGACGACTCCATCGTAGTGCTGGAGAATATCTTCCGCCACCGCGAAATGGGCAAAAAGCCACAGGAAGCAGCGCTGGACGGCGCCCGCGAAATCTTTCTGACGGCGCTGTCGATCACGCTGGTGCTGGCCGTGGTATTTATTCCGCTAATTCTCTCCTCGGGTATCGTGGCCATCATCATGCAACAGTTTGCCGTGGTGGTGACAGTCTCCATTCTCATGAGCCTTTTCGTCTCCTATACGGTGGCGCCGGCGCTGGCCGCCCGGCTGCCCGAGCGCAACCCGAATGCCAGGAAAAACTGGGGAGAGCGGCTGTTTGCGCAGTTTGAACGGGGTATGCGGCGCCTATCAGACCGCTACGCCGGGCTGCTCGACTGGTCGCTGGATCACAAGTTGCTCATCGTTTTAATAACGCTGGCCCTGCTGGGCTGCTCTGTCCTGCTGGTCACCGAGGGATATATCGGCACCGCCTTTCTGAGTACCGGCGATCGCGGTGAGTTTATCATTCAGCTGGAGCTGCCTAAAGACGCCACCATTCAGGAGACCAACCAGGCGGCGCAGCGGGTGGAAGATTACCTCTTTGAACAAGAGGAAATTACCAGCGTCTTCACGCTGGTCGGCCGGCAAACCGGCTTCCTCAGTGGCGGGCGGGTGGCGCCCAACCTGGCGGAATTCAGCGTCAAGCTCGTACCCAAAAGTGAACGCCCCGGTTCCACCTCGGTCTACGCCGTCCAGACGCGGAATGCGCTAAAGCGACGACTACCAGGAGTGGAGGTCAGCTCCAATGAGGTCAGCTTCTTCGGCAGTGCCGGCGACATGCCGATACAAATCATCGTCTCCAGCCCGGAGTACGAAGAGGCTAAGTCTTACGCCGACACCCTGTTGTCGGTCGTCCGGCAAACGCAAGGCACCATCGAACCCGAATTGTCCACCGGCGAGGGCAGTCCGCAGCTCAGTGTCGAGATCGACCGGGCCGAGCTCTCCAACCTGGGCCTGGACCTGCAGATCGTCGGCGGCACCCTGGCCGTCAGCTTCAACGGGAACACCGACGCCAAGTACCGCGAGGGCGGCGACGAGTACGATATCCGCATCCAGCTCGATGAGTTCGACCGCCGCCGCCGGGAAGATATCCTGGAATCGGTTTTTCTAAATAAAAAAGGCCAGCTCCTCAAGCTGCGACAGTTTGCCGAGGTGGTCCCCACCCTCGGTCCCGCCCTCCTGCAGCGGCAGGACCGCCTGCCCGCCGTCACTGTACAGTCGCAGGTGCTGGGGCGCCCCGCCGGTACCATCGGCGCGGAGCTGCGGCAATGGATCGACGACAATCCGCCACCCTCCGGCGTCCGCATCGACTATTCCGGTGACCTGGGGCGGCAGGCGGAATCCTTCGAAAGCCTGATCATTGCCTTCGGAGCTTCCATCCTTTTCGTCTACCTGATCATGGTGGCATTATACGATTCTTACATCGATCCCTTCGTCGTGCTGTTTTCCATCCCCGTCGCTGTGGTAGGCGCGCTGCTGGCGCTGGCGCTTGTGGGTGAGTCGCTCAACGTCTTCTCCATCGTCGGCATCATTATGCTCAACGGGCTGGTCGCCAAAAACGCCATCCTGCTGGTCGACTTCGCCAACCAGGGCAAGCAGGAGGGATTGTCTACCCGCGAGGCGCTGATCCGCGCGGGCCGCATCCGCCTGCGCCCCATCCTGATGACAGCCATCTCGCTGATCGTCGGGATGATCCCCATCGCGCTGGCCTCGGGCGCAGCAGCCGAATGGAAGAACGGACTGGCGTGGGTAATCATCGGGGGGCTGAGCACTTCTACCTTGCTGACGCTGGTGCTGGTGCCGGTAGTATATATGGTGGCGGATAGGTTTACGAAAACTTCGAAGTATTGATTACCCATAAGTAGGTTTAGGGGACTTCTTCTGTTCATAATTCCTCTGTTCTTCTGTTCTGCGGTTCTGAATGTCAAATAAAAGGTAAAAAACTGCTAAAAACAGGCCGGAACCGCAGAACAGAGGAACGACGGACGGGAAATAAACACATCCCTCCTGTCTACCTCAAAGACATCCAAATCGACGGCCACAGCCTGCCGGTCGCGGGCAGCCCGGCCGATACGCTGGA
Source organism: uncultured Saprospiraceae bacterium (assembly GCA_964632995.1). Classification (GTDB taxonomy): domain Bacteria; phylum Bacteroidota; class Bacteroidia; order Chitinophagales; family Saprospiraceae; genus CAZWDL01. The sequence goes on from CAZWDL010000043.1 coordinate 42,315, forward strand.
CTCGCCTTCGCCTTTGAAGCATTCCATCACTTTTACAGAAGAAATCCGGTTGAAGTACGACCAAAATGACATCCGGCTGGAGTTCGTCGCCCTCAATTATACGGCCCCCGAACAGAATCAATTTGAGTATCAACTCATCGGCTACGACGAAGACTGGCAATCTACCGGCGCCGTCAACCCCTACGCTACCTACACCAATCTCGAATCCGGCGAATACACCTTCCAGGTGAGAGGGGCGAATAACGACGGGCATTGGAATCTAGAAGGGACTACGCTTTCCATCATCATCACTCCTCCCTGGTGGGCTACGCTCTGGGCTTATTTCCTCTACGCCCTGATCGTTTTCAGCATCATCGCGCTGATCTACCGCTTCCAGCTTAACCGCCGCCTGGCCGAGGCCGAAGCCCGCCGCCTCCAGGAACTCGACAGCGCCAAAACCAGACTCTACACCAACATCACCCACGAGTTCCGCACGCCCCTGACCGTCATCGAAGGCATGGCCGATCAGATCCGGGAAGATCCAAAACAGTGGTTCGGCGAAGGACTCGACCTGATCAAGCGCAACAACCGCCGGCTGCTGGAACTGGTCAACCAGATGCTGGCGCTGCGCAAGCTGGAGTCAGGAAATATGCCTGTGCAAATGGTTCACGGGGATGTGGTCAACTATCTCCGGTATGTCATGGAATCCTTCCACGCCCATGCCGAATCCAAAGATATCCGGCTGCACTTCCTGTGTGAGCAGGAAAAAATCGATATGGATTACGATCCGGAGAAACTGCAGACGATCGTTTCCAACCTGTTGTCTAATGCGATTAAATTCACCCCCGCGGGCGGCAATGTTTATCTGCAAGTCCGAATTCCGACTTCTAATCATTTACTGCTGAGTGTAAAAGACACCGGCGCCGGCATTCCGGAAGATCAGCTACCGCACATTTTCGACCGGTTTTACCAGGCGGACTCCGGCAGCACCCGCGAAGTGGAAGGAACCGGAATCGGGTTGACCCTCACCAGAGAACTGGTCCGTCTTTTGGGTGGAGACATCAATGTAGATAGTAAATCCGGTAAAGGCGCCACTTTTACGGTATTGTTGCCTGTAACAAAAGAAGTCGAAAAGGTTAATGCTTCAGAAACCATCCGGCCTGCGGTACAAACGGCAGCCCATGGAGCGCCGACTGCTCCGGAATCAAACTTTCTAGAAGGCGACAAGGAAGAATCGAAGCCTCCTTCCGACCTGCCTCGGGCGTTGATCGTTGAAGACAACCAGGATGTCACCCGCTACCTGCAGGCTTGTCTACGAGGGCAGTACCATCTAGAAACCGCCGACGACGGTCAAAAAGGTATAGAAAAAGCCATCGAAACCATCCCCGACATCATCATCAGCGACGTGATGATGCCCGGCAAAGACGGCTACGAAGTATGCCGCACCCTCAGGCAGGATTTCCGCACCAGCCATATCCCCATCCTGCTGCTCACCGCTAAAGCCGACCGGGATTCGAAGCTGGAGGGACTTGAACAGGGAGCCGACGCTTACCTGACCAAACCTTTCGACAAGACGGAACTCGAGGTTCGCCTGCGCAAACTCATCGAGCTCCGGCGGCAGCTACAGGAGCGCTATGGGCAAAAATCCGGATTTTTGAAACCTGGCAAATCTCCCGCCCCGGCCGATTCGGAAGACGCCTTCCTCCTGCGCCTGCGTGAGACCGTCGAAGCCAATATCAGCGACGAAAACTACGGCATCTCCGAACTGTGCCGCGATCTGGCCTTCAGCCGCACCCAACTGCATCGCAAGCTCCGGGCCCTCACCGGGCAGTCGACCTCCCACCATATCCGAAGCATCCGGCTGGAGCGGGCGAGGGAGTTGCTGGAGACGACCGGGCTCAACGTGTCGGAGGTGGCGTATGAGGTGGGGTTTTCTTCGCTGTCTTATTTCAGCCAGGTGTTTTCCAAATATCATGGGAGGACGCCGACGGAGGTGAGAAAAAGGAAAAATAACGGCTGAACTGCATTTTTTAATTGACGGGGTGACTTCGACTTCGAGTCACCCCGTCAATCAAACCGCAAAGTCTGGAGGCGCCCTGGAAGGCCTAACGATACCCCACATCTTTTAGAGCTTGTTTTATGCTTTTGAGTGACCTCTCCGAGGTCACTCAAAAGTACGGGATCGGATTAAAAGATGTAGAGTATCGTTAGGCCCTTGAAAGCGCCGCCTCTCGCCTGTCGGGCGGCGCCTTCAAGGGCGCCTCCTCTCTTCTTGCTCAGGTCACGGCCGGTTCCAGAAATCACACCCTGATGAAGCATTCTCTGTTTTTCTTCTGCCTGCTGCTGCCTTGTGTTTCGCTTACACAAGCACCTTCTTCCCACTACACGGTTCCTTTCCAGATGCGAAGCAAACTGATCGTTTTCCAGGCTGTTGTCGACGGCCAAACAGGCTACTTCATCCTCGACACCGGCATCGAGCGGCTGCTGCTCAACATGCGCTATTTTCGCGGAGCACCGACCCGGAGAATCTGTGCCGGTGTGGACGGCCATCACCTGCCGGTAGAGGAACGCCTTGTCGATCTGGAAATCGGAAACTGGCGGTTCCCAAACACCCAGGCCGATATTACGGACCTGTGCGCACTCGAGGTGTATACCGGGCTGCCCATCTTCGGCAACGCTGGAGGGTGACTGTTTAAGGATTGTGAACTGGTCATCGACTACACCTTCCGGGAACTGACGATTTATCCTCAAAAGAAAAGCGCGGGTCACCGAAACCGGCACACCGAAGCGGAAGCCGTCTTATCCTTTAAATACAAGGGCGCGATGCCGGGCTTGGAAGTACAGATCGGAGCACGAACCTTCCGTTTCGGCCTGGATACCGGCGCCGGCGCCAACGTACTGGACCCGCGCCGGAGCAAGGACGTCAGGCCCTATTTTATAGCCAGAAAAGAGCAGGAGCTGGCCACCTTTGGCAACAGTACCGCTACTACGATCGGCGGGGAGTTGCACGATCTGAAAGTGAGCGGACAGAGCTGCCGGCCCATGCCCACCCTGCTCGCCTCCCTCGACGGTACGAACCGGCAACTGATCGGCCCCCAGCTGGACAGCCTGCTCGGTTATCCCTTTCTGTCCCGGTACCGGGTGGCGATCCATTTCAGAAAACGGGAAATCCGGCTCTGGTCCCCGGAAACCGTCCGGGAGCAATACCTCGCTTACCAAGAAGAGCACAAAGGAAACAATAGGTAAAACTTATGGAACAATATTAAAAACACTAAAGCCGCATTGTACCGATCTTGTTACTGAATGACAAGGAACCAAATGGTTTCGACTAGTGTAGACGCACCGCGGTTAACTGCGGTGCGTTTATTTATTCAAAAATTCCTACCTTTATTCTCGCTTCCCTTACCCACTGATCCCATTCGCAACTCTGCAGAAAAACCTTCGTACACATAAACGAAAGAAAGGCACACTATGAAGGAACGCGTCTCCATCCGGCCGGCACGGCGTTTGTGGCAGGTCGATTTCAGAGAATTGTACAGTTACCGGGAACTTCTATATATTCTGGCCTACCGCGACCTTAAGGTGCGGTATTCCCAGACTTACATCGGTGTGCTGTGGGCGGTCATTAATCCGGTATTGACGATCGTGATCCTGCACTTCGCTTTCGGCAAGGTCGCCAAAGTGGAAACCGGAGAAATTCCCCACATCGTTTTCACCATTGCCGGACTGGCCGGCTGGATGTACTTCGCCAATGTAGCCAGCCAGTCGGGTGCGGCGGTGCTGGGCGCCCAGGATCTGATTAAGAAGATTTACTTCCCACGTCTGCTGCTGCCGATGTCCAAAGCCATTACGGCGCTGATCGACTTCGGGGTGATCATCTTGTGCCTGATTGCTATCATGCTGATCAAGGGATACCCGCCCAGTCCCAACATTGTCTTTCTGCCCTTTTGGCTGTTGCTCATTATTCTGGTAGCACTCGGTTCCGGCCTGTGGATCAGCGCCATGACTATTCGCTATCGCGACTTTTTACATCTCATTCCCTTAATTTTGCGGATAGGGCTTTTTATCACCCCTATTGCTTTTCCCGCAGCCCTGATTCCGGACAATCTGAGCTTTGTCCTTTACCTCAATCCGCTGGCCGGCATCGTAGAAGGCGCCCGCTGGAGTGTCGTAGGTGGAGCTATGCCCGGCCCCTACTGGATATCAGCTGCCCTGCTCGCAATCGGATTATTTTTTTCCGGATTATATATATTTCAAAAAATGGAAAAGGAGGCGGCGGATGTGATCTGAAGTAAGATTGGAATATCCTGGCTGAAGGCTACAACGCGATGCCCTGTGATAAAAATACTTGAACCTGATTCAAATATGTCAAAGCCAATTGCTATACGTGTTAACGATTTACATAAAAAGTTCCTGCGCAACCGGCATCGTTCCGGCACCTTACGCGAGGCGATTACCGAATCGACAAAACGCTTTCTGGAAATGAATCGCATGGGCAGCGCCCAGCTGGAAGATTTCTGGGCGCTTCGGGGATTATCATTTGAAATAACGCAGGGCGAAGTGGTGGGTATCATCGGGCGCAACGGGGCCGGGAAGAGCACACTGTTGAAAATCCTGGCCCGCATCTCGCCGCCCACCAAAGGGGAAATCGATATTGAAGGCCGGCTGGCCTCCATGCTCGAGGTAGGCATAGGCTTTCACCACGACCTCAGTGGGCGCGACAACGTCTTCATCAACGCTGCGCTCATGGGCATGAAACAGCGGGAAGTTAAGGCTAAGATCGACGACATCGTTGAATTCGCTGGCCTGACCGAGTTTATCGACACCCCTATGAAGCGCTATTCCACCGGTATGATCGCCCGTCTGGGTTTTGCTATTCTCGCACATATCGAAGCGGATATTCTGCTGGTCGACGAGGTGCTCTCCGTCGGCGATGCTGACTTCCAGCGCCGTAGCTTTGAGAAAATGGAAGAAAAGACCAAAGAGGGAAAGACCGTGATCTTCGTCAGTCATCAGCTGGCCGCTATGCGCAAGCTTTGCAACCGATGTATTTACCTTGAAGAAGGGCGCATCGCCAGGCAGGGCAATCCCGATCAGGTCATCGATTACTACCTGGGGCAGGTGGACCAGGCCGAGCGCTCGGCGACCAACTACCAGGCCAGCAAAGACGAGCCGGTGTACTTTTCTTATCTCGGCCTCGCCACCGAACAGTCGCAAATCAAGTTTACCGATGAAATACTCATCCGTGGTAATATACGGGTCAACCAGCGGCTGAGTAACATCCAGGTTTGTATGGCGCTGCTCGACCGCTACGGAGAGCGCGTCTTTTCCAGTATCCGGAATCTGGAGGCCCCCATGCTCTTCCCCGGTAACGAAATTCCCTTTGAAGTAACAATACCCAGATCCATCATAGCCCCCAATCATTACTCCTTTCTCTTTCAACTCTATCTCCCGCCGGGCGTGGATATGTTCGATGAAGTAGCCGGGGTACTTCCTGTTCGAATCGTTGATACGGGCACCCAACTGGCGCAATACGAGAATCATGGCCGGGTAATCATCCCCTGTGAGTGGGAAATGGGAAATGGGAAATCAGAAAGTATCATATGAGCACTCAAAGGCAGCAAAGTCGTTCTTCCTTGCTTCATCGCTGGACGCTGCGCGAGCGTATCTTCCTCCGCCTGGCGAGAATATTGCGCAGCATCGCCAGACCGGGACCCTTGACCCGCCCGCTCCTGGGCGCCTGGCTGCGGCAGCTCAAGTCCCGCCCCGTTCAGCAACTCCGCTTCGGCTCCGAAGTAGCCGTAACCCACAGCAATTTCTTACCGGAACGCAACCTGCTCCTTTTTCTGCGCCTGGACAGCAGCGATATGGACGTGTATCCCGAAGTTTTCACCAATGAGGAATACGGACCCTTTTTTGACTACGTAGAGCAATATCGGGATTTCCCTTCCATCCGGCGTATCGTCGATGCGGGAAGTAATATCGGAGTGGCAGCCATGCTTATGGCCGTGCGCTTTCCGGAAGCACATATCCTGTGCGTGGAACCCGAACCGGGAAACTTAACCCGGTTGCGGATGCATCTCCGGCTCAATAAGCTGAAAAGACGATGCGCCGTATTTCCCTGCGCGCTGTGGGGCAGCGAAGCGGAGGATCTTGAATTCGATCATCAATTCCGCGACGGCAAAGACTGGTCGACCCGTGTCATTCCAGGCCGGGGAAATATCAGAGGAATAACCCTACCCATGCTGATGGAACAAAATGGATGGGAGCAAATTGACTTACTGAAAATTGATATAGAAGGCAGCGAAAAATGGTTACTGGAAGACCCTTCCGTTGCGGCCTCCTTTCTTCCGGGAACCCGCTTTATCGTAGTGGAAGTACACCCCGAAACGACGGAGCTGGTGCGTGTAGAACAAACACTACGCCAATTTCACTTCGAGATTCGCCGGGATAAAGAATTGATTTACGGTCGAAATACAAGAATAACGTAACGGATCATGCAAAGAGCAGTCCCTCTTCACCCAATCTCCGCCCTGCCAGCTGCACCTTCCGACATACTTGCTTCGCCAGTATCTGTCGCACGCCGGCAAAGTGAATCCCGAAAGCGATGAGGTTTTTAAAATACGCCGGAGTCAGCGAGCGTCTCAGTATCAGTTCCATACCGATCCGGCGATGCAGGAAACGACGTAGATGCACCGTGTTATAAAGCCCTTTTTCCAGGTTGGCGGCCTCGGCCTCTTGAAGAAAGTTGAGCAGCGGTTCGACAACGGGTTCCCGAAAATCAATTTCCTGACGGATAAAACGGGCCTCAATGGCCTTTAGAGGCCTGCCCATCAATAGTTCAAACCGGGGAATCCGTATCCGGTTTGACAGCTCCACCTGTCGCTTCCGCCTAAGGGCCCCGACGTTGGTGGCATGCTTCCGGTAATGCAACAGCACTTCCGGAATATTCGCGAGCCGGGTATATTTACTAACCCGGACAAAAAACTCGTAATCTTCAGCAAACAGAAAATCCTCCCGGTATCGAAGCTGATGTTGCTCCAGCACCTGACGACGCAGAACGACGGAAGGATGGTTCATTGTTGAACTATGCAGAAAATGCAGTTGAATCTCCTCGTGACTCAACGGAGGTCGGCGCAGTTCCTCCAGGGTCCCGAATACCCGGTACCAGGTGCCGCAGAGCCCTATTTTAGGATGAGCATCCATGAATTTAATCTGCCGCTCGAAACGCCTCGGCAAGGCGATATCGTCGGCGTCCATCCTGAACAGATAATCTCCTTTCGCCAGATCAAGTCCCCGGTTGAGATGCACCACATACCCCTGGTTCTCTTTACTGGTAAAAAGGCGTATTCTGGGATCGGTAAAGGATCGAATGATCTCCAGACTTTTGTCGCTGGACCCATCATCGAAGATCAGGAACTCAAAATCGGTGAAAGTCTGATTAAGAATACTTTTCACCGCGTCTCCAACGTAGTTTTCACAGTTGTAGACGGGCATGATAACACTCGCTCTTACATTTTTTGAATCTTTCATAGTTATTAATCCGTAAAAGGCAACTATGTGCCGGATCTACAGCTATTGAATACCGGGGAAGAGGGTAAAATGTGAATGACTCCTTTGCTTGATAGCTTACGCAGAATAGTTACGTAAGTTTTGAACGGACGGACAATTTATTAATTTCACAAAAGTGCAAAAAATATATCTAATATGCCAGCATAGCAACAAAGGGCTTCCGAATACCGGCGTGAAGGACTAAAAAAAGCAATTTTTCACTACCTTTATCCCCTGCCCTCCCCCCCTTCCACGTAAGCAGCTATTTATGTCTACCCAACAGCCAGGATCAAAGCGGGAATCCATAACTTATCAGAAAGGATGGCAAATCGGCCTGTCCGGCCCCAAAGGTCCGGAACAGATACTCCTGCCGGCGAAAGTCATCAAACTGGATCTCGATCAACCCTTAAAGGATCTTCACATCGGAGCGCCCTACCGGTCCGTTTATGCCTTAATCAGCAAAGGAAGCGCTCCCATCGGTCATCTAAGCATCCCCCTGCTCGGGGAATGGCTACCGGCATCCTTTCTCAAAGAGCGTCTACTTGGAGAGTTGAAAGAAAATTTGACGAAGGGGCTGATCGCAGAGGAATGTTCCACCGCCGCGACGGATTACTTTGGCGACCTGCCCTTTATATCCATTGTCGTGTGCAGCAGAGACCGGACGGAAGAGCTCCGCCACTGCCTGCGCTCTCTGGAAGCGATAGACTATGCGTCCTGCGAAGTGATCGTCGTGGACAACGCTCCGTCCGACGATTCTACAGAGCGACTGCTTAGGCGTGAATTCCCAAAAATGCGATACTGCTGCGAAAGCAAACCGGGGCTGGATTGGGCCCGAAACCGCGGGGTGGAAGCCGCCCGCGGCGAAATCGTAGCCTTCACCGATGATGATGTACAGGTTGATCCTTCCTGGCTGCAGGCGCTGGTGCGCGCCTTTCGCCGCCCCGAGGTGTCGGCCGTCACCGGCCTGGTCTTCCCGGCCGAGCTGG
>CAZWDL010000044.1:0-50456 GCA_964632995.1 uncultured Saprospiraceae bacterium
GATACGATCATCGAACCCGCTTTTGGCCTGAGGTCCTCCAGGATAGACATGGCGGAACCCATGGTGATGTACGAGAAATACCACGAACCGGGCCCCAAATACTTACTGAACGGCTTTGTGGCACCCGCCGGCCAGACGGGGATGGAGGATGTCAATGCAGCCCTTGAGCATCTGTTCAATCACCGGAATGTCGGGCCCTTTTTCGGAAAACAGCTGATCCAGCGACTGGTGAAATCTAACCCGTCGCCGGCGTATGTCTCCCGGGTTGCAGCTGCATTCAATGATAACGGCGCCGGCGTCAGAGGGGATATGAAAGCCGTGATAAAGGCTATCCTGCTGGACGAAGAAGCACGCAGTTGCGGTTGGTACAACGACCCGGTTCAGGGAAAACTCAAGGAGCCGATTATCCGGTATACGCATTTTGCAAGAGCGGTCGGCGGTGTCAGTGAAAATGGGTTCTTCTGGAATCAGGGCGATGAATATGACGACGACGCCGGCCAGCACCCCATGTATTCTCCATCCGTTTTCAATTTCTACTGGCCTGATTTTCAACCTGTGGGGCCAATCGGCAATCAGGGCTATCTCGCGCCGGAATTTCAGGTGCACAATTCCCGCACCAGCATCGGGTTTGTGAATTTTGTCAATGAGTGGGTGGTCAGCGAAACCCTGCTGAGGACAAAGGATGACCCGGAAAGGCTCGTTCTGACGCATCTCGACGATCTCATAACCCACGCGGCAGATACGGAAGCCCTGATCAACGAGCTGGACATCTTACTGACCAACGGAATGCTCCGGGACGATACGCGGCAGATCATAACGACCATCGTTGACCCGCTGGAGGACCCGTTTGAAAAAGTGAAATTGACGATTTACTTAATGGTGATAAGCGCCGATTACACAATCCTGAAGTAATAGACTTTATTCCAATGAAATTCAAATCCCGAAGACAATTTATCAAGGAATTCGGTCTGGGGGCGCTGGGTCTGACCACGGCTTCGTCCGTCACCCAGCTGAAAGCCATCAATGCCGCTTACCTCAACAATTCGGCAAACGAACTGAATAGCGATTACAAAGCGATCGTTTGCTTTTTCCTGGCCGGCGGCAATGACTCCTTTAATATGCTCGTACCCCGCGGCAATCCGGAATACGACGAATACGCCGTCACCCGGTCCGATCTGGCCCTTTCGCAAAATGAACTGTTGCCGATAACGCCCGTGACTAGCGACGGAAGGCAGTACGGGTTAAACCCGGCCATGATCAACATCCATCAATTGTTCAATACCGGGAAGGTCTCCTTTATCAATAATGTCGGCCCGTTGATAGAGCCGACGACGAAAAGCAGCTACCAAAACGGTAGTGCGCCGGTACCATTGGGGCTGTTTTCCCATTCGGATCAGTTGAAAAACTGCCAGACCGGTTTGCCGCACGTCAGAACGCATTTCGGCTGGGGCGGGAGAATGGCGGATTTGCTCAATTCCATGAATTCCAATCGAAACGTATCGATGAATATTTCCCTCGCCGGCACGAATATTTTTCAATACGGAGAAACACTGGTTGAATTTGCCATCGACCCGTTTGACGGAAGCCCCGGAATTACCGGCTACGATCCGCTATCGACCGGTTTCGACGCAAACAGAACCGAAGGGATCGATCTTTTGCTAGGGGTCGAGCATTCCGACATGTACAAGAAAACATACACGGATATCCTGAAGAGAAGCCTGGAAGGAAGCATTGAATTCAGGGCGGCGATGGAGCAAATCGGCAGTTTGAATACCTTCTTTTCAGACAACCGCATTTCACAGAGCTTTAAGCGGATCACCGAGGTGATCATGGCGCGCGATATTCTCGGCTTTAAGCGTCAGATATTTTTTGTGCGCATGGGCGGATGGGATATGCACGGCGAATTATTGAATTCCCACGAAAGAAGCCTTACGGTGGTCGATAACGCTTTGGGTGAATTTGCGAACGGATTGGATGAAATAGGCATGTTTGATGCAGTGACGACATTTACGATTTCGGATTTCGGAAGGACCTTGACCTCCAACGGCAACGGCAGTGACCACGCCTGGGGCGGCAACGCCCTGGTCATGGGCGGTGATGTCAGGGGAGGTGATATGTACGGGACTTATCCCTCTTTAGCATTGGGAGGAGCACTCGACGTTCACAATGGGGTCCTGATTCCCACTACACCTAACGATTCCTATTTCGCTGAATTGGCATTGTGGTTCGGCGTCAGCCTGTCTGATTTGAGTACTCTTTTTCCGAATATCGGCAACTTTTATGATACCGGGTCTTCAGCGGCTCCCTTAGGGTTTATGAATATTTAAAGTTCACATAATGAAAAAAACTTTAATAATTGCAATACTCTTCGCCTTTGCGGTTACCACCGTTTCGGCCCAATGCTTCCTGGACCGGCACAACACGACCTGGTACGACGGGTGGATTTCGTGTACGACATCGATGAACCCCAACCCCGACCGGGGCGAGTCGCACTGGATTCTGTACGATCTCAATTACCCCTATGGATTGTTTCAAATGCATATCTGGAATACCAATGCTCCCGAGTACCTGACCTCCGGCATGCAGGACATCGTGATCGATATTTCAAACGACAGCGTTAACTGGACGGAAGCAGGGGAATTCAACATTCCCATGGCCGATGGAACTTCCACCTACGAAGGCCTTGACCTTCATGACTTCGGCGGAATAAACGCCCGGTATGTGTTGATCACGGGGCTGACCAATCACGGCGGCGCTTGCTTTGGCTTGAGTGAAATCAGGATTGATGTGGCGGATGACATCGTCAGTTCCAACGAAGCGCTCCCCCGGCAACCCACCTGTCTTTCCGCCAAGATTTTTCCCAACCCGGTGGACAGGACCTCCAAAGCTCTTATTTCCTCCACCTGCAGCAATGCTCCGATATACTATTCCATAAAGGATATTGTAGGGAAAACCATAGCAAGCGGAGAGCTCACACCGGTATCAGATGAAGTAGAACTAGACCTGAACGCCCTGCCGATCGCTTCCGGAAGCTATGTGTTGTCTTTACGGCAGCTGGACCTGGTCAGGAGCTTTAAGATGGTGAAGGTGGAATGAGGCGAAAGCGGAAATCGGAAGGCGGAAAGCGGAAGGCGGAAGTCGGAAGGCGGAAGGCGGAAAGCGGAAGGCGGAAAGCGGAAAGCGGGCGGAAGGCAGACTTCGGAGAGGTCAAATATTTGTAGAAAACAGTCAAATTTGGTTGCTCCGACCTCGGTAGTGCCGCAGGTTGAAAATTAATAAAAGCCGCGTAGCGGCGACATAAATTATCTTATGTCCAACTCATAGCTGGTGGCGGGGGATTTAGAGGGTGAAAAATCTATCGATCAAGCAGTTCGTAAATACCCCCATACCTCTTCTTATCCAGGAACCGATTTGATGCACGCTAATAATTTTTTCTTGCAATGATTGGATTTTCTTTATTCCCCTATATCATTTCATTGGTTTTCCTGCCGGGAATAGCCGCTTGGTCCGACAGTACTGACGATAAAAGACCAACGGAACAAAAGGAGCCCCCCGGCAGCAGAGCCCGGGCATCCAAAATCGCCGATGCGAAGGTTCCGTGGGTGAAAAATGCGGGGCAATGGGAGGAGGACATCCTGTATGTCGGCCACTCCTTCACGGGGAATGTCATTGTCAATGAGGCGAAGGAAATCATTTACGCGTTACCGGTGGACAGCATCTCCGGGTATGTGTTGAAAGAAAGATTTGTCGGAAAAGTAAATCAGCGCCCTCAGAAAATCCCTTTCGGCGAGCAAAGGAGCCCTTCGGTTTTTAACTATTTCATCGGCAACGACAGCGCTTCATGGACAAGCAAGGTCCCTTCCTATGAAGTGCTGAACCTGGGAGAACCATGGGAAGGAGTGGAGCTCAAACTCAAAGCCCACAACGATAACGTTGAAAAGCTATTTTATATACAACCGAACATTGCCCCCCAATCCATTCAAATAGCCGTAGACGGTGCGGAGCGTCTGGAAGTATCCCGGAACGGCCGATTGATGGTGCACACCCCTGCCGGAGAAATCGCCTATTCCGCTCCCGTCGCCTACCAATGGATAGACAACGAGCAACATTTAGCGAAAGCTGCATACAAAATAGCGGAGGACAACACCTACACCTTCCTGGTGGAGGATTATGACCCGGATTACGAATTGATTATCGATCCCTTCGTGGCTTCTACCTTTATGGGGGACGGCGGCAACGACTGGGCCAATGCCATTGCGGTTGATGAAAGTGGTGATGTACTGATAACCGGGTACACCTGGTCTGATAACTTTCCCACGACTGCCGGGAGCCACAAAGCAGCTTTTAATGGCGTAAAAGACGCCTTCGTGTCGAAATTCGACAATGATCTTTCCACCTTGCTGGTTTCCACTTTTCTGGGCGGCAGCAGCTGGGACAACGGACTTTCCATCGCGGTGGAACCGACCGGCGAGGTGATCATTTCCGGAGCGACCGGCTCCGCCAATTTCCCGATGGCGGGCGCCGCTTACGACAATACGTATAACGGAGGCAGCAATGATGTTTTTGTCTGCAAACTGGACAGCGACCTTTCTTCTATCCTCGTATCCACTTTTATCGGCGGTGACGATGATGATTACGGGTACGACCTCACCCTTGACAATACGGGCAATGTTTTTGTAACCGGAAGAACAGAGTCGGCGGATTATCCGGCCGAGGGCGGTTTTGATAATACCTTTAACGGTGGTTTTGAAGATGTATTCGTTTCCAAACTGAATAACGGTCTTTCTTCCTTACTGGCTTCCACCTACATCGGCGGCAGCACCGATGAGGGGGCGGATGCCATTATTACCGATGATGCCGGAAATGTTTTTATTTCGGGCTTTACGTACTCCGATGATTTTCCCACCGCCGGCATACCTTACGATTCCATCCACAATGGATCGGGGGACATTTTTATAGCGAAGTTTAATAACAACCTCTCCGTCCTCTCCGCCGCCACTTTTATCGGCGGCGGCAACTTTGAAGAGAGCCATGCCATAGCGGTGGATGCCGCGCAAAACGTATTTATAGCCGGTTATACCGGTTCTTCGGAATATCCGTCCACGCCGGGAGTTTACGACGATACGTTTAATGAAAACCACGACGCGATTATCACAAAAATAGATAACAACCTATCCAATATTCTGGCTTCCACGTTCATCGGCGGAGCCGGTGATGATGATTGTTACGGACTGATCATCGAGCGGGCGGAAAATGTTTTCATCACCGGCATCAGTTTTTCAACCGATTATCCGGTGACGGCAAATGCCTTTGACGATACGCATAACGGAGACCGGGACATTTTCTTCTCGCGTCTCTCCTTCGACCTGTCGGAATTACTGGAATCCACCTACCTGGGCGGGGGCGACAATGACTGGGCACTGGACCTCACCATTGACAACGCGGGAAGCGTCTTTATCGGCGGAGGCACCTACTCCGGTGATTTCCCAATGGCCGGCAGCCCGTACGACGATTCCTTTAATGGTGGAGAAGATGCTGTCATCGCCAAGATAGTGGGCTGCGGCGTGAATGATTTTTGTGATCACGATAACACCTTCGGCTCCATAGCCCTGGATGTCACCCGGGATACCATCTGCAATCAGGGATGTAGCGCCTCCGCCAATCCCGGACCAATGCTGGAGGGAGGATGTTTCGATTTTCCATACGCAACGGTCTGGTATACTTTTACCCCTGAAACTGATATGGACTGCATAAAAATCTCGATCGACAGTGAAGAGCTGCCGCAACCGCAGATGGCCGTCTTTCAGGGTGCATGTCCCGGCAGCAATGCCTCTATGCCGTTTACCTGCGATACGGGGGCCGGTGGCGAACTGTCCATCCGGATGGGGGCGGAAGCCGGTACTGCTTACTTCATTGCGGTTTCAGATGCGACGGGCGCAGCGGGCTATTTTAACATATGCATTGAAACCAAGCCTGAAGATGCCCTTTCTTTGGACGTAGCCGCCCAGGACCTGCAATGTTTTGAAAGCAATGACGGCAGTATTCAGATTACCGTAAACAACGGCGCGGGAGTTATTGCCTATGACTGGAATGAAGATGATCTGGACGGCATCGCCGACCCCGGCAATTTAACAACCGGCGCCTACCTCGTTACGGTTACGGATAAAAATAACTGTATCGCTCAGACCGATTCGATCATAATTGCCGAACCCGAGCAGATTTTTGTCGACCTGGAAATTGATGACGAAGACCATATCATCGTATATGGCGACACGGTACTGGCCAGGGCGGTTCCCTCTATCGGTGATGAGGCTATTTCAAAAGTAGCCTGGTTGCCTCAGCAGGTCTTGACCGGTAAGCCCCCTGAGACGATAACGGAACAATATATATCCCCCCTGTCGGCCACCGAACTGATCGTTACCGTTGAGGACACCGCGGGATGTTTTGTTTCCGATACCGCTCAACTCTATGTCAGCACCAGATTCCCCTTTTACGTGCCGAATGCGTTCGCCCCCAATAGCAGCAATGTCCAAAATGCCGTCTTCCGTCCCTTTGCCACCAACAAAGTGGAGAAGATCAACTTCATGAGAATATTCAACCGCTGGGGCGATCTGGTCTACGAAAGATACGACTTCCCCACCGGCGATGAATCAGCCGGCTGGGACGGCACCTACAATGGACAGGTGCTCAAATCCGGCGTGTACGTTTTTTTCCTGGAGGTAGAGTTTATTAATGGAACGACGAAGGTGTTTTCGGGGGATGTGACGTTAATGAGGTAGCAGGGTAGAGACGCAACGCATTGCGTCTCTCTCAGTCAAGCGATTCCGCCGCTTCCGGGGAATCACCCTACACCTACCCCCCCACCTTCGGCGGCACTTGTTCAGCGCTCACTCGTAATTATCATATTGTTGTTACCTACAAGATTTTTCTTGTTCCAATAACTTTACTACTGAGCTATGGCCCTTACGTCGGGCAATATCCAAAGCAGTCTCGCCGGTGGGACTTTTGCGGTTACAGTCCAAAGTATAGTTTTCGATTAATACTCTACAGGCTCTAGTATGGCCATTGCTGGCTGCCACCATTAGGGCGGTGAATCCATCCTCATTGATCAGGTCTGGCTTAGCCTTATCCCGAAGTGTCCAGATGAAGCCTTCAAAACCATTGCGGGCCGCTATCATGAGGGGGGTCCATCCTTTTTTAGTTTGTAGATTAAAGTTAGCAGTGTTTTTTATAAGGGCAGGATCCACCCAGTCATTTACCGCGGCATAATGCCAAAGTGACCAGCCGTTTGCATCCTGACTGTTGATGTTTTCTTCAGTAACCAATTTATTGGTAACAAATTCACTGATTGTATTCGTTTTCTGGGTGGAACTTCCCTTCATATATAATAGAGGAGGCGTATCTCCATTGTCGACATCTATATTTTTGTTGGCACCTTTTGACAACAGATAGTAAATGGCGGACACTTCCCGGTTGCAAGCTGCCCATTGCAGCGCCGTCCAGCCCGTTTTGGCTTTGGTACGGAGTTCATATTCGCGCTCATCGATGGGCAATTGATGCTCGGCTACGAGGAATTTCAAAATGTCTAACTTGCCCTTACCGGCAGCCAGGCACAGCAGATTACCGTAAAAGCCGCCATTAATCCTGTTGGACCAGATTACCCCCTGCTGCCGGACATCATGCGGAAAAGACATGACTTCTTTGATAAATTCAACATCATCAAATTCGCTGACGATATGCATTAGCATACTGGCACCAAAGGGATCTTGTTCTTGCAAGGATGCCCCTTGCTGCAAAAAGCGGCGTACGGTTGCCTGATCTTTTTGTTTAATCGCTACAAAAAATGGGCGATTAGCCCCTTGATAAGCTAACAATTCCTGAACAGCCAGCATTTTAAGCTCCTGGGCGAGATCATCTATCGTTTTTCCCTCCTTGTTACGAATTTGAGGATCGGCTCCTGCTGTCAGGAGATGCTCAAAAGAATGGAAGTGGCTATTTATGCCAGCCATCATGAGTGGAGTGTGGCCGGTATTGGTTTGCCGGTTGACATCAGCTCCTCGCTGAATCAGATACTGTACAACCTCAGGATATCCATAACGCGCTGCATAATGCAGCGCCGTCCAATAATCTTTATCCGGTGCATGGATAGAGGCTCCAGCTTGCAGTAAGGTTTTTACTACCTCCAGATGTCCATTGCGCGCCGCCAGCATCAATGCAGTAGTCTGGTCGCCAGGCGCTTTAGCATTGATGTCCGCTCCTTTGCCGATCAGGTATTGCACTACTTCCAACTGACCATTGTTAGCTGCCCATTCCAGGGCCGTCCAGCCGGTATCGGCACGATCATTTTGATCAAATTCCCGGTCGTCC
Organism: uncultured Saprospiraceae bacterium; assembly: GCA_964632995.1. Lineage (GTDB taxonomy): Bacteria > Bacteroidota > Bacteroidia > Chitinophagales > Saprospiraceae > CAZWDL01. The sequence continues at coordinate 8,368 of CAZWDL010000044.1, forward strand.
ACCGGAATTTTGCATTCTTCAATTAAAAATTGCAGCATTCCTATTTTACCTTCAGCCGCCGCAATGCTGGTAAGATTGCCGTAATAACCCGTCGGCTTCCCCTCGAATTCTATCGTCCCTTTTAGCGTCGGGTCAGCTCCATGGCTGATTAGCCAGCGTAACAGGGAGGGATCATTCTTTTCATAAGCTACCCGCATCAGCAAAGTAGCTCCATCACTATCTCGGTCATTCAGATTCCCCCCTTTGCTTGAATAGTCTTGTAATGTTTCCAGGGACAGCGACTTGTTCACTACGTCAAAAACGTCTACTGCTCCTTTAACATCCAGGATTACGAAATCATTATAAAGGTATTCTACCCGAGAAGTTGGCCTTTGTCTGCCCTTAGTGAGCTCAGGCACTCTTTTTAGTATGTAGTCTTGTAGTTCCGAAATAGTAATTTGTTCATCCTCAAAGTCATCCGCGGGAAGCCCCGAGGCATTGCCGATACCCATACCTTCCAGCAAAGCATAGGTAAAAATGCCGTTTGAGGTTTTTCCCCCTTCAATGGCTACTTCACCGCCTGAAGCCGCCGAAATAATGACCGCACCCGACTGTCGACGTAGATCGTAGAAAAGATCTTTCATTACCGTAAAAGCATTCGCGGCTCCTTCTTTTGATTTCACTCCGGTTGATCCGAAGGAACGAAAAGTGAGCGATCCTTCTTCCACATTTTCCTGGATGAGTTCTTGTTCTACGGATAATTTGTCGAGTTCTCCGGAGTTGCAAGCATCCATTAATAACACCTTTTGGCGGGCCGGCAGGTTGGTCAATAAATCTTCCAGTTCGCTAAATGCAATCCCCCGTTGAGCAGGATTATAAAAATCTATATCATGGGTGGCGAAATAGAAATCCAAGTCCTTGTCTAACAAGCCATGGCCTGCTAAAAATAGTATGACCCGGTCCCCGGGTCGGGATTTTTGTAATTGGGCTTTTAGGGCGATGACATTTTCTTTGGTAACCTCCTCATTCAGCAATTCGAAGGAATGAATTTGGCGAAAAGCACCTCGTCGATCCTGAAAAAGCTGCTTTACATCCCGGGCATCTTTAGCGGCAAAACGAAGATTCATACGAGCATCTTTATACCTGGACACCCCGATTACAGCCAAATATAAGTCCGGCTCATCCAGATGGACTGTTTTCGCCAGCCGGACAAAATGCTTCGCCTTGACGGAAGGTATACCTTGATTATTCCAAACCTGAACCTCGATCATGTTTCGGGGTTCGGTCAGGCGTAAGTTGACCGTTTTATGGTAGGAAGAAGTGGGTAATCCAGCATCGGCATCAGGCTTAATATCCAAAACCGGTACTTCATTCACGGTGATAAGCAAGCGGGAAATCAACCTTTTTTCATCAGTTGCCTGGATCACCAGCGGCAAGGTAGCCGCATTACTAACAATGGGTAGATCTTGCTTATTAACGAGTCTGACGGTGGGAAGATCTAATCCGGGTGTGATGGCAGTCGTGTTGACTCCTTGTTTTTCCAGCCGCTTCCGGTAAGCATTGCTCAGGGTGGCAATCTGTTGGGGCGAGGCATACCCCAGCCGCTCGATAACGATATCGGGACGATGGTAGTACAGATCAAAATGTTCGAAAGTATAAAATTCGCCATTGTACTGAAAGCCGATGTTTTTTTCAGCGTCCTTGCTCATCGCGTAGTAATTGTCGGGCGTATACATCAGGTATTGATCATCCGGTAAATTCACGAAAGTGAGTATCAATTCCCAGGACTTTAAATCATAAATTTTGATTTGACGACCATCGGTGATCGCCACTCTTTCTCCTTCCGGATCGGGATCAAAGCTTTTAATCCAGATCAGATCTGTCGTTTTGGAGTGGAGCAACTGAAAATCGGGAATAGAGAAAAAATCAATCCGATTGCCATAGGCGATTAATAGCTGTTGTTGGTTAAAGCTAAAGCGAACATCCATCGCCCGGCCGTTCAAGTCCGCCACCACCTTTTTCTTTTTCGTATCGAAGATGGTCACCCTTTGTTCGTATTGCAGGATCAACCAACGGTCATCTGCACTAAGGATCATTTTTTCGGTAGCGGGAAGCGGAAAAGTTTTGACCTTTTTGCATTCCGGGAGTTGACAAAGAGCCAGTACTGCCTCCTGGGGCTTACCCCAAGTGTACCCGTATAAGAGATCTCCTTGATTTGAGAAAATCTTGGGTATTAAATTCGGGCTGAATTGCTTATAACTTTGATACTTATTCTGTTGATCATCCCGCTGATAAAGTTCTCGTTCCACTATCATCCACTCCCTGTTCCGACTAACCAGTGTAGGATCGATATTACTAAAAAGAGGAACAATTGCCTTATTCTTGGGATCGAATACATAGTCGGGAAAAGCCCAATGGTAGGTTTGCTCCGGTTGCTGGTACTTCTCCGGGATATTTAAATTTATGGACAATCGGCCATCAGGCAATAGGTCGGATGAGCTTTTTACACTGGGAAATGGCGCTTCTGTCGCCCCCACGTAGCGGCTACTTTCTAAGTCATATTGCCGGCCGTAAATGGAGGATAAATCCCACCAATCCAAACCTCCACCTTCCCAACACAAGACACCATCTTTGCCAAAGATAATTTGCTCTATTCCTTTTCCGGGAGTCGGATCTTGGAAAAAGTCAATTTCTCCGGCCAAATAATCTACCAAGGCTATACTACGTCGTTGTTGTCGGTATTGAAGCAATAATTACTTTGTACATTCACATCAATGATTGTGGTAGGCACTCCCGGCATGGGTATCGCGCAGACCGTCCCCCTTGTGCCCAGACACTGCGCCAGTTGGGGAATCCTTCCCACCTCCGGGCTCTCCAAATCTGAAATATTTTCATATTCATCATACAGATAGCGGCCGTCCGGACTAAGGAAATATATTTGGGAAGCTTTCTTTTTAGCGTAAAAACCACCTAAGCCTGGTTTGGTGACCAATTCGCCACTTGCAAAATCCCAACGAATAGCGTGGGTCAGGTCTTTATCTACTTTTTCGCTGTAAGGTGGACGATAGATCGCGGTTAAGTATTTTTCTTGTTGATCCAATGCGAAATCGAGTAACCTAGCATCTGACCAGCCGGCTTTTGGCCTAAAGGTACGGGTAACTAAATCGGTTTGTACATTCCAAACATCGATGAAGGGTTCTTGTACCAAACGGCCTACCTCGGCAATGACCACTTCTTGTTGATTTGAAAGTAGGCGCACCTGTATTGTACCCGCGCCATCGGTTCGAGCTGGTTTATTTCCGTCCAGGAGTAACTCCCCACCGGGGAAGGACCACAGGCGGACTCGCAGCCGGTATCCGCGCTCATTATCGATTCGCTCTCTGGTGGCTAAAAGGATTTTTGCCCCGTCCGGAGTGTACGTTAGATCTGCGGCGTCGATATTGCCCAAGGGCGTCCGGTGCAAGAGGCGCTCGTTTTGCCAATCCCAAACCATCAGCGAATGGCGTTTCTCAAACGGACCATCCAACTTGATTTCCTGAATACCGATCAGGTAATTGGAGCCGGGCAGGAAAGCTATATTAGTATAGCGTTCCTCCCACTTTTGCTGTGTGAAATGTTTCATATCCTCCCCGGCAGGCAATTCCTTGGGTAAGGTTTTTACCTGAATCTTAGATCTCAAGTCCCAAATGATGGTGGCAAACGTATTGCTCGTAGCTAACCACTGGCCATCCGGAGAAATAGCAGGTAATTCAGGTCCGTTATCGATCGAATGTTCATTGAAAGGCAGACGGTCAAAACCTACCGGTTTTTGCAGTAGTAATTTGATGTCATGTTGAGCGGAGCTGATGCCGGCAATTACGCTCAGCCAGAAAATAAGCAGGGTTTTTAAGTACATTTCTGTAGTATCTAGGGTTTTCTATAAGGATCTGAAATTGCCTATAGATCGTAATGCCGTTTCAGCCAGCGTTCAAGGTTCTCCGGCTCCGGTAGTCCATAAACTTCCAAGAGGTAGTTCTCGATAGCCTTTCTCAATTTAGGGCGGTTGGTTTTGGAAGTGCCGTAGCTCGATCTGATGACCTCAATTTCCTGTCTCAAACTGGTTTCATCGGGAAAGATCAGCCGCATTTCGCTAATTTTTAAGGACTTCTTTTCCTGGCTATTATGATAATACAATTGAAATTGACTGGTCTTTTCGGGTGGAATAGCCTGACCGTCCACCTGGAAAAGTTTCTTTTTGTTAATGATCGCCTTCTGCCCTTCAGACGGAAGTTTCTTATTGATGGGTTGTGCTTCACCTTCCAACCGGTAGCGTATAAAAAAGAAATGATCATCATCTATAGGAAAGTTTTCCGCTTCGATCTTTAGTTCTGCTTTTTCACCCAATACTAGGAAGTCCCGATTTTCCAGGTATTCTTTAAATTCGATGTAAGTGAGGATCTTTCCGGGCCGGGTATTGAACTTGGCCCGAATCGGTTCTAACTGATACCCCAGATCACTTTCCGCAGGTCGGGCAATATAAGACTGCTTCCGCTCATCGATTACGGCCAGCCGGTCTCCATCGGTAGAAAATTGCAAGGTATCTTCAGCGGAAAAACGGCTATTGGTTGCTAAAGACTGCCCATTGCTTATGTTGGTTATTGTACCCTTTACTTTGATGACCTGAAATATTTTATCTAAGTCCGTGTGAGCGTTCGAATCAAGAGGAAGAGCGGCCCAGAGCAGGGTGCAGAAAGGCAGCAATAGTAAACAACCTATTTTCATAGTTTTGATATTTTTCATTTTAGTACTTCCACTTTTCGCAGTCGGCCATCCTTCGTACCGACCAAGATCTGTTTTTGGTCCGGCAGTAAGCCAAGACCGGAAATTGCTGAGCCATCAAATTCATCAAGGGTTTGTAACCGCCGGCCATTCAAATCGAAGGTTAGGAGTAACCCTGCTGCGTCTCCGGCAATTAATCGTTGACCATCAGAGCTGAAGACCAAATCATACACCGCTCTTCCTCCGCTGATATCGGCGCTGCCCGTACTGGCTTCCATCACGAGTTCACCTTTTAAATTATGTACGCGCACCAGAGCGGAAGTACCACCGTGCCCGGTGGCTATCCGCTTTCCATCGGGGGAAAGCGCACAGGCTTCGATGCTTTCTTTTCCGGTTACCCATTGCTGTAAGAGTTCAGCTTCCGGCGACCATCGCCGCAGTTGCCCATCATAGCAGGCCGTCCATATCCCCTGACCATCCGGTAAGACAATGACATCACTCACGATATCGGGATGTGGTAGAGTGACTAAAGAATCACCCTTTATAGTCCACAATACGGCGGTGCTGTCCGCAGCACCGGTGATGACAAACCGGCCATCAGCTGAACAGGCAATTGCAAAAATGCGACTGGAATGAGCCGGCAACTGGCGTATCATCATCCCATCTTTGTTCCAGAAGATTACATTGCCCTCATCGCCTCCGGTCAGTACCATTTGATCATCCGGATGCAGTGCTACGGCCGTGATATTGCCTTTGTGACCGACCAGGGTATGGAGCGGAACAAGATCCTGGTCTACTAATACCGCCTTTTGTGCTTGTTTTGATTCGTACTGATCAAAAAAGTCATCGCTGCTAACTGTTAATGCATTAATATCGGAGGCTGCGGGAGCGCCTAATCCAATCAACGTGCGCTTCCCGTCCCAGGATACGACCAGGTCGTTGATACTTCCGGCAAAAGCATCAGTTTCGTAGATCACTTTTGATTTCAGTTTCCACCATTTAACGGTTCCGTCCTCGGATGCCGAAGCGAAAAAGTTGCCGTCGCGGGAAAAACGGACCCTATGTACAAAATCGGTATGCCCTCGGTAAGTTTTCAAAATATGTCCGCTGGTATCCCACAATAAAATGGATTTATCGTCGCTTGCGGTGAGAAAATAAGGACCTTTTGGTGAAAACTGTACATCATTTATTCTTTTTTGATGACCGATATATCTGGCCATTTCTCTTCCTTCTAATGACCATTTTCTGATTTCCCCATTGCGTAAGCCGGCGAAAATAGCCGTTCCGTTGGGGGAAAAGCCCGCTGAGGTCACTTTTGCCTTATGGGAAAAGGTTTGTAGGAGCTTGCCGGCGAAATCGTACATTCGTATTATTCCATCATCACCAGCACTCAAGAAAAGGGAATCGGAAGGAGAAAAAGCCAAAGTATTGAGGGCTGCTTGCCCCGTATTGGGAACCCGGACAGCTAATTTTCCCTGATCATCCCATAAAATCAATTGACCACTCAGATCTCCGCTCAAAACCAGTTGCCCATCTGGTGAAGCAGCAATGGTGCTTACGGGAGCACGATGGCCTACGAAACTGCGTATCTGCCGTTCCGGAAAGTCGATCAACCGGAGGGTATGGTCCTCGCTGCTTACAACGATCCGTGGCTTGTCGGCCAAGAAATACATTTCTTTTGCCTGCTGCTTAAGTCCGAGACTGTCTTTGAGTTGTCCTTGCCGGTCGTACCAATAGATCGTTTTTCCTTGACTTATATACAACAGACTATCTCCCGGCGCGAAAGCAACTCCGCGAACAGCCTCGTCGTTCCCGGTTGCCAATGATAAGAGGTAAAACTCGTCATGTAAGTAAAGATCATGCCTTACCTGAAGAGCCATATCGTTATCCGGAAGAAGCATCAGGGCCTGGTCTATTTGCTTCCTGGCAGCGACCGCGTCTTCTTGCCCGATCTGTAAAGCGCGACCGGTCAACAGATTTACGTTGCCTAAGCGGTTGGATTGTATCCATAAAAACGTAATTAAGACCAGGAGAGCGCTTATCAACGTTACACCGGCCGTTTTCAGATAGCGATTTCGCCTTCGCTCAGCTTCTAAAGCAGCCTTTCTGATCCTGCTTTTTCGAATTAGTGCTTGCTCCTGGGTAGTCCAGATTCTCATTCCGTCAGCTCCTCTTTCCACCAGCGACAGGTCTGCCTCATCGATGACCGTTTGGGTAGCATCCTGCTCGTATTCGACCATTTTAGCAGAAAGGATTCGCAAGGCGCGCTGTCCCGGCTTTTCTGAATGCTGTATCGCTCGATGCACGATCGGCGCCAGGGTATCATGAGCAAGACTGTTAACATTAGATGAATTAGTTGTAAGTAGATATAACTCCCGAAGCTTTTCAACTAAATCATCCAGAATGGCGCTTTGATGTTGATATTTTTGGCGCAGATCTTCCAAACTATGGCTTTCCGCAGTAACGAATTTACTGGTGTGATAATACAATACATCTAGTGCTAAGCCCGAGCTTTCCACCCGATGTGCTATTTCCTTTTCCCAGGCCCTGATCTTAGCCATTTGTTCCCGGAAAAAATCATCCAGCAATATTCCTTCGCGTTTCAACTTCTGATAATCATCCAGGGTAAAAAGCCGGTGATCCTCAGCCTCTTGCAGCCTCCACAATTTCGTCAATACGATTTGTAAGACCGGAGAAATCGGTGAGTTCTGGTCCAGCAGGAGATTTGCAGCTATTAGCTCCGCCAGCCCTTCCTCAATTTTCGTACTGTATTTGTTGAACAACTGCGGGGAGGAGGCAATCCCTTTAACAACTTCTTCTACACCTCTTTTATCCAACTTGTCCAAAAAGACTTTTTCTTTAGGTAATCCCAGGGTGCTAAAGGCTTTATCTACCTCCGAATCATACTCTTTACGGTAGCTAAAAATAATTTTCCCAATAGGTTGCCGTTGCGACTCATTAAAAATAAATTGAAGGGATTGGAGCAATTGATTGAATTCATCTACCTGTTCCGGAGGAAACTGGGTAAAAACTTCTTCTACTTGATCAAGTACGATGATTACACCATCTTTTGAAGATCCGGACTCGGCCCTCAGCCAACTTTTAAGTAAATAGGGGGCATCCTCAAGTGGTGATCCGGCGACTTTTTTCTCCCGTGGGCTCAGGCTATCGATCAATTGCTCAAGGTGTTTGAGAGCGAGACCAGTGACTTGTTTCTGTACTTCTCTCAGTTGACCAATAGCATCCTGCAAAGGATCTACCTGATCACTTCGATTTGCTTGTTGCCCTTCGTCATTTCGAATCGTATTAAATGCCTGCGTCAACTGAGCAAAAATACTTTGGTGGTTAGCCATTCTCAGGTAGACAAGATCATACTGCGATTCAAGCCTGGGAAATAAGCCGGCTTCCAGTAGAGACGATTTGCCTACGCCAGATTGCCCATACAGGAGTAAGATGGGGGCAGCATGCGGACTGGTCAGGCGATGGTACAGATCACGAATATATTGACCACGGCCAAAAAATATTCTGGCAGATTTTTTCTTATATCGATTTAAAAACCGGAAGGGTTGATCCGGATATCCATAAGATCCTGGAATGTCCGGAAGACCGAAGTAGGGGTCGCCGGCTGCATCGGGCAGGTTCCAGTTTTGGATGTATTCGTGACCTTGCCGATAGTGAATTTCCCAGGGAAAACGGGAGGATGCTTGAGCCCACCCTATTCCCCTCATGTCGGTAGATACTGCCGTTTGATAATAGGCATTCAGATTGTCCGTTCCTACTTGAGCCTGTACTTTGAAAGTAGCCTCTTTCCAAGCCTGATCAATCGTAGCCCCCTCCGCCATCGCGCTGTAAAAGCCAGTAGACAGGACCGCAGCAATCTGATCATCAATAGCCGAAATGGTGCCGATAACTGCCGGGATGCCTGCCCGAACTAGATTTTGAGCTTGATTGGTAGAAAAACAACCATTTAAGAATACGAGTTTTAACCCCTTTTGATTAGCGAGGAAAGGAATCAACCCATCACTTTTGGCCCCCGCTAATCCTGTTTGATCCGCTTCCAGCATAAGTTCCAGATCTGTTGCATGGCCGCCGTAATGAAATATAGCTACCTTATCGCGAAATTTTTTTCGCTGGAACGTATGGATCAGTTGTTCCAAATTAGCATTGGGCAACAATTGAATATTACATAGATCGTGATCTTCCACCTTTTCCAATGAACGCTTGATGGCGTTCATCTCCTTGGGGAGATTATCTAAACGGCCCTTTTCTCCCGGGCGTTCATTAGCAAAAGCAAAGAGTAGCACCGGTTTTTTCATAAACAGGCTTGCTTTTCAGAGCGCATAGTCGAATAGTTTGGGATTTGTCGGTTGTTGTCTTTACCAGATTCAAATCGTCATCAGAGCTCGTCGTACACCGGATTTTCAATCAAACAGCATCTTAGGGTTCTATTTCAGCTTCATAATAGATCTTTAGCTCTATATCCTCAATCAGGCCATCGTCAAACCATCCCCAAACCGTATCATTATTGGGAACTGCCAGGCGCCAGGTGCTTATGGGAGATTGACCTATGATATTTTCCCAGCGTTCCTGAGTATCTCCCGACCAGGAGTTGGCCATGCCATCATAAGCCATGTGATAGGAGATTGGTCCTTCACCGATAGCGAGCTGGAAAGCCATGGGAGGAAGCTTACCGTCTTTGGTAATGAAATGCAAGGCCACATTTTGTATCTTTAATTCGCTGAACTCAACAGGAAAAATAGCTTTTCCTATTGCAAAATCTACAGGATAATATCTCTCCGTAAACGCTGCAAGGTCAGGGGCTGCGTATTTCTGCCAGGTTTCCGGCAAATCGGATCTGAGGCTGATGCTGATCTCACCGGTTCTTTCTTCAGACGCTTCATCCTTGGTTTCCCTAGGTGAGTGAGTGGTAGACTTATTTTCCAAATAATCAAACTTCAGTCCGCTGTGTCCTTCGCCTCTGCCGACGGTTTTTTCGCGGGCGTACCACAAGAGTGTTCTACCGTTGAGCCATCTGGTCCTTTTCCATCTGCCGGTGACGATAGCGCCGGCCCGGGGGATCTCCTCTTCGTAAATGTAATATGGAGCGCGTTGTTCCGGCGTTTCATTTCGGTGGAGCAGGCTGGTGCGCGGTCGGATGCGTTGCGGTTCAAATCCACGTACCAGTCTCGGCATGGCGGCTCGTTGCAGTTGGATCTGCCGGTTTTCTACATCCTGACCGATCTTTACGGGAATAAAGGGGATCCAGTGTTCAGGTACGGTGCTGGTGAGTTGATATTTGAACCGGGCTTCATTTTCCACACCTTCAAAAGTGTCGGGTTCTTCCAATTGCTGTAAATAGGCTGCCAGTTGATTGGCTCGTTCGCTGCCGGGCATGCCCTTGCTGATCTGATCGGGAACGATCTTTTCGATCCCCCACACCATGTTAGCCATCTCATCGCGGATGAAATTGACCTGCTCGATGGGCTCACTTTTCAAAATATCCGTAGCCGTAGCGGGATAATAGAACCAGTTCTCGTCTTCCATCTTCTCTTCCCGATCAAAGAAGTTGAAGAAACTCCACAAACCTCTCGAATGAGTAGGTGTGGGAGCCACTCTGGTGTGCAGCCCAAAGTTATCCGCTACGATGATCGACTCTATGCGAGTGAGTTCACCCAAGCGGACTTCCAAGGGCAACATGAACCAATCGTTGCCGTACACCAGATTAAATTGAGTAAAAAGCAGGCGGGCCGGATTATCCGTGGTTGTTTTGATGTTTCCGAAATTGACCGCTGCGTCCTCCATTTCCCACCAACGGGTCTTGGGCATACCAATATAATTGACTTGTACAGGGATTTGTACGGCTTCTTCCAATCCGCTCTCGGCGATCTGCTCCCCTTCCTGTCTTTCCTGTTCGTAATCAAACTGGTACCATTGCATCGCTTTGCCGAAATATTCTTCCGCTTTCAGGCAGAACCGATCGGCCTGTTGCTCATCTGAACATAGATCAAACTGGTATTCCAAATGAGAATCGTGCCAGGCGGTATTGGCCGTAAATTTGAAATGATATACCCGCTCGATCCAGGCTAACACTTGCTCACCGCAGTCTTGGATGGCCTGATCTATTTCCGCTATCCCAAATGATCGTTCGTGGACAATCGCGTCCAGTAATTTGGCTCCGTCAATAGCCTGATGCCTGGAAATCAATAACAACAGTCGCTGTAGCGGTGCATTGCTTAGCTCGTCCGCCCGATCAAACCGCGCCTGTGGATCGGTGACGGTGGGCAAGGTAAAGCGCAGTTGATCATGCTTGTAAAAAGCAGCAATTACCGTTTCGTGATCGCCTTCCGATAGTTGCTGCTTCAGGAGTTTGACCCAGTGCAGGCCGATCTCGATCCGGATACTAAGGTCCAGATCGAAAGGCGTAGCCTCCACCAGTGGATTCAGTGGCGTATTCCGATCAACATCAATTTGCTCTCCCTGCCGGGTGTGAAGCCGTGATAGAAATTGACGTTTATACTGCACGCGGGAAAACACCGGAGCCGCCGCGTCTTCGCCCCGGAATTCACCAAATTGCCACTGCCGGCACAACATCCACAAGGGATCGCGAACTTCGGCCCGCAGGGCTTCTTCCAGATTTTGGCTGCGCGGTTTGCCTTCCAGGCGGTTCCACAGTAAAAGAGCAGGGTCTGACATGGCTTATGATTGTTGCGTTTCATTAATATTGTTTACACCAAAATCCGTCCAGGGAGTTGCTCCATTGTAGCAGACCGGAGCCAGCACACCGGGTAAAATATACTTGAGCACGCCGGTAATCGGCCCTTCTGCCTCTTTGTGGACCAACAGATCTGGATCGACGGCTCGTTTTTTGGCCAACTCCATAGTATCGGTAATCGTAAGTATCAGGTCTTCCCAGTTCCAGAATGCTTCCGTCGTCGCTTTGGGCGACACGCATAAGAGCAACGTCTGGGGCGGTTCGGAATTGGGCTGGTCGTAGTGCATGGCAATACCGGAGGTCGTACTGTCCTCCGGAAGCGCTTCCCGCCAAAAATCGATTACCATACCGCATTGCCGGTCGGTCGGCCGGTAGTTGTCGGGCAATTCCAAAGCCAGAGACAGCGGATCTCCGGGAATAGCTGTGCCTTCAGGAAAAGCGGCACCCAGCCAGCGGTAGCGTTCCGCTTCCATTACAAAAGGCAGCTGTATAATGTCCAGGGATGGTTCTGCAGTTCCTATTTCCAGCAGTGCTTTTAGCTGATGGAGTTGACGGTAGGTTTTTACAGGTTTTCTGACCTGCGCCAGGCCTTGTAGCCATTCTTCCGGTGCAAAGGGACCGGCGTCGGCCAATAGATCGGGGAATTCGCGAGCGGCGGAGAAGGATGCCGGCTGCGGCAGGTCGAATTCGGGAAAAATAAAGAAAGCCTCTCCGAAAATACGCTTCACCAGTTTTTGCAGGGCTTCCCATTGCTCTTCCTGGTCGGTGAGCCCTTTGATAGTCCCCAGTTCCTTTCCGGCTTTCTCTTTCAGGTCGCTGAAATAAGCCTTGCTTTCTACCGCTTGCGCCAGCAGAACCTCCCTTCGGGAATCGGAATAGGTCGGCCCGAGATGATAAAAGTTGCCGGTATGGTTCCACAGTTCATCCAAGAAGAGAATATCCTGGAGGTTATTGTAGCTGAGCTGGGCCTCATCCGGAGAAAGATCCGTACCTCTGGCCCTCCTCAGACGGTATGCAAAATTGTTGGCGTGGTCGATCCGTCGTTGCAGGGAGTTGAAAGTCTTGCCGTTGACGAGCTCTTCCAAAGTCTTCATCAGCCGGGAATTGTCGATCGCGGCGATGGCGGCGGCTTCCGCCAGATTGGTATCGGCCTCCCTTTGTAGATCGGAGGGCAACATCGGACGGCTTTGTTCCAACAACTGCTGAATGGTTTGGATCAGCGGATAGATTTCATAGATGGAGCACTGCGTGCGCGTCAGCCCCTGCAAATCGTCGTAGAGAATACGAATGGCCTCCGGCCGGTCATCATCGAATTTATGCTTGGCCGTCATCCGGATATACCAGGATAGCAAACTGTTTTCAGTAAAGGCTTCCTTGCCAGCAAACAAGGCCAGAAAATCGATGGGTTGCAGTTCGACTGCCGGTTGAGCGGTCGGCAGTTCACTCAACGGCTGCCAGGCCAGTTCACTGACCTTGAGCTTTTTACGTGTCTTACCATCGGAAAGCAGGATGTTGATACAAATGGTATGCGGGCGGGGCAACTGATCGGCCAGCCAGTGATTCAATTGTGGATTGATCTGGGCCCGGGGCGTCATTCGGCCGGACCAGGCTGTACCACTGCTTTTTGTATCGAACTGAATACCCAGTATGTGCGACAGCAATTTGTGCCGACGGGGTGTGTCGACGATCTCGGGCTTGTCCAGTTCGATATCGTTGTTGAACATCTTCAGTGCTGTAGCGGCTCCCTGCAGATTGCCTTTCGCCACCTGAAATACACTTTCCGACAACAGCAGGTCACTGACGTGGTCGAGATCCTGGCTGACCTTTTCCATAGCGGCAAATAGACCCTCCCAATGTTCATCCTCACCGCCAATGCCGTAATCGCTCCAGGCGGATCTAATTTTGTCTACTACATCATCGTTGACTTTCCGGATGTGCCGATACTTTTTCACCAGTCGCCAACCGTCCACTACGTTGGAAGCTTCCTGCTTCTCGATTGGTTGTGAGTAGTCGTAATTAGGTAACTGATCGGCATTCAGCGGAAAATGCCGGCGCAAGGTCCGGATGTATTGATCCAGCGGTCCGGATGCATTGTCGTGCAGATAGCGCTCAAACTGATAGCCCAGCAATTCCGGCAGTCCCTGCCCGTTTTTTACGCCTTCGATGAGGTACAGCGCACTTCGCACACTATTGGAGCTTAGGTTCACCGCAAAAGCATCGTGTAACTTCGCCGGATTATTAGCCATAAAACCGGAACGCAAAATGGCCGCCGTGACCGCATGCGCCTGGGAAGGGGTATGAATGAAACCCTGGTTGTAGCCTTCATCCGTTTGGATGGCGATGATTTTACCGGCCTGTGCCGGGTCGTATTGCATGTTAAAACGGGGATCTTCTCCTAGGTACAGCCAGGCCTCGGCTATAGCCTGATCCAGGTTCATGCCCGCCTTGGTAAAGGAAGCAAAATCCAAGACCGGGATCACTACCCTTTCAGCCTGCGAACCCAGTCCGAATATGGAACCGCCCCGATAAATGTCGGTTTCCAGTTCTTCGGCAACCTTAAATATAGTACCGGCATTATCCAGTCGGGGCTTCACATCTTCCAGATAGCCGTAAGCCCCCAGATAGATCCCGGTCGGCCGCTGTTCACGCAGGGCAAACAGCCGCCGATTGACGATGCCCTGCATCCAGGCGTCGAGGCGATAATTGCACAGGTCAAGGTGTTCGGTAAACAGTAGTTCCAGGCTGGTGATAGATAGGCCGCTGAGCAGTTGCAAAGATGCTTTGGAAAGCACCAGATCCTTTACCACGCTATCTTCCAACACCGCTTCTGAGAGGCCGCCGCTCAGCAGTTGATCGAGTTGTTCATCGATACTAGTGCCGATCTCCGGACTCAGGAAGTTCCATTTGTTGCTCTTGTAAAAAGGGGCGTGGGTGTTGATCAAGGTCTGCAAAGCTGAACGATAAGCCTGGGTGGACTGGGCTGAGGCCAGTTGATCCTCGAATTTGGCGTCAAATCCTTTCAGCCACTCAATCTGTTCCTTGCGCAGGGTGTTGTCGTCCCAGAGGTGTTCAAGTTCAAAATCCAGGGTGCTGATCAGGTTGCCGGAAGCCACCTTGACTGCTGTCTCCACATAGGCCCGGCCCAATCCCTGCCGGGCCAGCAGGTACAGTAAGGTGTTACTCCGGTCGCTCCCGTCCGAGCCAAATAAAGCCGGCATATCGGCGGCCTTTTGTCCGTAGAGGAATTGCAGGTAGTTAAGGTCCGAATCCGGTAGCAGTGACAAATTACGCGTGAAAGCAGGCGGTAGGGGATCGACGATCGGGCCGGTAAGCAACTGGTATTCCGGGGGACGATGCTGGTTAAAGATCCGGTTCTTGTCCAGTGCCTGCTGCGACCCGAAGGTCCCGAATAATTGCTCAAAATGCCGTTGCACTTCCGGGAAGATATAGCTCTGTCGTCCGGGATTGCCGGTAAGCGGGCCTAGCTCCCACTGATCCAGATAGGCTCCCCCCACTACCACGTCTGCGCCGTGAGACGGTTCCCGATGCCCCCGAAACAGGTTCCAAAGCAGAAACTCACCCACGACCGGCCGGTGAAAAAAGTTTTCGGAACTGGCGTTCAGGCCGATCATTTCTACGAAGGATGCCTTGAATTTGTGAACTTGCTCGCCCTCAACATCCGTCAGATTGTCAATGTGCCGGATGTAGGGGACGAGTTGTTCCCAGTAGGCGTCGAGGCGACTTAATACGCGGTGGTACAAGTCGCTCAAGAATTTCTCCTCTGCCGAAAAGGTCAATCGGGAATAGGCCGTACCGGCCAGTATGCCGTAGGGTTGGTTGCCGATATGAAAAGCGGGTAAAAAGCCCCGGCCACTCACGAAAGACCGGAAGAAGGTGCCGGTTTCTCGTATTTCATTCGGGCTCAGCAAGGGCTGGAAGAATTGTTCCAGAAAATAGCCGCCAGTGGCCGGCCACAACAGATGGTTCATCGCCAGGGCACCGGCGATATCCTGCATATCGGCCTGGTATACACGGCTGAATAGTTCGGCATCTACTCCCAGCAAATGGGCCAGGTAGTGGCCGTCTTTTTTTTCTGTCCAAAAGCGATCCAGTTCGGGCGCTATCCCCTCGTCAATTGCCTGGAAGACCTCCTCCGCCGGCGGTCCTTTAAACGTATAGCCCGAACGCTCCCGCTCAAAGTTATTCGTTGCCGTACCTTGCGGCAGAATGCCTAAGCCGCCTTCTTTATATTGATGATTGGTAAATAGGGTCTCCAGTGCTTCCTTCCCCATGGTTTCGTCCATAGACAGATTAACGCCCAAGACCACCAATTTGGAAAAACCCTGCTGATAGTTTTCCCGGGAAAGTTTTATTCGTACGGCCAGGCCCTCTTTTTCGGCAGCCTCAAAATCAGTGATCCACCGGATCTCTTCGGGTATCTGATCATTTTGGGTATCGTCGGCCAAAGGGTCATGGCTTAAAAGCAGTGGATAGGTAATGCGGCTGCCGTTCACCATAAACGCAGGCCGGTTATCCTGGCCATACAAATGCACGGCAAAACGATCGGGCATAATATAGGAGGCCATCGGACGGGTCCAATCATCGGTTTTTGCTCCCTGCTTATAGTTGGAGAAATCAGGTTTCGGTACGGGATCAGCCTCCGGATCGGGCGGGTAATTATTCGGTTTGGTCTCGTGGTAAATATAAGCGGCGCGGGCCGGAAGGTATTTTTCCTGCAATACTTTCCAGGCAGTGTTCTTTTTTTCTTTTCTGGCGGCCGGATCGCCCGGATGGGCCAATTCCGCCTGCCAACAGGCGTGCCAGAAAGCTTGTCCGGCACGGACCTCCTCCAGCATCATGTTCGCTTCATGACTGTGCAGTGCGATCTCATCGGGGTATATCCGCACCAACAGTTCGTACTGGTCCGGTTGTTGTTTGATCCACTGCCTGCCGTCCTCGTTAGGAACGGGAACACCCCATACACCGCTTCTGGTGTCTTTGATCTCTCTTTCGATGGCGCGCACGAAATTACTGTTATCATTTCCCTCTGCTTTCAATTTATCCAGCGTTATGATCTCCTTTAGTTCCTTACCCGTCCAGGGCTGTTCATCGGCGCTGATGCCGCTGATCGGGCCGGCCCCAAATCCAGGCGTTTGGTGGTCCAGCCGGCTACTATCGAAGATATACTCTTTTTTAACCCGAGTGATGTGCTTGACCCGGACGAAACGCGTCTGCACGCGAAGCGGAAGCAGTAAGGTGGGCATATCGGCCTTCCAGTGTTGAGCGATGAGGCCGGGAGCATCTCCCAACCGGTCCAGTTCCTGTTCAACGGCCCGGACCTGTGCTTCCCGGTCAGGCAGCAACTTTTTCCACTTCGCGATCTCTGCACTCAACTGAAGGATCGTATTCCAATCCTTATCGTCTTCCGGGCGGCCGGTATTTCCGGCCAGCCGGATCCGCTCCTGAATGCGCTGTTGCAGAATGTTTATCGATTGTTTGCGTCCGTAGATCTGATCCTTCACTTCCTGCACGCGCTTGCGTTGTGTCTTTAATTTGACTTGTACCTTTTGCAGTTCGCTCATAACCGGTGATTTAATAGTTTTCAGGAATTACCTCATCAGGTAGTGCCGTCTCAATGTGGACGGCTACCAGCACGGGTTGCTGTTGCAATATCCAGGCCAGACGAGCGGCGTGCCCTTCTGCCAGGGATACCCAGGGTACTGCTTCCCGCCCGGATTTGTCCAGCGGTTTATCTTGTGTGAGATCGATGTATTTATGGTTGCCGAAGAGTTCACCCCAGTGCAGATCATTCCAGATGGTTTTCGGGGTTTTTTCCTGCTCGTTTTCCAGCGGCAGGTCCATACCGAAGCGTAGTTCACCGGGCCGTTCGCGGATGACGAAAAAATGCCCCAGGTCTTTCTTGGCTTTCTTCACCGTGGTATCAAAGCCCACGATGTAAATATCAGGTTGTATCTGGGCGAAGAAAGCAGGCATTTGAATGTCCGGCCCCAGTACCCGCTCCTTTGTATTCGGATCTTTTTTGGCTTCTTGCAAATAGATCACCACATTGGGATAGCGCTTAAGCAGATCTGCCCGGATGACCAGTACCATGCGTTTTTTCCCGCCGACTGGGTTATCTGGTGACGGATGTTCCCCCAGAGCATCCTGCCATTCGTGCATGGCGTCGATATCTTCCACGATCTGTGGGGTAGTCAACCCTTCCCGCGCGGCCCAAAAACGCTTGAAATAGGTGCCGCGTTGATCGGTCGGGAATTCCCGCCACAGTAATTCCCGGGCCATTTCAAAGTTGACACCCGCCATGTAGGCCTCGATAAATGCCCGGTTGGTCTCCATCAAGGCATAGGTGTTGGGCGGGATCAGATCCAGATTAGGCACCAGGTGTTGTGAGGCGATAGCTTCCAGCGGTTCGTACATCGCATCGGGAAAGATAGGATGCTGCAGGATCGGGAGGAGTTTCGCTACCGATTTCAACTCGCCCCTAGTGTCCGTATATTGCACTGTGTTCTTGACCTTTTTAGTAAAAGCGGCAGTCGGTTCTATGGCATGCAAAATAAATGTACCGGTTGTACGGAACACCAGGTTTCCGGGCTGATCGGTCAACAAGGCCTCATCGTCGAAGCGGATCCGGTCGTTTAATTGTTTAAGGGCTTTATAAAAGGCACTTTTTTTGCCGTCATCGATCCCGGATATTCCGAAGTAGTTGCGGCGATACTTTGTACCGGAATGCTCCAGATTGCTGAGTGCCCGAGTCACCATAAAGCCAAAGCCGAAAGCCTGTAAGGTCTGATGTACATAATCGCCCGTTGTTTCTGGCTCCTTCATCTTGAATTCTTCGAAAGGCGTCGCTTTCAGCGGCTTCAGATCGCCTACGGAATCGAGATCAGGCAGACCCGTCCGAGTTCCCGCACTCCGGCTTCTGGTCCCGGCGGCTTGCGAGAACGACTGATGGCGGCGGCTCCGACGCAGGATCGTCCGGTTGGGGTGGCCGATCTTTTCTGAAGCTGCCGTAAGCAGGGCATCGGGTACGGGGCGGGGATGAATGTAGCCCCGCAGGTTGTTGCCCTGATCGGTCCGGACCACAGTCTGAACGCCCTCGCTGATGGTGGTCAATTGCCAGCTTTGCATCTGACGGAAATGACGATTCATCAAGCCTTCGTTGACGGCGACCGAAAAGGCGATCTTACGTAAGTAATCGTTGGTCTCAAACAAGGACTCATACTGTTTCCAGGCCCGGTCCATGTAGTCTTCCTGGTTGCGGCGAACGACTTCTGCTCCAAAGCCGGCCGCGATGCGATGCCGGGGATCGAGATTGAGTTGGTTGAACCAATGATCTGCTTCCGATCGATCAGCGCGGTCCCGCCGGGCATGCCAGCGGCCGTAGAGCGGCGGCAGGATGAGTGGATCGTCGTAGATATCAACCGGCGCCTGTAAGGTATCGGCACCGACTTCGGTTGTCGTATCGTCGGTTGGGCGGAAATATGGGTTTTGGGCAAAGGGGTGATCGGGGGGGACATCGCGTTCCCGCAATTTGGCATCCAGGTTCAGCAGGCTCTCCAAATGATCGAGCCAGGTCGCATCTTTATCTGCGCTGTCCGACAGGAAGGAGGGCAGCGTCGGCCCGGGGCTACGCAGCGCACCTTCCATGAGAATAGCCCCGTCTTTAAGCAGGTGAGGTTCCGGAACTGTTTCATTGCCTATCGCCGTATCATTGTAGTGAATCAGGTAGCCGGGGTCCTGGAGATCGATCCATCTGCGGCCGACCTTTTCGTCCAGTCTGCGGGGTTCGATCCGCCGGATCAGTTCTTCGAAATCTTCGGCCCGGCCGGTGCGGAATTCCCAATTGTAGTAGTACGGGAATTGGTTTTGCCGTGGATTTTGGCCCCAGGCCGGCATTTGCACGGGTACGGCTTCGATCTCTTCCGTTTTGCGCCCCAGCCCGGCCAGTCGGCCCTGTTCAAAAGTCGGAATGAGAAAGGCGTGATAGGCCGTTTCCGGCTGGAGTTTTACCGGGCAAAGGATACGCGAACAGGAGCGGTTGGGTTGTTTACTGATCAGGTCGCCAAGGCCGGTGATCGCCTGGTTCTTTTCGGCTTCGTCTTTTGGATGAATACCTTCCAGGCCCAGTGACTGATTCACATGGGCGTGGGCCCAGGCCCAAACCTGCCCGGCCGGTGGAAAGGCATTTTCCGCCCTCGTTTTGAGGGTAAAAGATGGCAGTACATCGCCCTTTTGTACCGGGTTATTTTCAAATTCGGAAGCTTTCAATACCACCAGCATCAGCCAGGGGCGCAGGCGATCGCCGTTATTTTTCAGAGGGGTATAGCGCCAGGGAAAATCCTCTTCGTAGAATTCGATATAGGGCAGGTAGTTGGGTTCGAAATCGATCGTGCCGCGCCAGGGCTGGGTTTTGATAACGGCCCGGGCTTCGATACCGATCACATCACCGGGGCCGTACAGGCGGACCGTCTTTTTGATCTGGCCGCCGCTTATCGCCTGGCCGTCGCCTTTGACCTGCAGGCTGAGGTCAATCGTCGGTGCATCGGTAGTACCGGAGGATTCGGTAAGTCCCAGTTCATCGACCAGATCGAGACGGCCGGCCAACCCTTGTCGGAGCCAGGGTAGAAAGCTGTAGGCGGGTTTAGGCATGATGTTTGGTTTTAGAGCATTTAAATTAATTCATCAGGTGATGACTATTTTGCGATAGCCGGTGAAAATGAGTAGTATTTCCAGTTGAAAACCGACACCTTCCACATAACCATCGCTATCCCTTACGGCCAGGTCTGCTTCGATCAGGGCCGTGAGGCGCAGGTTCTTGGCATCTCTCAGCCGGAAGCCGTTGACTGCATAGCCGGGATAATCGGACCGCTTTTTATTGCTGATGCCGTTCAGGCCCGCATAGACCGTCCAGTGTTTGGCGCGGAAAGAGGGAACATAATAGTCACCGTCCGTAGGCCCGGGAGGGAGTTCCATCCGCTTGTGCGGGATATTCACTCTGATACGAAGGAGGTGTTGTTCCCAGTTACTCCCTTTGCCTACTGCCCGGGTGCCCAGATCAGCCAGTCCGGACAGAGATACAAAATAGAGGGGTTTCCCCTGATAGTATTCCCTGGTTTTAAAAACGACGGAACGCACTGTTGATTCGTGCGCGCTATGATAGATGGTAGCCATAGTGATTGTTTTTGGTTTTAGCTTGGGCGCTGTGTTTAAAAATACCTGACCAATAGATTTATTTTAAAAGCGATGGCATTGAGTTCAACGCCGCTACTCACATAATAGTTACTGAAGTTACTAATGCGGACCCCTACACTTTTAACAGCCAGTTTACACTGCACTTTTGCCACATGGCCGGATAAGTTTTGCGCATTGGTCATACGAAATTCATCCAGTGCGTGTCCACTGTTGGACCCTACCTCGCCGATGCCGTTGGCATCGTCAAAAATATTGTTCAGGCCGGCATAAACCGTATAATGCCTGGCCCGTAAAACCGCCCTGGCATGCGGGCGCGGGATGCTCGCAGTAGGCAGCCGGACATCAAAGATCAGATTGCCGTAGGTCCAGTTTTCACCATTATAATTTGCCTTGATGCTCCGCAGTTTCGGCCGGACGATACCGCTGGCCGATACGTAATAGGTATTATCATCATCGGCCGTTCTAAAGATGAGGCTGTGACTGGAATCGACCCGATTGAGGCGAATTTCTGTTGCCATATGGTCAATTTTATCGATCGCTTAGTAATTGAATTTAAATCTGCTCGGCGTAACCGGCGAAGCACAGCAACATATCCAGCTGAAACGCCACCCGGTAGAGGTAGGCATCCCGGTCTCTCACCCGCAGTTTGCAGTGCAATACGACGGGTGGATCGCTGGTTTGCAGAAATCCGCCTTCAGCTATTTTATATTCTTTGTCATTGCTCGTTGCCGTTGCGGGAGTCATACTCTTAATGTTGGTAACCCAATGCCCGTTGTAAGTAGACGGTCCCTGATTGTATACAGCATTTAATCCGGTGTAGGCCTTCCATTCCCGGATCAGGAATACCGGCCGGTAGCTGCGTTGATCATCCGGCGGCAACGGAATTGGGATATTGTTTAGCGGTTTGCGGATGTCTAGGTTGATCTGCATACTGGTTTCATCCCAGTTGTCGTTCTTGCCTTGCTGGTGCGGCAGCGTCATACCGGAGAGGGTCACGTAATGCAGGTCACGGCCTTCGTACTGATCGCCCGTTCTGAAATTTATCCAGTGGTGATTTCTCACATCACTGGCAGGTATTCTCACCGTTCTGCCCATGCCATATCATTTTTATTAGTCATGCGTATTGTTGTTCTTCCACTTCATACCAGGGAATTACCTCCAGGCGCCCTGCTAAAGCCGGTTGCTGCGTCAACAGAGCATCTCGTAATTGTCTGGCTTCCTGTTCGCTCAAGCGCCCCTTAACCTCCGGTACGGGATGCAGGGATAAGTTGTCGACTACCGTAAAAGCCTCTTCTTTCCGGTGATATTGCCGTCCTTGCTTCGCTCCGGTCTGTTCTTTCCAGCGTTTCTTACCGAGTGTGGACTGCGTAAGCGAGTTTCCCGATTGGTAGTCTTCATAATCTTGTTCGTTTTCCGGCTTCGGTGCCCGGCTGATCACCTGCTGGTCCACATCAAAAATGATCTCCTCGTAGCTGCCTGGTTTTTCCAGCGGGCTGCCGGCGAGCAGTTCGGCTCGGCTCCGGATGTTGACTCCGGAATCGTAGCGCTCAAAGGGTTTGGATTGAAATACCTCCTCTTCGCTGAGTTCGAAATACTGGGCCGGAGCGAAAAAAGTTTGCATAAGGCGCTCGTCAGCCTGCTCCAGTCCCTCCAGTTCCAGCGTAAACTCGCGAAAGTCGCCCGGGCGGTGGTGGCCGAAGCGATCCAGTTTACGGTTGAGCGGTACCTGACTTTGGTTGATATGGATATCGCCGATAGGATGGAAGTACAGTGGCCGGCCGGCAGTATCCGTGCCGTCTCCCGTGGCGCGCAGCGAAACCGTCGAAGCGGTTTCGGCCGGGACCATCCCCTGCCAGTTGCGTTCGTCTTCAAGTTGGGCTACCAGGATGGGCGCCACCTCGATGCTGTCCAGGTGTTCAGTCGCTTCTTCGCCGACCTTGATGGTCGGCACCCGAACGGTCTTCTTCCAGATCCAGATCTTGAAAGTCACCCACAGATCGATGAGCCAGGGTCGCGGCCCTTTTACGGTTCCTCCCAATTCCAGACCGAAGGAGGCACCAAAGAATTTAAGATAAACCGAACCCCAGACTTCTGCTTGAAACTCGAATGGCTCCGTTTTCAGCAGCGCGGCAAAACCCAGATCAGCCTCAAAACCAATGCCCCAATTTTTGTACGAAGCATGAGCCGACATGCCTAACTGCACCGAATTGGGGGTGAAAGCGAAAAACAGCTCGGCCTGGATTTTCGGGTTCTTCTCCGCCATCACCAGCTTCATCCTTTCCATCTTCTTGGGGAGATAGAGGTTGTCCGGTGGTGTATAGGACTTATGAAAGCCCCCCGCACAAAACAGGAAAAAGGGGTCATCCCCACCCTTAATACGTACGGCTACATCTCCGCTTAGTTTCCAGAGCAGCAATTTGGAATAGTTCAACTTACCATCGATGGCGAAAAGGGATTTGGCCGGGTCGTAGATGATCGCAAAATCCAGGCGTAGACGCGCAACTACTTTTTTCTTCCGTTTGATCTCGGCTTTAGCAATACCGATCAGGGCAAATCTCCAGGCCGGCGCCTCAAACAATAATCCTATTTTAATCTCAAGTATCTGCGGGGTCCCCCAGCCGATTATCCCCATCAACCCAAAAGTGTGATGGTCTTTTTTAATCGGCATAATGTCGTTCAGGCCGGTAATGATCAACGGCAGATTAGCCAGCGGGTCTTTGGGAAAGAGCAGATAATCGTACTTTTTGCCCTTTATCCCGGCCGTGATCTTATCCAGGTTCAGGCCACGATGAAGACCGATCATGCCGCCCACACCATTCAGCGTAAAGCCGGCCCCCAACTGAACGGGATCGAACTCTGTACTGATCATCATCAGGAAGGAATAACCGTCCTGCCCGTCCGGCATTTTCGTATTGATGATGGCCAGGGCTTTCAGCGCAATATTTTCCAGGCAGAATAATTCCGTGATCTTCAGTTCGGCAAACCCCAGATACTCTCCTTTTTCGGGATCCATGCGCAAAAAACCACCCCCTTTGACCACCTTGGCGTCCACCGAAAAACCAACCCCGGTAGGCCACTTAGGACCGAAATCGAGCTGATCGGCGTCAATATCTTTGAATCCCCCTTTGGGTAACGGGAGCTGAATTTGTAAACCCAGGCGTTCCACGGTGGCCAGTACCGGTCCGATGGACAGACGGAAGGAAAGGGAACTTTCAAAATAGACCAGTTGTTGATTGCCTTCCTTCCGGCTATTGAGCCCCAGATGGAGAATCCGAATCGTCAATCCGAATAGTTTCTTGTTCAGATGGAGCGCGACATTCAAACCCACGCCGCCGACCAGGTACCAGCCCTCGGGGCCGTAACCGATGCCGAAATCAAAATGGAGTTGCGTACCCTCACCGATAATTGCGTTCAGGAATCCGTCGTTTCCGGTACTGGACAGCTCCAATACGCTATGTTTAGCCACGGCCTTAAAATCGTAACCGGTGCTGGAAACGCCGCCTTCTATCAGGAACTTACCGATGCGGAAACTCGCCGAGTCCGTTTCAAATACGGTAATCGGATCGGGTACGGCCTCTTCCAGACCGCTGTAGACTTTAATCCGCACTTCGGCGTCCAGATCCCCGCTCAATTCCGGACTTTTGCCCAATTGCAGCATCCCGCCCGGGAGGTTGACCATGATGCGGGCCGACCACTGCTCATTCAGCCGAAGAATGAACTCCCCTTCCGAATCCATGTACAATAGAAAGAGTGGGCCGCCCTGATTTTCGGGTAGCACCAAAAAGGACAGATCCAGCGTCGTTTCGAGCGCCTCCGTGTAGTCTTTTTCAATCTTGATGACCTTATCGAAATAGAGACTCAGCATACGCCTGGACAACAGATCGGCCTGTGGGTATTTGGAGGGCACCTGCTCCGGCAGCGGGTCCCAGCCGTATCGCAGCACCTGGTCGTTGTCGATGAGTGCGATAAACAGAATGGCCAGGTTGAGAAAGATAGCGTCCGAAAACTCCCTCGCTTCGGTTTCGGTATGGAGGTCATAGTAATGGTCAAGATCACCCAGCGTATCCAATAGTTTAGAAACGGTGACTTTCTCGTCAACGATCACGCCGGTCAATTGCATAAGAATATACAATGCCGGCATATGTAGCCGGAAATAGCTGACGGTCATCAGATCCACCAGTAGGCTAAGGTAATCTTCGACGCTCAGTTCGTCATCTTCCGAACGGATGACCTCAATCAAAGCCCGAATCTGCTGGTAGAGATGCTTAACTTCTTTAAACAAGGTCAGCCATTGCGCGATGTCCGACTGACTGAGGAATTTGGATTCACCTTTTTGCGCTTTCGATTGGAAGGTATCTATGCTTTTGTAAGCTGCTTCTATTTCCTTTTGTGCCGCTTTTTTCTTTTTATCGGCCTCACTGCCCTCCTTAATCCGATCGGGGTTCAAGCCTACAGCCATCAGGTATTCTCTGCGCCATTCATCGGAAAGGAGAGGATGGAAAAGATCCTTGTACAACTTTCTAAAGGATTCCTTCCAGGAAAGCTGCTCCGTATTTTTGGGGAAATTAGTCGGCAGCATAATCGGAGTTTAAGGTAGGTGGCGCCTGATCTGTGGGTTCGAACAAGATCCGGTAGTTTTGGTAGGCCTGTGGATCTTCCGCTTTGTCTTCGGTCGGGTGATAAGCGTACAGATCCTGGATCGCATAAAGCTTTTGATCCGAATCTCTGTCAAAACGAACCACACCAATATTTGCGTTGAAATTCACCCGGCGGGACATCCGCTGGTGCATCTGGTGGATATGTCTTTGAAAAACGGGTGGCAGGTCTTCGGGAACCGGGGAGGCAGCGGTGTCTCTTGTCAGGGGACGGACTATGCCTTTGGGCCGTTCTTCGTCCGGCCGGGTGTCATAAGCCACCTGTAAGCGCCACACCCATTCGGGGACAGTCTCCTCGGCCAGGGTGATATCTTTCGGAAACTGCCAAGCGGGGATCAGTACCGGCTCCTTCCACAGTATTTTTCTCCATTTAAGCGGCAGCGGCCTGGAGAAATGGATGCCTTTTTTCTTGGGCCAACCGAATTTAGTACGCTCCAGAAAGGCCTGGTCCAATCCTTCGCTCAGCACCTGCTGGGCAAATCCGCTCATGGCTACGTTAGTGATGGTGGGGCCCTTCTCGTTGCGCATGGCGCTGGAGGTAAACTGGATAAAACGTGCCGGTTTGGCGGCTTCCTTCTTCCAGTAATCCAGACTGGAAGCCGTACCGTAGTGCACGTCGCCCGAAAGAAAGAGAACCCTCTTCCGCGAAAACAGATGCGCCAGCAGACGTTCGTAAGCCTTGTCGTTGAAAGACCAGGCCTCCAGGTCCAGCGAAAAGCGGCCCTTGAGATCTTCGTAATCCAGGGGTGATCGATCGTCTCTGGTCACATAGTCTTTAGCCTTGGCGGCCCAAACAAAAAAATCTACCGCCCGGCTGCCGACCATCTGTCCGACATCTTCCATGGTAGACAATCCCAGGACCGGTACTGCCGACACGACGATCACGAATTCGAGATCGTGCGGAACTTTGCTGAAAGCCAATTGTTTTTTTAACGATTTTTCGGTGATCAAGCCGGGCGGCAGATGATCACCGGCGCTGTAATCCCGGTTGACCCGGGTGTCCAGGGCAAACACATGGGTTGGTCCCAGTTTTAAATCAAAATGCCACTCTACTTTAGAGCCGGTTTTTATATCAGACCAGAGCAATGGATCTATTGTATTGACCTGAGCGATGAAGGGGTCATCCGACTTAGCGGCTTTTGCAGGCATTTTAGCGACCAATTCCGGAATCTTGGCCAACAACTTTCCACCACAATGTTTTTGGGTCTTAAAGTCGAAATAATGCGGCCGATTGCCGGCAGCCTGAAACAGGGCGAAGGCCAGCAGGGCGTTGCGGTTGACGGTCAGCCCCAAAGGAAAGGTCAAGGTTTTTTTTCGCCACTCGCCGGTAATGAACCAGTCGTCGGTCACATCGTGATCGTCAAAGATCATCAGCGTGGAAATGTTAGCCAGCGCCCGCCGCACTTTGGGTAGATACGAACGAAAATCTTCTACTCGCTTTTTGCCCTTTTCATAGCTTGCGGCAGCATTTTCCACGCCGGCTACCCAATCCTTTAAAGTCATAAAAAGTCCGATCTCCGCTATTTTTTCGCGCAGTGCTTCTATTTCCTCTTCCGGCCCAGCTCGACTTTCATTGTTGGATCGTTCAATTTCGGTCTCTAAGTCTTTTATCTTTTTGTTAATATTTTCCTGCTCTTGCTTCAATTGCCTATTTATCCTTTCCAGTGCTTCGGAGGCTTTTTCGTCCTCATTATCCTTGTATTTCAATATATCTTCGAGGGTACCTATCCACTTCAGCCCTGATTTCGGATAAGCATCACGGAGCGCCTCCAGGCGGGAGAATAACAGGCGAATACCGTCAATATTTTCCAGCTGATACTTTCGATCCTTTTCCGAAGCATTAGCGTATACCTGTTCGGTTATTTTTCTGACCTGTTCAAGATGAGGAAAATAAATATTTTCCCACCAGGAAGAAAAATCCAGTAATTCCTTATCCCAAGGCACATTAGACCAATAGAAAAGGTAGGACGCGCAATATTCTCCAAAAGAACAAAGGTGGCTGCCGCCGGCGCCGGTAAAAAAGGCCTGCCGCACGAGGAAATCCTTACGCCAACCGGCCGGAAAGTGCGCCTGATCGATCGGATAGTAATGGATTTTTTCCTCCTCCCGCTTTTTGTGTTCTTCCAGGATTGGCGCCGTTTCGGTCTTTCCGATGAGCGTATTACCGGCATCGGTGATAAAGGGCAACAGTTGTTCGCTTAAAGAATTGGCGTAGATCTGATCACCCGTCAAAAAAAGAGCTTGCGGACGATGCAGGCGCTGCTCACGAGAAAGCGTGCTTCCGATGAGATCATCCAGGGCAGCCAGTGCATCTTTGCCCTTACCGCCGTCTTTGCGGCAGGAGCCATGGGCTATTTTTAAATCTTTGATATCTGATGCGGGTAGCACAAAGGAAGGTAGCTTATTAGAATCGTATCCCAGGGCCAGTTGTTTAAAATAAGGCAGTTGCCCATTTTCTCCAGGTTCCTGGTCCAGTAAAAGCCCCAGAGATGAAAGATCTTCCGGTTGGGCTCCACCGTAAAAGCTGAGATTATAAGCATATCCACGACCTGGTTCCAAGGCGATACCTTTCAGGTGCACCAAAGCAATGAAAAGATGCTTTCCTACCTCCAGACTAGCAATTTTCCCGCTACTGGCCAAGGCTTCACTGTTGCCGATAAATTTTTTTTTGCCGGCCGCCGTTTTTTCTTCCTCCCAGATAGAAAGCTCTACTTCCCTCTTGGCTTTCAGGGCCACCCATACGCTAACGTCCTCTTGCTCCACGCGCCGCACGATAGGTCCGCACAGGACCAGGGGCAAGTCATTAAGCCGGTTCTCAAAAGGGTTAGGCGCCATCGGTTTGATCGTTATGGATAGGTTATTGAGGGATTGATAGTATGGATAGGTTCACTCTCCGTTGGTCAACTTTAATATACCCCCTCCCCCTCTACATTCAAAAAAATCCCCCGACAACCCTCACGCCACTATACGGTCCGCTCCCCTCACTGTATACTTCGCCCCTACCCCACTCCCATCCACGCCAGCAGCGCGGCTTTCCGGCTGCGGGCCACCGGCACCACGTCCCCGTTGGCCAGCAGCAGGCGGCCGTCCTTTTTCCGTTTGACGAAGCGTTTGACGGTTTGCAGATTCACCAGGTGCGAGTGATGGACCCGCAGGAAGCCGTGCGGCGTCAATAGCGGCTCCAGTTTGCCCAGTTGGCGGCAGACCAGCAGTTCCGGTTCGTCCTGCCGGTGGAGGATCGTGTAGTTTCCGTTCGCGCGGCAGCGAATGATCTCGGAGATGGTCAGGAGGTGATAGCCGTTGGAGTCGGGTAGGACCAGCAGTTTTTTCTTGGGTGGTCCCGGGTGGGGAGCGCGGTTTTGATTATCCATAGTTGTCGAGGATATTAAAGGAATGCATAGATGAAAAGAGAAAATCTCACTAGTAGTAGTCGAACTCCCGCCACATCATCCAATCCGCCTTTTTCTGCCCATTTAATACCAGGAACCTTATCTTGGAAGTCCAGTTCCCCTGCTCATCGTACACGTACTCCCACACTTGGTGCTTCCTGCTCTTATTATTTTCGGTGATCTTTTCGATCATCTCCCCCTGTTCATTATAGCGATAAGTGATCTTTTCCTGAAACGGCGCACCGCGTAAGCTGGCCCGGTCACGGAAACTTTCCACCAGGCGACCTTCCCGGTCGTAAGTGAAGCGAGTCTCGTCCGCCCAGTCTTTGATATGATGCAGATCCGCCTCCCGTATGAGCCGGCCTTCGGCGTCGTAGTAGTATTTCCAGTGTCTCTCCAACTTGCTGTTCAAATAAGTCGCCTTGCCGGTTTTATTACCCGCCTCATCGTAATGGTATACCCACTTCACCTGGCTACCCGGACCCATGTCCTCATATTCTGTTACGAGGCGATCCAGGGAATCGTATTCGTAGGTAATAACGCCGCCGCCACCTCTGGCGTAGGTAATCTTCTGTTCCAGCAACTTCCCGGAAACATCATTGGTATAATTGAACTGGCCATGAGGCTGCCCGCCGTAGTGTATTTTCCTGGCGATCAAAGATCCATTGTCATCGTAGTAATAATCTGTTACCATCGTGTCCAGAAGCGGCTCGTCTTCGGTATAAGTTTTCTTTTGCAGGGGATAGCCCTGCCGGTTGTAGGTCCAGACATCAATGGGTGGTTTTCCAATGATTTTCACCTGGCCGAACTCTTCGCTCAGACGGTCGGAAAATTGCGTCTTTACCGTTTTTACGCTTCCGTTGAATTCATAGTCGGGATTCAGGCCGCCATCGAGGTTCTCCTTTCGGCAGGATGATAAAAGCAGGAGAAGGAAAATGGGGAATAAGTATTTCATTTGCTGTCGTTTAGGGCGTTAACAATTTTGTCAATATTGTTTTGATAGATCATTTTCAGTTGCTCGTCGGGCACGTATCTTTCCCCGAAGTAATTGCCGAGAAAACGTAGCCGCCGTTCCGTAGCTTGTTGTAAATGGTGGGGTGCTAAAGCCCGGTCGTACACCTGCCGGATCTTTTCCAGCCAATCCGCTCTACTGCTGACGGTAGCAGCTTCGTGGTATTTTTTTTCAAAATAAAAAGCGAAGTCCAGCAAACGTTCCATATCCGCTATTTGCAGAATATCGGTCAGATCATTTTCCATACCAAATTGCAATCGCTCGGCCGGGCTGAGTCGGGCCACCGGACCTGAGGAAAGCCAATCTTTTTTTACCTCCCACAAGTAGACCATCCCCCCGTCATCCCCCGTCAGCACCACATCGCCCGCCGGAGCAAAATCCACCGTTTTGATCATATTCCGGTGTTCGCTAAAGGTTTGGATCAGGGAGCCGTCCCGGTGGTAGATTCGGGCTGTTCCCGCTTCTCCACCCAACAGGATATATTGATCGTCTGGAGAGAAAGCCGCAGAAAGGATACCTTTTTTAAAGCCTTCGTAAGCGTTTAGCAATTGCCAATCCGAGGTCCATAATTTGGCGGCGCCGTCGATTCCGCCCGTCAGCAAGTATTGACTGTCATGAGAAGCCTTCATGAACAGGATGACATCGTCGTGGGCAGGTATGACCTTTTTTGAGTTCCCCTCTAAATCGATCACTTCGATCTCCCCGCTGGTTTTTCCCAGCAGTAAGCCCTCACTATCGGGTGTAAATACAACCAAGTATGATAGAACCGATCCCGAACGGTGGATGGCGCGAATTAATTGCCCATCTACGGCCGACCAGATTTTGATCTGGCCATCCATACCGGTGGTCACGATCCGTTGTCCATTAGGGGCAATATCTACCGAGAGGATCTTCTTACCTTCATGGGCTACAATTCGTCTGCCCGCTGATTCGGAAACTCGTTGGATCAGCAGGGCGTCAAAAAGAGCCGCGGCGAAAAACTGCCGGTCGTCTGAAAGGTCCATGCGAAAGGAAGCATTGTCCAAAGCGCCGAGATTAAAATTGCGCACTACGTTCCCGTCCGGATCGACGAGCTTTACGCCATCCAGGCTACTCACCAGAAATTGTTGCTGATCGTTGGTAAAAAAGGCCGCGTTTACATTTCGGCGCTCTTCGTAAGCCAGAAAGCTTTGCTTTTTCTGTCCCAGATCCCACAGCAGGTGCCGGTCTTCCGACAACAGGGTGCTGCTGATGAGGTACTGCTCATCAGGAGAAAAGGATAAGTTCGTAATATAGCCGCTGTGTCCGTTCAGGGCGGCAAAGAGCTGACCGTCGGCCTCCCAGATGAAGATGGTACCGCTTTCGTTGGCGGCCGCGAAATAATTATTCTTTGGAGAAATGGCAACCGTGGTGATGCCGGAGCCGATCGCCGCCGGCAGTTCCAGCACTTTTCCACTTTCCGGATTCAGGAGACGCACGCTGCCGTCCCGGTTGCCGATAAGAAGCCGGTTGCTGTCGCGGCTAAAGGCGGCGGCGTTGGTTTGGGATAGCCCGGCCATTGCCGGCGGTGGGGAAGTATCGGGCGTGTTGAGCCAGGTGTCCAATTGTCCTCCTCTGTCGGGATCGTCCGACAAAACGTATTTCAGGTCGTCCGAAAAGGCCAGAATACCTCGGTTGGGCTCCCGGGAAACGACTCGGCGCAGGTAAGTGGTTTTGGTCCGGGAACCGAAAAAAGGCTGATCCACCGGGGCGTAATACTCAGCCGCTAGTCGGGGGGTAGGGTCTAAATTCAATAACAGCAAACTACCGTGCCCCCAGCTACTGACGATGATTTGCCGGTCATTGGCGGAGAATACGGCCCGGTCAATAGGATAATCATGGCATTTGATATTAAAAATAATTGAACCGTCGAAAGACCAGATTTTGACCCGGCCGTCCCAGCCGGCCGTCAGAAAGCGCTGTCCGTCCTGCGAAAACTGAACCGCCGTTACGGTATCGGAAGCGGCTTCTATATCCCGGATTAATGCTCCTCCGGTCGTCCATATCTTGACCCGGCCATTATTGGCGGCGCCGATGATATACCGGCCGTCCGGTGAAAAAGCCGCTGCGTTTTGACCAGGCAAGACTCGTTGATAAAATAATTGATCCTGGCTGTTGCTGAGGATATTTTGCAGCGCTTGCCGAGCGCTTTCGTTATCAGGTTTAATCCGAACAGCGTGTTCGGCCAGTCGTACCGCCTGAGTCGGATTGAGACCGGCCCGTTGTGCAGCCAGGGCGGCGAAGCTGCTGGATTGAGCTTCCTGCCTGGCGATACCGGCCTGTCGGCGGGCTTCGAAACCGAACCAGACAGCGGCAATCGTCAGTAAAAGCAGCACGGCCGACGTGCTGATTAAAGTCGTGATAAAGCGGCGGCGTTTCCTGCTTCGGAATGCAATACTTTTAGCGATAAACGCCTCTTCTTTTTTATTGAACCAATTCCAGCCAGATTGCCGGACGGCGTTGAGCTGATCCAGCCGCGGATCGTCGTGAAATAACAAGTTATTGTTTTCCCCATTTTCCCGATAGACCGCTACGGCTTCTCGCAGCCGGTTCTGTAGCAATAAATTCTCCTCGCCCGTGCTGTTCACCCACTCCCACAGTCTTGCCCAGGACTGGATCAGAGTATCATGCGCCGGTTCGACGAAAGGACGATCATTCAGATCCCTGGACTGCACGATCAACCGCGCTTCCGTGAGTTGAGTCAGGACGGAACGGATCGTCGAGGTTTCCCCCGGGTCCGTGTAGACCAATTCGGACAGGAAGACTTTTCTCTTTGCGATCTGCCCGCCTTCAAAGGAGATCATCCGCAGCATGAGTTTTTTCAGGGCCGTCTGCTGAGCATCGGACAAACTGTTAAACAAGCGATCTGCGCTGGTTTGCAGGGACCCGGCGACTCCTCCCAGTTTTTCGTATTCCGACAGGCGAAAAGCACCGAACTCGCCGCTTCGCTTCAGGCCTTCATACATTTCACTCATCGTAAAGGAGAGCATGGGCAAGGCGCCCGGGGCATTCTGCACCTCTTCAACGATCCGGTCCACCAATTCCGGGGGGTCGAAAAGTATGACTCGCTCCATAGCCGGCCGCACCACGATCTCTCTCAATTCGGCGGAGGAAAAAGCAGGAACGACAAAACGGGAAGCTTTCCACAAAGATGCCAGAGGACCGTCCAAAAATTGAGGCTCGAAATCGGACCGGACGGTGATGATAACTTTCAGGTTTTCCGGTTGGGTATCTAACAGTTCCCGAAGTCGCTGTTGAAAAGCCGACCGCTGTTGCGGCTCGTTGGTCTGGGTGATCAACTCCTCAAATTGGTCGATAATTAAAGCTGCCTTACCTCCTTGCAGATACCCATCCGAATGCAGCAGCGCCTCCAGCTCCGCCAGCGGTTCCTCCCCCGGACGCATACTCAGCAGCGCATATTGCTTCTCCCGAAGCAGGGGAAGCAAGCCGGCATTCACCAGGGAGGATTTTCCTGTTCCCGACGCACCGGCGATAATCATCAATTGATGCTCCGCCAAGAAGTTCCGTAATTCGCCGACCACCTCAGCCCTACCGAAATAATGATGCTGATCCGCCATTTCGTAGGCCTCCAGACCTTTGTAAGGGTTGAGTTGAGCATCGTAATGCGGAAGGTTGAGCACTACTTTGGGAGAGAGAAAAAAGTATTCCCCTTTATCGTGCCGGGGCAGGGTGAAAAAACCGGGCGTCTGGCGGGCCTGCTTGGAAACGGCCGTCGTTGCCGGCTCTAGTTTATCTCTGATAAACCAGTAGATCTCCGAGACCGTGATCAAGCCGTCCGGTTGATCATTTGGGATGATATCCGCTTCTCCCTCGAGCGCCTTAATGAGATAAAAAGCAAAGGGCGAGTGGTTGGCAATAGCCTTATTCCTGCTGGTTCCCAGCGGCTTGTGGTAGAGGCTGTCAAACGCTTCCTGATCGTAGGAGGCGGAAGTCAACACCTGCCATGCGGGATCCTCGGCGAAGCGGTCAAATCGCTCCTGATAGATTTTTTTGGGAATATCTGTTAAGCGAATACCCCTCTTCGCCTGGCCGGCCCAGCGGAAAGCCCCTGAAAAACAGCAGTCTAGTATGATCAGGACATGCCGGCAGGGAAGGTTCTCCAGACTTTCCCGCAGGGTACCCATAGCAATAGAGCGGGCGCCGTTTCTGGGATCAGCATCCCGCGGCAAAAGGTAGCCTTCGGGAATACCTTCCTGGTCGCTGTCTGTAGCAATTCCGTGGCCGGCAAAGTAAAACAATATTCGATCGTTTTCTCCTACGACGGCCGGCATGGTCTTCGTCAACAAATTTATGATATCAGCATAACCGGAATTTAGAAGAGGAGGGTGAACCTGGAAACCATGAACCGGCTCCTTCAGAACGGTGTGAATACCCCGGACGTCATTTACCGCATTCTCCAGGTGGTTGAGATGATCGTATTGATCGATACCGATCAAAAAAGCATGGCTGCCGGGGAAGTATTCCGAAAGGAAATGGTACATTTTGGGATTAAAGGCTTTAAGTATTCTAACAGTCTTAATCCATTTGGTTAACGCTTCCTGCCATTCATACGAAAGACTGGTTTTCGCGCTTGCTTTTAAAGATATACCAAAATCTCATTATCGGCAAGCATTCTATCCATCCTCCAACCAAATTACCGAAGAAAGACCTCGTATTGTTAATGAAAAAGGAGGATTTACTTATTGCAGAGCACTTGAGTTTGTCTAAAGTTTTTTTTGATTGCTTGGGTTTCAACCTAAGGACTATTTAAACTTTTGCTTTTCGTTCATATATTGTTGTAAGCCGCTGATGGTAGCAATTGATCAGCCCCTATCCAAAACCAAATCCCCTCTCCTCCGTTTCATTTTCACGAAAATCTCTAGAATTATGGCCATTCGGATATTAGCTTTTTTACTTTCTATTACGATCCTCAGCAGTTGCAATGCTCAACAAAAACATTCCGCTGCTTCCGCAAATGAAACCTACACCTACAAAACCCCCTCCTTCAGCGGCACCGGCAAATACTACATGGGCCGTGAAATTTCGCAGGTCATGGGGCACCTCGGCGCCGACTGGCTGGAGCGGCCGGAGAGAGAACAGGAGGAAAATGTCAGCCGGGCCATTAAAAATATGGAATTGAAGCCCGGTGAGCACGTTGCCGATATCGGCGCCGGCTCGGGCTATTACACGTTTCGCATCGCCCGGAAAGTACCGGATGGGAAAGTCTATGCCGTAGACATACAGCCGGAAATGCTGGACATCATACGCCGGAAGATCAGGAAAAAGAAGATCGATAATGTCGAATTGGTAAAAGGAGAAGAAAAGAGCCCCAAACTGGCCGAAAATTCGGTCGATATGGTGCTGATGGTGGATGTGTATCACGAATTAGCCTACCCCAGGGAGATGATGCAGGAGATCGTCGCGGCGCTGAAGCCGGGCGGCCGCTTCGTCTTGCTGGAATACCGGATGGAGGACCCAAGCGTACCCATCAAGCGACTGCACAAAATGTCTGAAGAACAAGCCGTGAAGGAGATGAAGGCCGTGGGGCTGAAGCTCCGGGAGAATATGGACAACCTGCCCTGGCAGCATTTCATGGTTTTTGTGAAGGCGTGAAGGAAAAGAGCGTGCTCTCCTTACCGGGCAGAAGGCTGTAACATGCTGTCAAACCAAAAAGAGAGGCGGCGCCCTCGAAGGCGCCGCCCCTCGCAGGGCAGTTCCGCTATGCTTAAAATGATGTTAATCCCCACCCGACAGGCCATACCAACCCAAAACAGGGCGTTATCTATTCAATTAAATAACACAACAAAATCTGCCTGTTTTGCTCAAACGTATGGTCCTTTTTGTTTCGGTATTGTTCCTAAGCGCTGCTATCTTTAGTTGACCACCCGGTCCCGACTTCTTGAATTTTATCGAAAATTTCCAGCTGCATTTTGTTTTTATGGAGAATTAAAATATATCTGAAAAATTTTAATAGCGGTTATTAACCGGACTGCTACTTTTTTGGTCTAAACGCTTCCCAAGCTCCGATTTACAAAAGTTATCCACTGCCATCTTTGCAAATAAGTTTTTTAACTTATTTCGCCGGGAAAACTGATGATTACCCTCTTTAAAATTCCAAAAATTTGCCGCTCCCCCCTATTGTGATGTTGTTCTGACTGATCAGTACTATGCCTTTTTCAAGTCAAGCTAAGTATTTCCTCCACTGGCATCGATCATTCGAGGCCTTACCGAGGAGAAGGATCATTAACCTATTTAGCAGGTGATTATTCCTGAAGAGTTATTAAAATTTCATACTTCGGCGATAAGTAAGAAGGTGTCTCCAGACACCCCGGCGACTTATCGAGGGCGAAGCCGTGTCTTGGGGTGAGGGGGCAAGAGGGTTAACCCGGAAAATTCACAAAGAATTTTCCGCCCAGAGGGCTGACGAATTGCAAAATTTTGGTTTTCAACTAATTATAAAGATTACATCCACTTTATATTCAGCAGGGTGAATACCCAAATTTGGGTATCCAAAATTTTGCAATTGTCAGGGTTAACCCTGACACAAATGTTTGAAAATCAAAGATTTTTGATCATTTGTCGTCATTATTCATGGACCTACCATGAATAATCCGGGTTAAGTTGACAGCACTGATATTGATATGGGGCATCGGGTGATTTTTGAAGCAAGTTATATCCCACACGTAACCGGTTTATGAAGCAGAAGCGACTCGTCATCAGGGCGGGAAAAACGGAAGGGCAGTACTGGCGGGACCTTTGGCGGCACCGGGAGCTGTTGTATTTTTTGGCCTGGCGCGATTTGTTAGTCCGTTACAAACAAACCGCCATTGGGGTGAGCTGGGCCTTCATACGGCCGTTTGTGACCATGGTAGTGCTGACCATCGTATTCGGAAGGCTGGCTAAACTAGACAGCGGAGCGATTCCCTACCCCATTCTGGTTTTTGCCGGATTGCTGCCCTGGCAGTTCTTCTCCAATGCCCTGTCGGAGTGCAGCAACAGCCTGATCCTGAACTCCAGCCTGGTCTCGAAGGTTTATTTTCCGCGTTTGATCGTGCCGGCGAGTACGGTCATCGTCAGCTTTGTAGACTTTCTAATCTCGGCCTCGATATTAGTGGCCCTGATGGCCTGGTACCAGTATGTACCGGATTGGCGGATGCTGACCTTGCCTGTTTTTATCGCCATCGCTTTTGCCGCAGCCATGGGCGCCGGTTTGTGGCTGGCGGCCCTCAACGTGGCGTATCGCGACTTCCGCTATGTCGTTCCCTTTATCGTTCAATTCGGCCTGTATATTTCACCGGTGGGTTTCAGCAGTGAGGTAGTCCCGGAGCAATGGCGCTTGCTCTACTCCCTTAATCCGATGGTCGGCGTCATTGACGGCTTTCGCTGGGCAATTTTGGGCGAAAGCTCCGGGATATACTGGCCCGGCTTCAGCCTGTCGGTCGCACCGGTGCTGGTATTACTGGCCGGCGGCGTCTGTTATTTCCGTAAAATGGAACGCACTTTCGCCGATATCATCTAATTCGAAACGGTAATCATGAACGAGCCGGTAATCAAGGTCGATAGTCTTGGAAAAAAGTACTTCATCGGTCACCAGACTGAGGGAGGAGCGATCCCGGGCGGATTTCCCACGCTGCGCGATCGAATTATGGACACAGCAAGCCGGATAAAAAATAAAGCCGTCTCGGCCGCAACCGGTAAGAAAACGCCCGATCCCACCAGGGAGGAATTCTGGGCTCTGAAAGACCTGTCCTTTGCCATTCAGCAGGGAGACCGGATCGGCATTATCGGCCGCAACGGCGCGGGCAAATCCACCCTGCTCAAGTTGCTGAGCCGCATTACGGAGCCGACCACCGGTGAAATCATCCTCAACGGAAGAGTAGCCAGCCTGCTGGAAGTCGGTACGGGGTTTCACCCGGAGTTGACCGGTCGCGAGAACATTTATCTCAACGGGGCCATTCTCGGCATGAACAGAGCGGAGATCAGAAGAAAATTCGATGAGATCGTCGCCTTTTCCGAAGTCGGAAAATTTTTGGACACCCCCGTAAAACGGTACTCCTCCGGGATGTACGTCCGGCTGGCCTTTGCGGTCGCCGCTCACCTGGAACCGGAAATTCTCATCGTCGATGAAGTCTTATCGGTCGGAGACGCCGTTTTTCAGAAAAAATGCCTGGGCAAAATAAGCGATATCTCCACCCGGGAAGGCCGAACCGTTCTGTTCGTGAGCCATAACATGCTGGCGGTCAAAAATATGTGTCAGCGGGTACTATGGATGGAAGATGGAAAATTGAAACAGGACGGCGCACCCGCAGAGGTGGTGTCGAACTACCTGCAGGCAAACACCGCTTCCCTGCAAGAACAAATCTGGGAGGATAAGGCCACCGCACCGGGAAACGAATCGGTGCGCCTGCACCGCTTACGCGTCAGAGCCGGTGAAGAACGCCCCGCCATGCTGGCTTATCCCTACGGGGAATACGATGAGAACGTGCAAAAGGCAGCCCGGGCAGCCGGCCTGCAGGCCGCTCTCACCGTCGAGCCCTGTTTGGTTAAACCGGGGGTAAATCCGTACCGGATTCCCCGGATAGAGATATTCAGGAGGGATACGGGGTGGCGGTTCCTGTGGAAGGTGTGGGTGAAGGGAGGGTTTGGAGAGTTGAGGGATTGAAGGATTGAATATGGGCGAAGATTGAGTTTAAACTAATACTGTCCCTGCATTTACTTATGAATTATTCACCCCTGGTTTCTTGTATCATCAATTTTCTGAATACCGAAAAATTTCTGGCGGAGGCCATCGAAAGTGTTTTTGCGCAAAGCTATGAACACTGGGAGCTCATATTAGTGGATGACGGCTCCACGGACAACAGCACCGGTATTGCCCGGCAATACGCCCGTCAACATCCCGGGCGGATGCGTTACCTCGAACACGACCGTCATAAAAACCGGGGGACCAGCGCCTCCCGGAACCTGGGAATAGCTCATGCCGAAGGGAAATACATCGCCTTTCTGGATTCGGATGACATCTGGCTGCCGCACAAACTGAAAACACAGGTGGCCCTGCTGGAAACACATCCCGAAGCCGGCATGGTGTACGGGGCGCTCTATTATTGGTACGGTTGGACCGGGAAGCCCGAAGATGTCGAACGCGATCGCGTGGCCGAAATCTGGAATTTTCCGCATGAATCACTAGTCCGGTATCCGGAATATTTGCCCCTGTTCCTCAGGGAGCAAGTGCTGATTCCCTCGCCCACCAATCTGCTCGTACGCCGGGAGGTGGCCGGGCAAGCCGGCGGCTTTGAGGATGATTTCCGCGACCTCTTTGACGATCAAATATTTATAGTTAAGATGCGACCTACACCTACCGTTTCGGAGGCGAGCGCGTAACCCGCAGCGATGTGCTGCACGCCGTCGCAGGAAATCCCGCCGCCACCATTGTCGCCGATCTGACGAATGGCGAAGTTATTCCCTCCGACACTTTCGACTGCATCATTCTCACCCAAACCCTCTTGTTTATCTATGACCTCAAAGCCGCCGTCCGGACCCTCCGTCGCATTCTCAAACCGGGAGGCGTCATACTGGTAACCTTACCCGGCATCACCCAGATCATCCGTAATGATATGGCGTTATACGGCCAGTATTGGAGCTTCACGGAACAATCGGCCCGGAAGCTGTTTGCAGAATTTTTTGAAGCCGGTAGTATCACTACCCGGACTTTCGGCAATGTACTGACCACCACAGGTTTTCTCTACGGACTGGCGGCGGGTGAGCTGTCGCAGGAAGAACTGGACCATCACGATCAGGACTATCAGTTAATTATCGGGGTCAGAGTAACTAAACAAGCCGGTGGCTATGATGGATCTCCCAAAATGGAAAAATAAAGTCGACAACCGACTGAAGCGGTTGACCACCGCCAGAAGCATCATTTTGATGTACCACCGCATTTCGGAACCCGGCATCGATCCCTGGGGATTAGCGGTACGTCCCGGCCATTTCGCGGAACAGCTGGCGGTGCTCAAAAAACATACGCAACCGGTGTGTCTGCGCGAATTAGTTCCGGCCCGGCAGGCAGGCAAGTGTCCCGACAAAGCCGTAGTCATCACCTTTGATGACGGTTACGCGGATAACCTCTACCAGGCCAAACCTCTGCTGGACCAGCACCGGGTCCCGGCGACGGTCTTCGTCGCGACCGGTTACACCGAAAAACGACAACCGTTCTGGTGGGATGAATTAGCCGACCTTTGCTTCCGGCCGAAAAAACTACCGGAGACTTTACTCCTGACGATCAACGGCAAAAAAGAGCAATTGGACCTGGACGAAACGGTCTTCGGCAACCCGAACGATCAAATCCGCGCCCGGGAAGGGCAGCCCGGAACGCGTTTGTATTTCTATCATTCCCTCTGGGAAACATTGCAGAAGCTGACGGTTAAAGAACGCGAGAATGCCCTCAACCAAATAGCCGCCTGGTCCGGTTACCGGCCCGACTCCCGTCCGGAAATACGCCCGATGACGCCTGCCGAACTGATCGAACTGGCCTCCGGCAGCCGGATAGAAATCGGCGCGCATACTGTCAACCACGCCGCGCTGACGGCGCATCCCGCGAAAATACGGACGGCGGAAATCGCAGAAAGCAAAGCGTATTTGGAAAAATTGCTGGGGCATCCCGTCCTATCCTTTTCCTACCCTTTCGGACTCCACGACCGGAAAACGGCTTCCCTGGTGCGCAAAACCGGATTTATTTGCGCCTGCACCACGGAAGAAGCAACGGTCTGGAAAGGAACCGGCCGGTTCAGGTTACCCAGATTCACCGTGCCGGACTGGGACGGGGCGACTTTTGAAAAAAAATTATTGAGCTGGTTGCAAAATGAGTGAAGAGATCAGGTACGAACCGCTGGTATCCGTCATCACCATCTTTCTCAATGAGGAAAAATTCATCGAGGAAGCAATCGCCAGTGTTTTTGCCCAAACCTATACCCAATGGGAGCTATTGCTGGTCGACGACGGATCGACGGACGAGAGCACCCGCATCGCTCAAAACTACGCCGCCGGCCATTCCGGCCGGATTCGGTACCTGGAACACGACAAGCACCAAAACCGGGGCATGAGCGCTACGCGCAACCTGAGCATCAGACAGGCCCGGGGGGAATACATCGCTTTCCTCGACGCTGATGATGTCTGGCTCCCGCTCAAACTGGAACAGCAGGTCCGCCTGATGGAAAAGCATCCCGGCGCCGCCATGCTCTACGGCAGAACGCAGTTGTGGTTCAGCTGGACAGCGGAAAATCCCTTTCGTTCGCTTTTTGCTTTGAAGCAAAATGATCCCGACCCACTGACAATTCCCGGTAGAAAATACGACAGGTTGATTGAACCGCCGTCCCAGCTTTTACTCCATCTCCAGGATCGAAATATCTATCCTACTTCGTGTAGTGTTCTCGTGCGCAGGCCCGTATTTGAAGAGGTCGGTTTTTTTGAAGAGCAGTTCCGGAACGCCAATGAGGACATGGTTTTTCACTCCAAGGTTTTCCTGAAATACCCTGTTTATGTTTCCAGCCGGTGCTGGGATCGCTACCGGATTCATCCGGATAGCTTCTGGAGAACGGCCTGGCGCGAAGGACGGGGAAAAGAAACGGAACAAAGCGGACGATTGAATTACCTCATCTGGCTGGAAAATTACCTGCAGGAACAAGAAATAACCGACCCAAGGGTGTGGAAAAAACTCAACCGGGCATTTTTTCCCTACGAACATCCCAGGCTGTTTCGCTGGCAGCAAACGCTTCAATACCCATTCGACCTGTCCGTCCGGATGTACCGAAGACTGAAAAACAGGTTGCCGTGGACAAGCATAGGTCATACCCGAATAAGCAGGCGCCACAAAGGATGAAGGTCTCCGTCGTAATCCGAACCAAGAACGAAGAAGCCGCCATCGGCAAAACCCTGAGACTGATCGACTGTCAGACGCTCCGGCCCCATGACATCGTTGTTGTGGATTCAGGGTCTACGGATCAGACCGTACAAATTTTGAAAAGCCGGCCGGATGTTAACCTGATTGAGATGCCTGGTGAATCGTTCACCTACGGCAAATCTTTGAACACGGGCTTCGAAGCCGCCAGGGGGGATATCGTAGTTTCACTCAGCGCTCACGCCTTTCCCCTTGACGAATACTGGTTGGAAAACCTCATACGCCCCTTCCGGAATGGCCGGGTGGCCGGAATCTACGGAAAGCAACTCCCCCACCCGGATGCCTGGCCGCCGGTGCGGCGCGACTACCGGTCGTCCCCAAACGCGCAACCATCTAAAAGTAGAGAGTTAGCCCGGATTATTCACCGAACCAGGCTGATTTCAAATTTCGGTAATATTTCGAGTTG
>CAZWDL010000045.1:0-16479 GCA_964632995.1 uncultured Saprospiraceae bacterium
CGAATTGAGCGCGCTGGACCGCCGCGGCGCCCCTTCCGCCGATATCGGCACGACGATTGCTTCCGCCGCTCCCGGAAGCCGCCGCGATACCCTCACGCTCTTCCTGCCGATGGGTACCGCCGCCGCGCCCACCGACAGTCTGCGCGCCCGCCTGACAGAGCCCGCTGCCGAAGCCGTCCGGGCACGGTTTTCTATTTATTTCCCCAAATCCTGGGAAGCCCGGGAAGCGGAACAGCAGGAGGCTCAGACAGACATTCCCGTGCCGCCCGACCAGTTCGCCGGCCGCGTCGTAGACGCCGAAACCGGCCGGCCCGTCCCCAAGGCTACCGTGAAAATGGAAGAACTGCTGACTATCCAGGGCCGCGCTCCCATAGAAGCGACCGCCGTCACCGACGGGCAGGGCCGCTTCACCTTCCCCAAAGACTACATGGCCCAGACCAGCTGGCGCATCGAGGTGACCAAGGATGGCTACCGCCGCTATTACGAGCCCATTACGGAGGAGTTCCAGTT
Source organism: uncultured Saprospiraceae bacterium (assembly GCA_964632995.1). Lineage (GTDB taxonomy): Bacteria > Bacteroidota > Bacteroidia > Chitinophagales > Saprospiraceae > CAZWDL01. The sequence continues at coordinate 511 of CAZWDL010000045.1, forward strand.
CCGGGCGCTGCAATCTCTCAACGAGGATCCCGACGCGCCGGTCATCTTGCCGGATATCGCCCTGCAGCCGAGCCGGGGACCGGAGGAAAACCCGGTGACTATCGAAGGCATCGTCTTCGACGGCTCGGGCAACTACCAGTACCTCGCGGATGTACGGGTGGAAGTGCGCCGCCCGGTAAGCACCAGACAACGAACCGCTCCCTCTCGCCCCCGCCCTGGCAGTTCCTCTCTCCCCAACACCATCACCGATAGCGACGGCCGCTTCATCCTGGACCTGTACGACTATGACCCCAACCTTGAACTGCATTTCAGCAAGCCGGGCTACCAACCGCAGACGCTCCCCCTGGAAAGCGAGGAGAAAGGCTGGAGCGTGGAGCTGATGCCGGAAGCTGATGATGAGGTTAATGTCCCCATCCCCGAAACCGTCCCCGTCCGCGGCGGGACCTTCACCATGGGCTGTGTGGAAGGACGGGATGATTTGGAGGGTGACTGTAGTGACGATGAAAAACCACCCCACGAAGTGCGGCTCGACGACTACCGCATCGGAAAGTACGAGGTGACCAACGAGGAGTTTGCGGCCTTTTTGAATGATTACCAAAGCACGACGGTGAAAAGCGGGCCACACGAAGGAGAAAGTATGATTGAAACTGTAAGAGAATGGGGCATCCAGGAAACCGATGCCCAGGAAGGCCGGCGCTGGGCGCCGGCGGCGGGCTACGAGCGGCATCCGGTCATCTACGTCTCCTGGTACGGGGCAAATGAGTACTGCAACTGGCTGAGCAACGTCACCGGGGAAAATTACCGCCTGCCGACGGAGGCGGAGTGGGAGTATGCGGCGCGGGGCGGGCAGCCCGGCATCGTAGACAGCTTCCTGTACGCCGGTGGTAATGAGCTGAGCGATGTGGCCTGGTGGAACGAAAATTCCGGTAGTACTACTCATGAAGTGGGGACGAGAGCGCCTAATCAACTTCAGGTTTACGATATGAGTGGAAATGTGTGGGAGTGGTGTAGTGACTGGTACGGTGAAGACTATTATCAACAATTTGAAAATAGAGTGGCGGATAATCCGCAAGGCCCTGAGGATGGCAGATCCCGTGTTGTTCGCGGGGGCTCTTGGGACGGTATCGATGCCAGGTACTTACGCGCTGCTAATCGGAGCGTCAATTCGCCGGTCTTCAGGCTCAGCTTCAACGGTTTTCGTGTGGCCCAGGACTAACCCTTTTTACTTTAATTCTTTTACTCTTTTTTTCTTACCGGTGCGTAGCACCGGTGCAATTTTTTTCGTATTTTTAGTTATGGATCGGGCGCGAAAATGCGATCCCGTGTTGTTCGCGGGGGCTCTTGGAACAATAACAATGCCAGGAACTTACGCGCTGCTAATCGGAACAACAATACGCCGGACAACAGGAACAACAACAACGGTTTTCGTGTGGCCCAGCACAGTAAGATGCTTTTTTAAAAGCATGTGACCAGAATTTCATGGCCGCTCATTGCATCCATGAAAGCGTGTCTTGTTTATTGTCCAGCGCCCGGTGCAGTGTCGGGTCCCTTTGGGATCAGGCCGAACATAAAAACCGCCGGGGCGGGGTTAGTAGCAATCGTCGAACGCTCCGCCCGGTGTCGGGCGGCGCCTTCCAGGGCGCCCCCCGACTTTGGGTTAGCGTAGTTTTTGGGAGGGATTGATTATTCCAATATTACAAGCTTTTCAGCCACCCCCCGGTCATTCGCCCGATTTCCTGTACCCGTTCGATGAATTGACGGTACTGCCGGGAGTGATAATAGCCCAGTTCGTAACTAAGTCTTAAAAAGTATCGGAGCTTTTCCAGCTTGATGTTGACTTTAGCGAGAATCGGCTTCTTTTCCACACGCGGAACATAGTAAGCCTCGATCAGCAACTCCAGAATATCCGTGATCAGGTTCTGCATCCGGTCTCCGATGAGAAATTTCTGGTCCCGGGGAAATTTGCCGATGACCGGGATCATCATTTTCAGAAATTCATAGGCTTTTATCAAAATTGAATCCTGCTTGTCCATGAAGCGTTTTAAGCAATTATACGATGACATCTGTGCTTTTGACAACCTTTTACGGGCCTATTACAAAGCCAGGAAGGGAAAGCGGAATAACGATAACGTCGCTGCCTTCGAAGTCAATCTGGAGTATGAACTATTGCAGTTGGAAAAAGAACTACAAGAACAAATCTACCAACCCGGTCCCTACCGGACTTTCATGATTTACGATCCTAAGAAACGAATGATCAGCGCCGCACCTTTCCGCGACCGGGTCGTGCACCATGCGCTCTGCAACGTGATCGAACCGCTCCTGGATAAGGGTCTGATTTTCGATACCTACGCCAATCGAAAGGGGAAGGGAACGCACGCCGCCATCCGGCGCTGTCAGGTGTATATCCGGCGGTTCCCATATGCGATGAAAGCGGATATTCGAAAATACTTCCCCTCCATTGATCATACCATTTTAAAGCAACTGATCGAGCACAAAATCGGCTGCCTGCCTACCCTGGATCTGATTTTTAAGATCATTGACAACTCCAACCGTCAGGAAGCGGTAAATGACTATTTCCCTGAGGATGATTTGTTCTCCATCGTTAAACGTCGAAAGGGTCTACCTATGGGCAACCTCACCAGCCAGTTTTTTGCCAATTTCTACCTGAACCCCTTCGATCATTTCGTTAAGGAATCGCTTCGCATACCGGGATATGTCCGTTATGTAGACGACTTCCTTCTTTTCGGCAGGAATAAAGTGGAATTACAAAAGGCCGGCCGGGAGGTAAGGTTTTTTCTCGCTGAACAGTTGAGACTTTATCTCAATGAGCGCAAGAGTTTTGTAATCCCCACGGCCTCAGGCATCAGCTTTTTAGGTCAACGTATTTTCTCAACACACCGCTTGTTAAAGAAAGCCAATGTTCGTCGCTTTCGCAGGCGCCTCCACAAGCGTTTGCGAAAGCTGAACGCTAATCAACTTTCCCCTGATAAGTTTGAAGCACAACTCAACGCCTGGCTGGGCCACGCTCAGCAGGCGGATACCTGGCAGCTGCGTGAAACGGTTTTTAGAGATTTATGGCTTCATCGCGAAGTCCCGGTAGTGAAGCGAGAGAACGGATCCTGGTGCGTGTTTTGATGTCGGGCGGCGCCTTTGAGGGCGCCTCCCGACTGCGCGTCAGGTTTGCTTTTCGGAAAAAGGAGAATTCTTCGAGTGTTTCCTATTTGCCTATCCGTTTTTGGATGCAGGAGGTTTTTGTTGGTGTGGGGTCAGGAGGAGGTAGGAGCAATGAGGTGGGCTAAGCGGTTCGTACAGAGAGGAGGCGCCCTGGAATGCGCCGCCTCTCGCACCCTGGCGCCGCCTCTCTTAGCCACCGGTCCCCTGACTTATCAAAGCCGATGCCGTAGTCGAAGCCCAGGGTGCCGAATAATTGATCAGCCTACCATCATTCTCGTTTGGTCTGTTTGGTAATCCGGCACTAGAATGAAAATTATAGTCCTTTCTTCCGGTACACTCGCACATCTCCCAAAAACGTCTCAAAACTCCCGAACAAGTCCTTGAACAGCACTCGTTCCGGCAGATACTCCTTGGTAGGGAAGGTCCGGACCAGTTCGTAGTCTTCGTTTTTTCCCGAAAGGAGGTTTTGATAGAACTGACATTCCGACACCGAGCGGCAGTGATATACCTCCTCGCAGCAGTCGGGCGGATATTGGAAAGGAGTAGTGAAGGATTTCCAGTAGCGGCTGTAGAAGGACTCATGCACGACCAGTAGATCCGCTTCCTCCTGTTCCCTGAGGCCCGGCGGCATGCCCTCTGCGTAGGCATAGGGACTGTAGTAGATCTCCGCCTGCGGATAATTTTCCGTAAGGAAATTTTTGGCCCGGTAGCGCGGATCGAACCAGAAATTGCTTTGCGAAAGCAGCGTCAGCACCAGCGTGTAGAGCACGACGAGCCAGGTGGCGCCCAGCCGCTGCCAGGCCGGCCGTTCGAGGTTGCCGCGCAGGATGCCCGCCAGGCCGCGCCCGGCGAGTACGGCGACAAAAGGCAGGAAGATGCCCGCCCGCCGGATGAAGGCCGTATCCATGCTCCAGCGTACGAGGAATTCCAGCAGGATGAAAAATATCCACCAGCGCAGGGCGATGCGGGCGCCGAAGGCCTTGCCGCGCGCCAGCAGGGAAGCCAGGGTGATGAGGAAAACGATCATGACGAGCGCGCTCGTTCCGCCGGTCACTCCGGCGAAGTAGAGTAGGGGGTTGTACAACAGGTGATTATCCGACTGGATAACGTCGTGGTTTTCCCGGTAGAGCAGGTCGAAGCCGTGGCGCACCTCCACCCAGCCGAAGTTGAAGAGGGTGAAAATGTAGAAGAACAGGAGGAAGAAAGCCACATAGGTGCCGGCGTAGCCCACGGCGGTTTTCAGCTTGTATTTGCCGCGCCAGAGGAGGAACAACAGGATGGCGCCGGCGAAAACGGTTGGGATAAAATCGAATTTGGTGGCGAAAGCTGCCGCCGCAGTGAAGGGAATGGCCAGACTCAGCGCCCAGCCGGGATCGTCGGCGGGTTTGCGGCCCAGGTAGTTGCTGTAGAAAACGATCATGAGAAAGACGGCGGCGTAGGTCCAGAAGGAGTAGGCCACCGCCGGAATCGCGTAATGGCTGTTGGTGACGTTGAGGTCGAAGATGGCCAGCAGGAAAGCGCCGAGCAGCGCCGCCAGCCGGCTGTGAAAGAGGTGCAGCCCGATACGGAAGGTGAGCCAGATGAGTAACAGGGCGTAAAGGGTCGATAAAATACGGCCGATCGTGATGAGGCCTGCCGCGTCGGGCGTCCAGCCGGTGAGCAGGTGGGCGACGAAGGCGACGGCGCCCATCTGTATGCCGAAGCCCTGAACATTGTAGATCTTGGAATCGACGTCCCAGTCGGTATACAAATCCTTGTCCCAGTTTTTCATGGCCGAGACGGCGATTTCTACGTGCTGGAACTCATTGGACGGAAAGATTTCGTACTTTCTTTTTTCATCGGCGGTAAACCAGCCGGGCGCGCGCAGGGCGAGCGCGAGCAGCAGGATGGCGGTGAGTGGGATGTAGGGTCTCATTGGTTCATGCTTTTTGAATGTTTATCATCAGTCGGGTAGGGTAGGGGTATAGTTGATTGGCCAGCCGGTCGATGTCCCGCCAGTTGGTAAAGGGCAAATACCGGAGCAGGATATGGGTTCGCAGGCGGGCCAGCGCTTTATTGCTGAAGGTACGCAATTCGACTGAACGGGCAGCTCCTCCGTCCACCATTTTGCGTAGGTTGTTTTCGTCGAAAACGTGCAAGTGAGCGTGTAGGGGCGTCGGACGATTGCAGTGCACGCAGAGGGAGAACTGCTGTGTTTCCCGGTAAGGAGTGGTAATGACCAAGGCGCCGCCCGGCCGCAGCACGCGAAGCAGCTGCCGGATAAAGAGCCCCGGATCCGGTACGTGCTCGATGACCTCGGAAGCGATGACGGCATCAAAGGTGTCCGGTGCGAAAGGCAGCGTATACACATCGGCAACCAGACCGTAATGATTGGGAAATGGCAATTGCTGTACGGCCCGGACCGGATTGGTTTTGGAAACATCCATAGAACAAACTTCCACCGGCTGCGGACAGTAGTGACGTGCTACCCAGGCCTTGCCGCAGCCCACATCGAGGATGCGGTCCACCCCTTCCGGTACCGCTTCGATGATAGTCTCGTGCAGGCGCCGCTCCTCGTGGCGCACGGCTCCGCCGGCCGGTTCTTCAAAGTAGTCGAAGGCTTCCGCGTCGGTTTGGTAGTGGGCAATGTAGTAAAAGTCGGATCCGTAGCGACGGTGAAGCGGTGTATTCATCACTTTCTCAGTGGCGCCTTCCGGCAAAAGCAGGGGAACGCCGGCTTCCGTCACATACGCATACTCGCCTCCGGGGGTGAGCAGGGTCTGTCTGCCGGGGTCGTATTGGAGGGGTGCTCCGTTGTCGGGGCTGATCAGCCAATTAAGGAAGTCCGGTTTCATGCTCCAAATTTGGGAAAGAATTTGCAAAAAAGCATATATTCATCATAAAACCCACCGCATGAAAAAACTCAAGCTCCTAATTCTGATCATCTCATTCCTGTGCCAGGCCGGCATGACCCAGGCACAGGCGCCTTCGAAGGTCCTGACCCTCGACCACTACGGCGATTACGAATGGACCTCCTCGCCCAGGTTGTCGCCCGATGGGGCGCAGGTCCTCTACACCCGCTCCTGGATCAACCTGAAGGACGACCGCCGCGAGTCCGACCTGTGGATCGTTCAGGCGGACGGATCGAAGAACCGGTACTTCATCAACGGTAGCAACGGACTGTGGTCGCCCGACGGCAGCCGCGTGGCTTTTACCCGCAAGGGGGAACCCGACGGCACGCAGATCTTTGTTAAATATCTCGGTGAAGAAGGCGAGCCCACCCAGGTGACCCGCCTGCCGAATTCGCCTTCGAACATGACCTGGTCGCCCGACGGCAAACACCTGGCCTTCACTATGTTCGTCGACCAGGCCGATCCCTGGAAGATCGATATTCCCGCTAAGCCGGAAGGCGCCGAATGGACCGAAGCCCCGGCGGTGATCGACGATGTCGTCTACCGGCGAGATCGCATCGGCTACCTGGAATCGGGCTACCGCCATGTCTTCGTCGTGCCGGCGGAAGGAGGAACGGCCCGGCAGCTGACCTCAGGCGACTGGGACCACGGCGGGCAACTGGCCTGGACCTCCGACGGCGAGCATATCCTCTTCAGCAGCCTGCGCGTGCCCGATGCCGATTACGAGCTGCGGCAATCCAATCTCTACTCGGTGGAAGTGGCTTCCGGCGAGATCACCGAACTGACCACTCGCGAGGGACGCGAGTACAACCCCGTCATTTCGCCCGGCGGCAAGCAGCTGGCCTTCATTGGCAGTATCCCTGACCCTACCTTTTACAATAAATCCCGCCTCTTCGTGATGAATCTCGATGGTAGCGGTGTCGAGGTAATTACAGATGATCTGGACCGCAACCCCGAAGATCCTTTCTGGGCGGTGAATGGTTCGGGCATCTATTTCACCGCCGAGGATCAGGGTAGCAGCAATATGCACTTCGTCGACCTGCAGGGCAACATCCGGCAGGTTACCGAGGGTGTTCATATGCTAAGTCTCAGTGACGTTAACCAGAACGGAAAGGCGGTGGGTATTCGCAGCAGTTATCAGCAGCCCCCCGATGTGGTGCTGTTTGATGTGAAAAATCCGGACATCCGCCAGCTGACGGAAGTCAACAGCGATATTCTGGACTACGTCCAACTCGGCAAAGTGGAAGAGGTGCGCTATGCATCTACCGACGGAACGGAAATTCAGGGCTGGCTGGTCAAACCGCCGAACTTCGATCCCTCCAAAAAATATCCGCTGATCCTGCGCATCCACGGCGGGCCGCACTCCATGTACGACGTGGGCTTCAATTTTTCCTTTCAGCTCCACGCCGCCCAGGATCAGCTGGTGCTGTACATCAACCCGCGGGGTTCTACCGGCTACGGCTACGACTTCGCCAACGCCATCCAGAACGCCTACCCCGGCAAGGACTACGACGACCTGATGCGCGGCGTGGATGAGATCATCTCCCGCGGCTACGTCGACGAGGACCGCCTCTACGTCTACGGCGGCAGCGGCGGCGGCGTGCTCACGTCGTGGATCATCGGCCAGACCGATCGCTTCGCGGCCGCCTCGGTCAACTACCCGGTAACCAACTGGATGTCTTTTGTCGGCACCACCGACGGTATCGGCTGGTACCGCAACTTCGAGAAATATCCCTGGGAGGACCCCTCGGAACACCTGCGCCGCTCTCCGCTCATGTACGTGGGTAATGTCAAGACACCGACCATGCTGATGTGCGGCGTCAATGACCTGCGTACGCCCATCTCCCAAACCGAGGAGTATTACCAGGCGCTGAAAGTGCAAAAGGTGCCCGCCGTCATGATCCGCTTTAACGAGGAATACCACGGCACCTCCTCCAAGCCGTCGAACTACCTGCGGACGATGGGCTACCTGAGCAGCTGGTTCGGGAAGTGGCCGGAGGAGGAGTCGCAGCCTTGAATTGGAGCGCTGTTGTATTCGGAAAAGTGGAGCTTGCCATTAGGCCCCCTGCCGAATAGTTTTTACTTTTGCGCTCGTTTACAGTATCATTCAGTGAAAAATTATAAACCATGTACAGGACACACCACTGCGGAGCCCTCCGCATCGAGAACGCAGGCGAAGAAGTAACCCTGAGCGGCTGGGTACAGGCTAATCGCGATTTTGGAAGCATGACCTTTGTCGATTTGCGCGATCGCTACGGCATCACGCAGCTGGTGTTTGATATGCAGGACGATCCGGCGCTGTGCGACGAAGCCCGCAAGCTGGGCCGCGAGTGGGTGGTGCAGGCGAAGGGTAAGGTGCGCGAACGCACGAATAAAAACCCTGACCGGGCCACCGGTGACATCGAAATAGAAATGAAGGAATTCAAGGTGCTCAATAAATCCAAAGTGCCGCCCTTCACCATCGAGGACGAAACCGACGGCGGCGAGGAGCTGCGTATGAAATACCGTTATCTGGATCTGCGCCGCAATCCTGTACAGCAGAATATTCTCTTCCGCAGCCAGGTGGCGCTGGAGACGCGCAAATACCTGGCCGGCCAGGATTTTGCGGAGATCGAAACCCCTTTCCTGATCAAATCGACACCAGAGGGCGCCCGTGACTTCGTCGTGCCCTCCCGCATGCACCCCGGTCAGTTCTACGCGCTGCCGCAGAGTCCGCAGACCTTCAAGCAGATCCTGATGGTAGCTGGTATGGACCGCTACTTCCAACTGGTCAAGTGCTTCCGCGATGAAGACCTGCGCGCCGACCGGCAGCCTGAATTCACCCAGATTGACTGCGAAATGGCCTTCGTTACGCAGGAAGAAATACTGCAGACCTTCGAAGGACTGACCAAGCACCTTTTTAAAGCGGTGTTGGATGTAGCCCTGGACGAGTTCCCCCGCATGTCTTACGATGAGGCCATGCGTCGCTTTGGCTCCGACAAGCCCGATCTGCGCTTCGGCATGGAGTTTACGGAACTCAACGATGTTGCGCAGGGCAAGGGCTTTAAGGTATTCGACAGCGTCGAGCTGGTGGCAGGTATCTGCGCCCGGGGGCAGGCTGGTTACAGCCGCAAGCAGGTCGATGAACTCACCAAGTGGGTGCAGCGACCGCAAATCGGCGCCAAGGGGCTTGTCTATGTCAAGTATAACGATGACGGCTCTTTCAAATCCTCGGTCGATAAGTTCTTTTCGGAGGAAGACCTGCGGGCCTGGGCCGACAAGATGGACGCCCGCCCCGGCGATCTGCTGCTGATCCTGGCCGGTGAGCGCGAAGCCACTCGCAAGCAACTCGGCGAACTGCGCCTGGAAATGGGACGTCGGCTGGAGCTGATGAAGGAAGGGGATTTTAAGCCGCTGTGGGTGGTCGACTTTCCCCTCCTGGAATGGGATCACGATACGCAGCGCTTCTTCGCGATGCATCATCCCTTCACCTCGCCCAAGCTGGCCGATTTTGGTAAAATGTCCAGTGAGGACCAGGAAGAACTCAAAGGTATCCGCGCCGACGCCTACGACCTGGTCATCAACGGCGTAGAAATCGGCGGGGGCTCCATCCGTATCCACGACCGCGAATTGCAGGCGAAGAACTTCAAATTGCTGGGCTTTACCGAAGAGGAGGCCGAAAAACAATTCGGTTTCCTGATGGGGGCTTTCGAATACGGCGCACCCCCTCACGGCGGAATCGCTTTTGGTTTCGATCGCCTCTGCGCTGTGCTGCGCAATCAGACCTCCATCCGCGACTTTATCGCTTTTCCGAAAAATAATATGGGCCGCGATATGATGATCGACGCGCCGTCAACCGTCTCTGAAGAACAACTAAGTGAATTACATCTGGAGGTGATAAAGAAGGAGGATCAGGCGGGTTAAAGAGGAAATCTTTTTCAGAGGAAAATCCATTTTTTCAGGCATAATCGGTTGTAAAGGTGTATTATTCAACGGGTCGCTATAAATTTGTAATTTGGAAGTTCCAAATGATAGACGGGATTTGTGAAAAACCTGATACCACATTTTATTCATGATCAGTTTGAGGCTGGGCAAACGCGGGGGCGTTTGGAGGGGTACGTGATGTTTATCGATCTGTCGGGGTTTACGCCGTTGACGGAAAACCTGATGCGTAAAGGAAACCGCGGCGCCGAGCAGTTATCCCGCATTCTCAACGAAATATTTGCTCCGCTGGTGGAGCAGGTATATGCCCGGGGAGGTTTCATCCCCTACTTTGCCGGGGATGCTTTTACTGCCATTTTTCCTTCTGCCCGTCCGGAAGTCTCTCCTGCCTATTTTCTACAGTCTGCCATTTCGGTGCGCAATCTCTTCAGCCGGCGCGAATTCAAGTTTGGCGACTTTACAATAGGAATGAAAATCGGCCTTTCCTACGGAGAAGTCGAATGGGGGATAGTAGGACAGAAGCACAAGTCCTATTATTTCCGGGGCTACCCGATTGATAGCTGTGCCGATTGTCAGGAGCAGGCGAACAATCAGGATATCATCCTGGACGAAGCCTTGCGCCTCAAGTTGCGGGCATTGGATATCCGGCTGTCTAAAGTAGAAAAAGAGTGTTACCGGTTAGAGAAGGACCTCCCATTGGATGGGGCGCCGGTGGTGCGGAAAGACCTGCCGGTGCTTTCCCGTAAGGTGTTGCGTCAGTTTCTACCTCCCTCGGTTATAGCTTACAGTCAGGATGGAGAATTCCGGAATGTAACGGCCGTTTTTATCTCCTTTGAAGGCGTGGAAAACCACGAGCTGCTGAATCGCTTTTCCAGCGTGGTGCTGGAGCAAATGTATAACTTCTCCGGATACTTTAAAGAGATTGACTTCGGGGATAAAGGCGGCGTGATGGTCGGCTTTTTTGGTGCGCCGGTTTCATTTGAAAACAATATCGAACGGGCCCTGGAGTTTATGCATACGGTGCGCGATGAGCTGCGCGGATTGCAGCTCAACGAAGGATTGCGTTTCCGGGCGGGCATTACCGGAGGAACAGCCTATACAGGTATCGTTGGCGGCCGGGGGCGCTGTCAGTACGCTGCCGTAGGCAACCGGGTCAACCTGGCGGCCCGCCTGATGACTTATGCCGACTGGGGAGAGGTGCTGGTGGACGCCGAAATACAGAAGCATCGCCAATTTATCTTTCAACACAAGGGGGACATCAACTACAAAGGCATTAAAGGGGTCGTGCCGACTTTCACCCTGATTGGGCGCAGCACCGGACTGAAGTCGCCACATACAGGCATGATGGTGGGGCGGGAAACTGAGGTGGAGGAATTGCTGAAGTTTGCTCGCCCGCTCTCGCGGCGGCAGTCTGCCGGCATCTCTTTCATCTACGGGGAAGCGGGCATCGGCAAAAGCCGGCTGACCCATGAACTCAAGACGCTGTTGACCCACGACAGTAATATCGGCTGGCATATCTGTCAGGCCGATCAGATTTTGCGCAAGCCCTTCAATCCCTTCGTCTATTTTTTAAAGAACTTTTTCCGGCAGACGCCGGAAGGCTACTCGATGGCCAACCTCAATCGCTTTGAAACGCGGTTTCGCGAGCTCCTGCATTCCGTTCAGTCTGCCGGCGTGGCGCAGGCAGCAAGCGCTGCGCGGGAACTCGTACGCACCAAATCGGTGCTTGCCGCCCTCATCGGGATCAACTATCCCGACTCGCTCTGGGAACAACTGGACGCCAAAGGACGCTATCAGAATACCCTGCAGGCGGTCATCAACCTCATGGAAGCCGGCTCCCTGATCGAGCCGCTGGTTATCGAGCTGGAGGATGCACATTGGCTGGATGAAAACTCGCAAGAGTTGCTCCACGAGCTGGTGCGCCATATCAATCGTTTTCCCATTCTAATGATCATCACTTCCCGTTATCGCGATGATGGCTCCAAACCGCTCATTCTGGATCGGGCCCTGCTCGACTCCTACTCGCTGCCGTGGACGGAAACCAATCTCGATTTCCTGCAACCCGATGCTGTCCGCGATATGGCCGAATCCAAACTCAACGGCGATATAGCGGATGAATTCTATGAACTGCTGGTACGAACGACCAACAGCAATCCCTTTTATCTCGAACAAATACTGGAGTACTTTTCGGAGCGCAACCTGCTCGTTTTTGAGAATGGCGCCTGGACGATCAAAGACAAGAACATCAAGCTCTCCAATTCCATTAACGCCATTCTGACCGCCCGCATCGACCGCTTGTCTACCCTTGTTCGCGAAACAGTCAAGGCGGCAGCAGTCATCGGCCGGGAATTCGAAGTGCCTATCCTGTCGGAAGTGATGAAGGAGCACGAGGAATTCGTCAAGCAAAACGGCGGTGATCAGACCCTGCTCGAGGAACAGATCCACCAGGGCGAGCAGGGGCAGATCTGGCTGGCAATGAATGAACTGCGGTATATTTTTCGCCATTCGCTGCTGCGGGAAGCGGCGTACAGCATGCAGCTGCGCACCCGGCTGCAGCAATTGCACCTCTCTATTGCTCAGGCTATTGAGCGCCTCTATGCCGATAAAATCGAAGAGCGCTATGTGGACCTGGCCTTCCACTATGAGCAAGCTAATGTCTTCGACAAAACTTGCGAGTATCTGCGTAAAGCGGCCGATTATGCCCGCCGCAATTACCAGAACCATCAGGCATTGGACTTTTACGAAAAGCTGCTGCAAAAGCTCAGCGTTCAAAAAGATACGGTCAACCAGATTCAGACGCATCTCAAACGGGGGAAAATACTGGAAATGATCGGCTTGTGGGGCGAATGCGAAGAATCCTACCAGCACGCTCTTCAGCTGGCCAAGAAATCGCGTGATGCCCTGTTGCTCGGTCAGTCGCACAACAGTCTCGGCCGCCTGCTGATGCTCAAGGGGGACTACGTTTCGGCGCGCAGCTACCTGCAGTCAGCAGCTCAGCTTTTTGAAAGCATCGAAGACTATACCGGCATCGCCAAGGTCTACGGCAACCTGGGAAACCTGTATTTCCGGCAGGGCGAATACGAGGAAGCCAAGTCCTATTTCAAAGAGAGTATTTCGATGGGGCAGGGCAACAACGATTCTTCCGTCAATGCTCAGATCGTGGCTAATCTCGGCCTGACCTACATGAATCAGGGCGATTACGACGAGGGCATCCGCTATCAACGGGAGCAACTGGACATCTGCGAGGAGAATAACGATAAGCAGGGCATGGCTACTATTTATACTTACCTCGGTATCGTATACCTGGAAAAGGGCGAATACGACGAAGCGAGGGAGAGCTTCAGCCGCGGCCTGAAGTACAGTGAAGAATTGGGGAATAAAATGCTGACTTCCATCGCTATCGGTAACCTCGGCCTGGTGTACGAGCGGCAAGGCGATTACGATACCGCTATGGAGCACTACCAGCTCGACCTGAAGCTTTGTGAAGAACTGGGCGATAAGCAGGGTACGGCTATCGCGCTCGGTCTTATCGGTCAGTTGCTCAATGTCAAGGGAGCATTCCACCAGGCGATCGAATATTTGCAAAAAGACCTCATGCTGTGCGAAGAGCTGGGCTACCAGAAAGGCATTGCCAAAGCGGTCAATACGCTGGGAGATGTCTTTTACCTGCTGCGCCAGTACGATCGATCGCTGCACTTTTATAACCGTGCGATCGACGTGACCCGAAAAATCGGTAATAAACTGGTGCTGGGCTTCAGCCTGGTAGAAAAAGGGGCTGTTCTTATTGAGCTCAATGACCTGGAGGCCCTCGAACGGGTCCGGGACGAAGCACTCAGCCTCGCTGGGGAACTGGGCAACCCGGATCTTATTTTCGAATCGACCCTGCTCGACGCCCGCGTTCATTTTGCGGAGGGTGATCCCCAAACCGGCATAGAGATTCTGCAGCAATTGCTGGAACAATCTATCAGCGATGATCAAAGCGCCGCCGCCTATTTCGACCTGTGGCGGATGCGCCCCGATTGTGAGGAATACCGGGAAAAAGCCCTCGACGCTTACCGCAAACTGTACGAAGCCACCCCCCGCTTTCTCTTCCGGCAGCGGATTGAGGAGATGGAGGGAACATAAGCCGAAAGGGAAGGGCAAGGCTATCGTTTTTAAGACGCGAAACAGTGATGATCCGTTTCGAAGTCGTTCGATAGGTGAAGCCCGTTCGGGAGCGCGCGCATCGGGCTTGATCAACTCGAACAAAAACGAATCCTCTCCAACTGTTGAATGATGATTACCCAACAATCGGGTAAGTACTTTTTTGCCTGGAACATAACCTTTCTCACCTGTTGACTGTTACCTCAAAAAAATGAAAATCATGAAATATACCTTATCCTTAGTACTGAGTTTGTTTTTGTTCCTGAGTTGCAATAGTCAGAGCGGCGAGGGAAAGCAGGCCGGCGCCGCTAACCAGGCCCAGAGCGACGAGCCCGAGGGCGTAGTGCCCATAGAGGATATCGATGGGAAATACGAGGAACAGGGGTTGGCGGAAGCGACCTTTGCCGGCGGCTGTTTCTGGTGTACGGAAGCGGTCTTTGAACGCGTCAAAGGTGTGGAGGCCGTCTACTCCGGCTACGCCGGCGGTAGCCTGAAAAATCCGAGCTACCAACAGGTGGCTTCCGGCGCTACGGACCACGCCGAGGCGATCCGGATATACTATCATCCCGAAGTAGTCGATTACCGCACCTTGCTTGAGGTATTCTTTCTCGGCGCCCACGATCCCACCCAGCTCAACCGGCAGGGACCGGATATCGGCGCGCAGTACCGCTCTGCCATTTTTTTCCACGACAAGGAGCAAAAGCAAATTGCAGAGGCTTATATGAAAGAACTGCGCAAGTCAGGGAAGTTCGACAAACCCATCGTTACCGAACTGAGCCGGCTGAATACCTTTTACAAGGCGGAAGCCTACCACCAGGACTACTACGAACTCGACAATCCGCCCAACGCCGGATACATCCGTAACGTCACCCGTCCGAAAGTGGAAAAGTTCATGAAAGAATTCAAACACTTGCTGAAGGACGAATACAAAGCTTGAACGAAGTCGGAAATGGGAAGTCGGAAGTCGGAAACCATAGTTTTTTTCCCACTTCCGCTTTCCCTTAATCTCCCGGTCGTTCCGGCGCCGGGGCGCTGGCGTGGTAATGCTCGTACACGCGCTGTGCGTAGCTGTCGAGTAGCTCGTGTACACGCTCGCGGCGGGCATCGCGAACAATGAGTCCGATGTGATATTCTTTTTGTAATCGCCAGACGATCTCAGGGTCCTGGAAAGAGGAGTCGTCGGGATGATGCTGCCGGGTCAGGGAGACGATGATGCCGGCGTGGTTGCGGCGCTGCTTGGGCGTTTGGTATTGTTGACCGTGGGCGACGGCCGTTTCCAGGCGGGCCCATTCTTTCCACAGGTTAATACCGGAGGCTGCTTCGATCATTTCCGCCAGGTGGGCGCCGCCGACCCGGGAAGAAGTTTCCAAAAAATAGAAGCTGCCGTCTTCGTGTGAGCGGATGAATTCGGTGTGAGAAGCACTGTACTGCATACCGAAGGCCTCCATGACGCGCTGGGTGAAGTCTTGCAGCGCTTCGTCATCTTTACCTCCCTGCTCTACAGTAGCCGAGCGGAAAATACCTCCGCTGTGCATCACTTCAAAAGGTGTGCTCAGGTACCGGGATATCCGGCAGAAGCGGAGCTGTCCTTCGTGGGATATTGCATCGGCGTGGTATACATCGCCCGGTTTGAACTGTTCGATAAGAAATCGGTAGCGTTCTTCGCCCAGCTCGTCGAGCACCTGCCAGACCTCGCGCGGGTTGTGTACTTTCCGGATACCGGTAGCGGAAGCTTCGCTGCGCGGTTTGATCAGCCAGGGCGCCGGTGTGCTTTCCAGGAACGCGTCGACCTCTCCGTCGTTGAACAGGGAGCTAAAGGCGGGTACCCGCAAGCCGGCGG
>CAZWDL010000045.1:16489-27103 GCA_964632995.1 uncultured Saprospiraceae bacterium
GCTCGTCCAGAAGCAGCACCCGCGGGCGCGGCAGCAGCGCGCAGGCGCATGGCCAGCTTGTCGCGGAAGTAACGCGCCGTGGTCTGCCCCATGCCGGGAATGCGGAATTCTTCCCGGAGGTAAGCGGCTTTCTCTACATCGAAATCATCGATCGCCACGATCCGGTCCACCGGTTTGCTGCGCAACAGAAAGGCAA
This sequence comes from uncultured Saprospiraceae bacterium, assembly GCA_964632995.1. Classification (GTDB taxonomy): domain Bacteria; phylum Bacteroidota; class Bacteroidia; order Chitinophagales; family Saprospiraceae; genus CAZWDL01. Next base: position 16,686 of record CAZWDL010000045.1, read on the forward strand.
AACCCCGCGCCATATTGTACAGGTTCTCCGGCGTGTTCTCTTCACTTTCCAGGTAAAAAAACTCATCAATGGATTCCCGGGGCCAGGGTTTGTGCTCCAGCTTCTTCCGGGTGAGCAGGTAAACCGTGTTTCCTGCCTCCTTGCAAGCGGTCAGAAAGTCTGTGCCTTTGAAATAACAGGCAATGCAGAAAAAGACAGTAGGCCTTGGCATGGTCGGTGGTTTAAGCGGATTTTAATAAGAAATAAGAAGTTTTACTCCACCCTTCCCGCTTGAGAAGCGGGAAGGGTGGGAAGAAAGCTTGTCCGGCAGCACCTGGAACTGCCCCTCCCCCGTTGGCGGCAAAAAACGAAAAAAGACACCCTCATTTCAGGTCGCGCAGATCCCACATTCTCTTACCCTTCCACTTCCGTCAGGCTGCGCAGATATTGGACCAGCAGCCTTACGCCGAAGCCGGTGGCGCTTTTTTGACCGGCGAATTCGGAATCCTGGAAAGCGACGCCTGCGACATCGAGATGCGCCCAGGCGGGGTGCCGGTCGGTAAAGAACTCCAGAAACTTGGCGGCGGTAATGGCACCCGCGACAGGTTTGCCGCTGAAGTTACGGATATCGGCGACGTCCGACTTCAGGTCCTCTTTATATACATCCCAGAGAGGCAGTCGCCAGACGCGTTCGCCGCACTCCTCAGCCGACCGGGTAAGTTGTTCGGCCAGTGCTCCGTTATTGGTGAACAGGCCGGCAGCGTGGTAACCCAAAGTTCTGACCGTGCTGCCGGTGAGGGTAGCCAGGTCGATAAGTGTCTCCGGGTGGTAATGCCGGATGAGATAAGAGAGGCCATCGGCGAGTATGAGTCGTCCTTCGGCATCAGTATCGATTACCTCTATGGTTTTTCCGCTGTGCGAGGATATCACGTCGCTGGGTTTGACGGCGTAGGCATCGACGCTGTTGTCGGTAGCCGGTACGATGCCGATGAGGTGCACCGGCAGCTTCAGACGGGCGGCTGCCTCCAGGGTGCCGAAAACGGCGGCGGCGCCTCCCATGTCGCTCTTCATAAGGTGCATGTTGGTGGAAGGCTTGATGGATAGTCCGCCTGTATCAAAGGTGACGCCTTTGCCCACCAGGCCTACTTTTTTGTACTCGTGGTTACGGCTGTTTTCCGGGCGGTATTCCATGATGATAAATACGGGGTGGTGCGGGCTGCCCTGGTTGACGGCCAGAAGGGCATGCAACCCGTTTTTTTCGATTTCCGCCTTGTCGAGCACCCTTACAGTGTACCCGTATTTTTTGCCGGATTCCAGGGCCCACTTTCCGAGGTCCGCCGGTGTTTTCTTGTTACTGGGGGCGTTAACCAGGTTGAAGATGGAGCACTGGGTTTCGGCTATGATCCGGCCTCGCCCGGCGGCCTTCCCGGCCTCGCTTTCGCGGGCGGCGGGGAGGAAGAGCGTCAGGTTGGCCTCCGCTCCGTCCAGTGGATGTGGAGGCTCCGGTTCGCTTTTAAAGCGTCCGATCCGGTAAGCGCCCAAGAGCAATCCGTTGACGGCGGGTTCAACCCAGGCGGCGGCGGTTGTTTCTTCTTCCAGGAGAAAGTTGATACCCAGTTGCGGCTCCAGGTTGTCGCGGTATTGATGAGAAAAGCTTCGGAACGCTTTCAGGATATCCGCGAAACCGGGAGCTTTCCCAAGTCCCAGAAGGTAAAATCGACGGCCGTTGCGATCGTAGACCAGATGAGAGGCGCCGGCCTTGGCCTTAAAATCCCTTTTGAGCCGGGCGGCTGCCAGGCCTGTCAGCTCCTCAATTTTTTCCAGAACGGCGTCCTGGTTTCTACCCTCTTCTACCGGAATAATGAGGGGAGCAGAGAAGTTTGAAGGGTCGTGCTGTATCGTGATGGTCATAGGACAAAATCGGTACTTTTGGGGTGGAGCAATCGTTGGTGCTTTTCTACTCAACGGGTTGTTCCAGCCAGATTTGATGTATAGAGTTTTCTCAAGATGCGTCGAAAAACAGCCATTTCAGTGCTTTGGGGAACTCCTTTCCCCAGCGCTCTTCGTTGTGTTCTCCTTTTGGGTCTATAGATACCTTGAACTGAATATTGGCGGCGCTGCCGCTTTCCTCAAGGGCGCGTTTAAACTTTTTGATATTGGGCACCATATTGACGCTTTCTCCTTCACCGCCGTAGATATAAATTTTCATATCGTAGGGCTCCTCCATGTGAATGGAGTGAAAATGAATATTTGGCGCTACCCACAGCGAAGGAGAAAAAATCAACAGTTTACTGTACACCTCCGGATACATCAGCCCGGCGTAGATACTGATCAAACCACCCATTGAGCTTCCTCCGATAGCAGTATGCGCCCGGTCAGGAATGGTTCGGAAGTGTTTGTCTACGAAGGGCTTGAGCGTTTCGGCGAGGAAGCGGACGTATTGCTTGCCTTCCCCGGCGCCCAGCTTGGTTTTTAAAGAAGGCGTAAACTCTACGACCCGGTTCTCTCTGGCATGGTCAATGGCGATGATGATGACGTCGGCCATATTTTTTTCGGCCAGTTGCGCCAGTTTCTTATCCAGGGCCCAGTTTCCGTAAGGAGCGTAATCATCGAACAGGTTTTGGCCATCCTGCAAGTAAAGAACAGGATAGCGGCGCTCTGTGTGCTCGTAATCATGAGGGAGAAGCGCTGTGATCCGGCGGGTCCTGATCAGCTGTGGGATTTCGAATGCTTCCGAGATAACGCGGATTTCAGGCAGCAGCCGGGGGGCGTAGTCAATACGGGGTTGTTTCCACCGGGGTACCTGGTCGATGACATGCCGGGACCGGGAGGAAAGATGACGGTTGTTAACCAGCTGGCCTTGCCTGTCGATCTCTTCTCCGCTCCAGTCGCCACGAACGTATTTGTATTCCAGCACGGCCGGCAGCAAGCGGATATCCGGAAAGACCAAACGGTATCGGTTTTCTTCCACTTTTTCCATTCTATAGGCTTCATCCGGTGCTCTCCAGTCGTTGAAGTTGCCCGTTAGATAAACGGGCGTGTCGCTTTGTTCTGCTGTCTTCATTTCAACGAGCAATGGCTCGGGATGGCTATCGGAGTGTTGTTCCGATGATCTGTTCTCACCCATAATCACATAAAATTACAAATATAGGCGTGTTTGGATATACTATTCTACGGAAAGTTGTAATTTTTGCTGTCCTCCAAGATTTGTTTGACGAAAAAACAAGACGATGAAACCAGTATGGGGCATAGACCTGGGCGGAACCAAGATTGAGGGAGCGATCCTGGGGTCTCCTGAAAGTGCGACAGTTATCAACCGGATGCGTATTCCCACCGAGCAAGAGAAGGGGTACCGGCACATCATCAACCAGATTGTCAAGCTGGTTGATAAAATGCGGGAAGACAGCGGGCTGAGCCCGGAGAAGATCGGTATCGGCACCCCCGGCTCTTTTGATCCTAATACGGGTTTGCACAAGAACAGCAATACGACCTGCCTGAATGGTATGCCTTTTCGCAAGGATTTGCAGGAAGCCCTGGGACTGCCGCTGAATATGGCTAATGACGCCAACTGTTTTGCGATGGCGGAAGCCCGGCTGGGTGTCGTGCGCGAAGAGATGCCTGAGGCCCGGGTGGTGTTCGGCGTGATTATGGGTACCGGTGTCGGCGGCGGAGTAGTCATCAACGGGCAGGTGATCAACGGCCGGCAAGGCATCGCCGGTGAATGGGGGCACAACTATCTCGATGATTCCGGCGGCCCCTGCTACTGCGGCAAAGTCGGTTGTGTGGAAACCCTCATCTCGGGGCCGGCACTGGAACGGTACTACGAAAAGATCAGCGGAGAGCAGCGGCGCCTGCGCGAAATTGTGGAACGGCACCGGGCAGGCAGCGATGCCCACGCTACCCAAACCGTCAAGCGCCTGGTTTACTTTTTCGGCAAAGGACTTTCCAGCGTAGTCAACCTGATCGATCCCGATGCCATCGTACTGGGCGGCGGGCTCGGCAATATCGACTTATTATACGATCAGGGTGTTGAATCAGTCCGGAACTTCGTTTTCAATACCCGCCTGGATACGGTGTTCCTGGCGCCCCGGCTGGGCGACAGCGCGGGCGTGTTTGGAGCAGCATTGCTGTGAGCTGAACCGGGGACTTCTTGATCAACCTCGTCAGCTTAACCCGGATCACTGGTGAGGTGTTGTGACGTTATGCCTGCAGGTAATTCAAGGCCGGCCACTTTTGTCAGGCAGCTGGCCGAAATAATAAACCTACCCATTTGTGTAGGTGCCCTCCTTGCCCGGGTGCTGTAGCTTTCATGAGCGATTTGAAAAAGCTCACAGATCACCGGATTCATGATAAAGAAAGAGACTCAGCGAAGGCTGCCTCCCCTAAGTTTTGTGCCACTTTTCGCCACATTGACAAAAAGTGCCGGGGTGGCCCCGGCCTTTGTAGAGTTTGGCCCGTTACTGTCAGGTCTCGAGTGGGAAATCTTCTTTATCGGGTTTTTACTGATCCTGGTTTTTGTTCTGCTGATTTTGTTGGTTTATTCTAACTTCCGGGCCAGGCAGCTGGCTCGCCGGGCACAGGAACGGTTGCGGGAGAAAGTGGCGCAGGACTTTCACGATGAACTGGGAAGCAAACTCACCATCATTACTTTGTACAGTGAATTGACCCGGCAGGTGATCGATGACGATACGGGGCCGGCACAACAGTATCTGGAAAAAATCAGCCGGACGACTGTCGAGGCCTACGGGTCTATGAAAGATCTCATCTGGTCTCTCAAACCCGTGGAAGATACTCTGGAAGACCTGGGGCAGCGTTTGCAGCTCACGGCGCAGGAGTTGTTTGAAGAGGCGGGCATCCGGTACCATGTCGAAGTGCTGCCGGGCGACCGAAACCAGCTTCTCCCCCACGATTTCAAGCGTCATGTGTTGCTGATCCTGAAAGAAGCGATGCACAATGCCCTGCGGCACTCGAATTGCACAGCGGTGCGCCTTGAGCTGGAGCGGCGCGAGGGCATTTTACGGGCCAGGCTGACGGATAACGGCTGCGGCTTCGATCCCGGTGGCTCCTTACAGGGGGAGGGCATGAAGAATATGAAAAACCGGGCCCGTCAACTTCGGGGTGAACTGCAGATCCGTTCGTCAGGGCAGGGCACGGAGGTGCTCCTGCGCTGCCCCCTGCCGGCGAACTGAGCCCAAAACTGAAATTTGTCAGCCGGCCGGCAAAAACGGTCTGGTACTGCAACTTTCCGGATTGATGAAAGTCTTTCAATAGAATTGTTGCGATAGAGTAATCGGGTGGAGAAAAAAATAAATTTTAACCCTCTGAGGACTCCTGTCGCAACAACTCTAATTAACAAACAAACAGCCTCTGAATAGGCATAAGCGGTCGAATAGGGCCGGAGAAATAAGCGATCCATTGTGAAATGCAATGGGGCGCAATCACCCGACAATAAAATATTATGATTTCTGTAGCAATCGTTGATGATCATCGCGATATTAGAGAAGGTCTGCAGAATATCCTGAATATGGCGGACGGTTTTCGCTGCGTGGCCACTTACGCCAACGCCGAGTCGGCCATCGAAGGTGTTCTGGCCCTGCATCCGAATGTCGTATTAATGGACATTGAACTGCCGGAAATGTCCGGTATTGAGTGCGTCAAAATTTTGAAGCGCCGCTTACCCGGGCTCAATATCATCATGTTGAGCTCCTACACAGATGACAAACACGTTTTTCAATCGCTCAGAGCCGGCGCCTACGGATACCTCTCCAAAAACATTTTCCCCTCCAAATTGCTAAAGGCCATCACCGAGGTAGAAGGTGGTGGAGCCCCCATGGATGCATCCATTGCCCGGCGGGTAGTTTCTTCTTTCAGCAACCGGCTTAAGTCTCTGCCCCGCCTTTCAGAGCGGGAGCAGGATGTGCTGCAGTTGCTTTGTGAAGGGCAGAGTTATAAGACAATGGCCGAGAAGCTGTTTGTCAGCCCTAATACAATTCGGTTTCATCTTAAAAATATCTATAAAAAACTGGAGGTGAACTCCCGGCATGAGGCCGTCATCAAAGCCTCCCGGGTGGGCATGGCCTGAAAACTACACAGCCATGTGGGGGGCGCCGACCCCTTATTTAGGCTATTTTGTATAAACGCGAAAGCGCTACGGGATGGATTCAGGTCTGTTCCCTCAACTTTGGAACTATTGAGAGTTTTTTCATACTAATCCGATTTGTCATTACTGCGCGGTGGCCACCGCGCAGTAACTTTTTTCCGGCTTACTGCGAGATGAGAAAAACGGGTGGAACAAGCCCGGCAGCAGAGCGTAATTGGTCCTTTTCGATAAACGACCCGGATTGATCGATGAGTAGGAGAAAAGAGGGAAACTAAGAAGAAAAAAAGAGCGTTATAGAGATATAAAAAATGAGTTACCCAGATTTACGGCCGAGCAACTCATTTTTAATTAAGGAACTAATGAGAGTTTTTTCATACTAATCCAACTGACGTGCTGTGCCTGAGGGTACAGCACCTTTTTTTGTTAAACAAATGTAAACAATCCACTCCTAATTCCCAAATTTCATAAAATACAAAAGGGCGCAGCCGGTCAATACGGCTGCGCCCTTTTGTATTATTAACTCCTGTTGGGCGAATAAGTAAACCGTGTAGAGCTATCCCGTTTTTCGGGAAAACTGAAGAGGGGGGAGATTGTCTTCCTCCTCTTCAGTTTTTTTACCAGCCCGGGAACAAGTTCAACCCGAAGATGGGCTTTGCATTCGGTTGCAGGGGCCAGGCCAGATATGGTTCGAGCACTATGGCGCCGAAGAGGTTGACGCGCAGAGAAGTGCCGGCGCTAAAGATCGGCTTTACCTGATCAAAGCGGGTGCCGTCGATCTCGCTTACCGTACCATTGAATTGCTCAAAGTCAAACCAGGTGATACCTCCGTCGACGAAGAAGTTGAGGTCGGAGAACAGCAATCCCGACTTGATCATGGCTAGCCGTTCGGGGCCGGTAAAGGGAATGCGTACCTCGAAGTTGCCCACTACGATTTTGCTGCCGAACAGATTGTCGAGCGACTGGCCGTTTTCCACCAGCATGCGTTCTGCTTCCGCGGAGTTATAGCCGCGCACGTACCAGGGCGAGCCCAGGTAAAGGGGGAACAGATTATCGCTGTTGCCGCCATAGCGTCCGTAGTGGTAAGCCCGGAAAGCCAGTGACACGGGACGCAGGAAGGTATACTTGCGATAGTCAATCGTCGGAGCGGTGTAATTGAACTCGCCGAAGAATTGATCTACACCTACGCGGAAACGGGAGCCCTGCAGCGGGGCGGTCAGGCCGAAGTAGGAGTTGTCACCGACAAAGGCGCCCCCCACGTTGAAAAGGTTAAATCCCGGTGGGGAATCCAGCTTTTCTCTTTCCTGGAGGACGAGTTGTCCGAAGGGGTCGTAAAACTGGTTGAAGCGATCGACGCGGGAGCTGTAACGGGCGTAGGAAGCCTGGGCCTCCAGGCGCAGGTTCCTGTTGAAGGGAAAGGAAGCAAAAAGGCTTGCTTTGTCCTCAAAAATCCGTTGAATATCGAAAGCGTACTGTTCTACCGGAATGGTTCCTCCCTCAAAGCTGAGGGAGTCGAAACCCACGAAGCCTCCGCCGGCGCTCCGGAACGGGATGTGGGAAATGCCCGCGCCCCATTTGACGCGATGCTTGCGGTTGAAATAGGCGACCATGCCTCCAAAGTCGTAAATCTCACCATTCATGGCCAGGCTGGTGTACAGCGAGTTGTTCCCTACGACGTCGCTGAAGATCATATCGACGCCGCCGGCAACGCCCGTCGTCGTACCGAAAGCATTGCTGGAACCGATGCCCACACCGGTGGAACCGGTCACGAAGTCGAGTTTGAAATTGGCTTCGTACGGCACCTCGGCAAAGTTGGCCGGGGCCAGCGGGGGGAAGTCATCGAGCCGGTCGAGCTGCGTGTCGACCAGGTCGGTAGCCTTCGGGTTGGGCCGCGGCAGATGAGCGGCAGAGAAGTCGACATCCATCGGGTCAACCTCCTCCATCAGGTAGTCATCGGGCCGGGCGAGATATACCTCATAGGTATTTTGACTGAAGTAGGTGTAAATCAGCCGCTCCCGCTTAATGGCCATGCTCATGGCCGGTGCGTAGTGCGTAATGCCGCTGACGCCCGTCAGATAGTTGGTCAGTTGGTAGACCTTTCCGGTAGCCGGTTCGTACTCGTAGATGTTGCGGTAGCCGTCGCGGTTAGACAGAAAGAGAATATTGCCGTCCGGATCGACAACGGGATTGAGGTTGTCGGCGCCGGGGAAGATCATCAACTGCTCGGTCTCTTCCGTCCTGGTATCGAGGATGGCCAGGTTGAATGACCACTTGCCGTTCTTACGGCCCGACTCAAAGCTTAGTTGATCGGTGGAAAAGACGATGCGCTCGCCGTCGGGCATCCAGTGGGGAAGTAGTTCGGAGTAGTGGTTGTCGGTCAATTGCTCCACTTCCTTGGTACGGACGTCAAAGGAGTAAAGGTCCACCTGCCCTTCCACCAGGCCGGCGACGGCGATGCTGCGGCCGTCGGGCGACCAGTTGGGGTTGCTGAAGGCCGGCACGCCTTTCAACGGAGATTCCATTACCGTTTTGCCGGATTCCACATCTTTGACAATGAGAATGTTGCGGCCCTTACTGAAGCCGACGAAAGCAAACTGCCGGCTGTCGGGCGACCAGGTGCCGGCCGATTCGATATAGTTAAAATCATCGATGTGGCTGTTTTTCGTCGAGCTGGCCACCTTCCGGATAATCTTACCATCGCGGATATCGGCCAGATACAGATCGATGGAAAAGAGATCTTTTTCCGAAAGGAAAATGACATAACGACCGTTGGGGCTGATGACCGGAGCGATATTTATACGGCCGCCCTGTTCTTCACCGACGAGCTCGCGCCCGATGAAGTTTTCCTCTTTATCGCGCAGAAAGGGATCATACTGGCGCTTTAGCGAATTGACCCACAGCTCTGACAGGTTCTCGGCGCTCATGCCCAATATCTGTTGGCTGGCGACCTCAAAGCCGTACATAGCGGTGAACTTGAAGAAGGGAGCGATGATCTCATCACCGCGCAATCCTGTAATAAAGGACCAGAATGCCTGACCGTAGCGGTACGGGAAGTACTTCGGGTTTTGCAGGTCCTTGAGTGTAGGAATATTGTCGTTGAGAACGGCGTCGCGCATCCACATGGCCGTGTGGGCATCCACACTGCCGATCGACATGTATTCCGCCAGGCCTTCGACCATCCACAGCGGCAGGTTGCTCAGGCTGCGCAGAGAAGTAGAATCACTTTGCAGGATCATGTTGTACTGAAAGGCGTGGACCAGTTCGTGGCCGAGTACATGGAATGACTGCTGGTTGGACATGGCGAAGGGCAATATCACGCGATTTTTAAAGGCTTCGGTTACCCCGCCGGTGCCGACGCCGATCCGGCCGTTGATGGCGTTCGTCTGTTGAAAATCAGCGTGATCACTGTATAGGATAATGGGGTTCTTGGAGTAGATGGTGTCGCCAAGCACCTGCATGTGCATGTTATACCATTGCTCCGCCCAGTTGGAGTACCTGTTCAGGGCCTCCTGATTATCCAGGTAGTGATAAATTTCGAAGTTGGGAGTTTGATAGACCTCGTATTCAAAGACCTCGTAGTTGGTTTTGTTACGACCAAAATACTGTGCGGTCATTTGATTGGTGAACAGTATCAGCGCCCCCAGTAAGAAGAATATTTTTTTGACGCTCATAACCTTTGATGATTTTCTAAGATATTCGTTACACACCTCTAAATGGTTGAAAATGTGCTTTGAAAATGAAACACCTGATAAATGCCTCAGTTGGAGCTGGTAGTATTCCACTGCCGTTAAAATTGTCTTAAACCGATTTTTGTGTAAGTTTACCGACTGCCCCATCTGACCCAAAAGTTCAAAAAAATGTTAAAGTCATTTCCAATTCAATATTTTCTTTTCCTGTTGTTGTTGTCATTGTTTGTCTCGCTTTCGGCTCAGAGCCGGCTTCCGCGCATCCCCTTCGAACTCGATTCCAATACCACTTCCACCTATGAGGAAACCATCGCCTATTACGAGTTGATGGCGGATCGTTTCCCTGAACTCGCCCTGTTCGAGGAGGGAACTACCGATGCAGGGCTTCCCTTGCACGTGGCGGTTCTTTCTTTTGACGAAGACTTTTCCCCCCCGTCACTGCGGGCGAAGGGCAAGCGCATCCTCTTCATCAACAACGGCATCCACGCCGGAGAACCCTGCGGGGTGGACGCCAGTATGCTCTTGCTGCGCGACTATCTCCTCCACCCGGAACGGCATCCCTATCTGGAACAGGTCGTGCTGGTGGTCATTCCTTTCTACAATATCGGCGGCGCCCTTAATCGCGGCGCCCACAGCCGCGCCAACCAGGAAGGGCC
>CAZWDL010000045.1:27113-49983 GCA_964632995.1 uncultured Saprospiraceae bacterium
GGCCGCCCACGGCTTCCGCGGCAACGCCAGAAACCTGGACCTCAACCGCGACTTTATCAAATGCGATTCGCGCAACGCCCGTTCCTTCTCTACTATTTTTAACCGCTGGCGGCCCGACGTGTTTATCGACAATCACACCTCCAACGGCGCTGATTATACCTATACCATGACCCTCATTGCCAGCCAGCTCGACAAGCTGGACCCGCACCTGGCCGCTTATATGGAGAAGCTCCTGCCTCGCCTGTACAACGATATGGAGCTGCGCGGCCGGCCGATGACGCCCTACGTGTACGCCCGCAGCACGCCGGATGAGGGCATTGCCGGCTTTCTCGACCTGCCCCGTTATTCCTCCGGCTTCGCGGCTTTACACAACACGCTCGCCTTCATCGCCGAAGCGCATATGCTCAAACCTTTCAAAGACCGGGTGATGGCTTGCTACAACCTCATGGATGCCCTCGTCCTCGCCATGCACGCCGATCAGGAGCAAATCGGCGAGGTGCGCCGGGCAGCTATCAATCATTCTATTACTAAAGACAGCTTCGCCCTCAACTGGCGTTTGGACCCAAATCGTAAAGATTCGTTAAAATTCCGGGGGTATACAGCGAAATACAGACCCAGCGAAGTGTCGGGACAGGAAAGGCTGTACTACGATCGCTCGGAACCCTATGAAAAGAGTATCCCCTATTTCCGCTACTACCAGACGATGGCGAAGGTGAAGAAACCGGTTGCTTACCTGATTCCGCAAGCCTATCAGGGGGTGATTGAGCGACTGCGCTTGAACGGTGTGGAGGTCCGGCAACTTACCGAAGATATTGAGCCGGAACTGGAATTTTACTACATCCGCGATTACGAAACGACCGGTTATGCCTACGAGGGCCACTACCTGCATTCCAAGGTGCAGGTGGAGAAAAAGGTGATGCAGCGTCCTTTCCGCCGGGGCGACTACGTCGTCTTCACCGATCAGCCCGCCAACCGCTATATCGTAGAGACGCTGGAACCGCAGGGCGCCGATTCCTTCTTCGCCTGGAACTTCTTTGATGGCATCCTCATGCAGAAGGAGTACTTCTCTTCTTATGTCTTCGAAGACCGGGCGGCGGCAATCCTGGAGGAAAACCCTGAATTGCGTGAACAGTTGGAGGCCAGAAAGGAGGAAGATGAAGCTTTCGCCAAATCGGGCCGGGCGCAGTTGGATTTTGTATATAAAAATTCGCCTCATTACGAAAAGACGCATAACCTGTATCCGGTAGGGAGGTTAGTGACGGAGCGGGTGTTGCCGGTCGAATGATACTTGATACTTGATGCTTGATGCTTGATGGTGGAGGTTGGGCATAACCGGGTATTTGGCCTGTTCGATCCCGGTAAAGGCTTCGCCTTATCGGGACCCTGACCGCAAACCTCAGGGCTTCCGACTTCCTCTTTCTGATTTCCGCTTTTCGTTTTTCGTTTTCATTTTCCCTATTTTTCGGCGGTAACGAAAACCCGGCCATGCTATTAGCTTTCATAGGGCTGTATTTACTGTTCACCGTCGCTATCGGCTGGTGGGCTTCAACGAAAGTGAAGAATACGCAGGACTTCGTCATTGCCGGGCGGCGCCTGCCTATGGTCGTGGCCGCTTCGGCGCTGTTCGCCACCTGGTTTGGGTCGGAGACCATCATGGGGGCCTCTTCGGAGTTTGTGGAGCACGGCTTGCTGGGCGTGATAGAAGATCCTTTCGGGGCGGCGCTCTGCCTGATCCTGGTCGGCGCCTTTTTTGCCCGCCCACTGTACCGGCTCAATATTTTGACCTTTAACGACTTCTTCCGGCTGCGCTTCAGCCGGCGGGCAGAGCTGATATCGGCTGTTTTCATCGTGCCCTCCTATTTCGGCTGGATTGCCGCGCAGCTGGTGGCGCTGGCCATCATTCTGAAAACGCTGGCCGGCATTCCGCTCTTTTACGGCATTATGGTTTGTACGCTGGTGGTCGTGTTCTACACTTATATCGGCGGCATGTGGGCGGTTTCCGTTACCGATTCGGTACAGACGGTGATGATCCTGGCGGGGCTGCTCTTTCTGGCCTGGCTGCTGGCGAAAGAAGTGGGCGGGGTGCAGGAGGTGCTCGACAGTACGCCCGAGGGCTTCTTTCGCTTTGTTCCTCCTGCCGATTTTGGCGCTGTCGTTCACTATATTGCTGCCTGGATCACGATCGGCCTTGGCTCTATTCCCCAGCAGGATGTTTTTCAGCGGGTGCTGTCGGCCCGCAGCGAACGCGCTGCCGTACAGGCCTCTTATTTGTCGGGTTTCATGTACCTGACTATTGGTTTTATACCTTTATTTATCGCCCTTTGCGGCAAAATTCTCTATCCGGAAATCGAAGACGGCGATACGCAGATGGTCATCCCGCTCATGGTGATGGAACACGGTAATTTGTTCCTGCAGATTATGTTTTTTGGTGCGCTGCTGTCGGCCATACTCAGTACCACCTCCGGGGCTATGCTGGCGCCGGCGACGGTCATCGGGGAGAATCTGGTACGGCCTTATTTCAAAAATATCGATGACCGGCGCCTGCTGCGGGTGATGCGTTTGTCGGTCGTCGCCGTAGCGATCTGTTCGGCCATCATGGCGGGGGCCAGCGCCGATATTTACGACCTGGTGGCGCAATCCTCTTCGCTCAGCCTGGTTTCACTGTTCATCCCCCTTACGGCCGGTCTGTACTGGCGCCGTGCTTCCAACACGGGGGCGCTGGCTTCCATTCTCGGCGGCATGTTGGTATGGATCCTATGCGAGTATGTGCTACATACCGAAACCCCTGCGCTGATCTACGGCGCGCTGGCCAGCGCCCTGGCGATGCTTGTTGGCAGCCTGGCCTGGCCGGATAAAACCTACAGGCGCTTTCTCGAAACGACCACCGGTTCCGGGCAGGCCCCCGTGGAGTAAAGGCCATCAAGCTGGGATGTTTCGGGAACTGCTGCGGTTCCTCAGGCTTATCCTGCAATCTTTACCTACCTCCCCCAGGATATACCAAAGCGCAGATCGAGCTGGGCAAAGGGAGCGGAGAGATCCTGCCGGTCTACCCGCGGCAGGTCGACGTCGGTGAGGAAGCGGTAGCCGCCTTGCAGACCTAGGTGGAACCAGGTGAAGACATTGATCTCTATGCCTGCCGAGGGCTGAAATATGTATACGCGGTCGCTGTCGCCGTCGCTCAGCGTGACCTGGCCGCCGCCGGTCTGGAAGTTGAGTATGGGGTGCACTACCCGGCGGGCATCGGGCATGATGGAGAGGATGAAGTTGTTCTGGCGCAGCTGGAAGCTGGTATTGGCGCCGCTGACCTGAATTTGATCTTTCAGCTTTGACCAGGCGTAGCCCAGGAAAACGCTGCGGCCGAATTCCAGCCCGATATTTCCACCGGTGGTGTAGCCGCGGTCTTCTTCGAAGAAAGCATAATTATTGGTAAAGGCGCCCCAGATGCCGGAGAAGTGGAAGCCGTTGCGGCCAAAGAGGGTTTCCTGGCGCTGCGCAGAAGCTGAAGTGCAGAGCGCGATTAGTACGATAATAACGAGGCTTAGTCTTTTCATGATGCGTCCGTTGCTTTGGTGATTTTTCTATTCCTTTGATGTAGCTGGGACGCAGATTCCCCTATTCCCGTTTCGTCTGTTAACAATTTTTAACATTCGATCAACCCGTTAAATCCGGGTTAAGGTTTGATGACCAATAAGCGCTTGGTCGTTATCGTCTTTCCCCGGGAATCGGTGAGGCTGTAGAGATAGGTGCCTTTGCTCAGCCCGGCGATATTGACTTTTTCAATGTGCCCCCCGTCGATAAAGTACTCCTCCCGCCACTGCTCTACCCCGATTATGTTGAAGATAGAAAGCGTATATTTTCCAGCGGGAAGGTTGGAGAACTCGAAGCGCACGTTGACGATAGCGGGGTTGGGAAAGGCGTATACGCCGGGTTTCATTTCTCCAATGGTTTGCACCTCCGTACTGATGTCGTTGGCTTTGTACTCCACCCGTAGTACTTCTTCTTCGGGCTCGTTGAGGTAGACCACCGCGATGGGCTCCAGGGCCTCATTGCTGAAGTAGTGATGCGAAACGACGGTGAGTTTGCCCAGGTCTCCAAGGTTGGGCACCAGATCGGTAATATCCTGCCAGGGGAGAAAACCGACTTTGGCGTCGAGACGTGTTTCCCTCAGCTCTATGCGTTTTTCGCGCAGTACGTCGTAGATGCCGCCGGGGATGATCATCTTTCCCCAGGCGTCCACTACATCCGCCCGTTCGGAGTGGATGCGAATGCGCAGCGAGTCGGGGGTGATGGGCAGCTGATCGAGAATTTGCCGGGGCAACTCATCGGTGGAAAAAGGAAGGGAAACGTCGTAGCTCTCCTCATGGGTGTCCAGGTAGCGAAGGGGGGCATGACGATCTACTATCGGAGGCCGGAAGCGGGTCAGCACCTCTGTCCCCAGTTGCAGTGGATCGGTACCGTAATAGCCCAAAAGGAGCAGAGCGTTGTCGCCGCTCCGGTAATAAGCTTCGAGGTTCTCGGCCTGCCTGATCATGAAATCAGCCTGTGAAAAGCCATCGGCGCCACGGCCGTCCTCCGGCGGGCGCACGACAGTGGCGCGGGAAAAAGGGGCTTGCAAGGAGGAAAAGTCCCAGCGCTGATCACCGCCGGCCGCCGTCAGCGGAATATTGGCGGGCAGATTGTCGACCGCCGTGTACAGGGTGTCGCCCACCGAAGGGAAATTTTGCTTCGTAACCACGATCTGCCCTTTTAACAAGGGCGTGAACAGAAACAGGCTACCCAGAAAGATGTTGCGTATATATTGCTTCATAAACGAACCGGATGTTTTCTTCCGGAGATAAAGATAGTTTTCCCGAAAGGGATTGTCAAATTGCCTTTTCTACTACCCCTGTAAATGTAAAGCTTTAACCCGGATTATTCATGAGTCGGTCTATTACGAAACCCAAGTCTGGCAACCATGTTGACTTCTCCTTACAGCAAACCCCTGAATAATCCGGGTCAGAACGCCTGCAGCTCCACCAGCTTCTGGTACTCGCCGGCTTTGCTGAGCAGATCGCGGTGGGACCCGCGTTCGAGGATGCGCCCGTCTTTCATAACGATGATCTCATCGGCGTGCTGAATGGTGCTGAGGCGGTGGGCGATGACGATAGCGGTGCGATTTTCCATAACGCGTTGCAGGGCCGACTGCACCAGCTTCTCGGATTCCGAATCGAGGGCGGAAGTGGCTTCATCGAGGATGAGTATGGCCGGGTTACGCAATACGGCGCGGGCGATGGTCAGGCGCTGCCGCTGCCCGCCGGAGAGCTTGCCGCCCCGGTCGCCGATATTGCTCTGGTAGCCTTTTTCCATAGCGATGATGAAATCGTGGGCATTGGCGGTTTTGGCCGCTTCGATCACCTCTTCTTCGCTGACGCCTTGCTTACCGAAGAGGATGTTGTTGTAGATCGTATCGTTGAAGAGAATGGCTTCCTGGGAGACGATGCCCATCAGGGCCCGCAGATCCCTGACGCGGCACTCCCGGATATCGGCGCCGTCGATCAGGATGCTGCCGCTGTCTACGTCGTAGAAGCGGGGGAGTAGGTCCACGAGGGTTGATTTGCCGGCGCCGGAGCTGCCTACCAGCGCGATGACCTGTCCTTTCTTGATTTCGAGATCGACCTCTTTTATGACCGGGCCTTCCACCATATTGTAGGCAAAGGATACATTGCGGTACTCCACGCTGTGTTCAAAACCCTTGACAGGGGCCGCCTGCGGAGATTCTTTAATACTGACTTCGGCATCGAGTACCTGTTCGATGCGCTGCATGGCGGCAACACCCTTCTGTATGCTGTAGAAAGAGCGCGAAAAGGATTTAGCCGGTTCGATGACATTGTAGAAGGCGAAGATGAAGGTCAGGAAGGTTTCGGCCTGCAGTGTGCCGCCGAACACTTGCCGCGAGCCGTACCAGAGCAGGACGGCGACGGTGGCAATACCCAGAAATTCCGACAGGGGGGAGCTCAGATCGCGCCGCCAGAGCAATCGCGTGAGTATCCAGCGATAATCGTTGTTTTCTCTTTCAAATTTTTGGCGCTGGTAGCCCTCGGCGTTGAAGCCTTTGATGATGCGCAGCCCGGAGAGGGTTTCCTCAATAATGGACATCAGGTTGCCCAGCTTTTCCTGTACCTGTCCGGAACTCCGCTTGAGGGAGCGACCGATACCGCCGATGACCACAGCGGTGAAGATCATCAGTATGAAAACGAACAAGGTCAGAGAGGGACTGACGTAGATCATAAAGCCCAGGGCGCCGGCGATGATCAGCGGCTCGCGAAAAACGGCTTCCAGTACGTTGAGGATACTCCATTCCACTTCCTGTACATCCCCGGCAATGCGCGACATGAGGTCGCCTTTGCGCTCTTGGCTGAAATAGGAGAGGGGTAGAGCCAGGGTTTTGTCAAATAGCTGTTGCCGGATGTCGCGGATGATGCCGTTGCGCACCGGCGCCATGAAGAACATGGACAGGTAGCGGAACAGGTTCTTCAGGAAAAATACAGCCAGGATAGCGCCGCAGACATACACCAGGGCGGTCTCCCGGCCCTGGGTGGCGATCATTTCGCTGAGCTGATAGTTGATACTCTCGGTTATCGTTTCTATGTTCCAGTTCCATTCCGGACGGGTGGTCACCGGATCGCGGCGCTCAAAGAGTATTTCCAGGAAAGGAATGAGCAGCGGAATACTCAAAGCAGTAAACAAGGCGGTCATTATGTTGCTGAGGATATTCAGCCCCACATTGGGTTTGTAATTGCGCAGGAAACCCATCAGACGCCAGAAACTGTTTGTCGACTTTTCTTTCATGCCGGGTAAAAAAACAATTGTTGATGCTGCAAACTTAGGGCTTTTCCGGCGTAAATGTCAGTCCAGGCGCTCGAGTAGTTCCCTGGCTTCTTCATATTGATCGGAGCCGGGAGAAATGCTGCGAAGCACTTCCCTGGCCCGGGCCTGCTCGTCCTGCCGCAGATAGGTGAGCGCCAGGTACCAGGCGCCTAAGGTCTGCAAATCGGTGCTGCTGTTCCGGATGGTAGTGAAAATATCGGCGGCTTCCTGCGTTTCTCCGTTTTCCAGCAGGCTGATGCCATGGTAGAGCAGGGCCAAGGTATCGGTGGGATTCTCTCGGAGGTAACTTTGCAGGCCCTCCGCGGCGGTCTCATAATCACCGCGGTTAAAAGCCTGCTCTATGTCGGTGACCTTAGGTCCTTCTCCCGACATTTCGGTAAGGGCCAGCTGCGGATGATCGGCATACTGCCGGTAGAGCGAGGGCTGATCGAGCAGACGCAAAGTCAGCCAGCCGGCGATGAGGAGGATGGCAATGCCGGCCGCGACCTGAAGGGACCGGCGCCGGTAGAGGGGTACCACTTTGGGGACAGTGGATTTCTGCGGAGGCTCCTGCTGTAAATACCGGTCGCCCAGCTTTTTCAGTTTAGCTTCCAGTTGCTCCTGGCTCTGTTTTTTTCTGAGGAATTCCTGCATTCGTTGTTGCCAGGCGAGTTCTGCGGCGAGTTCCTCCTCCTGTTCGAGGCGTTGCTCAAAAGCAGTGCGGGACGCTTCGTCCAGGGTTCCCTTTAGGTATTGTTCCAGTAGTTCGTAGTCATTCCGGTCCATCGCTTAATTTTTACATTGTTCGGCGTAAAGCTTTCGCCAGCGCTCCCGGCAATCGAAAGCCCGCTGATATACGGTATTGGCGCCGGCCAGCCCCAGTTCTCCGGCCATTTCTTCTCCGGAGCATTCCTCTACGTACTTGAGGTAGAGCAAGCGTTGGCATAAATCCGTCAACTGCTGGAAGGTCGTCTGCCAGCATTGATCCTTTTCGATACCGGCGATACCGGCCTCCACGATCTGAAGCAGGTCGTCGCTGTCCTCTTCACTGGAATATCTTGCTTCTTCGCGAATTCTTAGGTCGTCCTCCTTACTAATTGCTTTGAGGCGGTCGAGCCAGCGGTACCGGCAAATATTGAACAGCAAACCGCCGAATGAACGGAAGCGGGAATGGTCGCTGCAATACTGCGTGAAGATGGTCACCAGCCCTTCCTGCATGATATCCTTGGCATCGTCAAGCGAACCGTTGTTTTTAAGGATATAGTCACTAATCTGTCGGGAAAACTGCTGGTAAATCGATTCCAGGACGGCGTCGTCCTGCCGGCAAAGGCCTTCGAAAATCTGTCGATCCGTATACTGGGCCATGAGGCGTCCATTTTTCCGGAAGATAATAAAATCGCCGCTTATGGGAAGAAACTGGCTTTTCCAAAGCAGCATTGAACAGAATTTTTTACTTTACGGCGTCCCTTGTCATCAAATCCCGAATTCATGTATTTGCGCGGCTCTCTCTGTTTCACTTTTTTGTTGCTTTACGGACTGCTCAGCGCTCAGCAAGCGGGTGTCACTGCGCTTGAGCGAAGTGCCGGTTTTGAGGCGCGGCCCTCCGGTGAGGGTATGCAGTTCGATCCCGTACTGCCGCCGCTGCAGCAGCGCGCCGGTGCGCCGGAAGCTTACTGGGAGCATTTCTGGATTTTTGGCGACGGATCGTTCAGCCGGGAGGCGGAGCCACTACACCACTATCCGGCCGGCGGAGAGTACGAGGTGATTTACCTGGCGACCGGCAATTACGACACGGGCAAACCACCTAAGAAAAAGAAAAAGAAGGTGTCGGGGTACGCTTCGGCCGACGCTCCGCTACCTGCTTCCAATGTTTTGGCTTCGGTCGACCGCGCCGTTGGGATCGGAGTGGCGCGCGATGCGGTGCCGGAGGAGGAGAACATAGTGCTTATCACTTACCACAATCCGGGAAGCAGCTATGCCGGCGGTAAGCTCCATCTGTTTTTTAACGAGCGGCGATTTGGCCATCCACACTTTACTTATCAGGAATCCTATACTTATTATGGCGAGGAAGAATTGCCGGAGGCTCTGAGTGTTGTATGGCCTACTACAGAGCCGGGCGGTTCTTCCTGGGCTTCCCTGCAGCCGCGGCCACTGGGTCCGCTCTCCGCTTTTCCCTCCGGGCTGCCGGAAAACCGGCGCGACGAAGCGCTGGAAGCTGCGCAGGAGGAATTTCTGGATCACCGGGTATGGGCCTTCGACGGGCTGGCCCCCGGCGGGCAGCGTAATGTGTTTGTAGCCCTGGAGGCCACGCCGGAAATGCTCAGAGATACGACGGTCACCATTTATATGCAGGCCGCCTACGAAAGTGCCGACGGTCAGCTGTTTGATCTGGCGGTACTGGAAATACCTATTGTATCGGCGCACGATCCTAACATCCAGCAGGTCAGTGAGCGAAAGACGGGCTTCCGGCGCATCTGGGAAAAAACGCTGAAATACAAGACCCGCTTTCAGAATACAGGAGAGGGGCCGGCCGAACAGATCCGGATCGAAACCCGCTTCCGGCCGGAGGAAGTACTCGACCTGGAGCGGCTCGAAGTACTGGACTGCTATCCCGAGGTGCCGCTTTGCCCCGACAGTAATGTGTACAACATCAGTTGTCTGGATACCCAGTATGTCCAAAATGAACTGGTATTCACCTTTCGAAACATATACCTGCCTGGAACCAAACAAGAAGGGGTGGAGGATAAGGATTCCACGCAGGGCTTCGTCCGCTATGCCTTGACGCCCACTAAAAAAATGAAGAGGCGCTCTTTTCGCAGCCGGGCGGGCATTTATTTCGACAACGAACCGCCGGTATATACCAACTGGGCGCGCACCCGCTTTAAATGGTTCGAACCTTCCTTCATGCCGATGATGGGATACAAAATCGTGCCGGACAGCAGCGGCCTGAATATGCCTTTCTTTGGGGTAGGTGTCGCTTCGGCTTATAAAGCCTACGGTTTTTACCTGCAGCCGGAGCTGCACACGGGCGTTTCCGGCCGGCAGGAGTCGGCCTTCACCTTGCCTCCGGAGCGTCGCTCGGGACAGGAGAACATCCCGGGGTCCGATCTCATCCTTCACCGGGACACGGTGAGCCGGACAAGCGTGCAACAGACGGTTCAACGTTATTCGCTTGAACTGGCGCCGCTGCATCTGAGGCGCAACCTCAACAGGTTCATAGGCCTTGGCGCCGGGGCGAGTTATCTCCTGCATTTTGAAAACCGCGACGAGCGCTCAACCACGGAAAGCGAAGTCTTCGTACAGGAGTGTTTTCCCAGCGCAGCCGGCGAGTTGCGCTGCCCGGAGCCTCCCCGGCTGGACGACCGGCAACCGGGACCGGAAATAGTGGAAAACAGCCGGCAGGTCATCTTCGGGGATCTGCGCTTTTTTGTCGATCTAAACATCGGGCTGGCGCGCTCCGGGCCGGTGCTGGGGCTGCGCAATTACCTCCGCGTCGGGCGGGCTCCTGCGTATAGCCTGGCGGCCTATGCAGCCTGGCGCTTTTGAGTTGGAAAGTTTTTACATGCCGCTGTACCCATAAACTTCAGGGATGAACCATTCTTTAAAGCACATTTTCTTATTACTTCCTCTTCTCATCTGCCGATTCCCGGCCGGCTATGCGCAGGAAACGCCCGCTGCTTCGCTTCCCGACTCCGTCCGTCTGCAACAGCTGGTGGAGCGAATCGCAGTGAGTGAAGAAAAACAGCTGGCCGACAGCATTGTCTTTTACTACCGGGAAATGGCATTGCTTTACCGGGAAAGAGATAACCTGGCCGGATGGCTGAACAGCTACTGGGACTTACACGCCAATTTTTTTGAACAACCGGATACAGCTTTATTCTGGCTGGATGAAGGGCTGGTAGGACAGTGGCGTGAAGCGCGAAGTAAAGTGGAGTGGGAAGCGCGTCTGTGGATGAAGGTCAACCAGGGGTACCATTTATTTCAGACGGGCGACGTGATGGCTTCTATCGCTGCTTACGAAGAGGCGGATGCTATTTACCGGCGTGAAAATATCGAAGATTTTTACATTGTTGAATACGTCTATAAGCCCCTGGGTAGTTACTACACCATGCTGGGGGATAACGAGCGCGCCCGTTCTGTCTACGAGCGCGCCTTTGAAGTGGCCGGCCCGGAGGGGAAGGCGGGCTTATACAATAACTACGGGCTGACCTACTGGAATGAAGGAAATAATGAAGCAGCCGTCGCCGCCTACGAAAAAGGCCTGCGACTCCCCGTTCTTATGATGGACCAAAAGGGCTTGTTGCAAACCTCCCTGGCGCGCAGTTACCTGGAGGCCGGACGTTTGGCGGAAGCCGCTGCCCTGGCTGAGGGTGGAGTGCGGAACCTTCACGCTGCCGGGCTGGAAGATGCGGCGACCAAGGCCCGTTACCGCTCATCGGCTTATCTGCAACTGGGTGCTGTCCGCCGTCAACAGGGGCTTCTGCAGGAAAGCCGGGAGATGCTGGAAAAAGCACTGGAACAGGCGAGCGCCGCGTTCGGGACCCCTGATCATCGCTACTCCGCCAAAATTATCATCGAAATGGGCGCCTTATACCGGGCGATGGGCAACTTTGAGCAGGCGATTAAGGCTTACAATCAGGCTTTGCGCTGTGTGCTTCCTTCTTTTCAGCCGGCCACTATGCTTGACCAACCCGATCCGTCGACTTTCCACGAGGAGAACGCCATTTTTGAAGCACTGGAGGGGAAGTCGGCAGCGCTGGTGTCGCGTTATGAGGAGAGCGGTGATATCGCTGATCTGCAGGCGGCCTTGCAGAGTCACGAGCTGGCCTTTGAAGCGGAAGATGATTTGTGGAATGTGTTGCAAAATGAATCGGCCCGGCTGCAGCTGCAAGCTTACCGGCGGCGCCGAACTACGGCGGCCATCGATATCGCCCGGCGACTTTACCTGCAGACGGAGCAGAGCGCTTATCTGGAAAAAGCCTTTGTTATTGCCGAGCGTAGCCGGGCTAAACTGTTGAGGGAGGCGATCCGTGAAAACCTGTTCCGCCAGGAACTTCAGACCGGCGATACGCTGCTCAACAGAGAAGCGGAATTGGAGCGGCTGTATTCTTTTTACGACAGGGAGTTTCAGCTCGCCGCATCGGAAGCGGAGCGCAGGCAATTGCTGATTCGGAAGGATGAGGTGGGGCGCACGCTGAGGACTTTGCGTTCCAGGATTGCCGATCGCTATCCCAAATTGCAGCAATTGACTGAAAGCGAATCATTCAACTTTTCTTACTTGCGCCGGATTGTCGACGAGTCGCCTTCCACCGTACTCATTGAGTACATGGTTGGGGAAGAGCTTATTTATGCCTTTCGCCTTCGGGCGGGGAAGCCTCCGGAGCTGTTTCGGATAGCTTACGGTACAGAGCGGCGGGAATTAGTAAACACCTTGCTCGAGCAGTTGTCGTCCCGACAAGCATTGAGCAGTCATCGCGGAGAGTGGCTGCGGCAGTCCGGCGCGGTTTTCAGCTGGCTGTTGGAACCCTTGCTTCCCCCTCCCGGCAGCGAATTACTGATCCTTCCCGATGGCCCGCTGAACTTCCTGCCTTTTGAAGCGCTGGTCCGGCAGCCGGAGGAGCTGAGCTGGAGTAAGGCCGATTTTTTAATCCGTCAATACCCCATCACTTACGGCTATTCGGCGGCTATTTTGCTCGGGCTCCGGCAGCAGTCTTCCCGGGCAGGCAAAGGCCTGCTGGCGGTAGCGCCCGTCTTTTCGAACGGAGAGCGGGGGCTCTCTCCCCTGTCACACAGCGCCACCGAGCTTCGGTCCCTTCAATTTGGGGTCTCGCTTCGCCTGCTGGGGGAGGCGGCTACCCGGGAAAAGTTTGAAGCCGAAGCAGCGGATTACCGGGTCTTGCATTTGTCGACCCATGCACGGGCCGACAGTGCGGGCCACCCGCCACGTATCGAGTTCATCGACCGTGCTTTGTACTTGCCTGAAGTATATGCTCTCGACTTGCAGGCCGACCTGGTCACCCTTAGCGCTTGCCAGACCGGGCTGGGCCGTTTCCAGGCAGGTGAGGGCGTCATGAGCCTGTCGCGCGGCTTTGTCTATGCAGGGGCCGCCAGCCTTGTCGCCAGCCTGTGGACGGTCAATGAGGAGTCGACGGCATGGCTGTTCGAGCGCTTTTATAATTTGATCGGAAGTGGAAAAGGCCGGGGAACGGCGTTGCGGGAAGCAAAACTAGCTTATCTGGATAATGAAGAAATCAACAGCTTTCGCAAATCGCCTTACTATTGGGCCGGTTTCGTCTATTACGGAAATGATGAACCGGTTGTACTCAGCAGTGGAGGGTGGCATGGGGGGTGGGCACTTGCGGGATTATTGCTGCTGGGCGCTACTATGGTAGGGTGGATAAGACGGAATAGCAACTCGAATGCGGGAAGTAGGAAGCTGTAGCGCACTAATGATTTGGAGTTACGATTTACATACGAGAAAAAGGACAACCGGAAACCGGTTGTCCTGAAAAAAGCAGTTCATGGGAATATGGTGGGTGAAATCCAGCCGTTCATCTTATGAGCATTCCAACCTTTGAAGTCTTTGGAGAGTGGTGGCAATCTATAAGAAATCATAGGCTTTAAGCTTCCTGCTGCCAATTCACTTATCCTTATCCTTCTGGATGTAGATTCCGATGCAGTTGCCATTGGCGGTATATACACCGATGCAGATGGAAATGTGGGCCAGTACGATATCGCCGCCGGGAAGTTGTATGGCGTAAACTTCTCCTTCCTGTACGGGAGCGGTCATTTGGCCGTCACCTACGGATTCACCGAGCTGGAATGCTTCGCGGATTTGAGCGGCGGCTTCTCCCTGGCGGAGATTGCTGGCTTCTTCCGGGCTCAGGTTAGTTTTCCGGATTTGTACTTTCTGGCGGGTAGGCCATTCCTTGATAGCCGGGAGGTATCTGTTGAGGAATCTGGCGTTGGGAGAAGCCAGCAGAATACCTTGGTCTGCGTCGCGGTAGGCGATCAACTGGATCTGGCCGGCGGCCTGGGCGCTTTCGCGGGTACTCCAGACTTTGCTGTCGGCGGCATCTTCGCCGAGGGAAACTGCCAGGGCGCCGTCGGGCACGTTTTCGAAATCGAGGTCCAGCTGGTATCCTTCCAGGCGGGGAGTTTCCACTTCGGGTTTTTCACAAGCGGAGAAAGTAAGGGAGCCAATCAGGATCAGAGCGGTCATGAAAAAAACATTGCGGTTCATAATTCTAGGATTTTGATGATTTTGAAATTGTTTTGGATGATTTGATCATCGCTTTCAATCACCTATCCTGAAACCGCAATATTTCTTAGGAGAGCAAGTGTTAAAAAAATGTTAAGAACAGGCTGCTACGATCTGCCGTATGTGTTATTTGCTGCTTAATCCATTGGTTGTCAGCATTTTGCATTCACTCGTCTTCGTGTATATTAAAGTTGTTGAGGAAGCCCGTATGGAAATTTCCCTTTCGGAAATCCTCATTACGCATCAGTTTTTTATGAAAGGGCACAGTTGTTTTTACACCTTCGATGATAAATTCGTCGAGGGCGCGCTCCATTTTGGTGATGCACTCCTCCCGCGTACGGGCGCGGCAGATGAGTTTGGCGATCATGGAGTCATAGTAGGGAGGAACGGTGTATCCGGCATATACATGCGTATCGACGCGTACTCCATGGCCCTTTGAGCTGTGAAAGGAGGAGATTTTGCCGGGAGAGGGCCGAAAGTCATTGAAGGGGTCTTCGGCATTGATCCGGCATTCGATGGCGTGCATCGTAGGATAGTAGTTGCCGCCGGTGATGGGATCGCCTGCGGCGATTTTGATTTGTTCTTTGATGAGGTCGTGATCGATCACTTCTTCTGTTACGGGATGCTCCACCTGAATGCGGGTGTTCATCTCCATGAAGTAAAAGTTGCGATGTTTATCCACGAGGAACTCGACGGTGCCGACGCCTTCGTAATTGATCGCTTCGCCGGCGCGGACGGCGGCTTGGCCCATTTCCTCGCGCAGTTCATCGGTCATGAAAGGAGAGGGGCATTCCTCGACCAGTTTCTGATGTCGTCGCTGTATGGAGCAGTCGCGCTCGGAGAGGTGAACGACCTTGCCGTACTGGTCGCCGGCTATCTGGAATTCGATATGACGAGGTTCTTCGACGAATTTTTCGATGTAAATGCCGTCATTACCAAAGGCAGCTTTGGCTTCATTTCTGGCCTGCTCCCAGTTTTTTTCAAATTCATCTTCATTACCGACAATGCGCATACCTTTTCCTCCACCGCCGGCGGTAGCTTTAAGCATGACGGGATAACCGATATCAGCGGCGCTGCTTATGGCCGTTTTAAGGTCTTTAACCAGTCCTTCAGAGCCGGGTACGACGGGCACGCCGGCCTTGATCATGGTTTCTTTGGCAGTGATTTTATCCCCCATTTTACGGATCTGGTTGGGGGTTGGGCCGATAAATTTGATACCGTATTCGGCGCATACCTCAGCGAAGTCAGCGTTTTCGGCGAGGAAGCCGTAGCCGGGATGAATGGCATCGGCGTTGGTGATTTCCACGGCGGCCATAATTCTGGGGATGCTGAGGTAAGAATCGCTGGAAGGGGGTTTTCCTATACAGACGGCCTCATCGGCGAAGCGCACGTGCAGGCTTTCTCTATCGGCGGTCGAATAGACGGCCACGGTTTTGATGCCCATTTCCCGGCAGGTCCGGATGATACGCAGGGCGATTTCTCCGCGATTGGCAATGAGTATTTTGTCAAACATGTTTTTTACATTGAAAGCGCAGGCTCAATTTCTGGATAAAAAGGTTGCCGGGCGCGCCGGGCAATTTTCCAGTAAGAAAAATAAGCAGTTTTAGCCGTCTATCCTTTTGGGTCGACGAGGAACAGGACCTGATCGTACTCTACAGGCTGGGCATCTTCCACCATGACCTTGACGATTTTGCCCGCGATCTCGGACTCAATTTCGTTAAAAAGTTTCATGGCCTCGACAATACAGACGACGCTACCGACCTCTATGGTGTCACCCACTTTAACGTAAGGGCCTTTTTCGGGCGAGGGAGAGCGGTAGAAAGTACCGACAATAGGAGAGCGGACTTCTTTGTATTGAGTACCCTCTTCTCTTTCCTCCGGTTTTTCGGCGGCTCCGGAGCTGCTTTCCGCCGGGACGACTTCGGGAGTGGGCGGGGCGGCCGGAGGGGTAAAGGGCTGCTGCACGGGAGATTGTACAGCGACGACCGGCTGTTGGGCCGGCGCCTCCCCCTTAAGCGGTTTGGCGGGTTTGGTATAGTGCTTGGTCCGAATGGATAACTCGAACTCGCCGTCCTTCATTTTAAATTCGGTGAGTTCAGTTTTGTTAATGAGCTTGAGGAGCTCCTGAATTTCCTTAAAGGTCATAAATTACTGTTTTACGCGTTCCATATAGTTACCGCTAGCCGTTTCAATTTTCACCTTATCACCCTGGTTGATGAACAGAGGCACACGGACTTCGGCGCCGGTTTCTACCTTGGCGGGTTTCAGAGTATTGGTGGCAGTATCACCTCTGACCCCAGGTTCGGTATAAGTGATTTCGAGGATGACGTACTGCGGCATTTCCATCGTCAGGGGTACTTCTTTTTCAGCGTGGAAGAGGATTTCTATTTCCATGCCTTCTTTAAGGAACTCGGCGTGCTCAACCAGCTTATCGCTGAGATTGACCTGCTCGTAATTTTCCGTATTCATGAAATGGTATCCCATATCATCCTCGTATAGATACTGATGCTTACGGCGCTCCACGCGCACATCATCCACCTTATGACCGGCGGGAATGGTGTGATCAATGACCTTGCCGGTTGTCAGGCTTTTCATTTTGGTGCGGACGAAGGCGTTGCCCTTTCCGGGTTTAACATGCTGAAATTCAACTATCTGGAAAATATCATTGTTCATTTCAACGCACATGCCGTTGCGTATATCTGATGTAGTTGCCATGTGTAGCTGCTAGTTATTGGGTGATTAAAAAACGATGCAAAGATAGAAAAAATGTTTTTCGGGTTATTGAGGCCGGCGTCCATCAGTCGCTTCTCCCAACAATCGGGGCTCGCCTGAAATGCCGCAATACTAAATTGCCCATTTCAGATAGATGGCTCCCCAGGTGAATCCTCCGCCGAATGCCGTCAGGATGAGCTTGTCGCCTTTACGGAGTTGGTCCTCCCAGTCCCAAAGGCAAAGCGGTAAAGTGGCGGCGGTGGTATTGCCGTAGCGCTGAATATTGATCATGACCTTTTCAAGGGGAAAATCAAGCTGTCTGGCTACGCTTTCGATGATACGAATATTGGCCTGGTGGGGGACGAGCCAGTCGATGTCTTCATTGCTCAACCCGTTGCGTTCCATTACTTTACGGACGATTCCCGACATACCGCCGACCGCTGCCTTGAAGACCGGGCGCCCGTTTTGGTAGACGAAGTGTTCGCGATTGGCTACAGTATCCATGGTGGCCGGATATTTGGAGCCGCCGGCTTTTTGGTAGAGATAAACCTGGCCGGAACCGTCACTGCGGTGCAGCGAATCGATGACCCCGTTTTCGTCTTCACTTGGTTCCAGGAGGACGGCGCCGGCGCCGTCGCCAAAAATGACGCAGGTACTGCGATCGGTATAATCGATGATGGATGACATCTTATCGGCGCCGATAACCAGCACTTTCTTATGCGACCCCGACTCGATGAATTTGGCGCCGGTGGTCAAGGCGTACAGGAAGCCCGAGCAGGCGGCGCTGATGTCGTAGCAAAAAGCATTTTTAATTCCCGTCGCATCGGCAATAAGGTTGGCCGTATCCGGAAAGGGCATATCGGGCGTCACGGTTGCACAAATAACGAGTTCAATCTCTGCGGGATCGGTGTTTGTTTTCTCCAGCAGTCCTTTGACTGCTTCGATACCCATGAGGGAAGTGCCCTTTTCTCCTTTGAGAATATGGCGCTCCCGGATACCGGTACGCGTTCTGATCCATTCGTCATTGGTATCGACCATCGTTTCCAGTTCCTGATTGGTGAGCACGTAATCGGGAACGTAGCCATGGATGCCGGTGATCGCCGCGCGAATATTAGTCATCATGTTTTATGCTTAAAGGTTGATCTTACGAATTGTCGGATTATTTTTTCAACTTACCAAAACCGGAATAGTTTTTTCTTTGCTCCTCCTTTTGATCATCACACGTCTTCTGCCTTGGCTTCGTATTCCCGGTAAGAAATAGCCAGCAGGCCCAGGAAAGTCAGCATGCCGTTGAGCAACAGGATGAGGAAGCCAAACTGAAAACCATTTAGCAGCACCGGTGCGAAGTAATCGGCGATGCCGGAAATGATAGGAGCGGCTATACAAACCGGCAGCACCAGGTGATCGCGAACCTTAAGCCTGGTCATCATACCAAATGAAAACAAGCCGAGAATGGGCCCGTAGGTCAGTCCGGCAAAGTAAAACAGGTTGTTGATAACGGCATCGTTATTCAATGAGTTGAAGATGATGATGACCAACAGCAAGATAGCAGAGAAGCCCACATGTACTTTCCAGCGGGTGCGTTTCTTTTCTTGTTCCGTGGCCTCCGAAGTTTCAAAGTTCAGGAAATCGACACAAAAGGAAGTGGTCAAAGAAGTCAGTGCGGAATCGGCACTGGAGTAAGCGGCGGCGATCAGGCCCAGTATAAACATGATGCCCGTGACAGGTGACAGGTACTGCAGGGCAATCATGGGATAGAGCTGGTCTGTACGTTCCGGTATTTCAATTCCGACATGGCTGCTGTAGATATAGAGCAATGCGCCGAGAAAGAGGAAGATGGCAATGACGAAAACCAGTACTATACTCAGCGTCACCATATTTTTCTGCGACTCTCCAATATTGCGACAACTCAAATTCTTCTGCATCATATCCTGATCCATCCCCGTCATGACAATAGTGATCAGGGCGCCGCTGATAAACTGTTTGAAAAAGTTATTGGGATCGCTCCATCCTCCTTCGAAAAAAAAGACCTGTGAATATTCACTGTTGCTCACCATCTCTATCATACCGCCGATATCAGTTTCCAGCGCCTGGCCGATGGTAAAAATAGTGAGTATTACAGCGGTGAGCATAGAAACCGTTTGCAGGGTATCTGTCCAGATAATGGTGTTAATCCCGCCGCGAAAGGTATATATCCAGATCAGGATAATCGTGACCATTACCGTTACCCAAAAGGGAATGCCGAAAGGTTCGAAAACGAATTTCTGCAGGACTATAGCCACGAGGTACAAGCGAAAAGAAGCGCCTACGGTACGGGATAAAAGAAAATATCCGGCGCCGGTTTTATAGGCGAAAAAGCCGAAGCGTTTTCCTAAATAAGAGTAAATAGAGGTCAGTTGCAGGCGATAGTAAAGGGGGAGCAAAACGAAGGCAATAACGATATAGCCCAGCAAATACCCAAATACCATCTGCATGTAGCCGAAGCCGGCGTTAACTCCGCCGGCCCCCACCACGCCGGGGATGGAAATGAACGTCACGCCCGATAAAGTAGCGCCGATCATTCCGAAAGCAACGATATACCAGGGGGATTCCCGGCCGGCCAGAAAGAAGTGGGCATTGTCGGCCTGGCGACCCGTAAAATAGGAAACCGCCATCAGCATTGCAAAATAGGCAACGATGATCCCCAGGATGATAAAGGGCGTCAGTGATTGAATCATAAATGCACTGCTTTACATACCACCAGTCACGATATGCTGCTTCTCAATAGCTTTGTACTTTCCCGGCGGCTTTAGCAGGGCAAAGATAGTAAAATAGGTTTAAGCAGCAATGAAAGGAAGAAATGTTGCGAAACAGAACTTCTCGAATCCCGTTTTCCCGGAGAGAACGCCCTACTTAAAGGCTATCGGGAAACCTTGTTCAGGAGGCCAGTGCCTCGATCTGTTTCTTCAGGGCAGGCAGGCTTTGAACCCCCATAGCGCGCCATTTAAGCTCACCTTTCTGGAAGATCATTACGGTGGGGATACTCTGTATTTGTAATTTGCTGGCGACAGCCTGATTTTGGTCTACATCGATTTTGACAATGCGCACCTGATCGCCCATTTCCGATTTGAGTTGTTGGATAACCGGCGTCATAGCCTTACAAGGGCCGCACCAATCGGCGTAAAAGTCAATCAGCACGGGCGTCTCCGAATCAATCAGCTCTTTAAAACTCGTTTTTGCCATAATAAATAAGCCTTACTTTTGTAAAAATGCATTTTTTATATGAAACGTATTTCACTCCTTATAGTTCCCTTCCTGTTGTGTTGTATTGCCTGCGAAAATGAGGGAACGGAAAACCACAGAGGAGAGGCGGCTGCAGAAGCGCCGGCTCCGGTCGACCCGGTAAACGAAGATGAGATCATTATGCGACTTTCCGGTAAGTTGATCGCCGACCCACAGACGCAGGCGGAGCAGGATCAGAACCGCATTGTTAATTATGCCATTGACAGTCTGCTGGATGTACGGTCTACCCGCTCCGGTCTTTTCTACCAAATTAAAGAGCCCGGAACAGGGGAATCGATCGAGTGGGGAGACAAAGTGCGCGCCCACTACCGGGGGTATTTTCTCGACAGCGGGAAGGTGTTTGATTCCTCCTACGGGCGCGGTGAACCCATTGAATTTTATGTCGGCAATATGATCGACGGCTGGAACGAGGGCCTGCAACTGCTGCGCCCCGGCGCCCGTGCCTTGTTTCTGGTGCCTTCTCACCTGGCTTACGGAGAGGAGGGGGTAAAAAACAGCAAAGGAGAATACGTAGTGCCGCCCAATGAAGTGCTGGCTTTTGAACTGGAGGTGCTGGAAGTGCTGGAGAGAAAGAGAGGATGAACTGAAGAAGGCAGGCAGCGTCTAATTGCAGCCGGAAAGCAGATGGGCGCAATCGATAATAGCCGGTGGCGGAGCGCAGCAAAATGACAAATAACCTGTGGCTAATGAACGCCCTTACCCGGATTGCCGGCTCATCCCTTTCGCAAGTCTATTTTCTTCCCGTCGTAGCTCAGGTGATACTTGCTTCCCTGTTGGGAAAAGTCGAGCTCGAAGGGGGAGGGAACGGCGGGTTTATCGATCGGATACCAGGTTTTGTTGTGTTGATCGACAATGATGAAGAGCCCCTGCTCGTCGCCGGTGGCGCAGAAACGCTCGTAATCACCGGAATATTTTTCTATGCCGGTTTTCTGATGAAGTTGCTCATAGGCAGATCGTACCTCTTCGACCGGCAGTCCGATTTCGCTGACCCCTTCAATATCCACGATGGAAAAGGGGGCTTCACTGCGTAGCATCAGGTCTTTCCTGGCGATAAATTCGACGATATTGCCGGCGGGGTCTTTAAAGTAGACAGCCTTGGCGTTCCAGCTGGAAAAATCAATGATTTGCTGCCCCTCATCGCTCAGTGGTTCCAGGCGTTCTTCGAGCCAACGGAGGGCTTCCGCAATTTGAAAGGAAGGAATGTTGAAAGCAAAATGGTAGTAAGGAGCATTTTGCGATAAGGCAAAAGTGATGCGGCTGTGACCGGCCAGCAGGGTGATTTGCTGCGGATCATCCACCTCGAGATGGAGGCCCAGCTTTTCGCTGTAGAAGGGGCGGAGCGCATCCAGGTAACAGGTGTATAGTTTGAGGTGATGTACGAACATTTCGCATGGCTATTAGCTAGTAAACATGCTCTGACAAAAATTTCCAGGCAGAGCGCATCCAATGCACTGCTCGCTCCCTGGTAAAGCCTGCCGCTGAGGCTTGTCAGTTACTACGGGGGCAGGCTTCAGGCACTGACCTTCGGCTTCGGTTTTTTAAACAGGTAGGGAATCAGCATGAACAAACCGATCATGATCGCGACATCGGCGAAATTAAAAATGCCGGTGCGCAGACTGCCGATGCCCATATTCATAAAATCGACTACCTTACCATATAGGATGCGATCGTAAATATTGCTGACGCCCCCTCCCAGGATGAAGCTGTAGGCAATAATCTGCCAGCGGTTAAGCTCATTGGAAAACAGCGTATACAGCAGCAGGATGAGCAGGATGACAACCGGCAGGATAGTGAGGGCCCAGTAGCGTATGTTCTCTCCCAGGCCGGCGCCCAGGCTCAGGAAAGCACCTTCGTTTTCCACGAAGAGGAGCCGTAAAGTATCGTTTAAATAAGTCTGAATGGGTTCCCCCTTTAATTGCTGACGGGCAATTTGCTTTGTCACCTGATCGAAGGCGATATTAGCGGCGAGGATACTGAAGATCAGCCCCGTGCGCTTCCAACCTTTTTTCATATCTGCTAGTATTGAATTTTATCCTGTTTTTCCTTCCACTCCTGAAAGTTTTTTTCCGCTTCTTTCTCCATCATCCGCTCTGTGGGAATACGTCGCTTTTCCGGTTCACGGGTAAGCTCCTCGTAGATGAAGGCATCGTCAAAGCCGGCATCGGCGGCAATTTCGCGGCCGGCGCCGTAAACGAGTCTTTCGGCGCGCGCCCAGTAGATGGCGCCCAGGCACATCGGGCAGGGCTCGCAGTTGGCAAAGATAGTACATCCTTTTAGTTGAAAGCTATCCAGATACCTGCAAGCTTCCCGAATGGCGATGATTTCTGCGTGAGCCGTCGGATCTTTTGACGAAGTCACCTGGTTATATCCACGGCCGATAATTTGCCCGTCTTTGACCACCACGGCGCCGAAAGGCCCGCCTTTATCGGCGAGCATGCCTTGCCGGGCCAGCCGGATGGCTTCTTTCATATATATTTCCTTGTTCATGTGTAGTTTTTTATGTTGATCGGAAAGAACGGATCACCACACAAACAAAAGGAGCGATAGCCGGACCTTCCTCCTTTTAATCATGCTATTGTATGGACACGCTCTTTCCATTTGCAAAACGAGGTAAAACGCTCAGGAGTTGTATGCTCTTCCGAACTTACCCCGGATTATTCGTGGGTTCTTACGCTCCGGTAACAATTTTCGAAGGTTTGATGGGGGAAGAGCCTCCAGGGCAATCGCAAAGTAAGCCCTAACCTGCTAAAATCTTGAAAAGGTACTCGT
>CAZWDL010000046.1:0-49094 GCA_964632995.1 uncultured Saprospiraceae bacterium
CATGACGGAAAAAGAGGCATAAGAAAACTGAAGAATTAAGTGAAACAGCCTCTAATAACCCTCCTGATTATCATACGCCGGTTTACTGAATGCAGGTTCTTTATCGAATAGAAAAATCCGACCCATGAAGCGCTTTTATCTTTCGCTGTCTGTTTTTTTCCTGATCACCGCTACGCTTTCCGTGTTGCAAGCCCAGCGGCTCGAGCAATTTTCGGAGGCCCGGGCCGAATTCATCTCGCAGCTCGAACAATACATGACGGCTAGTAAACAGCAATCTGTGGAAAATACCTACAAGGAATTCGAAGGCATTTTCAAAAGCGGCATGTTTTCCGATGAAGAAATTGACCAGATCCTGTATACCGGTAATGCGATGCTCGCCCGGCGAATGTCGGCCAATCCTTATTTTCATACTTACCTGTCAGGGCTTATACGGCTCAAATCCACCGAAAACAGCGATAAGCATTTCAAGGAGTGGCATACCGTACTCGATACGATGCTGGCCGACAAGGATAATACCCGCTCCATGAACTTCCAGGATTTTCTGACTTTTTCCACTTCTTTTTTTGAACACAGGGCCTTGCGTTATTCTCCTACCGGTACCTCCTGGTTTGCATTGGGGGAGGATTATTCCTGGGGCTATGAGGAAGGCGAGCCTTACCTCAGTTTTGAAGAACTGGATTTGCTGGCGTCCCGCAAGCAGGATTCCATTTTTATTTACCAAACCTCGGGTCGGTTTCTTCCCATCGAGGAAACCTGGAAAGGAGAGGGCGGGAAAGTGACCTGGGAGCGCTTCGGATGGAGTAAGGATTCCACTTATGTGGAATTGCCTGAGTATGAGTTTGAAATGAACCGGAGCCTTTATTTGGTCAAGAATGCCCGCCTGCATTATCCGCTTTTTTTCGGCACAAAGGTTGTGGAAGGCGATTTCAGTGATAAGCTGACCGTCGAGAATGCCGTAACCGGCAGTTCCTATCCTCGGTTTGAATCTTATGACGATAGGCTGGAACTTGATAATATCGGTTCGGGTATCAAATACACGGGTGGTTTTCGACTACACGGAACTACTATTTATGGTTTTGGAACGAAAGACCGGTCGGCGAAACTCAATATCTTTGATAAAGAAGAACGACTCACCTTCCGGGCTGTGGCCGATTTGTATACCATACGCCGGGAGGAAGAAATTATAGGGGAAGGGGTAGAAGCCGCTTTCTACTTCAGGCAGGATTCGATTTTTCATCCCTCTGTCAATATTCGCTTTAGTATTCAGGAAAAGGAGATGATCCTCTCGAGGGGAGACAGAGGTAGCGATCGAAATCCCTTTTTTAGTTCGATACACGAAATCAATATCGATGCCGATAAAATTTACGCCTATCTGGATCGCGATTCGGTCGTTATCGGGAAGGAAACCATTGATATTGCCAGGAAAAAGGACATATTCTTCGAGTCACACGATTATTTCAATGAGAATGACTACCGGCGTATCCAAAATATTGCCCCCTTCAACCCCATCGCCATTATGAAGGTGACGGCCGAGCGGGAAGGCAATAACTTCATCGATGCTAACCTGCTTGCCCAGCGCATAAATTCCAAATTTACCGTAGATAATATTCAAAGCCTCCTCTACGACCTGTCGGCCAAAGGCTTCATCAACTACAACAGCGAGGAGGAGATCGTGGAAGTCAAGGATAAGGTTTTCCACTACGCCGATGCAGATCAGGGAAAGGTAGACTACGATGATCTGCGAATTCGCTCAGTGACGGATAGTGCCAACGCCGTATTAAACCTGCAAAACAACGAGATCACCATTAATGGAATAGAGCACATTGAATTCAGCCGCCGGCAGAAAGTAGCGCTCCTTCCGGAAAACGGGCAGATCACGCTGTTGCCAGACCGCGATATGAACTTTGGCGGTAAGATGTATGCCGGCTTCACCACTCTTCAGGGCAATGGGTTTCATCTTGATTACACCCGCTTTCAAATCGAACTCGACTCAGTCGGTTACTTTGATCTTTTCGTTCCCACCGGCGAGTTCGACAGCGATCGCAACCCGATCGCTCAGGGGATCAATTCGCGTATTGAAAACCTCAGTGGCGTACTGCTGATCGATGCACCCAATAATAAGTCGGGTAAAGAGGAGATTGTCATGTTCCCGAGTCTGCAGAGTAAGAAAAAGTCTTACGTATTTTACGATTACGAAGAGACGCGGGATAGTATTTACACCCGCGATTCTTTTTACTTCGAGGTAGATCCCTTTAGCTTTAACCACCTCGATGCCTTTACTGCCAGAGATATTCGCTTCGAAGGTCGATTGGCTTCCGGAGGTATCTTTCCGGATATTAATGAAGCGCTCACCCTGCAGGAAGATCGCTCGCTCGGGTTCATCACTCAGACACCGGAAGAGGGGTATCCCAACTACCGGGATAAGGGCAACTTCAGCGGTGAAATCCAGCTGAGCAATAAGGGGCTTACCGGTAAGGGAACACAGCAATACCTGATGGCTTCGATCAATTCCGAGGACATTGTCTTTTTGCCACAACGCACGCTGGCCAGTGCTGAGGAATTCAACCTGGAAGAGGTGCGCTCCGATGAGCGGGAGGTACCACAGGTGCGCGGGCAGGATGTCAGCATTGACTGGCGCCCATACAAGGATAGTATGTATATCCGCCCCAAGGAAGTGCCCTTTGCCCTTTTTAAAGAAAATAATCATACCCTTGATGGAACCATGATTCTCACGCCGGGGGGACTGAAGGGAGATGGCTTGCTCGCCTGGGATAAAGCAAACATGCAATCGAAATACTTCTCTTTCGGCGCCTTTTCCACCGTAGCCGATACCACCGCCGTCAGTATTCGCGCCTTTAATACTGAGGAACTGGCCCTACAAACCGAAAACGTTTTCGGTTCTGTCGACTTCGATGAGCAGGTCGGTACTTTTAAGGCCAATGAGGAGTTCCTGGAAACCACGCTCCCCTACAACCAGTACCAAACTTCCATGAATGAATTCGACTGGGATATGAAGGAAGAAACCATCACCTTCAATGCGGAAGCAGGAAGCCTGGGATCTTTCATTTCTATTCACCCGGATCAGGACTCCCTGCGGTTTCAGGGAGAATCCGCTTTCTATGACTTGAAAACCAATCAGTTGAATATCGGCGGCGTGCCTTTCCTCGTTTCTGCTGATGCCTTTGTTTACCCCGACAGCGGTAAAGTGGATATTCAACCGGGCGGTGTCATGAACACGCTAAATAATGCCCGGATTGTCGCGGACACCATCAACCAGCTTCACGTCATCAACCGGGCGACTGTCGATGTTCGCGGGCGAAAAGAATATCGGGCAAGCGGATTTTATGAATATAACATTGGAGATAAGGAGCAAGAGATCGAGTTCGCCGATATTGCCGGCACCCGGGTGGGTAAAGGCGCTATGAGCGAAAAACGCGTAGCAACCAGAGCTAAAGGAGAAGTGACGGAGGAGGATGATTTCTATATCGATCATAAAACGGAATTTCAGGGGCTGATCAGCCTGCAATCGGAATCGCGCAATCTCTTCTTTGACGGCTTCGCCCGCCTGGATGCCAACCAGCTCCCGGAGCGATACTGGTTTACCATACGAAGCGAAGGCGACAAGCAGGACCTGGCCATCAAGTATGATTCGCCTAAAGATTACGAAGGCTATCCACTTGAAACGGGTCTGTTTCTGAGCAGGGAAACTGCCCAGCTTTACCCGAGAGTAATGATGCCCCTCTACTTCCGTAAAGACCGTCCCATCATGCCGGTGACGGGTGTATTTACCTATGATCAGATCAAAGACGAGTTTGTTTTCGGCGACTCAACCCGGATCCTGGGCGGCGCTATCCGGGGTAATAAACTGGTGTTCAGCAATACTGACGGCACGATCAAGGCGGAAGGGAAGTTTAACCTCGGCTCAGGACTCAAATACGTGAGTATCGATGCGACCGGCCGCGCTGCCACGGCTTTTCCACCTCAGGAAGAGCAGTCTAATGTAGTGTCGGATGCCGATAGCTCCCTGCTCGCTCCGCCACCCCCAAGTATGATGCCCGTCGATGTTGAATTGATGGCGGGGGTTAAACTCATTGTTCCGGAAAAACTGATGAAAATCATCATCACCGACATACAGTCCGCCAGCTTCGATGCCAGAAATATCACTTACCTGACTAACGTGGATTTTTACAAAAAGGCGGCAGCTGACCTCTTTACCAATAACGGAAAAGTGAATGAGGCCCTGGAGGCAATCACTTCTGGTTTCCTGGATATTCCGGCGGAATTCAATCCTTACACCTTCCTCTTCACTCCTCTGAAGATGAAGTGGGACCCCGATTACCAGTCTTTCATCACCAAGGAACCGACCAAGGTAGGGGTAAACAGTATTAATGGCGCTTCCATCAATAAAGTCCTGACCTGTCACATCGAATTCAAAATGCCGACCAACGAGGACGATCGCCTCTATATCTACCTGAATTCGCCCAGCGGCCTGTACTATTTCTTTGGCTTCAAGCAGGGCATCCTTAACATCACCTCCAACAATCCCAAATTTATGGATGAACTGCTTAACCTTAAGACCAAAGACCTCGTCATGAAAATGGACGATGGAGAAACCTATGAGATTCAGGCGGTAGAGCCGAGTACGGCCAAGCTGTTTCTGCGACGAATGGAGGCCGTGGGACGTTGATAGGGCTTACACCAGGAGGGCTTTTTTTAACCCCCTCCTGGTTTTGGCAGGAAAGGGGAACTTTTCTCACACTAAATACATTTACAAAAAGTGATAAAAAGTTATCCGCAATTCTTGATTTTATAATACAGGTTCTCTACATTTGCAATCGCTTCGGAAAAGAGATAGCAAAAGTGCTTTCTGAAGCAGTGTTCAGGTTACCCGGTGACGTGGGTGAGTGGCTGAAACCACCAGTTTGCTAAACTGGCATACTCTTAACGGGGTATCGCGGGTTCGAATCCCGCCGTCACCGCCATCGCCCGCCGAAGCGCTACAGCGGACGTGGGTTTTTTGAAAAGAACGGAGCAAAGCAAGAGAGGTAGAAAGTAATCCTTTCCGGTATTCAATCTTTTTTGTCATCAATCCTTTTTTCTTACGGGGCATAGCGCAGCCCGGTTAGCGCGCCTGCTTTGGGAGCAGGAGGCCCCAGGTTCGAATCCTGGTGCCCCGACTAAATCAACTAAAGGCCATTCTGCGATCGCGGAATGGCCTTTTTATTTGATTTGAGCTCCCCCCCACAGGATCACGGACCAAAGCAAGTAACTAAAAAAGCATTTCACACCAATCGTGAAATGCTTTTTTTGCTGACCAGATGGTCTATTGAATTTTTCCCGGTGGAACTGAATCCGTATTCAGCCGTTTTGATGAATGAGTTTCCGGCCTGAGGCGAGCAAGGCTACAAATTCATTCATTCGCTCACTTCTCATTCAGGCTCATTTTAATCTTTTTTTCCAAATCATTGACCGTGTCTTTAAAGATGGCGTCGGTTTCCATCAGATCCTGTACGGTTTTGCAGGAGTAGATAACGGTAGAGTGGTCACGGCCGCCAAAATTTTCACCGATGGCTTTAAGCGATTTATCAGTCAGATTTTTGGCCAGGTACATCGACAACTGACGGGCGATGACGATCGAGCGTTTCCGGGTTTTGCCCTGCAGGTTTTCCACTTCCATGTCAAAGTGTTCGGCCACCAGTTTTTGAATGTAGTCGACGGTGATCTCTTTATTTATTTGGCTGACGAAGTTTTTGATGACCTCCTTGGCCAGATCCAGGTCGATCTCGCGGCGGTTGAGCGAAGATTGCGCCATAAGACTGACCAGCACGCCTTCCAGTTCGCGGATATTGTTTTTAATGTTATAACAAATGAATTCTATAACATCCGGTGGGATTTCTATCCCTTCACGGCTCATCTTGTGTTCCAGGATAGCCATGCGCGTTTCCAGGTCGGGCACCTGCAGATCAGCAGTAAGCCCCCACTTAAATCGGGAGATCAGGCGTTCCTCCATACCGTCCAGGTCTTTGGGCGGACGGTCGGAAGTCAGTACGATCTGCCGGCCGTTCTGGTGGAGCTGATTGAAAATGTGGAAGAAAATCTCCTGAGTTTTGTGCTTGTTGGCCAGAAACTGAATATCATCCACGATCAGGACATCGATGAGCTGGTAGAAGTTGACAAAGTCATTTGTGGCGTTGTTCTTGATGGACTGGATGATCTGATTGGTAAATTTCTCTGACGAGACGTACAAAACCGTTTTGTTGGGGAAATTCTCAATGACCTCATTACCGATAGCATGAGCGAGGTGCGTTTTACCCAAGCCGACATCTCCGTAAATGACCAGTGGATTAAAGGAGGTGGAGCCCGGTTTTTTTGCAATAGCCAGCCCCGCCGAACGCGCCAGCCGGTTAAAGTCACCTTCAATGTAATTCTTAAAGGTGTAGTTGGGGTTGAGCTGTGGTTCTACTTTAACTTTTTTGATTCCGGGAATGACAAAGGGGTTTTTGATGTGCTCGGTATCCACCATACCCGGGGCCGCCTTATGGCTGCCTGATTCTCCATTGGAAATTTTCGAATGTTTTGACTCTCCGGGATGGCCCATGAGGATCTGATACTCCAGCTTGGCCATGTCCCCGAGTTCGTTTCGGATGGTTGTTTTAAGCAGAGAAACGTAGTGTTCCTCCAGCCATTCGTAAAAGAATTTGTTGGGTACTTGAATTGTCAGCGCATTCTCCTCTAAGCTCACTGGTTTAATGGGCTCAAACCAGGTCTTAAAGCTGCGTGTATTAACATGCTTGCGAATGGTCTGCAGACAATTACCCCATACTGTAGCATGATCTCTCATTCTCCAGGTTGATTAAGCTTTAACGCTGGTTAAATAAAATAGCTGTTTGCAGCTAAGTATAACTTAGGCAGTATCAGTAAGTTAGAGAAATGCGGCAATGATAGTAGATTTTGGGAACTCCGGTAGATCATTGGTGCATCGCTTGCTCAAATTGCTTTTAGAGCAATGAAGGATTACAAATATGGGGAAAAAAAATTAACCTGTAAAGGATACCTTAGGCTTTCTAGGTATTTTTTTTTTACTAAACTGTTTGCTCGGAAATCGGCCTTTGAAAGCCACGAGAAATCCATCGGCTATCCTCTTTTGTCAACTTTTTTGTTAAAGATGCAGCTCATTATCAGAATGCCGGGTTAAACCGAGCAGCCGTTCAAAGGCGTCATTCGTAAGTTGTTAATTTTCATTTATACCAACAATCCTTGCCCAGAAATTTGTATTTTGCATAAAACTGTTTCAGCCACATTTTATCAAAAATCATCTGACATGCCTGGCGTAAAAACACTGATCCCAGTTGTCTTGATTTTGTTATTAGGCGTAGCGTCCTATCTATATTTTGGTTCTTCCGAAACGGAACAGGAAAAAGACCTGACAACTGTCGTTAAACCTGGCGAGTTCGTCATTACCGTAAGCGCCACCGGTGAACTCAACGCCAAGCGCTCCGTCAAGGTCCGGGGCCCTCAGGGTATGCGTGCTGCAGGAATTTACCAGACGACGATTGCCGAACTGGTGCCCGAAGGGACGATTATTGAAAAGGGTGACTTCGTGGGTTCGCTCGATCGCACCGAACTGGCCAATAAGATGAGCACGATACAGACCGAGCTGGACAAGATTCAGACCCAGTTGCAACAGGCTAAAATAGATACCGCCATCGAAATGCGGGGATTGCGCGATGAAATCATCAACCTGGAGTTTTCAAAAAAGGAAAAATTGCTCAACCTGGAGCAGAGCAAGTACGAACCGCAGTCGGTCATTCAGCAGGCTGAGCTCGACCTGGAGCGCACCGAACGTGATTATAAGCAGTTACTGCGCAAATACGAACTCAAAGAGGAACAATCGGAAGCAAAAATCGAAGAAATCATGACCTTGCTGCGACAGAATCAGCTGCAGCTTAATATTCTGCAAGAGCTCTCCGACGGTTTTCGCATCACTGCTCCGGAGGACGGCATGCTTATCTACGCGCGTACCTGGAACGGAAAAAAGGAACCCGGCTCCCAAATTTCCGCCTGGGACCCCGTGGTCGCCGAACTGCCCGACCTGTCGGACATGATTTCTACCACTTACGTCAATGAGGTCGATATCAGTAGGGTGGAAAAAGGTCAGGAAGTGAAAATCCAGATCGATGCTTTTCCTGATAAAACCTATTCGGGCCGTGTTATCAAAGTGGCCAATATCGGAGAACAACTTCGGGGCTATGACGCCAAAGTTTTTGAAGTAGTCGTTCAGGTTAACGAAGTGGATTCCATCATGCGACCGGCCATGACGACCAGTAACGAGATCGTTACCAATGTCTACGAGGAGATCATCTCCGTTCCGCTTGAGGCCCTGCATTCGGATAGCCTGCCTTTCGTTTACAAAAGGCAGGATGGCGCAATCGTTCGCCAGGAAGTGATCACCGGACCATCTAACGATGTGGGAATTATAATCGCCCATGGCTTGGAAAAGGGGGATGAGGTTTTCCTCGCTGTCCCCACGAATACGGAGAACCTGGAGTTCGTACCGATCGACCAGGCCATCAAGGAAAAAATCCTTGCCGAGCAGGAAGCGGATGCCCGTCGTCGCAAAGCAGAAGCCATGGAGCGCAGGAAAGAGGTCAGCGACATAGAGCCACCCAGTAGCTCTTCCGGTGATGGAGGGGGCGTCATTATTATCCGGTAAATGCGTTGTCAAGTATTAGCTGCCGGGCTTTTATTCCGTTTGGAAATTATCCATCATGAAGCGAACCTTGTTTAATTTCATCTTAGCTATTGAAGGCATAAACTCCAATAAGCTTCGTGCTTTTCTCACAGCACTGGGTATCATCTTCGGGGTTGGAGCTGTGATCGCCATGCTGGCGATCGGCACCGGCGCCAAAGAATCCATTCTGGAACAGATGAAGCTCATCGGCACCAATAATATTGTCATCCAGTCAAAGGTTCTCTCAGCGGAGGACCTGGAAGAACAGAGTGGAGAACAGGAGAACAACAATCAGAGCGAGAAACTGCCTTTTTCGCCTGGCCTAACCCTGGAAGACGCCAGCGCAATCCGGGATATGATTCCCCAGGTGGACCGGCTCAGCCCGGAAGTCATTATTTCCACTAATGTCGTACGTGCCGGCAAGTTACAGCGCGCCAAGTGTATCGGCGTCACCAATGATTTCTTCGAACTCAACCGGCTGGAGGTAGGGCGCGGCAACTTTTTTCACTCCCTGCATCTGGAGGGCGGACGGCCGGTAGCGATCATTGGGAAAAATATTCAGACCCAATTCTTTAGCAAGGAAGACCCCATTGGGCAGCGGATCAAATGTGGGAATACCTGGCTGACCATCATCGGCGTACTGGAACGACGCAGCGCCAGCCGGGAGAACCTGCAGGAACTAGGCATTCGCGATTTCAACGCCGATGTATATGTTCCCGTTACGACTTCCCTGCTGCGCTTCAAAAACCGGGCGGCCGTAGACCGGAATGACCTGCAAAGGGGCCGCCGAAATAATGAGTTGGAGGATAAAAACTATCATCAGCTCGACCGGCTGGTTGTTCGGGTCTCCGATTCAAAAAAGCTGCAGGTCAGCGCCGACGTGATCGCCCGCTTTCTCAAACGCCGCCATGCCGGACAGTTAGACTTCGAAATCGAAGTACCGGAACTGCTGCTCGAACAGGAACAGCGCACCCAGGATACTTTCAACCTGGTGCTGGCCGTCATTGCCGGCATCTCGCTGCTCGTCGGCGGTATCGGCATCATGAATATCATGCTGGCCTCCGTCATGGAGCGGATCAAGGAAATTGGCGTGCGTCGTTCACTTGGCGCCAAACGCCAAGACATTATTCTCCAGTTCTTGTTCGAAGCGGTCCTCATCAGTCTGATCGGAGGGCTCGTAGGCGTGCTCACCGGACTACTGGCGGCAAGCACCATTTCGGCTTATGCAGGCATACCGACGATCGTTTCATTCTGGTCCATCTTCCTCTCTTTTGGCGTGGCTGCCTCGGTAGGACTGGTATTCGGTATTTTTCCCGCACGCAAGGCGGCTCAGCAAGACCCTATAAAAGCATTGCGCACGGAATAAAAGAATGATCGGTTAATGCTTCGAAAAATCCATCAATCATCGAATTATCAAATTCATTATGCAGCAGCTCCGTCCTGTTTTTACCCTGCTGGCCTTACTGGGGGGCCTGTCCGCTTTTGCACAAAGCGATACCATCAACTTGTCACTGCAACAACTGATCCGTATCGCCCAAAGTGATGCGCCCGACGTGCAGATCGCCAAAACGGCGCTCAATAATAACTATTGGCGTTATCAGTCCTTCCTGGCTGATTATAAGCCCCAGATCGATTTGTCGGCCACCCTGCCTGATTTTAACCGGGCCATCGACGCTATTACCCAGCCGGACGGTTCAGAAATTTTCAAGGAGCGAACCCTGATGCGGAATAATGTCGGTATCAGTATCCGGCAGGATGTGGCCCTGACAGGCGGCACTATATTCGCCAGAACAGATATTGCCCGCCTCGATATTTTTGCCTCCTCAGGCAATGACCGGAGTATTTCCTACCTCACAACACCTATATCTATTGGATTCCTCCAACCGGTCTTCGGCTTTAATAACCTTCGTTGGGCCAAACGCATTCAACCGCTGGTGTACGACGAAGCACAACGCGTTTACTCGGAGGACATGGAATTCGTCGCCTTCGAAGCCGCACAGCTTTTTTTTGAAATCCTCATCGCCCAGTACAACCTCGAAGCCGCTTCCCGCGATAAAGCCGACGCCGATACGCTCTACCAGATTGCCGAAGGCCGCTTTGGCGTAGGCCGGATCGCAGAAACCGAACTGCTGCAGTTCGAGCTTAACGCCCGCAATGCTGATGCCGAACTGGCCCAGCGAACCCTGGATTTGCAAACCAGCACCGAACAGCTGCGCGATTTTCTGGGAATACGCTCTGCTACTTATTTTCAGATGGATATCCCCGACGAGTTACCCATATTCGGCATCAACCCGGATACCGCGCTGGCTTACGCCCGTGAGTACCGCAGCGAGTCGGTAACTTTCAAACGCCGCCTGTTGGAAGCCAGGCGGAACCTCGCTCAGGCTAAAGGGGAAACGGGACTCAACGTGGATATCTTCGCCTCCTTCGGCCTACAGCAAACTGCTCCGACCCTTTCGGATGCCTACACTTCCCCGCTTGATAACGAACGCATCACTATAGGACTGGACGTTCCCATCGCCGACTGGGGAAAGACCCGCGCCCGCCGCGAAATCGCCCAGTCGAACCTCGAGCTTACCCAGCGCCGCGTCGCCCAGGACCGCGTGCAGTTCGAACGGGAAGTACTCATCAAAGTGCAGCAGTTCGACCTCATCCGGAATCAGGTCGACATAGCCCGGCGCGCCCTCGATATCGCACAGAAAAAACGGGAGCT
This sequence comes from uncultured Saprospiraceae bacterium, assembly GCA_964632995.1. Classification (GTDB taxonomy): domain Bacteria; phylum Bacteroidota; class Bacteroidia; order Chitinophagales; family Saprospiraceae; genus CAZWDL01. The sequence continues at coordinate 11,445 of CAZWDL010000046.1, forward strand.
GAACCGAAACCGGTACCTCGTCGGGAAAGTCGGCGTTACGGATCTCAACGTGGCTATCTCCGAAGAAATCAATGCCCGGCGCAATTACGTCAACTCCCTGCGCGACTTCTGGCTGGCTTACTACGAACTCCGCCTGCTAACCCTTTTTGATTTTCAGGAAAACCGGCCGCTGATCAAAAGTGTAGAGGGACGGAATTAATTTTGGTTTAAGCCACCTGAATTGCCGGCGTATCAATGGTTTCGCAGCAGACCGGGCGACAAGAGGAAAAAGAGGACCGGGAGACAATCCAATTTTTCAGCTCCCCGCTGCTATTCAAATTCTTCTCTCAATTGGCGAACTTTTTTTCGAATGGACTGTCCTGAAATAAATAATGAATTTTGTGTTTTTATTAGCGGGTGCTCGTCACGGCCACCCCTTCAATGAACGAAAATCAACTCTCACCAAGGAATGAGTGATATTGAAACCCTAAGCCGGATCATCCGTAACAGGAGGTCTGTTTTTCCCGCCATGTTTAAGGAGGAGCAGGTAGATGATGAGCTAATCCACCAGATTCTGGAAAATGCCAACTGGGCGCCTACTCATCGCAACACCGAACCCTGGCGTTTTCACGTTTACACCGGCGAAGCTTTGAAAAAAGTCGGGGACTACCTCGCAGCATATTATAAGGCGCACACCGCCGAAGCGGCCTTTTCTGAGGTGAAATATCGAAAGAACCGTAAAAAGCCTGTCCAATCGAGCCATGTCATCTTTATCTGCATGCAGCGGGACCCTCAGGAACGAGTACCGGAATGGGAAGAACTGGCTGCTGTTTCCTGCGCGGTGATGAACATGTGGCTGAGTTGTACCGCTCTGGGTCTGGGTTGCTACTGGAGCACCCCGGCCGCCGCCCTGAATGCTGGCGAATTTCTCGGGTTGAAAGAGGGAGAACGCTGCTACGGCATGATGTACCTTGGCGTCCCGGAGCCGGAGCTCAAGCTTTCTTCTGAGCGGGGCGATATTCAAGAGAAGCTGGTGTGGCAAAATAGTTGATCTGCCGAGTTCTTCGGCGTCCAGGAACTCAGTTTTCATCCTCTCCCACAAACGGCACATCTTCCATTACTTCCAGTCGCAGGGAGGTAATCATGAATTCTTCCAACTGTATCCATTGTGTGGCGATACGCGGAGAGAGGGCTTTCGACATTTTCTTGAAGTATTTGCGTTCCAGCTTGAGGATGTCCTGACGCAGGGAAAAAGACTGCTCCATCATTGCTTTTGCCTGATCATCACTGATATTCTCATAGCGCTCGCTGTAATCTTCAATCAGGCGTAACCAGGAAGTCCCCAGACGCTGACGTTCGGTTTCATATGGGTTATAGATAGACCAGAACTTGGAAGCCTCCGATTCAGAAAGCTGCATAAATTTCTCAATAATCGCCCTTTTTTCCTTATTGAAAGTCATCCGGAAAAAGGGATCGGCATCTTCCATTTGCGCCGTACCGCTGAGGGGAACGAGGAGCAGGCAGGTACCCAGAAAAATAAGACTGGTTTTCATGGATTCGGCTTTTTGTTTCTCCGGCGAAGTTAAACTAAAAATGGATACGGTACTGGAAAACCGGGTGAAATCCCAGCTCGTAGACGGTCTTGATATCCTTCAATGCCCGGCTGTAAGTTTGGAATCAGAAATTCCGCTGATTAGTATTATGCTGAAACTCCATGACAAATTCACGCGGCGCCCTTTTGTTTTCCTGCTACGACGATAACTCCATCCAGCTTGGTGATTTGCAGGAGAGCAGTTTTAGGTTTTCTTAAAAAATTTCGGGTATAGCCTTTAATTCCCCTTTTGCAGTATCATGGAATGTTGTCCGAAATCGGTTGTCAGCATCAGGATGTAAGTGCCGGTAGCCAAGCCTTCGAGGGGTAAATTGATTTGGTGTTCTCCCTGCGCCAGCCTGCCCTGATCAGAGGTGCGAAGCAAACTTCCTTTCGTATCGAAAAGCGTCGTGGTAACCTGAGCGGAATTTTTCAGCTCGAGTTCCAGCCGGGTAAGATCGGCAGCCGGATTGGGAAACGGACCTCGGACGGTAAACTGATCGGTCACGGTAGAAAGGGTAGGGGTGGAGGTCGGCAGTCCTTCCCGTAGTGGTATTTTGGTCGTATAAATTTCGATGTTGCCGTCATTGGTTCTTCCGTCCGCCCAGAAGGGGATGGCGTAGTTAGCTGTGGTGATCACCTGGGTGTACTCCCCTATACCGAAATTGGCGTTGCTTTCCCCGATTCTGGCGAAGTCGCTGGCCATGGCGGAGACCGGAAAATCGGGTTCGAAAAGCTGTCCGCCGTCTTTGGAATAGGTCATGTAGTATTTGGTGTTCACGTTGGCGCTGTCTTCCCGGCGGTCGTACCAGGTCATGACCACTGTGCCCTCCTCATTGACGGCGAGGCTGGGAAAGAACTGATGGGTGGCAGGGTTGGGGTCATTGTTGAGTACGCGAGCCGCCGACCAGTTGGCGCCGCCATCAGCCGATTCACTGAAGTAGATATCCAATCCGGTGGTAACCGGCTGACCGGGGCCGTCGGAGGTCCATACGGCATACAGTTTGCTGTCGTCGGGACCGCCGGATCGATCTACCCGCAGGTGAGGGCAGGGGTACATACGCGCCGAATCGATGCCCACCACGGAGCAAGGACTGGGGTTGGGAGCCTCCGGCGGGAAGCAGGGTAGATGCAGTTCGGAAATGGGAGAGGGAGCGGAAAAGGTCTGGCCGCCATCCACCGAACGGCTATGATACAGTGAAATGCTGCTGTCTTCCAGCCTGGCGCCGGCAAACATCAGGTGAATATGCCCCTGATTGTCAACATCGATGCTGGTGAATTGCGCGAAAGCAAAATCATCGGGCGTGACCCTCGCGATCTCCGAATCGATCGTGTCGGCAAGAGTTTCTTTTCGCTTGACCAGGATCTGGTAGCTTGTATCGCTGAAGTCGATTTCAGCGTAAGCGATGTAAATATTATCGCGGTAGGCCGAATTAGAGCGGTCCACGGCCATCCACTGCTTGTCCACAAAGCGTCCGGTGGGTTCTAACAAATCACCAATGGAACCTCCGTCGATAATGTCCGGCTGTCTTTGCCAGGTAGCGCCGCCATCTCTGGAAATAGCCCAGTTCAGGGCTATTTTCACATCAAAGGGCAGCTCCAGCGTCAGGGTTAGCCAGGAGAGGTAAGCGGTTCCTTCGGAGTCGAAAACTAGAATGGGATCGCCGCCGCCGGCAATGATCCCCTCGTTGATGTCATTCACGCCGTCAAACTGGCTGAGTTTCCAGCTGGCGCCAAAATCCGAGGTATAGTAAATAGGAAAAGAAAGCGCTGGTCCGAGTACGCCTTCCGAGAATTTCATTGCCGCGACGATCATGTTGTTGGTGTCAACCGGATTGACCGCTGCGTGTATCTCCGATTCGGTTTCGGGGCTGCTGCTGATTCCGCGCTCAGGTTCATCCCTGAAGGCGGGAAGGGTAGGGGCGGGCGCTTGCGCTGCCGGCCTCTCCAATTGCTGTTTCAGATCCGCGGATTTAGCTAAGCTCCTGATATCCTTACGAATTTTCTTCTTCAGTGTGCGCTGCATCATATCCAGGGTCCAGTCCTTATCAAATTGTTGCCCGGAAAGTTCAGATGACATTCCACACATCACCAGAATCAACAGTATTAATAGCCTCAATTGCATGACATAGTTTTTAGGATTAAAAAATTGCTTGTGCGCTGATCACCAGTCATCAGTGATCAAAATGGTTGATTTTTGTCTGTTGGTAGATAGTGCGTACTTTCCGGCGGGAAAAGAAGATTATGAATGGTTGCTCAGCCGGTGAAACTAATCAAATTTGAACAATTTGACCTTATTCTCTGCCTTTTTTCTGAGGATTTTACGTTGTTCCGCTTACTGCCGGACCGGATACCGGTAAAATTTACCTTCAGCTGAAAACTTTTCCGTCAACCGGTTAAATGCTGTTTTCCCTTTCCTTATCTTTCTGAAATCTATTTCAGGATCAGCCAGAATTGATGTCCCAATCACCCTTCAGATTATGAATATCGAAGACTTTCGCGAATATTGCCTTTCGAAATCAGGGGTTGAAGAAACCCTTCCTTTTGGTCCCGACACTCTTGTATTCAAGGTTATGGGCAAGGTGTTTGCCCTTACCGGTCTTGACAGTGAGGACTTCACCGTCAACCTCAAGTGTGATCCCGCCCGCGCCCAACAGTTGCGCGAGCAATACCCCGAGGTGCGTCCCGGGTGGCATATGAACAAGAAACACTGGAATACCGTTAATTTGGGAGGCAGTCTGAAAGAGACGTTTCTCCAGGACTTGATCGACCACTCTTACGAACTGGTCGTACAAAAACTGCCGAAACGAGATCGGCAAACCTTGTTAGGTTGACGAAACTTTTGAACCTTTAAGGTTTCGTCAACGTAAACTCATCTTAAGAAAAAACTAAAGCTTGGACCAAAAGAAACGCCAAGTCGACTTCCTCATCGTAGGGCAGGGCATCGCCGGCACCCTGCTCACTCACTTCCTGCTGGAAGACGGCCATAGCGTGCATGTCATCGATCCGGCACACGAATACTCCGCCTCGCGCGTGGCCGCCGGTCTCATCAATCCGATCACCGGCCGTCATTTTGTCAAGTCCTGGCGCATTGAAGAGCTGATTCCCTCGGCAGAAAAAACCTATCGAGATCTCGAGGCCAAGCTTGGCATCGAGATCTTTCATCACCGTGGGCTCATCCGGTCTATGTTCTCCGTACGGCAGGAAAATGACTGGCTTTCCCGTACCGGCGATCCTTCCTACGCGCCCTATATGAAAGAGGAAGCCGATCTCGGCGATTACCGGGAAGCAGTTCATCCGGCGCATAGCTACGGTGAAGTCCGCCATGCCGCCCAGGTCAATATTGAGGAAGTGGTGACTGCCTACCGTCGCTATCTACTGGAAAGAGACCTGCTGACCCCCTCCTTTTTCGATTATCCTTCCCTCTCTCTTTCTCCGGAAGCAAAATCTGAAGGACAGAGCCGGAACACGGCGGGTGGCCAGGAAGAGGAATGGGTGTCCTATCAAGGCCTTCTTGCCAAACAGGTCATCTTCGCTGAAGGCTACTGGGCGCAATTCAATCCTTTTTTCAGTTATCTGCCTTTCAAAGGGAACAAAGGCGATGTGTTGATTATCCGTATTCCCGGCGCTCACTTTGAAAGGATCCTTAAGCACCAGGTATTCCTGGTCCCGCTTAAAGACGATCAGTACTGGGTTGGAGCTACTTATGTAAAGGAATTTGAAACGGCAAAACCGGTAGCAACGGGCAAGACTGAAATGCTGCGCCGCCTGCGCGAAACGCTGCGCATCCCCTTTGAAATAGTCGAACACAGGGCCGCCGTCCGGCCTACTGTTAAAGATCGCCGTCCTTTTCTCGGCCGGCATCCGGATTTTCCGCAACTGGCTATTTTTAACGGGCTGGGCACCAAAGGGACTTCTCTGGGTCCTTTTTTCGCCAGGCAGCTCGTCAATCATTTAACAAAAAACGATACTTTGGACGAAGCGGTGAATATCGCCCGCTACGAAAAGGAAAAGACCTGAATACTGGCTACGGGGGCTCGGATCGCTCTTAGGCCAATTCCCTCTTCTCAGATAACAGAAAAAAATAATGGTCCTGTTTATGTAATTTTCAACAAGGAGGCATCTTACCATTGCATAAGCATTGATAAATAAGGTTTAGTGCACAATATTTGAATGTGCTGCATCCTTTTAAATATAAATAATCCTAAAGACAAATCCTTTCTATGAGGTTCAAGCAAATTCCATGGACATTTGGCTTTCTCCTGCTTTCCCTGCTTTGGGGAAAGGACGCATTAGCTCAATCAGATTCCGGTATGACCGATTACAGTCAGGATACCTACGAACAGGAATGGGAAAAAATTGATTCGCTCGACCGCGAAGGGCTTTGGCGCTCGGCGCTGGAGGCCGTCGAGGACCTCTACGGACGCGCCCGGGCGGACAATAATCCGGCCCAGGTGATCAAAACGGTGATCTACCGCAGTAAATACGAGGCGCAGCTATCAGAAGACGGACTCGTTCAGGTCATCGGCAAGCTGGAAAAAGAACTGCAGGGCGCCACTTTTCCCGTGCGTCCCATCCTGCAATCCATGCTCGGCGAGCTTTATCAAGGCTACGTCGACCAAAACAGCTGGTCCTTCTCCGACCGGACCACGGTCGTTGATTATGATTCACAAGATATCCAGACCTGGTCGATCGAACAGCTCAACGAGCGTATTCTGCAACTGTTCGAAGCCTCCGTACAGGACGAGCGGCTGAAACAAGTGCCCATTGAAAACTTTGAGGAGATCACTACCGAGTCCAGCAATGTGGAAGGCCTGCGCCCCACGCTTTACGATTTTCTGGTACATCGCGCCATTGATCAGTTTCGCAACGAAAGGATCTATATTACCCAGCCGGCCTACGCCTTCGATATCCGTGATACGGTCGCCTTCGCGGATATCTCCACTTTTATTGAGCACAACTTCCAAACCAGGGATACCAACTCTTATCATTATCAGACCCTTTTGTTGTTTCAGGATTTGCTGGCTTTTCATGAGGATGACGAAGATCCCGCAGCACTGGTGGATGCCGACTTGAAGCGCCTGGATTTTGTATACGATCAAGCAGTGCTTGCGAAAAAGGATACCTTCTTTCTGCAGGCCCTGCGGCAATTGCGAGAAAATTACAGCGCCTATCCCATAGTGACGAAAGCTGACTACCGCCTCGCCCGCTGGCACTATGAACAGGGACGGCAGTACGACCCCCCTCATGCCAAACAATACCAGTGGGAATATAAAGCGGCGAAAGCGATTTGTGAACAGGCCCTTAGCGCTTATCCGGAATCTTACGGAGCGAAACAGTGCCGGCAGCTCGAGGAGCAGATTCTACAACCCGTCTTGAATGTTCAAACCGAACAGGTCAATATCTCCGGCAAGCCTCTTTTGACTCATATCAGCTACCGCAATCTAAAGCAAGCTCATTTTCGCATTGTCCAACTGGAAGAATCGGATCGCGATAGTCTGGATCGCGTGGGAATAGATAAAAAGCTGACTTATCTCAAAAAGAAAAAAGCATTGCAGACCTGGACTGTAGCACTTCCGGAAGTGGGCGATTTTCAGCAACACAGCACGGAAATCGGATTGGATCCGCTGCCCCTTGGCATGTATGCCCTGATGAGCGGCGGATCAGCACAATTGACTACGGAAGCCTCACCGGCGGGCATACTCTTTTTTCATGTGTCGAATATTGGCAGCCTGGAGCGAAGTGCGGTACCGGAAGGTTCTGATTTTGCGGTCGTGCATCGTGATTCGGGGAAACCGCTGGAAGGGGTGAAAGCTTCCTTTTACGTCCGTCAGTACAATCGCAGCACCAGAGAACAAGAATATCGCCTGGTGAGCAGCACGACGAGCGATGCCGAGGGCTTTGTCCGTCCTGATTTGCCGGAAAACGGTTATTACCAGGTAAAATACGAACTGGGGGACGATCAGCTCTTCATCCGGGAAGGCTTTTCGAATTATTCGCGCTACTACATGCCTTCCCAGGAAAATCAACGCACGCATTTTTTTCTCGACCGGGCCATTTACCGCCCTGGGCAGACGGTTTATTTCAAAGGGATTGCGCTTGCGCAAAATAGCGATGAAGCCCCCCGTATCCTCGTCGACCGGGAAGCGACTGTCAAACTGTACGATGTCAACCGGCAACTGGTTGACGAATTAACGCTGCGCAGTAACGAATACGGTACTTTCAGCGGTTCTTTTCGGGCGCCGGAAGGCGGCTTGCGCGGACAAATGACCCTGGAATCCAGCATAGGCCCTTCCAGTACAAGCTTTCGCGTAGAAGAATACAAACGCCCTCGCTTCGAAGTCACCTATAACCCCCTCGACCAAGCATACGATCTCGGTGATCAGGTGGATGTCAGCGGACAGGCCAAAGCCTACGCCGGTAGTAATATTGGTGGTGCTCCGGTTCAGTACCGGGTGGTTCGTCAGGTGCGTTTCCCCTGGTGGCCGGTTTGGCGCAGCGGCCGTATTTCTCCCCCACCGGGCAGTCAGGAAATGGAAATTGCCAACGGCGTAACGACTACCGGTGAAGACGGTTCCTTCGCATTTTCTTTTACAGCTATTCCGGATGCTTCTATTCCCAAAGAACGGAATCCGGCTTTCACTTACCGGATTTACGCCGAGGTGACCGATATCACTGGTGAAACCCAGACGGCGGAGAAATCCGTCACCCTGGCCTATCTCGGACTGAAGGCCAGTGTTCAGACCCCGAAACAGGCCGATCGGACAAAGCCGCTGACCTTACCGGTTCGCACGACAAACCTCGACGGCCAGCCCATCGCCTCCGATGTCGACCTGAAGATCTACCGGCTGGATGCTCCGGATCAGGTGTTCATTAACCGCTACTGGCGACAGCCCGATCAGCCACTTATGGACGAAACCGATTTCCGCCGGCGCTTTCCGTTTTATCCCTACGCTCAGGAGGATGAACCGCATACCTGGTCCCACGCCGAAGAAGTGCTGGTCGAGCAATTCAATACCGGAGAACTGGATACAGTATCGGCCAATACGGAAGCCTGGCCGGTAGGGCATTACGAAGTCCATCTGACTACTAAGGATAGCGAGGGGCAAGAAATCGAAGTCAAACAGTTCTTTACCCTCTACGACAGTGAGCAGGGCGCCGTCCCCGCTACCACCCTCGGTTGGCAAGATCTGGAGGATGGCCCATTTGAACCTGGTGCTACCGCCCATCTGCGGCTGGCCACCAGCGCTGATGAGTTGTATGTGCGCTACGATCTGGAACGCGCCCGGGGAGAATTGATCCGGGGCGGCTGGCTCAATGTCAAGGACTGGACAGCAGTAGGCTATGAAGTCGAGGAAGCCGATCGCGGAAACCTCCATAGCCATGTCGCCTATGTGAAACACAATCGTGCCTATAGCTGGACCGGACGCATTCAGGTGCCCTGGTCGAATAAAGAACTTGAAATTGAATATTTTAGCTTCCGCGAAAAGCTGCGGCCCGGCGCCGAGGAAAACTGGCAGCTGAAAATCAAGGGCCCGGCCGGCGAACAGGTAGCCGCGGAAATAGTCGCCACCCTATACGATGCATCCCTCGATCAGTTTGTCCGTCACGATTGGTCCTTTCAACCTTTCCCTATTCATAACTACGTAGTGCGCAACTGGTCGTCGCGCTATTTTGCCGCAGCCGACGGCGCCTTTTACAATCCTCGCCCTTCCCGCGAAGAGGATCGGAAAGTTCAGCGATACCGCCACCTCAACTGGTTCAACTTCTTCCGTTACGGCGCCATCGCCGGAGAAATGGTGCAGTACCGGGCTATGGCCGATTCGGCAATGCCTGCAGCAAGAATGGAAACCCTGCAGGGCGCTCCGATGGAGGAAGCCGAAGCAAGCGCAAAAACACAAGCAGAGCCCGCGCCGCCGCCGACAGAGCCGGAAACACCGGAGGCAGAAGAACCGGCGCCCGTACAGGTGCGCACCAATCTCGACGAAACGGTTTTCTTCCTGCCGGAGCTGCGCACCGACACGGAAGGCAATATCCTGATCAACTTCACGATGAATGAGGCGCTGACGCGATGGAAATTCCTGGGTCTGGCGCATACCAAAGAACTGGCTTACGCCCTTACGCAGCAGGAAGTCGTTACGCAAAAGGAATTGATGGTGTTGCCCAATGCGCCCCGCTTTGTGCGGGAAGGCGATGAAATAGAGTTCGTCGCCAAAGTGAGTAACCTCACCGAAACGACCCAAGCAGGCGCCGCCACTCTGCAGTTGTTCGATGGCCTAACCATGGAACCTGTCGACGCCGCGCTGGGCAACGAACAGCCGGAGGTCTCCTTTGAGGCCGGCCCTGGACAGTCGGCCCGCGTAGCCTGGAAACTGGAAATACCAAAAGGAAAAGTATCGCTCTTGGTGCATCGCGTGATTGCTAAAGCCGGCGCCTATTCCGATGGAGAAGAGGATGCGCTCCCGGTGCTCACCAATCGCACGCTGGTGACCGAAAGCATGCCGATAACCGTGCGTGGCAAGGAGAAGAATACCTTCACCTTTGAACGCCTGGAACAGGCTGCCCGGTCGCCAAGCCTGGAACAGCATACCTTAACCCTGGAATTTACTTCCAATCCGGCCTGGTTCGCCGTTAAGGCATTACCTTACCTGATGGAATACCCACACGAGTGTTCCGAACAGATCTTTAGCCGCCTTTACGCCAACAGCCTGGCTCGCGCTGTAGTCGCCAATCATCCCCGTATTGAGAAGATCTTCGATGCATGGCGCGCCGAAGGCGGACTGGAAAGCGAACTGATGCGCAATCAGGAACTGAAAGCTGTGCTGCTGGAAGAAACGCCCTGGGTGCTGCAGGCTCAAAGTGAAACGGAGCAACGCAAAAATATCGCTTTGCTCTTCGACCTGGATCGCATGCAGCGCGAACGGGAGACCGCACTGCGCAAGTTGATTGAGCTGCAGCAGTCTGGAGGCGGCTTCGCCTGGTTTGCCGGGGGCCGGGAAAACTGGTTTATCACCCAATACATTGTAGAGGGTATGGGCCGCTTGCGGGCACTGGAAGTCATCGACACACAACAGCAGGATGCCGGGGCGATGATCCGCAATGCCATCGACTTTATCGACCGGAAAATACACGAACACTACAACAAATTACAGGAAGGGGCTAAAGAAGGCAGAACCGACCTGTCGGAAGATCATCTCAGTCACCTGTCTGCACACTATCTCTATGCCCGGAGTTACTTTCCGGAAATTCCCAAGGAGAAACCCGTGGAAGAGGCGTTCACCTATTTCATGGAACAGGCCGAAAAATACTGGCTCGACAAAGGGATTTACGAACAGGGGCTGATCGCTGTTGCTACTCACCGGGGAGATCGGAAGGATACAGCCCTGCGCATTACCCGCTCCTTGCGGGAGCGCGCGCTGCGCAATGAGGAGCTCGGGATGTACTGGAAGTATCCCCGCGGCTGGTACTGGCACCAGTTGCCGATTGAAACGCACGCCCTCATGGTGGAAGTGTTCGCGGAGGTAGCCCAGGATGCGGAAACAGTAGATGAATTGCGTATTTGGCTACTGAAAAATAAACAGGTCAATCACTGGGAAACAACCAAGGCCACCGCGGCGGCTGTCTACGCACTTTTTAATCAGGGAGAATCCCTAGCCACCGACTGGTTGACGGAAAGTGAACAGGTAGAGGTCGATTTTGCCGGGGTGAAGAAAAAATATTACCAGCCGGAACTCGAGGAGGCGGAAAATGAAGCGGAGGCCGGCACCGGCAATTTCCAGGTCACCTGGAAAGGAACGGAAATCCGGACAGATATGAATCGTATCCGGGTGAAAAACCCCAATCCCCATATCGCATGGGGCAGCCTGCACTGGCAGTACTTCGAGGACCTGGATAAGATCAGCACTTTCCGGGAAGCACCGCTCAACATCGTTAAGCAGCTCTACCGGCAGCAAGCTTCTGAAACCGGACCCCAACTGCTTGAAGTCACGCCGCGTACCCGCCTGACTCCGGGTGACTTGCTAACCGTTCGCATTGAATTGCGCGTAGATCGCGATATGGAGTACATTCACATGAAAGACCTGCGCGCCAGCGGTCTGGAACCGGTCAATGTGCTTAGCCAGTACAAGTGGCAGGGCGGTCTGGGCTACTACGAAAGCACCGGAGATGCCGCTACGCACTTTTTTATCGACTATCTGCCCAGAGGCACTTACGTCTTTGAGTACCCCCTGCGCGTCGCTCATCAGGGGGATTTCTCCAACGGCATAAGCACTATTCAGAGCATGTATGCTCCGGAGTTTAACAGCCACTCCGAAGGAGTGCGCATACAGGTAGCGGCGGAAGAGAACTAAGTCCGCTGAATGCTGGGCTACCATTACAAAACTGTAGGAGGAAGGCGGGTCACAAGTATTCCGAAGAAAACGCAGTATTTGGTCCTTTCTACCCGGCTGGCCGTCGAAGAAAAACAGATTTGATCCAAAGCAGTGTTAAAATTGTTGTCAAGTTTGAAGTTCTCTGAACAATTTATCCGATATTCAGAAAAAAAACTGCAAATTTTGGACAGAAAAAAAATCTTCGAATACGCTGCAAAAGGATTTAAAGAAAGAATTATGGGTGAAAACCAGAATAGCCAGCGTGGCAAACACGCCGAAACCGTCATCCGCAATCACGTCATCTGGTCGCTTGGCGCCGGGTTTATTCCCGTTGTTGCAGCCGATGTGCTGGCGGTTAGTGCACTGCAACTCGATATGATCCGGCAGCTGTGCCGGGTTTATGACGTGAATTTCTCAGAAACACAAGGTAAGGCGATTGTCACCTCCCTCACGAGTTCGACCATTGCCCGGCTCGGCGCGACAAGCCTGACCAAGCTTATCCCCGTCGTCGGCTCTATCGTTGGCGGTGTGACCAATTCGATATTCGCCGGCGCGTCTACCTATGCTCTCGGGGAAGTGTTCAAAAAGCATTTTGAATCCGGAGGTACAATTCTTGACTTCGATCCCGACCGCCTGAAAAAAATGTACAAGGAAAAATTCGAGAAAGGTAAAAAGGTGGCCGAACAATTGCGGAAGCAACAGCAAAAAGAAGATCAGCAACGGCAAGCCGAGTCCGCAGAAACGCCGGCTGCCGCTACAAAAGCAGAACGCCATACCCGCGAGGAACCCAAAGTGGAAATCAGCTCCTCCTCTGATGCCATCACCCGCCTGAAAGAACTGGCTGACCTGCGCGACGGGGGCGTGATCTCGGAAGAGGAATTTCAGGAAATGAAAAAACGCGTCATCGAAAGCTTTAAGTAAAATAGAAAACCCGAAAGAAGAAATAAGGAAAAACGCGAACGGCGCACTTCCTTATTTCGTCTTTCCTATTTCCCCCTCCACCTTGCCACCGGTTCCACCCCATGCCCGGTGAATTCTCCTTTCAGGAACTTGTAGTACCCGGTGACGGCGATCATCGCTGCATTGTCAGTGCAGTATTCGAACTTGGGTATGAAAGTGTTCCAGCCCAGCGCTTTGCCTCGTTGTTCCATGTTGCGGCGCAGTTCTGAATTAGCCGAAACGCCACCTGCAACAGCAACTTCACGGATGCCGGTCTTTTCGGCTGCTTGTTCCAGTTTATTCATCAGTATAGAAACGATCCGTTGTTGTACCGAGGCGCTGATATCGGCAATGTTTTTTTCAATAAATTGCGGGTCTTTCTTCAGGTTTCGTTTGAGAAAATAGAGGATGGAAGTTTTCAAGCCGCTGAAACTGAAGTCCAGCCCCTCGATCCGGGGTTCAGGGAATTCAAAGCGTGCTTCTCCTTGCTGCGCCAGGCGGTCGATATGGGGCCCGGCCGGATAGTCCAGCCCCAGTAATTTCCCCGTTTTATCGAAGGCTTCGCCGGCGGCATCATCCAGGGTGCGGCCGATGACTTCCATGTTCAGATAATCACGCACCAGTACGATTTGGGTATGTCCTCCCGATACCGTCAGACACAGAAAGGGAAAGGAAGGGTAGGGCTTTTCGGCAAAATGCGCCAGCACGTGGGCAACCATGTGATTGACCTCGATCAGCGGAATATTTAAGCTGAGGGCAAGCCCCTTGGCGAATGTCATCCCGACAATAAGAGAGCCGATGAGTCCCGGCCCCCGGGTAAAGGCGACCGCCGAGAGCGAATCGCGGCTGACCCCCGCTCGTTTAATGGCTAAATCCACGACCGGTACAATATGCGCCTGATGCTCCCGCGAGGCCACTTCGGGCACCACGCCTCCGTAAGCGCGATGGGCCTCCTGCACCGATACCACATTACTTAAAACTTTTCCATCCTGAATAACGGCAGCTGCCGTATCGTCACAAGATGATTCTATTCCTAAAATTATTGCGCTCATGTTTGTTAAATAGGAAGAATACTTATAAATTTATTCTCGCTTGGCGAAAAGCGGATAAAGGTGCAAAATTAGTCGCTTTTATCCGAAAAAGCGCAAGGCAATCTCCCCACAAGTACTTTTGCCTCATCGGCGAAGAAAACGAGAGCTTGAAGTTAACGGAAATAAAATTCCGTCCTTCTTCTACAACCGGCTAAAATTCATACCAGTAAGACGCAGCTTTTGTTTGCATCAGGCCCCGCAAGATCTATCCGGTAAAACGGATATCCGCCGGCCAGGTAATAACAAATCATTACGACGATCAGACGACCATCGAAAAGGCACTATTGCCGGGTTGGGGGGTCTGTTTATTGATCAAAACGGCTGCCGTCAGTTAAAGAGTAAAAAGCGCGAACTCCGGTTCGGGTTGCTATCACTATTTTATTTTGTAAAATTACGAAACACTTGAATCATGGCCGTATCTGTCAGAGCAAAACCGAAGAGCGAGGTAATTCAAACGGGCAAACACACAGAAAGGGGCGGTTCCCTCAACTGTGTGGTGGCAAAAGGCACCAGAATTGAAGGGCAGTTTAAATCATCGGAAAACATGCGCCTGGACGGCGTTGTGGTCGGTGACGTCCTCTGTGATAAAAAACTGGTCCTGGGAGAAACAGGAAAAGTAGAGGGAACCATCAACACCCTGGATGCCGTGATTATGGGGCATATTATCGGTGAACTGAAGGTCAACGGGGTGCTGCATCTCAACAGTACAGCCAATATCGAGGGAGATATTACGGCGAAGAAAATGATCGTTGAGGAAGGCGCCCGTTACAACGGAGCCTGTAAGATTGGGTGACGATGAAGTGACTTACAGATCGGTTTGTTTCTCTTTGTCCGGCAATTTATCTAAAATTGCATTTGGAGAAATCCGCGGATTTAAAGAAAAAACCTTATTATTGCATCAAAACAAACCGAGAAATGAGATTAGTCATCAACCTGATTCTAGCTGCAATTGTAGTTGGCCTTGTCTGGGTTTTGATCAGCAGCATCCGGGAGCCTATTGCCTTTAAGGCCGAACGGAATAAGCGTGAACAAGCGGTGATCGATAAGCTGATCATGATCCGCGATGCCCAGGAAGCATTCCGGGATATCGCAGGAGGCTTCGCGCCCAGTTTCGATTCCCTGAAGGAAGTACTGCGCAACGACAGCTTCGTCCTGATCAAGGTTATCGGCGATCCTGATGATCCCAACTTTACGGGAGAGATCATCTACGATACCACCTATACGCCGGCTTACGATTCTATCAGAAAAATCGGTATCCGGCTTGATTCCCTCGAGTATATACCGTACAGCGGAGGCGCTACGTTCAACATTTCAGCAGACACCATTACCTACCAGAATACTCTCGTCGATGTAGTGGAGGTTGGTACTGAACGCAGCACGTACATGGGACGTTTTGCCGATCCGCGCTTTGCCCGCTACGATCAGTCCTACAATCCCAACAGCGTGATTAAGTTCGGGGATATGAATAAACCAAACTTGTCCGGAAATTGGGAGTAATCCAGTTTGAAATATCGGAAAGCGATTTTTCGCGAAAATTATCTTCCAACTACGAACTGTCCATCCTGCATAGGATGGACAGTTTCGTATTTATGGCGACAGACCAGCAACAACGCCTGCTGCTGCTGCGCGACTGCCGGCTTGAAACCAGTGTTGATAATCCGGGAGCCAGGGTAGAAGAGTTGCAGCGCTATATAGCGCAGGACAGTTTCCTGCGCCAATCTTTCCGAAGTATCCGAATGGGGATAGTGACCGAAAAGTACACCCTGATTCCCAATCGCTTGTTTAACCCTCAGGAAAAAAACACCTATCTCGAGCAAATTACCAGCCTGCCCGATGACTGGCAAGCCAAATCCGATGACCTGAACGGACTGGCAGCCCAGAATGTCTACGCTTATCCCACTAAAATGCTCCAATTTGCCAGGGAGCACTTCCCGGGCAGCCGCATTTACCACATTGCCTCTGCTTTCCTGCTGGCCCATCGATCGCTGCCGGATTTGCTCAATGGCCAAAAAGTGTTTGCACACATCTGGAACCGGCAGTTTCAACTGATCTATTACGAAGGAAGCGAGCTGCAATTTGTCAACATGTTTAGCTATCACAGCTCAAACGATTTCATCTATTACCTGATGCTGCTATTCGATCAATTTGACCTCGATCCTCAAACTGTACCCGTATATCTCAGCGGGCAGATCAACACCGATTCTGAAATCTACCGCCTCCTGACCCGTTACGTTCAAGAGGTAGCAACCATGCCGGCGCCGGCTTTCCTGAGTCTGGGAAAAGCCTTTCACGCCAACCCGGTTTACCATTATTACGACTTGTTTGCCCTGCTGCCCTGCAGCTGATAAAACCCAAGAACCGAGAACCACTCAGCATGCGCATCATAGGAGGAAAATTTAAAGGCCGCCGGTTCAGCCCTCCGGCGGATAAATGGCCAACCCGGCCGACGACCGACTTCGCCAAGGAAGGCCTGTTTAATATTCTGAGCAATTATTGGGACTTCTCCGAAATGCGCGTTCTCGACCTCTTTGGAGGAACCGGCAATCACAGCTACGAATTTATTTCTCGTGGCTGCCCCGATGTGACCTACGTCGATAAGTTCGCGGCCGCCGTCTCTTTCGTTCGCCAACTCGCTAAAGAACTTGAAATTGAGGAGCAGCTGACCATAGTCAGGGGAGATGTCTTTAAATACATTTCCTATTGTAATGAGCAGTACGATTATATTTTCGCCGGCCCACCCTACGGATTGCCTGCGCTCGATCAGATTCCAGGCCTGATTTTCGAAAACCAGTTACTGCTTCCCGGCGGGTGGTTTGTCATCGAGCACAATCCGCATCATAATTTTAAAGATCATCCCCGTTTTTTCCAGGAGCGGAGCTATGGAAAGACCTTGTTCAGCTTTTTTGAAATGCCGGCGCCGCAGGATCAGTCCTGAATACGTTACTGAAACCCTTTTGCCGAAAAAGATGTATATTAAAAAGCATTTTGAATTCAGAACGATCACTTCCATGAAAACCTGCTGGACCTGCCTGTTTTGCTTGCTCGCCTTCTCCGCTTTTTCTCAGGTCGACTTTACCGGTTCCTGGAAAGGCGTGCTGACCCAAAACCCGGGGGGGTACCGAAGTAATTACCAGTTCGAATTGTACCTCATTCAAAAAGGGGATAGGATCTCCGGCAGAACTTATGTAGCAGTTGATGATATTAATGCGGTGCTGGAAATTGAAGGAGAGGTGGTCGGTGAAGAAATGATCCGTTTTGAAGAAGTCCGCTTTATCAAATTCAGTGAGTTGCAAGATATGGAATGGTGCTATAAAAGCGCCCTGCTCAAACTGAAACGCTCCGAGAAAGGGTGGCGGCTGGAGGGCCCCTGGGCGGGTAAGACCTCTTTCGGTCCCTGTATTCCCGGAAAGATTTTTGTACAACGGGAAAAGCCGCAGGCTTAATCAAGATTTCTCCTCCAAATGTGATAACTTTGGCCCCTTCAGCCTAAATAGCGGCTCTTATGAAAATTCCAACAGTTTCCATGAAAAATATCACAGCGATCATCAGCAGCGGGGTGGTGGAGGGAATTAAAGTGCTCTACGATGCCGATATCACGAACGAAGAAGTAACCCTGAACAGTACGCGCAAGGAGTTTGAGGGCGATTATACCGTGGTGGTTTTTCCCTTTGCCCGTGTGGCCAGAAAAAAGCCGGAAGCCATCGGTGAGGAACTGGGAGCTTACCTCCAGGAAAACCTGGAAGAAATAACGGGCTTTAATGTCATTAAAGGTTTTCTCAATCTAACCATCAGCAATCAATACTGGAACAAGTTCCTCTTACAGTTGAATGAAAATCCAGGTTACGGGCGGTTGCCGGATACCGGTAAAAAAGTGATGGTTGAGTTTTCCTCTCCCAATACCAACAAACCGCTCCATCTCGGACATATCCGGAATATTCTCCTGGGATGGGCAACTTCCAAAATTTACGAAGCGGCCGGCAATGAGGTAGTGCGGGTTCAGGTGGTGAACGACCGCGGCATTGCCATCTGCAAAAGTATGCTGGCCTGGCAGCTTTACGGCAACGGCGCTACGCCGGAAAGCACGGGGACCAAAGGCGATCATTTTGTAGGGAACTACTACGTCCTCTTTGAAAAGAAGTTTCAGGAGGAGTACAGGGTATGGCAGGAAACCCAGGAAGCGGAGTTTGTTTACCAGGAACGCAAAAAGAAGGACCAGTCACGCGAAGACTTTTTCAAAGCTTTTAAGCAAATCTACTTCAATGAATACAGCCAGCTGGGGCGGGAAGCCAAGCAGATGCTCCGCCAGTGGGAGGCCGGCGATCCCGGAACCGTAGAGTTGTGGGAAAAGATGAACAATTGGGTTTACAAGGGCTTTGAGAAGACCTACGATAAGCTGGGTGTCGAGTTCGATAAGGAATACTTTGAATCAGAGACCTACCTGCTGGGAAAAGATCTCGTTGAAAAAGGTCTGCAGGAAGATGTCTTCTACCCGGAACCAGACGGCTCCGTCTGGGCTGACCTCACCGATGCCAAGCTCGATAAAAAAGTAGTGTTGCGCAGCGACGGCACTTCCGTATACATCACACAGGACCTGGGCACGGCTCATCAGCGCTATATCGAATTTGGCGTGGATAAAATGATTTACGTGGTAGCCGATGAACAAAATTACCATTTTCAGGTGCTCTTTGAATTGCTCAAGCGCCTGGATGAGCCCTATGCTGACGGCCTCTACCATCTTTCCTACGGGATGGTCGATCTGCCTACCGGAAAGATGAAATCCCGTGAAGGAACAGTGGTCGACGCCGACGACCTGATTGCCGAGGTCATCAAAGAAGCCCGCAAAAATACCGAGGAGCGCGGGACCATCGCCGACCTGCCGCCGGAAGAGCGCGAAGAGATCATTCGCAAAATCGGGATGGCGGCGCTGAAGTTCCACATCATCAAGGTGCATCCCAAAAAACGAATGACCTTTGACCCGAAGGAGTCGGTAGACCTGCAGGGGCAAACCGGTCCTTACGTGCAAAACGCCTTTGTGCGCGTAAAGTCCGTACTGCGCAAGGCGGATCAGGGGATATCCCTGGAGCCGGCCTCGGCCTACGTCGACCTGCAGCCGGCAGAAAAAGAAATCCTGGTGCAATTGCACGAATTTCCGGAGCAGGTGCGGATGGCGGCTGAGGATTACGATCCCTCAACCATCGCCAATTATTGTTATAACCTGGCGAAAAACTACCACCGCTTTTATCACGATCATTCCATTCTGCGCGCCGAATCCGAAGAAGCGATCGCCTTTCGTCTGATGCTCAGTACGGCCATCGCGGAGGTGCTGGAGAAAGGAATGGCTTTACTTGGCATCGAGATGCCCGATAAAATGTGAGGGGCGCCATGGCTGATTTCCACAACACAATCAGCCGGAGCGGATAAACCGCAACTTTGGCAAAACCAGGATGCCCCAATACCCTATTGTCTAACACGTACAACTTGTCATAAATGAGCAACGAAACCAAAGAATCCCTGAATTTCATCGAACAGATCATAGAGGAGGATCTCAAAAACGGTAAACACGGAGGCCGTGTACACACGCGTTTTCCACCGGAACCGAACGGCTACCTGCACATCGGGCATGCCAAAGCGATCGTCGTCAACTTTGGTCTGGCTCAAAAATACGGGGGGAAAACAAACCTCCGCTTTGATGACACCAATCCGACCACCGAGGATATGGAGTACGTGGAAAGTATCAAACAGGACATCCGGTGGCTAGGCTTCGACTGGGAAGACCGGGAGTTCTACGCCTCCGATTACTTTGATCACTTGTATGACTTTGCGGTTGACCTGGTCAAAAAGGGACTGGCTTACGTCGACGACTCCTCGCCGGAGGAAATCGAAATGCAAAAGGGATCCCCCACTATGCCGGGGAAGGAAAGCCCTTATCGCGACCGCTCCGTCGAGGAAAACCTCGAGCTGCTGGAAAAGATGAAAAACGGTGAATTCGAAGAAGGGAGCAAGGTGCTGCGGGCCAAAATTGATATGGCTTCTCCCAATATGCACATGCGTGACCCGATCATGTACCGCATCAAATTCGCCCACCACTACCGCACTGGTGACAAGTGGTGTATTTATCCGATGTACGATTTCGCGCACGGACAGTCGGACGCCATCGAAAAGATCACCCATTCTCTCTGCTCGCTGGAGTTTATGCATCACCGGCCCCTATACAATTGGTTTATTGAAAAACTGGAAATTTTCCCCTCCCGGCAGATCGAGTTTGCCAGGATGAATGTCTCCTATATGATTACCAGCAAGCGCCGGCTGCTCAGTCTGGTTAAAGAGAACTACGTGAATGGCTGGGACGACCCCCGCATGCCCACTATTGCCGGTATGCGGCGCCGTGGCTATCCTCCGCAGGCAATCACCAATTTTTGTGACCGGGCTGGTGTGGCCAAACGCGACAACCTCATCGAATTTGAACTGCTGGAATACAGCGTACGGGATGTTCTGAATAAAACGGCTCCCCGCGTGATGGGCGTTCTCGATCCCCTCAAAGTGGTCATCACCAACTATCCGGAGGGAAAAGTGGAAGAAATGGAGGTGGAGAACAATCCGGAGGATGAAAGCGCCGGCACCCGCACCATGCCCTTTTCCCGTGAGATATATATCGAGCGGAAAGATTTTATGATGGAGCCTCCGAAGAAATTTTTCCGCATGGCGCCCGGCCGCAACGTTCGCCTGAAAGGCGCCTATATCCTCCACTGTGAAGGCTACGAAACGGATCCCGAAACGGGGGAAGTAAGCGAAGTACATTGCACTTACTACCCGGATAGCCGCAGCGGTGAAGATACTTCAGGGGTAAAAGCTAAAGGAACACTGCATTTTGTTTCTATCGCCCAGGCCGTACCGGTAGAAGTTCGCCTCTATGACCGTCTTTTTGTCGACCCGGAACCCACCAGTCACGAGGATAAAGAGTTTCTGGAGTTTTTCAATGAAGATTCTCTGGAAGTATTGCCCCGGGCCTATGTTGAGCCCAGCCTGCTGTCGGCTCAGCCGGGGGAGCGCTTCCAGTTTATGCGCATGGGGTATTTCTGCCTGGATCCGGATTCCACCGAGGATAAACTGATCTTTAACCGCACCGTCACGCTGCGCGACACCTGGGCTAAGATGCAGAAGAAAAAGAATAAGTAAATGGGTGATGGACGTCTCATTATCGGACAAGAACGGTTCGGCCTGACGGTCGAGCGTCTTTGTCATCAGCTGATCGAAGAGTATGATGACTTCAGCCGCACCTGCCTGGTGGGTATTCAGCCCCGGGGAGTACTGCTGGCCAAACGAATCCGGCAGCGCCTAAGCGAAATCCTGGATGCTCCTCCCCTCGACTTCGGCATGCTGGATATTACTTTCTACCGCGATGATTTTCGCAAGCGTGATAAGCCATTGCGAGCCAGCGCTACGGAAATGGACTTCCTGGTGGAAGACCGGCAGGTTGTTTTGGTTGACGATGTACTCTATACAGGCCGTACGATCAATGCCGCGCTGACTGCCCTCAACCACTATGGCCGGCCCCGCTCAGTGGAGTTGCTCGTACTGGTCGATCGGCGCTTTAACCGGCACCTGCCCGTGCAGCCCGATTTTACAGGTATTACCATCGACGCGCTCGACAAGGCCTATGTCAAAGTGGAATGGGCGGATATCGATGGGGAGGATCGCGTGATGCTCTTCCCCAGCAAGGAGGAAGCTGTTACGGGAAAACGTAATAAACCTACTTAATCACTCAATATCAGTCGAATGGAAGAAGTGGTTCAACAACTGAGCACCCGGCATTTGCTGGGTATTAAGTATCTCACACCTGAGGATATTCGCCTTATTTTTCGCACTGCCGCCGACTTTAAAGAGGTGATCAATCGTCCGATCAAAAAGGTGCCCTCCCTGCGTGATGTCACCATCGCCAATTTGTTTTTTGAGAGCTCTACCCGAACCCGTATCTCCTTCGAACTTGCGGAAAAGCGCCTTTCGGCCGATGTCGTCAACTTTTCCGCTTCCTCTTCCTCTGTAAAAAAGGGAGAAACGCTGCTCGATACGGTCAATAATATTCTCTCAATGAAAGTCGATATGGTCGTGATGCGCCACCCGGCGCCGGGCGCGCCTCAGTTTCTCGCCAGCCATATCGAAGCTAATATTATTAACGCCGGTGACGGCACGCATGAACATCCAACGCAGGCGTTGCTCGATGCCTACTCCATGCAGGAACAGGTCGGAGATCTGGCGGGAAAAAAAGTAGCTATTTTCGGTGATATCCTCCACTCGCGCGTGGCCCTGAGCAATATCTTTTGCCTGAAAAAGCTCGGCGCTGAAGTGACGGTCTGCGGGCCGCCTACCCTCATTCCTAAATATATCGGACACTTGGGGGTGCAGGTAGAACACGACGTACGCCGAACCCTGCAGTGGTGCGATATTGCCAATATCCTGCGTATTCAGCTGGAGCGCCAGGATATCAAATACTTCCCCTCGCTAAGAGAATACAGCCAGTATTTTGGCATCAACCGCCGCCTGCTGGAAAGCCTTGACCATCCTATCCTCATCATGCACCCCGGTCCCATCAACCGGGGAGTGGAAATTACCAGCGATGTTGCTGACTCCGAACATTCCATCATCTTGCAGCAGGTGGAGAACGGCGTGGCCGTCCGGATGGCCGTGCTGTATTTGCTGGCGGCGAACAATTGAACGACAATTCACCTGGATTTCTAATACAAACTCGGGATATTTGCAACTTTCTGCATCGCCTCGGTGTTGGCGAGAACGGAAAGAAAAATTTTATCCCGCTGTCTGCGTTTTGATCAGTACAAATCAAAAACAAGCCATGAGAATATTTTTGCTGCTCCTCCTGGGAGCGCTCGTTTCGACAGGACTCCGTGCACAGAAAACAGGCTACCAGCTTGAAGTTAGCATCGATAACTACGAGCAGGATTCCCTGTATCTGGGTTATTATTTTGGCGACAAGCAATACCTTCGCGATACCGCGGTTGCCCAAGCCCCGGGCCAATTCGTCTTTGCAGGAGAGGAAGCCCTGCCGGCCGGTATGTATCTCGTCGTTATGGCGCCCAATAACGATTTTTTTCAGCTGCTGGTGACGGAAGAAGAACAGCAATTCGCCGTTCGCACCAACCGTGAAGACCCCGTAGCGAGTATGAAGGTCGAAGGAGCTTCTGATAATCAGCTGTTTTACGATTACCTGCATTTTCTGAATAAAAATCGCCCCCTCGCTGCACAAATCAACCAGCAGCTGAGCCAGGTGGCAGCAGGCAGTGAACAACAGGCTGCCTTGCAGAAACAATTGGAGGAGATCAATCAACAGGTGATCGGGCAGCAGCAAGAAATCGTGGCGGAGCATCCCAATACCATGACGGCGGCTATCATCCGGGCCAACCAGAATCTGGATATGCCCGAATTCGAAGGCAACGAGGAGGAAGTGCAAAACAAACGCTGGCGCTATACCCAAAAACACTTTTTCGATAATATCGATCTGAGTGATCCCCGCCTGCTGCGCACGCCCTTTCTCTTCCAGCGCGTCGACTACTTTGTTCACAAACTGCAGGTCCAGCATCCGGATACCATCGCCCGGTCTATTGATTATGTTCTTGAAAAAATGAAGCCTGCAGAAGAAACCTTCCGGTTTTATCTGGTACACTTCCTCAACGAAGCCGCCCGTTCCAAGCTTGTGGGCATGGATGCCGTCTACGTACATCTCGTCGAAAAATACTATAAAAAGGGACTGGCTACCTGGACGGATGAAGAAACCATGAAAAAAATCGTCGAAAATGCCGAGGTGCTGAAGCCCTTGCTCATTGGGAAAACCGCACCCAATATAAACCTGCAGAAGCGTGACGGCAGCCCTATCGCGCTGCATGAGGTCGATGCGAAATATACCGTGCTTTACTTCTGGCGCTACGACTGCAGTCACTGCAAAAAGTCGACGCCGGATATGAAGGCTTTTTACGATAAGTTCAAAGATAAAGGGGTGGAGCTGATGGCGGTCTGTGTTAAATTCACCGATGAAATCGAGGGCTGCTGGGAATATGTCGATGAAAATGAAACTGAGGACTGGCTGCATGTCGTTGATCCTTATAATCGCTCGAAGTACTCTGCCATCTACGACATAAAATCCACTCCGCAACTTTACATACTGGACGAAGACAAGAAAATCCTCTCGAAAAAGATTGGCGCCGAACAGCTCGAAGAGGTGATGAATCAGATTATGGAGCAGGAGACTGCCGGAAGCAAGAGTGGAAAGAGCAGCAAACGCTGATTACTAATTTTGGCAAGCTTCTAAACCCTACTTTACGTTCAGGTTGCGGGCTATCCGGAAAAATAGGGTAGGAAAAAGTTGTTTGAAATAAATGGCCAGAATCTCCTTCCACCCGCCGATGTAAGTTTCCTTTTTTTTCTTTTCAATGGCCCGGATCGCCTTTTGGGCAAAAATAGTGGGCTCCAGGCCCTCCCGGTCATTATCGCTGCGGTTGTTCGGGGCGCCGTCGCCACGAAGCGCATTGATGGGAAGGTTGGTGTTGACATAACCCGGGCAGATGAGGCTAACGTAGATATGATCAGCATGAACTTCCGCACGCAGGCTGTCGAAGAACCCGTGCAGGGCGTGTTTGGAAGCAGCGTAGGCGGAGCGCCGCGGGATACCTACTTTCCCGAGCACACTGCTGATCGCGACGATCTGGCCAAATTGCTGTTGTATCATCTTGGGTAAAACCGCCTTGGTCAGCGCCACGGCACCCAGATAATTGACCGCCATAATTTCCTTATCCACCTCAAATTTCGTGTTGCGGGCAGCGCTGCGTTGCCCCAGCCCGGCATTGTTGATCAGGATGTTGATATAGTCAAAACGATCGATGACCCGGTCAACCTGGGCAGGTAAAGCATCGTAATCCGTCACATCGCTGCGGAACACCAGTATGTCGTTCGCGCCCCGGCAATTTTGCTGAACCCGCAGTAATTCTTTTTCGTTTCGACTGGTCAGTACGAGTTTGGCCCCCAGCTCGGCATAGGCATAGGCCAGATGTTCTCCAATGCCGGACGAAGCGCCGGTAATCCATACTACCTTATCGGAGTAGTCCATTTTATTGCAATTTCCGTAAGAAATATAAATTTAAGCATACCTGTTTTATTTTGCTTAAAAAGCGGATATTTTTGCATAAAGAAAGGGCAGATGGCCCTTTGAGCAAAGGAAACTATTGTTGCAGCCTTGATGTTTTATGCATTGGTAAACAACGTTACATGAAAACACTATTTTTAATTCGCCACGCTAAATCCAGTTGGAAAGATCCTTCGCTCGATGATATCGACCGGCCACTGAACAAACGGGGAAAGCGCGATGCGCCCTTTATGGCAAAGCTGGTCAGCGGTAAAGGCCTACGACCTGACCGCCTTATCTCTAGCCCCGCCAAGCGAGCCCTGACGACGGCCGAATATTTTGCGAAAGCACTTGAATTGACCAGGAAGCAGATCGATATCCGGGATGAAATATATGAGGCTGCACCGGAAGACATACATGAGTTGATCAGAGCCCTGCCCGAGGAAGAAAACACTATTTTACTTTTTGGACATAATCCTACCTTTACGGCGATAGCCAATTACTTTTCGGAAGAATACATTGCCAATGTACCCACTTGTGGGGTTGTGCAATTGCAAGCCGATACAGATAGCTGGAACCGGTTTGATAAAGAAGAAGGACGGCTGATCGCTTTCTATTACCCAAAACAGTATTTTAATTAATGAATAAAAGGATCCTGCTTTTGCTATTCACTTTCGTCTTGATCGGGGGGTGCGGTAAAAAAGAAGCGCCTCCTTTGCCCATCGGTGAAGAGGAGCTGATTCAAACAATGGCCGATGTGCACCTCGCAGAAGCTGCCCTGCAGAATCTTTATGGTGAGGAGAAGGACAGTATAGCCCAGCTGTACTATCAGCAGATCTTTTTCATCCATGATATTGAGAAGGAAAATTTCGAAGAATCCATGAATATATTGCGTCGGCATCCGGAGACGGCCGAACGAATCTACAGTCTGGTGATGGAGGAACTCAGCAAACGGGAAGCGAACGCGGAAGAATGATAACCGCAATCCTTAACATTGATTTAATCCTGGCTAGAGGTTTTTTCCTGTGTAAACTGTTACATTTACTATTTATTCAACAATGCCTACCCAAGCAATGGATACAGTGAAAATCCTTATCGTTGATGACGAACCGGATATTCTGGAGTTTCTGAAGTACAATCTTGTTAAAGAAGGCTTCGATGTTTATACGGCTGCCAACGGTGAAGAAGGAATCAGAATAGCCGAGCGCGAAAAACCGCAGCTGGTCATTCTCGATATCATGATGCCGAGAATGGATGGTGTTGAAGTTTGCCGGCGATTACGCAAGCGGCCGGAATTCGATAATACGGTTATTGCCTTCCTGAC
This sequence comes from uncultured Saprospiraceae bacterium, assembly GCA_964632995.1. Classification (GTDB taxonomy): domain Bacteria; phylum Bacteroidota; class Bacteroidia; order Chitinophagales; family Saprospiraceae; genus CAZWDL01. The sequence goes on from CAZWDL010000046.1 coordinate 37,867, forward strand.
CGCCAGAGAAGAAGACTATTCGCAGATTGCCGCCCTGGATGTAGGAGGAGATGACTATATCACCAAACCCATCCGGCCCCGTGTATTTTTGAGCCGCGTAAAAGCCCTGTTGCGCCGCTCGGAACGCATAAAGGCTGAAGAAAGGGAAGGCGTGATCAGTGTAGGCGACCTGACCGTCGATCCCGAACGCGTCAGTGTCGTTAAAGGCGAGCAGGTGATCGAACTGGCGAAAAAAGAGTTTGAATTACTCTACCTGCTGGTTTCCAAACCGGGAAAAGTCTTCTCCCGTGAAGAAATATTTAATAAGATCTGGGGAACGGATGTTATCGTAGGGAACCGGACCATTGATGTACATATCCGCAAACTCCGGGAGAAAATCGGGGATCACTACATCAAAACGATTAAGGGCATAGGATATAAATTTGAATTTTAATGCTGAAAAATCCGACTCCTCAGCTAATTGCGGTTCTCATCGCCGGCTTTATTACGTTGGCGATCACGCTGGCCTTTGTGCTCGTTTATTTGCCGGATTGGGGGCTGTCTGCCGGCCTGAAGCTGATATTTTGGCTGCTGATTGCTTTTGCCGCGACTTATTTTATCGCCATTTACTATTTGAAAAAATACATTTACCGGAAAATCAAGCTGATATATAAAACCATCCACAAGCATAAAGTCTCTCCGGAAGAAAAAAATAAAACTATCGATATCCAATCCAATATCATCGAAGAAGTAGAGAAAGAAGTGGAAGAGTGGGCGGTGAATCAAAAGACCGAACTGGCAAAGTATAAATCCTGGTCGGATTACCGCCGGAAATTCGTGGGCGACATTTCTCACGAGTTGAAAACGCCTATTTTTAACATACAGGGCTATATACACACCTTGCTGGACGGCGGGATGGAAGACCCGAATATTCGCCGCTCCTTCCTGGAAAAAGCAGCGAAAAACCTGGATCGCCTCAATACCATCGTCGAGGATCTGGAAGCCATCTCCCGCCTGGAATCGGGCGAGCTGATCATCGATATGCAAACTTTTGACATCAGAGAACTGGCGCAGGAGGTCTTTGAAGACCTGGAATTCAAAGCGCAGGAAAAAAATATATGCCTGGAATTCAAAGAAGGAGCTTCCCAGCCTATGAAAGTACGTGCTGATCGTGAAAACGTCCGGCAGGTACTCATGAATCTGATGCACAATTCGATCAAGTACGGTAAGGAAGACGGCCGTACCCGGGTAGGTTTTTACGACATGGACAAGCACGTACTGGTGGAAGTGGCTGATAACGGGATCGGCATCCCTAAAAAACATATTAATCACGTCTTTGACCGCTTCTACCGGGTAGACAAAAGCCGCTCCCGGTCACAGGGCGGATCCGGGCTGGGCCTCTCCATCGTCAAACACATCATCGAAGCGCATAAGCAAACCATCAACGTACGCAGTACCCCCAACCTGGGTTCTACCTTCGGCTTCACTTTGCAAAAGGCCTGATGTTTTTCTGCTTTGCACGCTCTGTTCTTTTCCCTAATTTCACAAGTATTTTGTAAGCGACACATATGATTACAGCATCAAATATATACGTTCAGTACGGCGACCGCATTCTACTCGACCGGATTAATCTCGTTATCGGCGAACGCGACCGGGTGGGCCTGGTCGGCCGCAACGGGGCCGGCAAATCGACCCTGCTCAAAATTATCGCCGGTGAGCAGGGTTCCGACGAAGGAGATATCACACGCCCTTCCGGCTCAACCCTCGGGTTTCTGCATCAGGAAATGGAATTGCCTATGGGCAAAACGGTACTCGAAGAGACGCTTAGCGCCTTTGAAGAGCTCAAACGACTCGAAAAGCGACTGGCCGAACTCAACGAAGAAATCGCCAGCCGCACCGATTACGATAGCGATGCTTACCGTAAATTGCTGGAAGATTTCGCCCACGTCAATGATCGCTTTCACTTTCTGGGCGGCCAATCGGCCGAGGCGGAAGCCGAAAAGGTGCTTAAAGGCCTCGGCTTCAACCCCAGCGACTTCAACCGCCTGATCGATGAATTCAGCGGAGGCTGGAAAATGCGCATCGAACTGGCTAAAATGCTGCTGCAGCATCCCGACTTCCTACTGCTCGATGAACCCACTAACCACCTGGATATCGAATCCATTATCTGGCTGGAAGGTTTCCTTCGGAATTACCAGGGGGCAGTCATCCTTATTTCCCACGACAAAGAATTTCTGGACGCCGTCACCGAACGTACCGTTGAAATCGAGCTGGGTAACGTTTATGACTACAAGGCGCCTTACAGCAAATACGTGGAAATGCGCAAAGAGCGCCGCGAAAAACTGCTGTCCGCATACGAAAATCAGCAGCGCATGATTGCCGACAAGGAAAAGACCATTAACCGGTTTATGGCAAAAGCCAATAAAACCAAAATGGCTCAGTCGATGCAAAAACAGCTCGAAAAGATGGAGCGTGTAGAAATTCCTCCGGAGGATACGGTTGCTATGGCGATCAAATTTCCGCCCGCGCCGCGTTCGGGACAGGTAGTAGTCGAAGGGCATCATCTCTCCAAGGCCTATGGCGAGCTGCTTGTATTTGACGATGTGGACATCAAACTGGATCGGGGCGACCGCATCGCCTTCGTGGGCCAGAACGGTCAGGGAAAAACAACCTTGGCTAAGATCATCGTCAATGAACTGCCTTTAACCGGAGGAGAACTGAAGCTTGGGCACAATGTACAGATTGGTTACTACGCGCAGAATCAGTCCGACAACCTGCATTCCAAACTAACCGTGCTGGAAACTATGGAAAATGCTTCACCACCGGAAATGCGCACGCAGTTGCGTAGTATCCTCGGTGCTTTTATGTTCAGTGGAGAAGATGTGGATAAAAAAGTATCGGTGCTTTCCGGAGGGGAACGGGCCCGGCTCGCACTGGCCTGCCTGCTGCTGCGCCCTTTTAATTTACTGGTGCTTGACGAACCGACCAACCACCTCGATATCCTTTCCAAAGACGTACTGAAAAAAGCACTGATGAATTACGACGGGGCCCTCATCATCGTCAGCCACGATCGCGAATTTCTTGCCGGACTGACTGATCGGACCATCGAATTCCGCGATCAGCAACTGCATACCTACCTTGGCGATGTCAACTTTTTCCTCGAAAAACGCGCGCTGAACAATATGCGCGAGGTAGAAATGCGCACCACCGCCCAGACGGCAGACAATGGGCAACGCTCTAAGCGGGAGGTTAGCTATGAAGAACGCAAACGACTGCTGCGCACTGTCCAGAATGCTGAGAAAAAAATCGAACGCCTCGAAGCTGAACTCGCGAAAATGGAAGCGAAAATGGCCGAACCGGATTTCTACGAAAGTGATCAGGCTGCCGAATTCTCGCAACGCTACGCAGAGAAAAAATCCGGGCTGCAGTTAGCTATGGAAGAATGGGAAGAAGCTCAGCTGGCCTGGGAAGAGGTGGAGGAGTGAAGAGAAGTCGGAAGTCGGAAAGCGGAAGTCGGAAGTCGGAAAGCGGAAAGCGGAAAAAATTTAGCTATTGGTTTAATCATTCAATATGAAACGCAAAGGGCTGATTTTATTTTTCCTATTTGTTATGAATACTTTTCTGCTCAGTGCTCAAATTGACGAACGGGGGGTAGATACCAGCAGTCGCGGCTATCAAATCGGGCGCAGCATCGGGGAGTGGCTCCCCTTTCTCATCCTTTTTACACTGGCGCTCCTGGTCATCATTCGTAGTTACCGGCTAAGCCAGCGGGAGAATAAAGGTTGATTGATTCCCGGTCGGGGAGCCGATGGAGACCGCTGACTTTTACTCGCCCTGACGATGCGGGCGGGGTAATCATTCGAGAACCTTCATTGCTGTCGCACCAGGTCCATCAATTCATCCAGCTTTGGAGAGATAATGATTTCTGTGCGCCGGTTGAGCGCTTTTCCCGCATCGGTATTATTGGTAGCTACCGGCTGATAAAAGGCGCGGCCGGCGGCGGTCAGGCGAGTGGGATCCACACCGGCGTCGACCAGTTCCTGCACGACGGCTACTGCGCGATCAACGCTGAGGTTCCAGTTCTGGTCGGCCGAGCCGTCTGTGTCGGTATGGCCTTCCACCAGCACATCGATATTGGGATTGTTTTTGATGGCGTCCGCCAGGTCGTTCAGGGCTCTTCTGCCTTTCCGGTCCAGCTTGGCGCTTCCGCTTTTGAACAGCAGTTCCTGACTCAGGGAGATGTAGAGCTTTCCCCGTTTTTCCTCCACGGAAAAGTCGGATTGCGATAAGCCGTAGAGGGATTCGCTGATGTTTTGCTGAATTTGCTGAAGCACGTTGTTTTTCTGTTGCAGCTGCGCCTGCAACTGCCGAATGATCTGATCGCGTTGCTCCAGGTCACTGCGGAGGTCCTGGTTAGGTGTTCCGTTTATACGCTCTTCCCGTTGGGCCAGTTCCCATTCTATTTTTCTAAGGTATTGTTCCTTTTTGTCAATTTCCTCCTGGTAAGCTGCCAGTTGTTCGAGCAGACTTTGCTTCTCGTAGGAAGAAGTGGAGAGTACATCCTGGCGGTTGTTAATGATATCATCATACCTTTGCCGCAGGTTCTGATAGGAGGTGAAGATATTCTTACTGGCGGCTTTGTACTGTTCGTTTTCATTGAGCGCGCTTTGATACAATCCCTCTACGGTCCTCACTTCGTCCCGCAGGCTGCCTACCATGAGCTCCAGGGAATCCGCGATGACGGAATCCCGTTTCAGCGACTCTACCGATAGCATTGCATCCTGGTATTTTTTCTGGCTGACACATCCACTCAGCAGCGTTAGTGTTATTCCTGCAAGACTGATAAATCGAAAAGCGGTATTCATAGGGTGAAATATTTCGGTTCTAACAAAGTTAACAATAATGTGCATATGAATACAGGGGAGAATCCTATTATCTTTGTGTGCTCTTTTACTGGTAGAAAAAGAAGAACTATGAATTTACGTGCTGTCTTACTGACCACTGCTCTATATCTAACCGCGCTTTGTACCGGTCATGCTCAGGAACTCACCCTGGAAGCTGCTGAAGTAAAAGCCGGCCCCGGCAGCAGTACTTGCGTTGATATCCGGGTGTCCGATTTCCAGGAAATTATCGCCATGCAGTACACCCTGACCTGGGACACCGGAAAACTCGAGTACAAAGGGGTTGACGGGTTCCGCCTGCCCTATCTGAGTGAAAATAATTTTGGTACTCACCGGACAGCGCATGGGATACTCACCTTTGTCTGGTTAGACAATTCCTTAAGAGGAGTCACCTTACCGGATGAGAGCACCACTTTTCAACTATGCTTTGAGGTGAAAGGGAAAAGGGGAGAAGAGGCTGCTGTACGCTTTACACAGCAACCCACTCCTTTCGAGGCGGTCAACGCTGCAGAGCAGGTATTGACAATCACCGCCGTAAAAGGAGCCGTGCTTATTGAATAAGCGGCGAAGGCGCCAGAGTTCCCCCGGGTACCTTTGCAATCTTTCTTACTCGTTTTCTCCACCTTCTTCCTTGGCCTCCTCCGGCGGACTGACGTCTACCTTTTCATTCAGGTCGACGACAAAGCCCCGGATACTGTATCGTTCCTTAAGATTGCTTTGGTAGTTTTTGGCGGAGGCTTCCGATTCGAAGGGGCCCATGATAATTTTGTAAAGGGTTTGCCCCGGTTTCTGCCCCGGTTCCACGCTGACCAGCAGATCGTCGAAATGCCGCGCCTGCAGAGAAGACAGCGCCTTCATCACGCTCTCGTAGTCACTGACGACCATCACCTGCACCCCAAATCCTTCCTGCGGTCCCCGTTCTAGCCGGATGCGGTACAGTCCGAATTTTTTATAATCCTGCCCCACCAGGCGGTTGGGATCGGCAGCTAGTTCTTTCTTCTCGGGCGCCGGTTTTTTCTTCTCGGGTTGGGGGGCTTCTCTTTCCGCTGTTTCTTCCCGCTTTGGCGCCGGAGCGGGAGCGGCTTCCTGCGAGGCGCGTGAGGGGGAGGGCGTCACTTCTTCCTTCCGTGGTGGATCGGCAGCTGCGGTCGCCGGTTCTGTTTGTTCTGATTCGCGTTTATAGACTTCCACCTTGACTTCCGCTACACCGTCCTTAATCAGGTCGATTTTTTCAGCGGATGCGCGCGACAGGTCCACAATGCGTCCTTTGGTGTAGGGCCCTTTATCGATTACCTTACAGACGACCGACTTATTGTTATCCATTCGTGTCACCTTCAGCAAAGTACCATAGGGATGAATTTTGTGAGAGCAGGTCATTTTATTTTTGTCGTAGGTGTCACCATAGGCCGTGCGACGACCCTGATAGCGGTCGGAATAATAGGACGCTATGCCGTACTCCTGAGCAAGGAGTGATACGGCAAACATGGTGAAAAGAGGAAGTATCCAAAAACGGAGCTGCTTCGTCATAATCGGCTTGCTTTGTTTGTACAGGGAATAATTTTCAAATATAGTTAATTAATACCAGTTTGCCTTAGACAAGTTCTTAAAGTTTTAAGGCTTATCTGGTAGTTTTTATTGCCCGGGGTGGCTGAATAAAGATTTTCCCGAAAGGGAGGGCAACAATCCCAGTGAATAGCCCGGGATTAATGAACTATAAAGTCTTCATTTTTGTAATTTTGTCAGTTCAACAGAAAAAGGGATTTTTAGCATGAGTAAGCAGGGAAAAGTATTGGTGGCCATGAGTGGCGGTATCGACAGTACCGTGACTGCCATGATGCTGCACGAAGAAGGTTACGAGGTCATCGGAATTACGATGAAAACCTGGGATTACGCTAATTCCGGCGGGTCGTCCAAAGAGACGGGCTGTTGTAGCCTGGATTCCATCAATGACGCCCGTCAGGTCGCTGTCAATATGGGCTTTCATCATTTCATTGTTGATATCAGAGAGGAATTTGGCGACTACGTTATTGATAACTTCGTCGATGAATACCTGGCGGGGCGTACCCCCAACCCTTGTGTGCTTTGCAATACCCATATCAAATGGGACGCGCTTCTGCGCCGGGCCGATGCGCTCGACTGTGAGTTTATCGCCACCGGGCACTACGCCATCATCAACGAACACCAGGGACGCAAATACATCACCCGCGCCGTCGATCGCAATAAAGACCAGTCCTACGTACTCTGGGGCCTCAGTCAGGAGTGCCTGAACCGCAGCCGCTTTCCGCTGGGCGAATATACCAAACCCGAAGTGCGGCAGATGGCCGCTGACCTAGGCTACGCCGAGCTGTCGAAAAAGGCGGAGAGTTACGAAATCTGCTTCGTTCCCGATAACGACTATCGCGGCTTTCTGAAGCGTCGGGTGGAAGGCCTGGAGGAACGCGTCGACGGTGGCAACTTCGTCGATACCGAGGGCAATGTGCTCGGCCGGCATAAGGGGTATCCCTTCTACACAGTCGGGCAACGCAAAGGGCTGGGCATCGCTTTCGGACAACCCATGTACGTCACCGGAATCGAACCGGAGACCAACACCGTCGTCCTGGGAACAGTGGACGAACTGGTACGCAACGGGATGACCGTAGGCAAAGTTAATCCGATGAAGTACACCGATGTTCCCGACGGCATGGAAGCCGTCACGAAAATCCGTTATCGTGACAATGGTACGCTAAGCCTGCTGCGCAATAAAGGCGCTCAGGTGGATGTGGAGTTCTTCGCTAACGTGCGCGGGGTGGCCCCGGGACAGTCCGCCGTTTTCTACGAAGGGGATGATGTCATCGGCGGCGGCATCATATATGGCAGCTCCCTGTCGGATAGTTGATCCGGACAGCCAGATTTGCCATGAAAAGACTTTCGCCCAAAATGCTGAAGCAGGCATTTTGGGCGTTCTTTTAGCAGAACCTAATTATCGATATGAACAACTGCCGATTACTCCTTATGCTTTCTCTCTTTCTGGTCCTGATCAGTGGATGTAGCGACTCAACGGTGGAGGATATCAATACCGGTGATTTTGGTTACGACTACTATCCCCTTGAGGTAGGGCGCTCCTATTTCTATGAGGTGGACTCCGTTATCTTCCGGCAGGGCACCGGCGAAAGGGCGTTGCGGGACAGCTCCCGCACTTTGTTTCGCGAAGTGATCGTCGACACCCTGCGCGACAATACCGGCGCCCTGGTCTATCGCATAGAACGCTACGAGCGGCCGGATGAGCAGTCACCCTGGCAGATCACTAAAGTGCTTACCGCTTCCCACAACGCTACCCAGGCGCTGCGCACGGAAGACAATCTCCGTTTTATCAAGCTCGTCTTCCCCCTGCGCACCGGAAAGGAGTGGGATGGGAATCGGTTTTTGTCGGGGACTGTTAATTTTGAGGGTAGCACTAAGAGCGTAAATATTTTTAAAGACTGGCAAGACTACCGAGTTGAAGCGGTGGGGCAACCAGAAACAGTTGCCGGCCAGGCCTACGATGAAGTGACCACTGTTCTTCAGACTGAATTTGAAAGTGCCACTGATTGGCGATATGCAAAAGAACAATACGCCAAAGGAATAGGACTGGTGTACAGGGAGTGGCAAATCTTACATACTCAGTGTAAACTCTGCTGTAAAATGGATTTCTCTGATTGTATTAACCTCACCTGGGAGGAAAAAGTAGAAGACGGCTTCACCCTGAAGCAACGGCTGCTGCGTTATGAGTAGGATGGGTAAATATGGTATGGCGGGTAATTGAGAAAATCATGGAAGCTTACATTGAGATAGGACATACGAAAAAAACGTACGGCGTCAACGGAGAGCTGAAGGTGCACATCGAAGAGCACTTCCAGGAAGACTTTCGGGAGGCCGGGGTGCTTTTTCTGGAAATACAGGGCGGGCAGGTGCCTTTTTTTATTGAGAATCAGCGGGAAGCCGGCGCCTGGCTGGTTAAGCTCGACGAAGTGGACACCCCGGAAGAGGCGGTGCCGCTGACGGGCAAAAAGATCTTCTTGCGCCGGGAGGACCTTCGCCATACCGATGGAGAAGTGGAGGAGGTAAGCGATTTACGCTTGTTGGAGGGCTTTACCATTGTGGATATTGAAGCCGGTGTGATAGGGGTCATTGAAGAAGTGATAGAGCTGCCTCAGCAACTGACCGCGGTTGTGGAATACGAAGGGCGGGAAGTACTCATTCCCCTTAGCGAAAAGTTGATTACGGGAGTAGACCCGGAAGAGCAGGTGATCGAGATGGATTTGCCGGAAGGTTTACTGGATCTGTAGGCAGGCATTCTCTCACAAATTCACGATGCGCTGCGTCCACTGTTTGTTTCTTTTCGTGGTGAACTTGATGAAATACACCCCACGAGGGTATTTGCTCAGATCTACCTCTGTTTTATTGATTCCCTGCTTAAGGTAGCTTTGATTGGAAAAGACCCGCTCCCCGTCGGCATTATAGATGCTCAGTTCCACGTCTGCTGAGAAATTGCTCATAATTTGTATCGTCTGAACAGATTCTTGCTCACTCATAATTTTAAATTGCCATTCCTCCCCCGGGATCCTGACTTCCTCTACCGGTGAATATTCGAAGCGGCCGTTATGATCTATCGCCTTGACGCGGTAGTAAAGGCTTTCATTGGGAAAAATATTTTCGTCGATGAAAAGATAGGCGGCACTCTGGCGCTGGCTGCCCATAGCAGGAATCCAGCTGATGTCCTGAAACTGTTTGCCGTTAATGGAGCGTTCCAGTTGATAACCTTTCAGCTTGTTTTCCTCCGGGACTTCCCAGCTTAGTTCTACGTAATCTTCCACTCTTTCGGCAGAAAAGTCGATACTGCTGGTGATTACCTTTTCGGCTCTGCCCTGCACCCAAACAGAGTAGGAATGTGGCGGCACTTCCAGATAAACCGCATTGGACACCTGCCGGCTGCTATCGAAACCTACGTGGGCGATGGGCGTTTTCGAGCGGCCCAGGATATCGGTAAAATGATCGCCTGGCGCCACATTGGCCATATTGATCTCCTGAAGCACCCGCAGGGTGGTGTCGGCAAAATTTATTACGGCCAGTACATCCTTACCCTCTTCTGCCTGCTGGCCGGCCAGGGTATTGCTTCCGTCAAACTGCATGATCAGCGCCCGTTCCGTCCCGGCGCCCTCTTCAGCGGAAAGAAAAACGCCGGCGCGTTCGCTTCCTTTGCGATTGAGGTACTCTACACTGGTGGAGTTGTAAATGAATTGCTGATGAGTCTTGATCAGCTGATCGATATCTTCCTGCAGGGCCGGTTTGTCTATAAAGTATTCAATCTCGGACTCCGGTCCGAAATAATCGCCGTAAAAAACCGCCGGCAAGCCGAGTTGGTTATTCAGAAGCAGATAAGCGTAGGCCAGTAGAGGCGATTCGATGAGATCGTCCGCGTCGCCGGAAATACCATTGGGATTGTAAAATTCCGGGCTGTTGACCAAGGTAACGATTTTAAAACCTGACAGTGCCGTCACATCGCGAATACTTTGCTCGAAAACCTGACGGACATCGTAGTCTGCCTCACTCGTAGCCCGGCGCAGGGCCTCCCGCAGCGGATAATCGAATACGCGGGTGTCCAGCTCATTACCTATCGTATCCGGAATCTGACTTTCCAGCGCGTTGACGAAGGAAGCCAGCCGCTGTGGCGAAGTTTTTTCACTGGTGCGAATGGCGAGTAGCGAAGGTAGCTTTTTTTCCGCCTGTAATTGCCTGAGCAGTTCCGCTAAGGCCTGAGGTGCTATTTCCTGGTCGGCAAGCAGCCGGAATCCTTTGACTTTGAGATATTGAGACATGCGGTCGATCTGCTGTAAAGGGAAACGCAAAGAATCGGAGCTAGCGGGGCTTTTGTGAAAGGCCACATCGGTAAAAGCGTCCATCCCCGTTTGTTGCAGCGCCTCTATCAGTTTTTTCACCTGCTCCTCCTGACCGGTGTAGAAGGAGGGTAGCCATACATAGGAAAAACCAGCGTGGCTCAATGCCGGCGCCTGTTCCTTCACCTTTTCCACCCAGAAATTAAGAGAAGCCGGATCGATTTCTGAAGCCGCATCGTCCGGACAATCCCAGTAGCACCCTTGTAGTATAAAATCCTGGCTGTATACAGCAGAACTCATTACCAGAAGAAAGGAAATCATGATTGCGTGAATTGGGTACTGGTTCACCATGAGACAGCGCTTGGAGGGTTTTAGAAAAAATCGTATCGGATTGGTTTCCGGGGTGGATCTGCTCAGTGGGGATTAGTTCAGGAGTAGTACTGAGAGGCTGTTTCACTTAATTCTTCAGTTTTCTTATGCCTCTTTTTCCGTCATG
>CAZWDL010000047.1:0-48261 GCA_964632995.1 uncultured Saprospiraceae bacterium
ATCCATCCGCCGCGACTGCGCCGGGAGTCGTAACGACCGCCGCGGTGATAACCGCCACCGCCACCGCCGTCGTCATTGAACAGGCTGCGTATGATAATGATGGCCACTACGATGATGATAATCATGGCGAAAGGCGGAATTCCTTCTTCGGAGTTACTGCGCCGGTCCCCGCCTTCGTTGTAATATTCGCCCGAGCCGAGGCGCATAATGACATCGGTGGCCCTGTCGATGCCGGCGTAGTACTGATTTTGGCGAAAGGTGGGTTTGAGCACGTTTTCGATGATGCGTTTGGCGAGGGCGTCGGGCAGGAAGCCTTCGGCGCCGTAGCCGGTCTGTATGATGATCTTGCGGTCGTCGTAGGCGATATAGAGGAGAATACCATTGTCTTTACCCTCCCGGCCGATGCCCCATTCTTCCACGAGACGCAGGGTATAGTTGAACAGGTCGTCGCCTTCCAGCGAGCGTTCGATGACCACGGCGATCTGGGTGGAGGTGCTATCGTCGTAGGCGACGAGTTTGCGCTCCAGCGCCGCCTGCTCCTGTGGTTGCAGGATGCCGGCGAAGTCCGTCACCAGGGTATTAGAGGGTGGTGGGACATCCTTGGCGGCCAGCGAGAGCGTGGTGAAGCCGACGAGTAAAACCAGCAGTATTTTCCTTGTGATCATCATCTGAAAGTTATGTATAAGAACTAATCGTACGACACGGCATCCGGCAGCTCGTTGTCGTCGTCCTGCTGCGGAGGGAAGAAGGCAGCGAGTTTTTCACCGATTCTTTCCAGCGCCTGACAGACCCCTTCGGCGAAGTTGCCTTGACGGAACTGCGTCTGGGCCAGATCGCGCACATCCTGCCAGAAATTTTCAGGAACGCGGCGGTTGATGCCCTCGTCACCTAGTATGGCGAACTGATGGGCTTCAGGGACGAGGAAGAAGAGCACGCCGTTGCGTTCGCGGGTTTGCTCCATGCCGAGTTTGACGAAAGTCTGTTTGGCTTTCTCCAGTACATCCTTTCCGGCATCACGCGCCAGATGGACACGCACTTCACCCGAGGTGCGGTTTTCAACCTTCTCTATAGTATCGATGATGCGTTCTTCTTCTTCCTTGCTAAAAAAATCTATCATTGTATTAATCAGAATTCAACCGTTGGTGCTTCCTGAGCGGTGGCTTCAGCTTCGAATTGCGCCTTGCGGTCGAAACCGAATATACCCGCGTAGAGGCTGCCCGGAAAACGGCGTATTTTTTTATTGTATTCGGTGACTACGTCGTTGAAGCGGTCGCGCTCTACTTTGATGCGGTTTTCCGTGCCTTCGAGTTGAGCCTGGAGTTCCAGGAAGTTCTGGTTGGCCTTTAATTCGGGGTAGCGTTCGACGCTAACCAGTAAACGCCCCAGAGACTGCGACAGTTCTGACTGGGCGGCCTGGAATTGCTGGAGTTTCTCCGGTGAAAGATTGGTAGGATCTACCTGGACACTGGTTGCTTTCGAGCGGGCCTCTATGACGTTGGTTAAGGTTTCCTGTTCGAATTCGGCATAGCCCTTGACCGTATTGACCAGGTTGGGAATGAGGTCGGCGCGGCGCTGGTAAGCACTCTGCACCTTACTCCAAGCGTTCTCGACGTTTTCTTCCACGTCGACCATAGAGTTGTAAGTGGAACAGCCGTTGACAAAAACGAGCAGGCCGACGGCGATAAGAACGATGGAAAGCGTAAGCGATTTCATTAGCGAAATTTTTTAGTAATTAAAATCAGCCGCTCGCAAATATAGAAAGCTTGCGACCAAGTACGGTACAATTTCTACGAATGGGAATCAGGTATCGGTGGACGTGATCAGCTGTGGTTAATCCGGTATAGATCAATTGATGTAGGCTGTTGTTGTGTTCGGTCTTTTCGCGATTGCCACTGTTGGCAACTACCCTTTGGCTATTAACCCGGATGAGCCGAAGGCCAGGGGCAATCCCGGAAATTAGCTTCCGGTTAGGTTCAACAATCACATTGTATTAATACCCGTAAACAGGCGAATTAGTTCATCGGCGGCTTTGAAAGGGGAAATACGGTGTTCGATCACCGCTTGTTCCAGCACCTTCCAGCGCGCGGCCACTTCAGGATGAGCATAAAACAGTTCACGCAGGCGATTGTTGACGCGTTCGTGCAGCCAATATCTGGCTTGCTGCCGGCGATGGGCGTCAAAGTAATCATTTTTCGAGGTCGCCGTCCGGAAATCTTGTATTTTTTCCCAGATAGTTGAGATTCCTTCCTTTTCCAGCGCCGAACAGATGAGCACCTCCGGCGTCCAGCCGCTCTCCTTCGGCGGGAACAGGTGCAGGGCGTTGCGGTATTCCTGCCGGGCCTGTTTGGCTAGTGTTCGCCGCTCTCCCTCGGCTTTGTTGATGACGAGCAGGTCAGCCATTTCTACAATGCCGCGTTTGATGCCCTGCAGCTCGTCACCTGCGCCAGGCAGGAGCAACAGCAGGAAAAAGTCGACCATGGAATGAACGGCCGTTTCCGATTGTCCTACGCCGACGGTTTCTACCAGGATAGTGTCGAAGCCGGCAGCTTCACAGAGAATTATGGTTTCACGTGTTTTTTGACTGACGCCGCCCAGCGATTCGCCGGCAGGAGAGGGGCGTATAAAAGCCTGATCATGATGTGATAGTTTTTCCATGCGGGTTTTATCACCGAGAATGCTGCCCTTGCTGATCTGGCTGCTCGGGTCGATGGCCAGTACCGCCGGACGCCGGCCCCGGTCGATGATGTTCTGCCCCAACGCTTCGATAAAGGTGCTCTTACCTACTCCCGGCGAGCCGGTGATGCCTATGCGAATGGAGCGGCCGCTATGCGGCAGACAGGCCTCTACAATGTCCTGGGCTATCGCCCGGTGGCGTTCTGAACGGCTCTCCACCAGCGTGATGGCCCGGCTGAGCATCACCCGGTCGCCGTTGAAAATGCCCTCGATGAGATCCCCGGTAGAAGGCGGCGTAGGCCGGCGCTGCGTGGAAAGTTGGGGGTTGAGGTGGCCCGGCGGGGCCTGCTTACCCGAATCTTGTTTGTCTTTCTCCTTATCCGGCATCTGGACTTTTGGGCAAATATAAGGAGTTCTGCCGGGGATAGTGGCTTTTACCGCTTCTTTGACCAGTCCCCAGTCCCCAGTCCCCAGCATCAAGCATCAAGCATCCAGTCCCCCAGCCCTACTCCCCCCGGAACTCCGGCTTCCGTTTCTCCAGGAAAGCCTGCACGCCTTCGCGGTAATCGTGGGTTTGTCCGGCCCGGCCCTGTAGTTCGATTTCGGTTTGAAGCTGGGAGTCGAAGTCGTTGTACATGGCCCGGTTGAGGGCCTGTTTGGTCAGTGCCAGTCCGCGCGTGGGCATTTGGGAGAGGCGCTCAGCGAGCAGGAAGGCGGCTTCTTCAAATTTCTCATCGGGGATGGCCTGGTAGATCATGCCCATGGCGGCGGCCTCCACGGCGCTGACGCGTTCGCCCAGCATCATGAGGGCGCCGGCGCGCTGCCAGCCGATAAGGCGTGGTAGCAGGTAGGTGCCGCCGGTATCGGGGATCAGGCCGATCTTGCTGAAAGCCTGGATGAAGTAGGCGGAGGTTTTAGCCACCGTAATGTCGCAGGCGATGGCGATGTTGGCGCCGGCGCCGGCCGCTACGCCGTTGACGCCGCAGACGACGGGTTTTTCCAGCGCGCGGATTTTCTCCACGATGGGATTGAGATGCTCGCCGAGGATGGTCTCGAAGCCGGGAGCATTCTCACCGGTCACCTCGCCGAGGTCCTGCCCGGCGCAGAAGGCTTTGCCTGCGCCGGTGAGGTAGACGGCGCGGATGTCTTTGTCGTCGGCGCAGTCGTCGAGCCGCTTTTGTAACTCCCGCGCCAATGGGCCGGTCATGCTGTTGTATTTCTTGGGCCGGTTGAGGGTGAGGACAGCGACGTTGCCTTTCTTTTCGAAGAGGACGAGGGTGTTTTCCTGGGTCATAGGTTAAAATTGGTTAGGTTTTCTTAGTGGGCGTAAAATTACATAGAGAAACACGAAGAAGACACAAAGTACACAGAGAATTGGGGAAAGTTTTTTGCCGGTGAGGAGAAATGAGAGCTTAAACTTCTGCGGCCTGCGAGGAAGGTGAAAACATCTGCAAAACCTAAAAAATATCAGCCAATTTGCCGCAAAATTGTTAATTTTATCTCCCTTGTTTATGCGGTCGTCGAAGAATCCATCACTATCATCTCGGTGTTTGATTCAAGGTCCAGTAATCCTTTCAACTAACGCGATTCGTCGAAAAAATGTGACGATCAGGGAGTGGATAGGTAACATTGCTCCTCTTGTTGATCAAAACAAATCACAATGAACATTCGACTGCTTATGCTGGGCCTGTTGTGCCTGCCCCTATTCCTCAACGCCCAATCCATCTCCGATTCGGCGGAAGCTTATCTCAGCAAACTCCACGAGTTGGACAAATTTAGCGGAAGCGTACTTGTCGCCAAAGGCGATGAAGTGCTGTATACCGGCGGCTTTGGCCATGCCAGTATTGAGTTTGACGTACCGAATACGCCGGAGACGCGCTTCCGGCTCGGCTCCATCACCAAGCAGTTTACCGCAGTATCCATACTGCAACTGGCGGAGCAGGGCAAGATTGATTTGGACGGTGTGATCACCGATTACCTGCCCGGTTATCCCGCCGAGCCGCACGGATCGAAAGTCACTGTGCATCAGTTGCTCAATCACACTTCCGGTATTCCGAGTTACACGGGGATCGAAGAGATTATGTCGGCGCGCGGCAACTGGTCGGAGACGCCGCGAGCCTTTACGAAGTATTTCGAAGAGCTGGAGCTGGAGTTCGAACCCGGCAGTGAGTACAAGTACAACAACTCGGCCTACCACCTGCTCGGCCTGATCATAGAAGCGGTCAGCGAAATGCCTTACGAAGATTATCTGCGGAAAAACATCCTCGATCCGCTGGGAATGGAGAACACCGGCTTGGAAGATTACCAGGAGGTCATCCTGAACGAGGCCAACGGTTACGCCAGGATCGGAGCGGAGCCCCTGGCCGATGCCAATATCAATATGAATATTCCCTACGCTGCCGGCTCCATGTACAGCACGGTCGGCGACCTGCATATCTGGCACCAGGCGCTTACGGCACGCAAAATGCTGTCGGAGGAATCTTATGAAAAGATGTTTACGCCTTACCTGAACAACTACGGCTACGGATGGACGATTGTAGAGTGGTTTGAAAAGCCCTTCATTCAGCACGGCGGCGGCATCGACGGCTTTAGCACCTTTGCCGGTCGCTTCCCGGAGGAAAAAGTCTACGTTATCGTACTAGCTAATCTGGAAACATCCAGAAGCGCCAATATCGCTCGTGACCTGGCCGCTATGGTTTTCGGCGAACCTTACGAGATGCCCAAAGAGATAGTGGAAGTGGAGGTCAATCCGGCCGTTTACGAGGATTATCTGGGCACTTATCAACTTTCCCCGGACTTTTCCCTGACCATTTTGCGCGAAGGCGATCAACTGTTTGCGCAGGGCACGGGCCAGCAACCGATCGAGATCTTCCCGGCGAGTGAGACGCTGTTCTTCGCCAAAGTCATCGACGCCAAGATTGAATTCGTTCGCGGCGACGACGGCAAGGTCGACAAGATTATCCTCCACCAGGGGGGACAGGTTGAGGGGAAAAGAGTGGAATGAAATCGATGGGATATTTCTTCATTCGTAAATAGTCCTGACGGCTGATGCCGGGAAATTAAGGTGTAGCACTAGAGGGGCTGAGAACTGACAGATTTCAAAATCGTATGTATTTAGCGTGTTTTATGAGACAAGCCGACAACAGTTTAGAAGTTTAGCGCTGTGCCCTTCGGGTTTGCTGTTTAGGAGTTTAGCAGGCCTGAAACCGGGAATCTCGTTTTCAGATCTGCTAAACTTCTAAACCAGCCACCCCAGGAGGGGCGGCGACTAAACTTCTAAACTTTTCAGTCGATTTAACCGGTAATTACGCAAAATACGTACCGAAAATCTGGCAGTTCTACACACAAAAATAGGCCAGAATTACCGACAGTTACTTTTGGGGCCAGCTCTCAGACTAGTACCCCTTCACCAGGCTCACCCCACTATCCTCTACCATTTGCCGGAAGGCTGCCCAGTCATCACTGAAGAAGCGGTCGATGCGTTCCATTACCGGTTTAGCCTGCTCTTCCGCGTAGGCCACACGGTGCTCCTGCGTGGTGGTGCGGGGGAAGAAGACCGTTTGCAGATATCGATTGGTGTTGGAGAGGATGCGGTCCAGTAGATCGTCGTCGCGGTAGATGCCCTGCAGGTCCTCGTCGGGGAGGATTCCGGTGAAGATGTCATCGATTGCCTGCTGCAGGGTGTCGGCTTGCGCCAAAACAGGATCGGCGCCTTCCTGTCCTTTAAGCAGTTTTTTCAGACTGCCCAGTGTTTCCTTCACTTCACGCAGCTGATCCACTTTTTCGGTGACGCTGCGCACGGTTCCGTAGTGCCGGTCGATCAGTTCGGCTTTGGCGACCATATCCTCCAGGCTCATCTGCAGTTTCGGATCGGGAAGGACGGTCACAGTAGTTGAGTCAGCGGCATCGCCATAGCTGATGCGGACGAGGTAGTCGCCGGGAACGACATTGCGACCGCCGCGCTCGGCGCTTTCCTCTTTGGGCTTGGGCGTATCCGGATAGCGGACGTCGCGGACGTCGAGCTCCCAGGTGATGCGGTTGATGCCCTTTTCAGGTTCGGCTTTGAGGGTCCGGATCAATTCTCGTTGGGTGTTGAATACCTCGATGACTGCCTTCGGCGGCTTTTTCTTTTCGGCCGTATCGGTCATTGTTTCCCGGATGTAGTACGAAATCAGGGCCCCCGGTTCGCGGTTTTCGCCCACGAAGAGGCCGTCGCCGGTACTGCGATAGCCGTTGGGTTCGCCGAGATTAGCGAGGTAGGCATCAGTGGCGGGGAATACCTTCAGCGGATGGTTGAAGACCGCCTCGGCGCCCTCCCGGGCCAGCTCCCGCAGCGGCCGGATATCGTCGAGTATCCAGACGGCGCGGCCGAAGGTGCCGATTACCAGGTCGCCCATGCGCGGCTGCAGCGCCATATCCATGGTAGAGACGGTGGGGTAACCCTGTGTCCATTTGCTCCAGTTTTCACCCTTGTCGATGCTGACATAGAGGCCAAATTCGGCGCCCAGAAACAGCAGTTCGGGCACTTCGGTATCCTGCACCACGGAGAGGCAGTAGCCCCAGACCTGATCGCCGTCGGCCAGGCGTTGCCAGGATTCGCCGTAATCGGTAGTGTGATAGAGGTAGGGCGTCCAGTCACCGCGCCGGTAGTTGTTGATGACGGCGAAGGCTTCACCTGCACGATGAGGAGAGGCCTGTATCTGAGCCACCCAGGAACTGTCGGGCACGCCCCGGATATTAGCGCTCAGATCGGTCCAGTTATCGCCTCCGTCACGGGTGAGGTGGACTTTGCCGTCGTCGGAGCCGGTCCAGATCACCCCTTCCTGCACCGGACTGGGTTCGATGGTGATGAGGCTGGTATGTGTTTCGGCGCCGGTGGCGTCGAGGGTGAGGCCGCCGGTACGATCATTTTGTTTGGCTTCGTAATCGGTGGTCAGGTCGGGCGAGATGCGCTCCCAGCTATCGCCCTTGTCACGGCTGCGCAGCACATACTGTGCGCCGAGGTAGACCGTCTGCCGGTCGAAGGGATCGATGGCCAGGGCAGCGTTCCAGTTGAAGCGCAGTTCTTCGCCGCCTTCGAGGAAGGGCTTAATGGCGAAGAGGTTGCCGGTCTCGAGGTCGTAGCGCAGCAGGTTGCCGCCCTGGGAGAGGGCGTAGCCGTGGCGCGGATTCTGTGGATCGGGCACGGCGTCGAAGCCGTCGCCGTAGCCGATGCGGTTCCAGTACAGGTTGCGGATACCCTTGCGGCGCCACACGCGGCTGGGCCCGCGCCAGGTGCCATTGTCCTGCAGGCCGCCGTAGACCTTGTAGGGCACCTGGTCATCGACGCGGATGTGGTAAAACTGAGCTAGGGGCAGGTTTTCGGAGAAGTCCCAGGTGTCGCCTCCGTCGCGCGAGAGGCAGAGGCCGCCGTCGTTGCCACAGATGAGGAAGTCCGGATCATCGGGGTGAATGTAAAAGGCGTGATTGTCGACATGGATCAGGTTGGGATCGATGAGGCGCTCGAAGGTCTTGCCGCCGTCCTGACTGACATCGACGTAGGAGTGCAGGTTGAACACCCGGTTTTCGTTTTTGGTATCGACAAAAATATCGGCGTAGTAGAAGGGACGCCCGCCGATGCCTTTGGTGGCGACCAGCTTCCAGCTCTGCCCGCCGTCAGTCGATTTATACAGGCCGTTCTTTTTGGATTCCACCAGCGCGTAGACGATCTCGGGCCTGGAGGGCGCGACGGCCAGTCCGATGCGGCCGAGCTCGCCTTCCGGCAGGCCGTCTTCGGCAGTGCGCTGCTGCCAGGTCTCGCCGCCGTCGTAGGAGACGTATAGGCCGGAGCCGGGGCCGCCGGAGTTGAAGAACCAGGGCCAACGGCGGTGTTCCCACATGGCGGCGATGAGCTTGTTTGGATTGGAGGGGTCGATGACCAGGTCGGCGCAGCCTGTTTTTTCGTTGACGAAGAGGACTTTCTCCCAGCTCTGTCCGCCGTCCGTCGTCTTGTATACGCCACGCTCGGGATGTTCCGACCAGGGATCGCCGATGGCGGCCACCCAGGCGATGTCGGGATTGTCTGGATGCAAAATGACCCGGTGGATATTGCGTGTGTTTTCCAGGCCGAGATGGCGCCAGCTTTTACCTCCGTCGATACTCTTGTACATCCCGTAGCCGCTGGTCAGGGAGTTGCGGGGATTGCCTTCCCCGGTACCGATCCAGAGTAAGGAAGGGTTGTTCTGATCGATGGCCACGGCGCCGACGGAGGAGGCTTCTTCATTTTCGAAGACGGTGCTCCAGCTCAGTCCGCCGTTATAGGAATGCCACAGTCCGCCCGAGGCGGTGCCGATATAGATCCGCCGCGGGTCGTTGCGCACCACATCGATCGCGGTGACGCGACCGCTCATGCCCGCCGGACCAATGTTGCGGGGCTGCATGCCGTGGAAGAGGTCCATGTCCAGCGGCTGAGCGCCGGGGTGCTGGCTGAAGGCCAAAAGAAGAAAGGGTAGCAGATAGATCGCTCTTTTTATCATCTTAAGTTGGTTTTGACGTTTTAAGGGGCGGAACAAGGTAAGGAATTGTGGGAAATTGGTAGAGGGTAGAGGGTAGAGGGTAGAGGGACCATGAGACCCTTGACGATTCACCGGCCATTTTAGATGCGTTTTACGAGAACTAGTTTTTAATTCGGAACGATGGCTTCATTACAGTATAAGGACCTTAGCGGAGAAACGGAAGAACCGCAGGATCGAGGAAGTCATTTCTCACTGACCCTCCCTTTTTCATGGATCAACTCCCAATCCACCCCACAATCCGCAACGGTCCGCCGCTCCCTCCGGCGATCTTCATCGGCAGGGCGATGACCCAGCTGCCGGTGGCGGGCAGCTGATCCAGGTTGGCGATATTTTCGAAGCCCGGGATGTTGTGCTCGAAGAGAATCTGGTGGCTCTCGAAGTGCGTCGACTGCCCGTGGTCGATGCTCGGCGTATCTAGGCCGATGGCGCTGATATTCCGGTTTTCGGTCAGCCAGCGGGCGGCGTCGGGATGAATGCCGGGAAAGTGTAGCTGGGCGACGCCGGCATCCCCTTTTTCGGCCGTGCCCATATACTGCACCGGATCGGGCCAGTAGCGGCCGTAGCCGGTGCGGATCAGGACGATGGCATCCTCAGGGATGGCGCCGTACTCGCTTTCCCACTGCTCGAAGTCCGTCACTGATATCTGATAATCGCGGTTCTCCAACGTCCGTTCCGACACATCGATGACAACGGCCGCTCCGATCAGCCGTTCAAGAGGGATTTCCTCCACCGCCTGTTTGCCGGCGGCGAAGTGGATGGGCGCATCGAGGTGGGTGCCGCCGTGCTCGGCCGCCTGGAATTTGTAGGCCGAGTAGTAGTAGCCTTTATCCGTCATCCCTTCAAAGACCGTATCCAGGTGGAAGGGATCGGAAGTAGGCCAGACGACCGTCTGCGCGTCGAAGGCGTGCGTGAGGTCGATCCAGCGCCCGCCGGTGAAAGGCGTAATAGCAGGTTTCGGTGTTTGCTGACAAGCCAGAAGGAAAAGGAGGGGGAGAGCGGTGACGAGGGTTTTCATATATTGGATGTTAGGTTGGTGCTAAGTTGATGCTAAGTGGATGCTAAGTGGATGTTTCCACGAGTCTCTGCAACTGATCCAATCAGCTTCTAAAATAAAAAATTTTGCAATGACGAATGACGAGCTGATCAAAATTGCCGCCTCGGTAACGGAGCGCCGCCGGCTCGGCGACAACTCCGCGGGCAGCGTGGGCTGCGCTCTGATCACGGAGGGCGGGCAGGTGTACACCGACGTGTGTATCGATACCTGCTCCAGCATGGGCTTCTGTGCCGAGCATAATGCCATCGGTACGATGGTGACCAATCAGGAGTGCCGGATCAGGAAGATCATGGCGGTGTGGAAGGATGAGGAGGGGGCAGTGTATGTTCTGCATCCCTGCGGGCGCTGTCGCGAGTTTATGCGGCAGATTGACCCGGGAAATATGGATACGGTGGTGATCCTGGGGAGCGACAGAACGGCGAAGCTCCGGGAGTTGCTGCCCTATGAGGATGACTATAGCCGGGTATAAGGGGAGGAAGTTTACATTCTCGTCTTTTAAAAGATAGTCCGAACAGGATGCGGAGACTGGGAGACATGGGGAAGAGGGATAGAACGGAAAGGGTCTTATTTGTACTATGTGCTGTATTGTGGTCTATTCGCCTTTTCTTGGTACCTACTGAAACGTTTAAAATTCAAATTACGCTGATTTCGCTAATATGACTCCCAACAGCTTCTTTTCGCCGTTATTGATCCTGTTTCTCTTCCTCTCAGGCGGCTGCAGCCAATCCGAAAAGGATGCACTCGAATGGCCGGAAATCACCCGCGAAGCCAAACCCTGGTCGCGCTGGTGGTGGCACGGCAGCAGCGTCACAAGGGAGGGCATCACCGCTGAACTGGAGGCCTATCGACAGGCCGGCATCGGCGGGCTGGAGCTGACGCCTATTTACGGGGTGATTGGGGAAGAAGATCAATTCATTGAGTATCTGTCGCCGGAATGGATGGATATGCTGGAACACACCCTTCGGGAAGCGGAGCGCCTGGGGCTGGGCATCGATATGGCCACCGGAACAGGCTGGCCCTTCGGCGGTCCCTGGGTGGGACAGGGCGGTGCCTGTAAATATCTGACACATAAAAGCTATCAGCTTCAGGGAGGCGAGCGCTTGTCAGAACGGATAGAGTTTATGCAGGAGCCGCTGCTGCGCCGGGTCGCCAATCCGGTGGTGGAAGTATACGATGAGGCGAAAGAAAATCCGGCCGCTTATTTAGCGAAAGCGGAACTGCCGGCCGACTGGGCTCAGATGAATGCCGGTGACCTGGTGGAGCCTGTATCCGCCAATGACAACCTGCAGGCCCTGGCTATTGATCAGGTGCGCTTTGAAAAATCATTGCCGCTTTTAACCCTGATGGCTTTTTCCAACCAGGGCGAAGTACTCGACCTGACCGACCAGGTTTCGGAGACCGGGCAGTTAGACTGGACGGCCCCTGCCGGCAATTGGACCCTTTACGCTCTTTTCGAGGGCCGCCACGGCAAGATGGTCGAACGGGCGGCGCCCGGCGGGGAGGGCAACGTGATCGATCATTTTTCGACAACAGCTATTCAAAACTATCTGACCCGCTTTGATAGCGCTTTCGCAACAAGGAACATCGGTTACCTGCGCTCTTTTTTCAATGACAGCTACGAAGTGGATGACGCCTACGGACAGGCCAACTGGACAACGCGCTTTTTCGAGGAGTACCAAAATCGCCGCGGCTACGATCTGCGTCGCCATCTGTCCGCTCTGTTTGGAGCGAATGAGGATGAAAAAAGTAACCGCGTCCTTTCCGATTACCGGCAGACCATTTCGGAGCTGCTGCTGGAAACCTTCACGCGCGAGTGGGGGGAATGGGCTGCGACTAAGGATGCCCTCGTCCGCAACCAGGCTCACGGGGCCCCGGCCAATATTCTTGATCTGTACGCCGCATCTGATATTCCGGAAACCGAGGGAACCGATATCATCCGGATTAAATTCGCGACTTCAGCCGCCCACGTCGCCGGCCGTAAGCTGGCCTCCGCCGAAGCCGCCACCTGGCTGAATGAGCACTTCCTGTCGACCCTTTCCGACTTGAAAGCTAATCTCGACCGCTACTTCCTGGGGGGTGTCAACCACATTTTTTACCACGGTACGGCCTATTCGCCACCGGAGGAGCCCTGGCCCGGTCGTCTTTTTTACGCCGCCGTTCATGCCAATTCCCGCAACTCCCTCTGGCGGCATTTTCCGGCGCTGAATGACTACGTAGCGCGTACACAGGCCATTCTGCAATCGGGGACGCCGGATAACGACATTCTTCTCTATTTCCCCATCTACGACCGCTTCGCTACGCCGGGCCGGGAACTGCTGGAACACTTCGACGGGGAGGGCGCCGGACTGGAAGGCGCCCCCTTTAAAGAGAAGGCTGATTTCCTTCAGGAAAAAGGCTACGCCTTTGATTTTGTATCGGATCGACAGATTGAGCGGCTGGGGCAAAACCTGGAAACCGGGGGCATTCCCTACCGGACCCTGCTCGTGCCGGAATGCCGCTTTATGCCGCTGTCGACCTTTGAAAAACTGATACAACTGGCCGAAAGCGGCGCTACCGTAATTTTCGAGAAGAGCCTGCCGGCCGCTGTCCCGGGATTGGGCAATTTGGATGATCGGCAACGACGAATGCAGGGGCTGAAAGATCAAATTCAATTCACCGGCGCCGGTGAGGGTATCCAGAAAGCCGTGGTAGGGGGGGCGATTCTGGCAGGAGAAAATCTCGGTACCGTGCTGAAGCATGCCGGCATTCAGCGGGAAACTTTGGTCGACCGGGGGCTTGCCTACACCCGGCGCAACGATGAGGAAGGCAAATATTACTTCATTTCCAACTGGTCGGGAGCAGCAGTGGAGGGCTGGATTCCCTTGCAAACTGCAGCGGAGGATATCGCTTTATTCGATCCGATGAGTGGCAAAAAAGGACTGGCCAGGTGGCGAACTTCTGGAAACGGAGGCAGTGAGGTGTATCTACAACTTCCTCACGGCAGCTCTGTTATCCTGAAAACCTGTTCTTTGAAAATGGAGGGCGCCCCCTGGAATTACTGGGAACCGGCGGGAGAGGCCATGGTGCTGGAAGGGACCTGGCGTCTGCAAGCTCTGGAAGGCGGGCCGCAACTCCCTGAACCGGCCAATACCCCCGCCCTCGGCTCCTGGACGGAACTGGAGGGTGAGGCCTACCGAAATTTCTCCGGCAATGTCCGCTATTCTCTGACCTTCCCTAAACCTGAGCAGGAAGGCCCCGCCTGGCTACTGGATCTCGGCGAAGTGCGCGAAAGCGCTTCAGTGCGCCTCAACGGGCGGGAGTTGGGTACACTTATCGGTCCCGTTTTCCAGTTGTTCATCCCGCGGGATCTCCTCCTGGAAAAAAATACCCTGGAAGTAGAAGTAGCCAACCTGATGGCCAATCGCATCGCTTATCTGGACCGAAAAAATATTTTCTGGAAAAAATTCTACAACATCAATTTTCCGCCCCGCCTAAGGGAGAATCGCGGCCGGCACGTTCTTTTTGACGCTTCGGGCTGGACGCCCCGGCCCTCGGGCCTGATTGGGCCAGCAACCATCAGGCCAGTGAAGTCGAGATGGGAGGAATCTGAAAATTAGAGTGTGTTTGAAATTCGTTTTTGACGCCGGAAAGGGGCAGATTCGGGTTCTCACGAAGCCATTTTTTCAGTTCGTAGCAGCGCTGCGGGGCTAAAAAATGGCAAAGTGAGGTTCCAGATATGGCTCTTTGCAGGCCAAAGGATGAAATTTAGACATGCTCTTAGTTCCATTCAGCCGCGCTGCGGCTGCCGTACTTTTTTTTCAACTGGGTTGCTACCCACATTGGGCTGCGCTGCAGCCCCGCTTCAGTTTGCGCAGTAAATTCTATTCCTCCTGTCGAGTTTTGTTCGGCCGTCAGGTATAATGATAGCAATTCGTAATCTGCCCCCAGGCTTAATGGCATTTGAAGTAGTCGAAGGGCTCCAGACAGTCTTTGCACTGGTACTGTGACTTACAGGGTGTAGAGCCGAACTGGCTGACCATACGCGTACTGGTGGAGCCGCAGTGCGGGCATTCTACAGCAGGCGCATCCTGGAATAGCGCGCCTTTGTCGGGACTTTCATCAGTGGGGGGAGCGATTCCGTATTCTTTAAGTTTGCGGCGACCCTCCTCGGAAATCCAATCGGTCGTCCAGGCGGGTTCCAGGACGGTAGTTACCACAACAGGCTCGTAGCCGGCTTCCTGCAGGGCCGCCTTGATATTTACTTCGATCATATCCATGGCCGGACAGCCGGAGTAGGTAGGGGTGATGATGACCTCCACGCCGCCGTCGTCCAGCATATGCACTTCGCGGATAACGCCGAGATCGCGAACGGTCAGCACGGGAATTTCGGGGTCGCTCACCTGATCGAGCACGGTGTTGATTTCTTCGATACTGATTGTCATGGTCTGGTTTGGTTAGGTCCTTTCATAAAAACAGTTTGCGGAAAAAGACAGTTCAACGCGGAGCGCTTGTCCTTCAATCCACTTTAGTCATATCCAGGTTTCGCACCATAAGCAGGTAGGTTTTGGCAAAATCGGCGAGCGACTGGAAATTGAGTGAACCGGTAGCAGGACTGAGCTTGGGATACTGCTCTTCATTTTTCGATACGATGTTATCGATGGCGCGCTTGATCGAACGGCGGTTGAGCTGGTGGGTTTCCGGATCGCAGTAATCGATGGTGAAACCGAGTTCGCGGAAATATTCGGGTTGGGTGATTTGAAAATAGAGATAGAAAAAGTCGCGGTCGGGGCGGGGGATGGCGTAGTTGAACAGGCAGTAGCCGACGATATAACCGGGAACGGCCATAGCGATGGCGTAGTGACCATTAGCCTTATACCAATCCATATTGTGGAGCTCCCCGTCTATAAAGCTGACTACGCGATCGTGGTTCACAGGGGTGGTGATGCCGAAGGTCGATTTGACGTGGTACATTTCCTTAAAAAAATCTTCGCGGGGCCGGTCGATCAGTTTACCCAACTCCCGCATGAGCACTTGATTTTTCTGGGCGGTGGTTTTGCCGTCCTTTGAAAAATAGATGCGATGGATGCGCTCCAGGGTTTCCATCATGTACCCTTCCGGCTTGATAAGATAGTCGAGCTTGTAGATGAGATCGAGCAGCAGGTAGGCGATGCCGCCGGAGTACTGATCGGGGTTAATATCGCCTTCTTCGACTTCCTTCAGGGTGCGTTGCACCTGCTCGACGAGGAAATTGTACTTGACCTTTTTCTCTTCTTCCGGCAGTTCTTCCAGGTGGGTCATGTCAACGGGCTGCAGCATGCGGAATTCATCGAGCAGCAGGTCGTCCTGTTTGTCGGCATTGGTGGCGACCTCTTTCAGGGCGTAGTAGAGTTTGTAGGGAGAGCCGTCGAGGGTATAGGTATCGAAAACGATAGTGATGTTAAAGTCTTCGTCGAGGGCAAAACGACTGTATTTCAGGCTGAAGTTCTTTTCGATGAGCCGTCGCATGAAGCCGACGTTCAGAGATTCGGTACGGGCGATTTTGGCTTCCGCCATAAATTTGACGTCATCGACAAAGCCGGTAATTTTTTTTGACCCCTGAAAAAGTTCAAAGCGCAGGCCATCGCTTTCCTCCCAATAGTGAACGTTGTCTTCTCTGTCGTCGCGCAGATAGCGGAAAAACTCGCGATAGGAATCCAGGTAGGCTTCCTCCTCAAAATTATCCAGGGCGATGTCCCAGGCGGCATAGTTCACGGCTTCTTTATATGAATCGCTATAGCGGCCGAAGTTGATGTCCGGCTGTGGTTCTTTGTCTGTGGAAACACCAAAGAGTTTATCAAATAATCCCATAAACGAATTCTCGTTGAAGCTCGAAAATACTAATTTTCCTTGATATAGAACAGGGAAAAGAAGACATAGAAAATATTCTTACATTTAGGGCTGTTGATAAACCTAGAAACATTCGGACATGCCCTGTAGAAACACTACCCTGAGCACAGCCCTGCTCCTCATATTTTCGACGCTGGGATTCGGCCAGCAATTAATCAGTTCAGTATCAAAAGGGGCGGTACCTCTGGAGGAATTGGTGAACCGCTATGGCAATTTCATGAGCAACGGAGTAGAGTTGTACAAAATCACTTATACGACGGTCGATCTGAAAGGCCGCCCTGATACCGCCTCCGGGCTAATCGTCTTTCCGGACCTGGACAACAGGATCCTTCCTCTGTTGTGTTATCAGCACGGCACGGTAGGGTCCCGTGACGACGTTCCCTCCAACCTGCGCGGCGGTTACGAGATCGCGGAGGTGTTCGGCGGCCTCGGCTACGTCTCGGTAGCCCCCGATTATCTCGGTCTTGGAGAGTCGCGGGGTATTCATCCTTATGTGCATGCCGATTCGGAGGCCTGGGTGGCCGTGGATATGCTCTTCGCCGCCCGCGAATTTGCGGCGCAGAAGGGCGTTCCGCTCAACGATCAGTTGTTTGTTACCGGCTATTCCCAGGGCGGTCACGCGGCGGCGGCGCTACACCACGATATACAGCACAACTACGCAGATGATTTTATCGTCACCGCCTCAGCCCCGATGTCGGGGCCCTATAATATTTCGGGCGTGATGCGCGACTTGATCCTGAGCGAGGAGGAGTACTTTTTTCCCTCCTATCTGCCCTATACTATTCTTTCCTACAACGCCGTATACGGCTTATACGATGACCTCAACGCCATACTCAAGAAGCCCTACAGCAGTATGGTAAACCGCTTTGCGAAGGAGGAAATCAATCTTTCTGAACTCAATACCGCGTTGATTGACACCTTAACCGGTCGCGCCGGCGGTAGTTTCACCAGCGCCATGTTGCAGGATAGTGTTATTCAAAATTTCACCGGTAACCCGAGTCATCCCATCAACGTGGCGCTCGAAGATAACGACGTGTACGACTGGGCGCCGCAGGCGCCTACCCGCCTCTACTACTGCGTCGGTGATGACCAGGTGCCGTTTCGAAACAGCGTCGTTGCCGACTCGGCAATGAATGAAAATGGTGCCCCCGATGTAGAATCCGTCAACCTCGGCGATATGCTCGACCACGGCGAATGCGTAGAACCGGCCGTAATCAACGGCGCGCTCTTCTTCGGCTTATTTCAGAATATCGAAACCACCAGCATCGGGCAAATTGCCGATACGCGCGTGGCGGCCTACCCCAATCCGGTAAGGGAACTCCTGAGGGTAGAAGCTCCGGAAGGCGCCTATCTCGAACTGGCCGATCTCAACGGCCGCATCCTGCTGCGAGGGGAGGTCAATGGCGGTCAAAGCAGCCTGAATACAGGGCCCTTGCCCAAGGGCATCTACCTGTTGCGCGTGCGTACCCGGGCGGGAAGCTGGAGCGGCAAGGTAGCGAAGGAGTGAAGGGAAGTCGGAAAGCGGAAGCCGGAAGCCGGAAGGAAAGTCTTAAACGACCCTTCTGACAACCGTGTCCGGTTGCAGTTGCAGTTCCTCGTCCAGGTTGAGCAAGAGTATGCCGGGGCGTTTGCCTTCCTCGAAGCTGCCCAGTTCCTCGTCGAAGCCGAGGGCTTTGGCGCCGTTGAGGGTGGCCCAGCGCAGCAGTTTTTCGAAGGGGATGTAGGACTGATAGCGGCTGATGGTTTTCATTTCTTCCAGTACGGATAGCTGCCAGTTGGAAGTCAGGCTATCGGTGCCGATGGTCAGGCGGGCCTGATTGCCAAGGAAATAGCGGTAGTTGGGCAGGCGGTTTTCGATATAGAGGTTGGCGTTGGGGCAGGTGGCCCAGAAGACCTGATCATTCCAGGCATGGGCGGCCTGTATATCCTCGGGGCGGGTCATGGTGTTATGTACGAAAAGGGTGCGCTGCGTGGGCCTCATATGTTGCATCGCGTAATGAATGGAGCTTTTGCCGGAAGGCTTAAACTCATCGATTGGAATATTGAAGAATTCATAGAACTCCAGAAACTCACCGCTTTTATCCCGGAAAAACTGGTCTTCATTGGGGGTCTCCTGGTTGTGGATACTGACGGTGGCGTCGCTTTTATTCACCTCATTGATTAGCTCAAAAAGTTTTGGTGATACGGTATACGGCGCATGGGGTACGCAGCTTTTGCGATTGCCGTTGTCCGCGGCCTGCAGGTCATACACCTCTTTATATTGCTCGAAGGTATGTTCGGCCGCCCCGTTTTGCAGAAAGTCAAATATCTCGACAAAGGTGTAATACCGGATATCGCTCTTTTCTTTTTGAGCAGCAGTATCCGCTTTGTTGGAGATATCCCCTACGGCGACGATCCCGTTCTCGTACATCTCCCGGTCGGCGGCTTTGATGGCCGCTTCGATCTCCTCCTGTGGAAAGTCGCGAAACTGGACGACCTTCTGCAGGAAAGGAAGCAGACCGGTACCCGTATCGGCCAGGCCTTTCATATGCGAAAGTTCCAGGTGACAGTGGGTATTGATAAAACCGGGCGTCAGCACACCGGTATAGATTTCGAGGCTGGAGGGATCGTGTGCCTCGCGATGGCTGACATCGAGGATGGTGCCGTCGTCCGCAATGATGATAACCCCCTGCGGGACAAGCTCGGAAGAAACGGGGAAAATGTAGTCGGCGGAAATCTTTCGCATGGTACAGAACTTGGATGAAAGGCTGTGAAGATAAAAAGGGATTGCAATACAGGCGAAAAAGGTACGCTTTAAATTTCGTATACGACCAGTCCGTTTTTCATCCGGGGTTCGAACCAGGTGGATTTTGGCGGAAGCACCTTTTCGTGATCGGCCAGCGTGATCAACTCATCGAGTTGCACCGGGTAGAGGCAGAAACCGACGCGATTTTCCCGCCGGGCGATTTTTTTTCGCAAGCCCTCCAGGCCTTCGGGGCCGGCCACGTAATCGATACGCTGATCGCTGCGGATATCCTCAATACCTAAAATATCATCCAGCACCTTTTCATTGAGGAGCATACTGTCGAGAATGACTTCCTCCTCGGCATACTCTTTTAGCACCTCTTTCTTCCAGTGCAGCAGGTACCATTCCTCATTGACGAAAAGGAGTATCTCAAATTTGCGACGCGGCCGGATGGGCGCCTTCAGGATTTCGATATCAAAAAGCTGGGCCAGCCGCACCATAAAACGGGAGAGGGAGATATCATCCAGCCCTTCGACCACCCGGTTGAAGTCGTGAATAGCCAGGTCGGTGGAAGGGAAAAAGGCGCAGAGCAGATTGCGATAACGTTCGCGCAGCTCCTCGTCCCGGGTGCGTTCGTATAGCAGCGCACTGCTGGAGCTGCGGTGATGCCCGTCGGCTATATAGGTGTCGGGAACATCGCTGTTAAACAATTCCTGTATTTCGCGGATCAGCGCACCGTCGCGCACTTCCCAAAGCAGGTGTTGCTGTTCTTCCTTTTCAAAAAAAACACGCAAGGCGGGTGCTTCTCCTTCGACAACGCGACGAGTCCACGCTGTAATGGCCGGTGCTTCCGGATAAGTTACGAGCACCGGCTTGACCAGCGCCTGCCGGCGCAGCAGCAGCTGTAATTGCTTTTGCTCCTTGTCGGCCATGGTATGCTCGTGTTTTTTGATGTGCCCGTAGAGGTAATCCTCAATATCGGCGCAGGCAATGATGCCCCGGAAGCTGCGTTTTGCGCCCCTGATTTCGTAGACATACAGTGCCTCCTGCGCTGATTTCTGAAAAAAGCCGCTATCCCGGTACTCGTTGTACTCCTCTCTCACAGATTGGAAAAAGGAATCGGTGGAGGTGACAAAGTCCAGATTGGGATAAACCGCCTGAAAGGGACGAATGTGCATGGTCGTTTGCTTAGGATTGTTGTTTAATTCAGGTGCAAAGATGCGCAAATATAGAAAGGCTGACCGGTGGAAACCACCTCAAACCCTACATCCTTTTCCGCACCCACTTGTAAAGCTCCCCTGCCCAGAGCACAGAAGTGGACATCAGGGTAATGACGGCGAAATCCAGGTAGGGAATACTGTCAAAGCCGAAGAGATTTTGCAGGAAGGGAATTTTTATCACGGCTAATTGCAGGACGACTGAGATGAGAAAGGCCCGGTTGATCCATTTGTTGGAAAGCAGTCCTATACGGAAGACCGATTGTTCGATATCGCGCAAATTGAAGACATTAAACACCTGGGTCATCGCGATGAGTACGAAGGCGCCGGTGCGAGCCATCTCCGTACCCTGAGGCAGGTAGTAATTAAAAACCGATACGGCGAGGGCGACCATCAGGGCGGCCATGATGAGCAGGAAGGGCATGATTTCCCAGGTCAGAATGGGTTCATCCTTTTTGATGGGAGGGCGGTCCATCATATGGCCGTGTCCTCTTTCCGTCGACTTGGCGATGTCCATAATGCCGTCGGTGACCATGTTCACCCAGAGAATCTGTACGGCGGTCAGCGGGATGGGCATACCCAGGCCGAGGGTGACCATGAGTGTGGCGGTAGAGGCAAAGTTGGTAGTGAGGAGAAAATAGCTGGTGCTTTTTACATTTTTGAAGACGATACGTCCTTCGCGGATAGCGCTGACGATACTTCTGAAATTGTCATCAGATAGCACAACCTGGGCGGCGTCCTTGGCTACGTCGGTGCCGCGGCGGCCCATGGCGATACCGACGTCGGCTTTTTGCAGGGCGAGGGCATCGTTGACACCGTCGCCGGTCATGCCGATGAGTTCACCGCGATCCTGCAGCTTTTGGGCGATGTCGAGTTTGGTGGAGGGAGGTACGCGGGCGAAGACGGGCACGCGGCGTACCATTTTTTCGAATTCCTCATCGTCCAGGTCCCGGAGTTCCTTCTGGGACAGAGCAGCCGGATATCCATACTCTTCATTAGCTTTCCGGTCAACAATGCCGACCTTTTCTGCGATGGCGGCGGCAGTTTTCTTGTGATCGCCGGTTACCATGACCACCCGGATACCTGCCTTTTTGCAGTCGGCAATGGCTTCGGACACCCCTGGGCGTGGCGGATCGATAATACCCACCAGGCCGGTCCAGGCCAGTTGATTTACTTCATAAGACTCGATTTGCTCCTGTTCTTCAGGCAATGATTTGCAAGCCAGGGCGAGGACGCGCAGAGCCTGGTCGGCCCACTCATCGATCTTTTCGCGCAGCTGGTTTTTGTCTTCCTCGCTGAGTTCTTCGTTATCGTCCGGGTGGTAGCGTTGGGTGCTCAGTTCCAGGATTTTCTCCGGAGCGCCGGCGACGAGCATTTCGCAGGTGCCCTGTTTTCCGTATCGCACGAGGGTAGCCCGAAATTTCTGCTGTGAGTTGAAAGGTACATCGTCCAGGACCTCTACCGGGCCGAAGGGCTGTGTTTCTTTGATTCTGCTTTTTTCTCCAAGGATACGCAGGGCGATTTCGGTGGGGTCGCCGTTGATATTGATCTCCTGCCCATTTTTTTGCGTGTCGCCGCTCTGTTGTGCTTCCTTCTCTTCGGACTCGTCAACTTCTGTAAAAGTGACCTGATTGCAGTAGGTGGCGATAGTGGCGAGCTTGGCGAGCCGGGGTTGTTGCTTATCGACGATGATTTCTTCTTGCTCCGGTGAGTGAATCCTGCCTTCCAGGGCATGTCCCTGGCCGCTGATCTGGAGTTCTTGTTCTTTGCTGGTTAACAGCTTGCGTACGGTCAGGATGCTCTGGGTGATGGTTCCCGTTTTGTCCGACAAAATGGTGGACACGGAACCAAGCACTTCGGTAGCGGTAAATTCCCGGATGATAGCGTTGCGTTTGGCCATGCGGTTGGCGCCGATAGCCAGTACGATGGAGATGACGACCGGCAGGCCCTCCGGAATGGAGGAAACCATTGTGGCAATGGTCACCAGCAGGATGTCTTCAAAGGCAAAGTCGCGGTAAAAGTAACCCAGCGCAAAGACAACGGCAGAGGTGCAGATGGCGATGAGCGCCATCTTCCGGGCCAGCCGGTCGGTCTTACGGCGGAAGTTGGATTCGCCCTTTTCCATCTCTCCCAGCGAGGTAGCGATTTTCCCTATTTCCGTGTCTTTGCCGGTAGCGACCACCGCTGCCCGTCCGGAACCTTTGACGATATGAGTACCCTTCCACACCATATTGTCCCGGTTGGCCAGGGGGGTATCTTCTTTTTGCTGATGCGTGCTTTTACGCACCGGTTCTGATTCTCCGGTGAGGGGTGATTCCTCTATCCGCAGTTTTTTGACTTTGAAAAGACGGGCGTCGGCGGGAATCGTTTGTCCTTCTCCGAGCAATATAATATCTCCGGGAACGAGCTCGCGGGAGCGCACTATTTTTTCCTCTCCCTCGCGTAATACTTTGGCCTCGTGTTTGACCATGCTTTTGATGGCCTCTACGGCTTTCTCGGCGCGGTATTCCTGCACAAAGCCCATAATAGCATTGAACAGGATGACTCCTAAGATGATATAAACGTTGGCCATCTGGCCGGCGTACCAGGAGATGCCGGCAGCAAGGAAGA
Source organism: uncultured Saprospiraceae bacterium (assembly GCA_964632995.1). Classification (GTDB taxonomy): domain Bacteria; phylum Bacteroidota; class Bacteroidia; order Chitinophagales; family Saprospiraceae; genus CAZWDL01. The sequence continues at coordinate 22,699 of CAZWDL010000047.1, forward strand.
GGATGAAAATCAGGAAGTCCTTAAATTGTTTGATAAAAAGCCAGACAGGGCTGGCGCCGCCCCGTTCAGGTAGTTTGTTTTCTCCGTATTTTTCCCGGCGCTTTTGTACCTCTGCTTCGGAGAGTCCTTCTTCCTGATTCACCCGGAGGTCTTCCAGTACCTCTTCAATGGCTTTAGCATAGACCTGCCCTGACAGGCCCTCTTTCGTTGCTTTCTTTATGTCTTGTTCGGGCATGTTATTCTTTTCCCTTGATTTGCTATCTCTATTAAAGGAAAAGAGAAGGGGATGTTTACTGGAGCGCGTCTAATGCCTGCGGCACTACTGCTTCGCGCCCCCCTAAGGATAATCGATTTTCTTATATTTAAACACAGTACCTGGATGAATGCCAGGGGCAAAAAGGAAAGGTGGAACGCTAAAGCGTCACCACCTTTCTGTAAAACTAAACCCCAGTTATAATCTTTGATGTATTCTTCTGTATAGTTATTATGGAGGTAATTGAAAATAACCTCCGCATCATTATTTATCGTTTCAAAAGTTATACCGCTAAAAACGCGAATATTTTTATTCTTATTGTCTTGGCCGGAGGAAAAAAGAAATTTTTCCGGACGAGCAGGCTTTCTTCGACTCTCTTGTTTATCAGCTCTTTGATTATTCGTGTTTTAAAGCCAGGCTTTCCTCGCTTTATTTATCTTAATAGACGTAATAATCGGGAATATATTGGATGGAATATAAATTTTAACATTTACAGCAGGAGATATTAATTTTTCAAGAGAAGTGATGTTACCAGGAAGTTGTGATCGTGCGGGATTATCTCCTGCCGGGGAGGAGGCGATCGGGTCAGGGATACGGAATTGAAACCAAAATTTCTGCCTTTTCGTTGTCAAACCCTTATCTTCGCGGTCAATTTTGAACTGTGCAGCGCCAAGTGCAGGCGTTACAGACGATTTGAAAAAAAGAATAACAATGGCTGAGCCAAAAAGACACCTGATTACATCTGCCTTGCCCTATGCCAACGGGGCTTTGCATCTAGGACACCTGGCCGGTGCCTATCTTCCCGCTGATATTTATGTGCGCTATCTGCGTCTGCTGGGTAAGGATGTCGTTTGGGTATGTGGTTCCGATGAGCACGGCGCAGCCATTACGATACGGGCCAAGAAGGAAGGAGTACCCCCGCAGCAGATCATCGACAAATACCATGCACTTAATAAGGATACTTTCGAGAAACTGGGGATTTCCTTTGACTACTATCATCGCACTAGTGCGCCTCTTCATCACAAGACTTCGCAGGAGTTGTTTTTGAATTTGTACAAACAGGGAGACCAGTTTGAGGAGAAGACCATCGAGCAATACTACGACGAGGAGTACGATCAGTTTCTGGCCGATCGCTACATTGTCGGCACCTGTCCGAAGTGCGGATATGAGGAGGCTTTTGGAGATCAGTGTGAAAACTGTGGTTCCGACCTTTCTCCCCTGGAGTTAATCAACCCCCGGTCCACGCTTAGCGGAAAGCCGCCTGTATTGCGGGAAACCAAGCATTGGTACTTCAAGCTCGACAAGCACGAGGAGTGGCTGCGCCGCTGGATCGCCGAGGGTAAGCTCAACGACGAGCAACACCACGATCCGAAAAACTGGAAAAAGCACGTGGTGGGACAGTGCCTGTCGTGGCTTGAAGGGGGGCTACAGCCCCGCTCCATCACGCGCGATCTTTCCTGGGGCATTCCCGTACCCCTGGAAGAGGCCAAAGGAAAGGTGTTGTACGTATGGTTCGACGCGCCGATCGGTTATATTTCTTCTACAAAGCAGTGGGCTAAGGAAAACGATAAAAACTGGGAGCTGTACTGGAAAGATGAAGAAACAGAGCTGATCCACTTCATCGGTAAAGATAATATCGTATTCCATTGCATCGTCTTTCCGGCCATGTTGCGGGCCCACGGTGAATTTATATTGCCAAAAAATGTACCTGCCAACCAGTTCCTCAACTTCGAAGGAGAGAAGTTTTCCAAGTCGAGAGGATGGGGGATCGAACAACACGTTTACCTGGAGGAATTCCGGGATTTTCCGAACAAGGAGGACGCCTTGCGCTACGTGCTTACCCGTGATATGCCCGAATTTCGCGACAGTGATTTTAAGTGGGATAATTTTGTGGAATACCACGACAAGGAGCTGGCCGACAATCTGGGGAATTTTGTCAACCGGGTGATGGTGCTGACTAATAAATACTTTGATGGTATTATCCCGGAAACGAAGAATAACCAGCTGGAAGACCTTGCGCCAGTGGTAGAGTTGACTCATAAACTGACCGGAGAGTTGGACCAGTTCAACTTCCGCAACGCCGCGCAACTACTGATGGAGATTTCTTCCTGGGGGAACACCTATCTGCAGGAGGTATCTCCCTGGAAAATTTTTAAGCAAGATCCGGATAGTGACCTGATAAAGACTTGCATGTACAATAGCCTTCAGGTAGTATCGCTGCTAAGTGTACTTTGTGAGCCTTTCATACCCTTTACTTCTCCGAAGATCCGCGAGTTGCTCGGTCTGCTTCCCGTTCGCCACGGCGAGCTGCAGGAAGACCTGAAAAAGCTGCAGCGCGGCGAGGCCCTGGTGAAGCCGGGGCAAAAAGTTGGAGAACCCGAACTGCTCTTCGCAAAAATTCAGGATCGCAAAGATCCCAGCCGGCTGGAAATTGTGGAGCGCCAACGGCAAAAGTTACGAGCCATTGAGGAGCAGGAACAAGAAAAAGCGCGCGAACCTATCAAAGCAGAGATAGCCTTTGATGATTTCGCCAAAATAGATTTGCGTACGGGGACTATCCTGGCGGCGGAAAAAGTCAAAAAGGCCGATAAACTGCTGAAGCTAACCGTTGACCTGGGCATTGAACAGCGAACCGTGGTCAGCGGTATCGCCGAGTATTTCAAACCGGAAGACATCATCGGCCAAAAAGTGGTTTTGGTCGCCAATCTCAAACCCCGCAAGCTGCGCGGCATCGAGTCACAGGGGATGATCCTGATGGCGGAAGACCAGGAAGGACAACTCGGCTTCGTCGGTCCGGAGCAGGATTGGGGTAATGGATTCGTGGTGCGGTAGCGATACCGCAAAAATTGGGGTAACTTGTCGTAAATGACAAGTACTCTCTTATGACGGTCAACGATTTACGCGAGCAAAAACTTATTCTTTTCGAATGTATCAGCGGCAGCCGGGCTTACGGCCTGGAACGACCGGGATCGGATACCGATATCCGCGGTGTATTCGTTCTGCCGAAGAGCCAGTTTTACGGGCTGACTTACTTCCCCCAAATAAGCGAAGCTTTGCAGGACCTGGTATTCTACGAACTGCGCCGCTTCGTGGAGCTACTGTATAAAAACAATCCCAACCTGCTGGAAATGCTCCACATGCCGGAAGATTGTATCCTGTACCAACACCCGCTTTTCAACCGGCTTGAGCCTGCCCTTTTTTTATCCAAACACTGCCGCAACAGCTTTGCCGGCTATGCCATGACCCAGATCCGCAAAGCCCGGGGGCTCAATAAAAAAATCCTCAATCCGATGCCGCGGGAGCGCAAAAGCGTGCTGCACTTCTGTTATGTAGTGGTGGGGCAAGGTTCGCGTTCCCTGCTCGATTGGCTGGCCGCACGCGGCTGGCGACAGGAGCGTTGCGGGCTGGCCAATATTCCGCATATGAAGGACCTCTATGCACTCTTTTATGACTCGTCCGGCGAGCTGAATTACCAGGGCGTCATTCGTAAGGCTTCCGCCAACGATGTCGCTCTCAGCAGTATACCAAAGAAGGAAGAACCGGTGACTGAACTCTATTTCAACCGGGACGGCTACAGCAGCTACTGCAAAGACTACAAGGCTTACTGGGACTGGGTGGAGGAACGCAATGAGGAGCGCTACCGCAATACCCTGGATCATGGTAAGCGCTATGACGCCAAAAATATGATGCATACCTTCCGACTGCTGGATATGGCCGCCGAAATCCTGGGAGAAGGCCGTATCCAGGTGCGGCGCCACAATCGCGAAGAATTATTGCGCATTCGCTCGGGCGCCTACGAGTACGACGAACTTATTGAACGGGCGGAACAAAAGCTGGAAGAGATTGATGCGCTCTACAAAAAAAGCAGCCTGCCCGAAGAACCGGATCGACAGGCTGTCGAAAAGATACTCGTCGAAATGAGACAGGATTGGTATCACTTGAATGCTTAGGGTTATGTAAAGAATAACTTATAACAGCTGGCTGCTTCTTTTGAAGCTATGCGTCGTTAATCCCGACAATTGCCGGGACGCCGTAGCTCTGGCTATGCCTGCGTTTTTTGCCTCGTCTGGCTTCAAAATAAGCAACCCAATTATTCATAACTTATTCTTCGCCGGCCCCTTAGGATAACAATAAGGCCCTATCCAATCAACAAGACTGCCACTCAATCAAGTCCACTGGCTTTGCCCGCATTTCCCCCTTAACTTGCCGCTGTCATATACTGACACCATCTGTTTAAATCCAAAATCATCACCATGACTGTTCAAACCAAAGCAAAACTGGATAATCTTGCGGCTATTTTCGCTCGCTGCGCCGATCGCGCCCCGGCGTATGACCGCGAAAACCGCTTTTTCCAGGAAGATTTCGACGAATTGCGCGACGCGGGCTACCTGCTCATGCCTATCCCCAAAGAACTGGGGGGTATGGGCATGAGTATGGAAGAAGTAATGATGCAGCAACGGGCGCTGGCTTACCATGCTGCTCCTACCGCCATCGCGCTGAATATGCACTTGTATTGGATGGGGGCGATAGCAGACCTCTGGCGCATGGGCGACCGCTCACTGGAGTGGGTGCTGCGTAAAGGCGCCGCCGGTGAGGTGTTCGCCGCCGGTCATGCTGAAAGCGGCAACGACTTTGCCGGCGTCTGGTCCAGCACCGAAGCTGTCCCGGTAGAAGGCGGCTATCGCTTTCGCGGCCACAAAAACTTCGGCAGCCTGACGCCCGTATGGACCTATATGGGACTGCACGGACTGGATAAGAGTGATCCGGATAATCCTAAGGTCGTGCATGCTTTCATGCCCCGCAATTCGCAAGGTATTGAAATCCGCGAAAACTGGAATGACGTACTTGGCATGCGCGCTACCCGCAGCGACGATACCCTGCTGGATGATGTTTTCGTTCCTCAGGAGTACATCGCAGAGGTGGCGCCCGCCGGCTTCAACGGCATGGGACCACTGATGGGAACCGCCTTCATCTGGTTCCTCTCGGGTGCCAGCAACGTCTACCTGGGGCTGGCCAGGCAGGCCTTTGACCAAACGTTAAAAATTGCCGGCCGGAAAAAATCGATGGCGATGCCGCGGGGAGCAATGGTCAATCATCCGGCTATTCAGACGGACGTCGCCGAAATGTATATGGCCCTGGAGAACATGAGCGCCCACATCGACCGGCTGATCAAGGATTGGAGCAGCGGCGTGGACCACGGCCAGCTGTGGCCCCTGAAATTCATGGCGGCTAAAACCCATATCGTCGAATCCGCCTGGCGCATCGCCGACCAGGCCCTGGAGGTCAGCGGTGGATTCGGCATCTTCCCCGCATCGGGCATAGAACGCCTCTTCCGCGACGCCCGCCTCGGCCGCATCCACCCGGCCAACAGCTACCTGTCCCGGGAACTCATGGGCAAAGCCATGCTCGGCATCGACTGGGACGAGCAGCCGCGCTGGGGATAAAAAATGACTGGGGGATAGAGGTTTGGAAGACTTTAAGAACGGCTTCGTCGCCTTTCTTCTCAATCCTCTAATCCCTCAGCCCTTCATCATTTGGAAGTCCTGCTATAAATGCGTTTTTTTGTGACAGAAAAAACGCACCTATGAACAAGTATCCCTTCAGCTATACGCTTCTCTTCCTTCTTTTTTCTCCCTTTATTCTCAGCGCCCAGGATCCGGACGACGGATTGCTGATCCACTACCCGCTCGACGGCGATGTGACGGACGCCAGCGGCAACAGCTACGACGGCACAGGTCTCAATATCAATTTTGCTGCCGACCGCTTCGGAGCCCTCGACCGGGCAGCGGTCTTTGACGGGAACGCCCGTATTGAATTGCCCGGCCTGGCCGCACTCAAACCCCAACCTCCTTTGAGCCTGAGTAGCTGGGTGTACTTCGAAAACCTGCCGGCTGCCGGCAAAGCTATCCTAAGCACCGATTTCGTGCCCAATGCCTATTTTGGGCTCACGCTCAGCCTCGACACCCAAAACCGGCTGATGCTCACCATGGGCAGCGCTCAGGAGGCAATGACCTTTACCGCAAGGGAATCAATCATTGTAGGACAGTGGCAGCACCTGGCGGTGGTCATACGCAGTGTTGATGATATCTCCCTGTATCTCAACGGGTGCGAAGAAATCTTTAGCACCGGCAACCCGGGTGAGGCTATCCTCTACGGTGACGGCGCCGGCAACCTCGGCCGGGCAAACGCAGGATCACCGCCGCAGGTCAATACCCTCAACGGGCTACTCGATGACTTCCGCTATTACGACCGGGCCCTGACCATGGAAGAAGTCAACCTGCTCTACGATCAGTTCTACACGCCCGAAATCGACCTCGGTCCTGATACCATGATCTGCATCGGTGAAACGCTGGAACTGGAACCGGCAACGCCGCTGATGGATTATACCTGGAGCGACGGCAGTATGGGCATTACCCTGGAAGTTTCGGAAACCGGCGCCTACAGCGTAATGGCCGAAACGGAGGATTGTCAGATTATTCAAGACAGCATTGAGGTCATGGTGGGTTTCTGCGACCGTTGCGAACCCCAAGTTCCCAATGCCTTCACCCCCAATAGCGACGGCCGTAATGACTCCTTCCGCCTGCTTTTCGATATCAACAAGTGTCGTATTACCGATTTCCATATCAAAATCTTCAACCGCTGGGGCGAAATGGTATTCGAATCCACCAACCCGGATGAGCGCTGGGATGGCCGCTATAATTCCAACTCTATGCCCTCCGACGTATACGTGTTCTTCGCCCGCTATGCTTACGAATCGGAAGAGGGGAGCATTATGAGAGAATCATCGGGAGAGCTGAGTTTAATCCGGTAGGCAAGGTGACATGGTCTTTACTTTCAGCGGGTTCCCAAGTACAAGGAAGAACCAAGAAGCTACGGAATAGTACAACATTGTAACAATCACAAGGCTCGATCATGGACCACACTCAAATACTAACTAACCTTCGAAAGATCATACGTTCGGTCAATCTGGAGGAAAAACGGATCGAAAAGGAATACGGCCTCACCATCCCTCAACTGCTCTGTCTCAATTTTTTAAATGAAAAGGACTCCTACCAGGCTTCACATAAAGAGGTCAAAAACTACTTGAAGCTCAATGCGAGTACGGTGACCGGAATCATTTCGAGATTAGAAGAAAAAGGTCTGGTAGCCCGCTTACCTTCTCAACTGGATAAAAGGGTGGGTTTGGTAACGCTGACGGCCAAGGGGGCAAAGTTGGTAGAGAAAATCCCAGAGCCTCTGCACGAACAACTCTCTTTCAAACTCAAGCAATTGTCTGAGGACCAGTTAAAAGTTTTGCAGCAAGCATTCGATACGATTATCAACTTTTTGGACATCGAGAATGTGGATGCCTCGCCTATCATCACCTCTGAAACCGAGATCTATTCCCACCCGGAAGAAGAATAAGCCTCCGAATGTAAATTGTTAACTACTAATCAGCGTTTATTTTACAAATAAATCGCAATAGTTTCAACAGAAACTAACCCTTCTTGTTACCTTTGCGTCTTTGAGTCGAAAATGGATTTCTTAATAAAAAGTTTGCAAATGGCATTCTTTACACTTACTAAACCAATCAGAGGTAAAGGAGAGCAGGTAATCAAGATTTTATCGCTGCTTTTTCTTTCTACAATTTTGACAGCCAACGCTTTCGCCCAAACCCGGACGGTCACAGGCACGGTGCAGGAAGATTCGGGAGAACCCCTGATCGGCGCCAATGTCGTGGTGAAAGGTACTACCTCCCAGGGTACCGTTACGGATATCAATGGAGAATTCGAGTTAAACGTCGATGAGAGCGCGACCACCCTCGTCGTCTCCTATACCGGCTACCAGACAGAAGAAGTTTCAATTGAAAATACTTCTTCGGTAACGGTCACCTTGCAAAGCACTATCGAGCTATCCGAGGTGGTGGTTACTGCACTGGGCGTAGAACGGGACGAAAAAGCACTGGGCTATTCGGTGCAAAAACTCGACGCCAGTGATATCGCCAAAGTAAAACCCACCAATGTCACGAATTCCCTGGCGGGAAAGGCCTCCGGTGTGTATGTCACCGGCAGTTCTTCGGGGCCTACTGCTTCGGCGAATATCAACATTCGGGGAGCAGCGTCACTGCTGGGCAACAACCAGCCACTCTTTGTGGTCAATGGCATGCCTATTACCAATGACCTGTACAGCTTCGACGACGGGTTGAACGGTTCTACGACGATCGACTTCGGCAACGCCGCACAGATTGTCAATCCGGATGATATAGCCTCGGTGAACGTGCTGAAAGGCCCGGCGGCTTCCGCTTTATACGGCGCTCGCGCTGCCGATGGGGTTATTCTCATCGAGACCAAGACGGGAGAGAACACCAAAGGCTGGGGCGTTCAGGTCAATTCGACCACCAATTTCGAAACTGTCCTTAAATGGCCGAATTACCAGAATGAATTCGGCTTCGGCGGTGGTGGGAAATACAGCTACAAAGACGGCACCAACTACATCGGAGCCAACGAATACTACGAGGCCTACGGGGAAAACTGGGGCCCGCGAATGAATGGGCAGCTGGTCAAGCAGTTCAACTCCGACGGCGAGCCGGTTCCTTTTACCCCGGCGCCGGATAATATCAAGAACTTCTTCCGGACGGGAGTTACCGGTATCAACAATATCTCCTTGAGCAACAGCTCGGATGAGGGCGACCTTCGGCTTTCCTACACCAATCTCAGCAATCGCGGCATCGTGCCGAACTCGAACCTGCAACGGAATACCTTCCAGGTGAGCCTGGGTAAAAGAATGTTCGATGACAAGCTGAAAGTACGGCTGAATACCATGTACGTGCGCTCAGGGTCCGACAATGTGCCCAACGCGGGATACGACGAATCTTCCTCCATCATGTACGGCTGGTTGTGGTATCCCCGCCAGGTGGAAATCGACGACCTGAAGCAGTACTGGGAGCCGGGGCTGGAAGGTGTTCAGCAACGGTATGTAGAAGACCTGTGGGTCAACAACCCCTGGCTGATAGCCAACGAAAATACCAATTCCTTCCAGAGTAACCGCCTCATCGGTAATGCCAAGGTGGAATATCAGTTTAACAAAAACTTCAGCGCTCGCTTCCGCTATGGGGCCGATGTGGTCAACGACCAGCGGCAGTTCAGAAGAGCGCCTTCCACCAAGGGTGTACTGAGAGGCAGCTACCGCGAGGACGATATCACGTTCTACGAAACAAACGCTGAATTACTCCTTTCTTACAATACGGATCGCACGAACCGCTCGGCTTTTGATTTGGACATCAAGGTCGGTGGTAATATCATGAATCAGAATGCCAACTTCCTGGTTGCCAACAACCCGGAGCTGAAGTTCTTCGGCACCTCGGAAAGCACCTACACGCTGACCAACTCGCGCTCCGGGGTACTCGTCGAATCACAGAAAACCCGGACCGGTATCAACAGCCTGTTCGGACTGGCTACCTTGTCTTACAAGAATTTCCTCTACCTGGATGCTACCTACCGTCAGGACTGGAACAGCACCCTGGTGAACCCAAGAGCAGGGCTCGACGGATCGGAGTACAGCTTCGGCTACCCCTCCGTTTCCCTGAGCGCCATCTTATCGGAAATGCTGGGTATTCCTACTACCTCGCGCATATCCTTCCTCAAGCTTAAAGGCGCCTACGCCGAGGTGGGTAACGGTGCGCCGCCTTACGCCTTCGGCAACACCTTTACGCCACAGCCGGCTTTTGGCGCCAACTCGGTGTTTAGCACCAACCGGACCATCGGCGACCCCAACCTGCGTAACGAACGCACCCGGGCTTACGAAGCAGGTATCGATCTGCGTATGTACAACAACCGCTTGCGCCTGGATGCTACCTATTACAACATGCTGAGCTTCGATCAGGTAATCAACCTGCCGGTAGCGACTACCAGCGGTTACGATTTCATCCTGACCAACGGCGGTGAAATCCGCAACAAAGGAATCGAGGTTTTATTTAGCGCAACCCCTGTACAAAGCAGAAACTTCACCTGGGATGTAACCCTGAACGTCGGGCACAACCGCGCCATCGTAGAGACGCTGCCCGATGTGATCGAAAGCGGCCGCTACTCGATCATTGCCGATATTTTCCCCGGGGATGAAGGCGGCGCCGACCTGGAGTTCGTCGCCGAAGAAGGTGAACTGCTGGGACAACTCTACGGCCTCGGCTTTGTCAGAGACCCGGAAAGCGGCCAGATTATCCACGAAAATGGACTGCCGCTGATCACGGATGAAAAAGTGTCTGCCGGATCTTATCAGCCGGATCTGAGAGCTGGTATTTACAACACCTTTACGATGGGCAACCTCAGCTTCGGCTTCCTGTTTGACGGTCAGTTTGGCGGCAAGATCTATTCCCGCTCCCACGCCTTGTATAACACCGGCGGGGGCATCACAAACGAAGACGATCCACTGCTGGATATGAAGACCACCGAGGGTCGTACGGTATACTCCGTGGACTACGACGCTGCCGGCGAGCCGGTCTACACCCTGGAACAGGAAGGTGGCGTGGTCGGTCCCGGCCTGATGTACGACAATGAGGGTAACCTGGTGGAGAATACCGTAGCCGTAGAACCAGGCGGCGCCGGCTACACCGGGTATTTCTACAACTACTACGGTAACGGCTTCAACCGCGATAATATTGAAGCGGCTACCTATGATGCTACCTACGTCAAGCTTCGCGAGCTGAGCATCAGCTACACGCTGCCTTCGGCCGTAGCCGGCAGCATCGGCATGACTTCCGCAACCGTTTCGCTTATCGGACGCAACCTGCTGCTGTTCTCCGATGTACCGACGATCGACCCCGAGACGTATTCTATCCGGAACGGCTTGTTCGTCCCCGGGTTTGAAAGTACGCAGCTGCCCTCTACCCGCAGCTTCGGCTTTTCGCTGAGCCTCGGCTTCTAAAGGTAATAGACATTTTTCATGAAGGCGGGATGACCTTTTTCAGAAGGAACATCCCGCCGAATTCAGCCAATGATGTCCAACCATTACCAACTAAAAAACAACACAATGCATAAATTCATAAAATCATTTCGCTTTTTAATCTTAATCGCACTGGTAGGCTTTGTCTCCTGCGAGAAATTTGAAGAATACAACGAAAACCCTAATGAACCGACCGACGTATCGCCCGACGTGCTGCTCAGTTCGGCGATCCGATCCAGTGTTAACACCATGGTCAACGAGTCATTCCTGTTGGGCAACAACGCCGCACAGCTGACTGCCAAAACCCTGCGTACCGAGGTGGACGCCTACAACTGGAACGCCTTTCCCACCGTGTGGGAGGGGCTTTACGAGAGCCTGACCGATGTCAATTCTTTTGAAAGGGACGCTATTAATTCAGAAAACGATCAACTGGAAGGGGTCGCCCTTGTGCTGCGCTCCTGGATTTTTGCTACGCTCACCAATGCTTACGGGGACATTCCTTTCTCGGAGGCTATTCAGGGTGCTGAAACCAACAACTTTACACCGGTGTACGACCGGCAGGAGGATATCTACAACGCCCTGCTCGCCGATCTGGAGCGGGCCGCCGACCTGCTGGGAAATAAAGGAAGTATCAGTGGTGATATCCTTTTTGGAAATGACGCCGGCAAGTGGCAAAAACTGGCCAACTCGCTGCGCCTGCGTCTGCTGATGACCGCTAATAACCAATTGCCGGACGCCGGAACGCAGTTTGCCGCTATCGTCAACGAAGGAAACATCATGACCAGCAACGACGACAACGCCACGCTGACCTACCTGGATGCTTTCCCCAACCAGTTTCCGCTCATTCCGCTGAAAACAGGTGACTTCGACGCCATTGCGCTGAGCCAGACGTTGCTCGACGTATTCAACGAGTACGGCGATCCACGTTTGATGCGCTACGCACGTCCCAATAATGACATGTACAATCAAGACGCCACTTTTTCAGGAGCGGCCAATGGCTCAAACTCAGCCAACTGTTCGAAGGCCGGCTCCCGTCTGGGCGCTCAGTACTACGAAGATCCCGTGCAAATGACGGCCGCCTCACTCGGTCTGCGCACCGCCGAAGGCGTAGTTATGACCTACGCAGAAGTATCGTTCCTCCTTGCCGAAGCGGCACTGAAAGGGTGGATCGACGAGGATATCGAAACACATTACAAGAACGGCATCGAAGCATCGATGATCTATCATCAGGTGGATCCTGCTCCTTTCGGCTGGACGGATGTTGACGATTTTTACAACAACTCCGGTGTCGCTTACGACGAGCCGACCGACATTTGGGAGCAGAAGTGGATTAACTCCTTCTTTCACGGCCTGGAGCCTTACTTCGAAGTGCGTCGCTGGTATTTCGAAAGCGGCATGGATTGGTCGGGCATTCCTTTCCTGAGCCCGCCCTGTGAGAACCTCAATAACGATCAGCTGCCGATGCGCTTCCTGTATCCGGGCGAAGAGCAAAGCCTGAACGCCATCAACTACGACGCCGCCGTTGATCAACTGGGTGGTAGTAACTCGCAAAACGCCACGATCTGGCTGGTAGAATAGAACAATTGAAAAATTCGAAGTTGGAAAGTTGAAGGTTGCACAAATCTTCAACTTTTTAACCTTCAACCCGGATTATTCATGACTTCGTAATAGACCAACTCATGAATAATCCGGGTTTAACTCCCCAGGTTAATTTTATCCTAACTTTACCTTCCTCCGCCCGGTAATTCTCATTTTTTTCCTAAACTTGTGGCTGAACCAAGCCACGATTCGTGAAGAAGCAAATCCGCATTCCTCTTATATTGCTGTTGTCAGCCATTTCCGTATACCTGGTATATGACATGAGTCGTCGCTACGAAGTCATGATGTTGTGGGGATACCGGCCGGCCATATTATTTCTGGCCATCTGGGGGGCGATTATGCTGGCGGTGGCGCCCTGGTATTCGAGGTATGAAGAAAAGTGGCGCTGGCTGGGCCTGTCGACACTGAGCGGCATATTGCTCTCTATCGGTTTTCCCAGTGTATTGTTCGCCTTTCCCTTTTTGATGTTCGTTGGTTTCATTCCCTTGCTGCTCGTGGAAAAGGAGATTTCGGAAAAGCGGAAAGGCGCCTCTAAAGTCGAGGTTTTGAAATATGCCTATCACGCCTTTATCGTCTGGAACATCATTACCACCTATTGGGTCGCTAATACGGCGCTGGTGGCCGGCATCTTTGCCATCACGGTCAATGCGGCGCTGATGTACATTCCCTTTGTTCTTTTTCATCAAACCAAAAAGGTGACGCCCGGTTTGGGCTATGTCTCCTTCATCGTTTACTGGATTGCCTTCGAGTACGCGCATCTCAACTGGGAGCTGACTTGGCCCTGGCTGACTTTGGGTAACAGTTTTGCGGAGTTTCCCAGCCTGGTGCAGTGGTACGAGTACACCGGTGTTTTCGGCGGAAGCCTGTGGATATTACTGATGAATGTACTGGGCCTTAGAATATGGACTAAATACCAGCAAAAGGCCTCCCTGCGGAGCGATCTGGTACGGGTCGCCGTATTACTGACGGCGCCCCTGGCGATTTCATTCGCTATTTACATCAACTACGAACAGACTGAGGAGACCGCGGAAGTCCTGGTCGTGCAACCTAACTTCGAGCCCCACTTCGAGAAATTTGAGATTCCGGAGTCGGAACAGGTGACCCGCTATCTGCAGCTGACAGAAGAAAAGATCACTGATTCGACCGATTACGTGGTGTATCCTGAAACCAGCTTCGGCTATGTCCGCACCGATCAGGTGCACAACTATCCGGCTATCGAAAGAGTAGAGGACTTCCTGCGCGGTTATCCCGGGACCAAACTGATTACCGGCCTCAACGCCTACCGCCTACTGCGTGACGGAGAGCCGGTGACACCGGCCGCCCGCACGCGCGTGAGCGCCCGCGGTGACACGACCTACCTGGAAGTGCTCAACGCCGCAGCCCAGATCATCCCCGGCGAGACGGAAGTGCAGTGGTACCGCAAATCGAAGCTGGTGCCGGGCGCCGAAATTTTTCCTTACCGCAATTTGCTCTGGTTCTTCGGCCCTGTAGTCCAGACGCTGCAAGGCACCTGGGAGGGCGTAGGCACCCAGCCCCAGCGCTCGGTGTTCAAAAGTCCGCAGGCTAATATCGGGCCGGTCATCTGCTACGAATCTATCTTTGGGGAGTACTTCACAGGCTATGTCAAAAAAGGCGCCAACGCTATTTTCATCATGACTAACGACGGTTGGTGGGACAATACCGCAGGGCACCGGCAGCATCTATACTTCGCCAGCCTTCGTGCGATCGAAACGCGGCGCGGCATCGGCCGCTCGGCCAATACAGGCATCTCGGCCTTCATCAATCAGCGCGGTGATATCCGGCAGGCCACCCGCTACGAAGAAGCAGCTGCCATCCGCGACGACCTGCGCCTCAATAATGCGATCACCGTCTATGTCCAATGGGGAGATGTGATCGCTCGTATCGCCCTATTCGCGTCGATTCTGTTGTTGTTGAATACGATTGTTAGAAAGGTTACCGGAAAAAGTTCTTGAGTGTTTATGTTAGCGTTCCTCCCTTTTCTCATTAATACCGGTTTCCCGAGGCACTGGAAAAAAGCTTGAGGATGCCATTTGAATTTCCTACTTCCGACTTTCCTGCCTGTTCAAAAGTAAATTGTGGTTACATCGTGTGCACCATAAGTGAGGAACTATTGAATTACCGCATCTTCGGCCGTCTCCGTTTCCCTCCACGCTGTTGCATTCCTCCCATCCGCTGGGCGGCTTTCATCTGTCCGCGGTTGGATAGTGCTTTTTCAAACTGGTTGAGCTGTTCTTTGATGTTCGGCTCGGTAACTTTCAGTTTTTTGGCGTTGCGGAAGTGCCGTTGTGCCTGTTTCCATTTATTGCGGGAAGCCATGATATTGGCGAGTTGCAGTTCCAGCATGGCCCGTTCGTTGTCGGAAGGCACGTCGATCTCTTGGGCTTTGCGCAGGTATTCTTCGCTTTCATCCATGTTCTGCTGCGCCATAGCGACGGAGCCTTTGATCATGTAGTAATAAGCACGGTTCGTGGAGTACAGAAGCTTGGGTGACAGTGTGAGGTTCAGCCGCTTCTCCGTTTTGTCGAAATCGGCGTCCTGCATCAGCGTAGCGGCCGATTGCACGGTACCGAAAAGAACGTAGCCAACCAGTAAAATAAGCCCGATCAGCAGGAGCGGAAAAGAATACCAGAAACCGTAGAGGAAAGCCAGGGCAATACCGCCGCCGAGAAAAAGGGCGATAAGGGCAAAGCGCAGGTAAATATTTATCGTAAACATAGAGGTTTATTGAATTCTTTTTAAGGAAGTTGTCTATAGTTTTTTTTGCTGCCGGCGAAAAACTTTATACAGCTTCAATGGTTGCAAAGTTACTCAAAAGAACGGAAGAGGAAAAGGAATAGTTCAGATCTCGATGCTGGATGCTGGGCGACTGCCTACTGACTCCTGCCTCCCGGCAGCGATGCCAGGGCCTTCTCCAGCTTTTCCACATTATCGCGGATCAGCAGATCATTGGCCTCGCGGGATTTGGCCTGATGCAAGTATTGCCGCGACTGATCAAATTGCTGCTGCAGGAAGTAGATATGGGCGAGGTTAAGCTCGGCCAGCGCGCGGTCGACGGGGCTGTCGAGACTGAGGTCGAGGGCTTTTTTCAGATCCTGCTCTCCGGGTTCCAGTTCCTTGTGTTGCAGGTGGATCATACCCCAACAGAAATGGTAGTAGGCCCGGTGCCGGCGAACGAGCAATTCCGGGAAATAGATCTGTTTGAGAACGCGTTCCGCTTCATCAGCTTTGCCTTTGCGCAGCAGCCCGAAAGCCGTCCAGACGCTGCCGAACAGGAGATAGGTCAAGAGTAAAATGGCGGCGGCGAGATAGAGGTACCAGGCGCTGGACCATCCCTCGTGCAGGTGCAGCAAAATACCCAGGCCAAAGAAAAGCAGAATGAGCGCGTAGCGCATACGGGTGTAGAGCATGGTGGACAGTGCTTATATTTGGATGGTAAAATATTGAAAATTGAGGAGTATTTGTTGTTCGCATCTCGCTTTTCAAAGTCGATCAACATATCTTTAATTTAACAATTCATGTAAATAGCGTTAGCCTTATTTTAATATCCTGCCGCGTATGAGATAAATCCTTATTTTTGATTCGGAAACGAAAACCTTACATCACCCACGGCGCCTATGCCCGACGAGA
Organism: uncultured Saprospiraceae bacterium; assembly: GCA_964632995.1. GTDB lineage: Bacteria > Bacteroidota > Bacteroidia > Chitinophagales > Saprospiraceae > CAZWDL01. The sequence goes on from CAZWDL010000047.1 coordinate 39,116, forward strand.
AAATTGACGACATATTAGCCCGCCTGCGCCGCGATGACAAAAGCGCCCTCCAGGAGCTCTTCGAAGAGTTCTACCAGCCCGTCTGTCAAGTCATTAACCGTTTTATTCGTGATAAAGCCAAGGTGGAAGACCTGGCCCAGGAAGTGTTTATCCGCTTCTGGGAAAAGCGGCAGCAAATAGAGATCAACTCATCACTGCCTGCCTATATTCGCCGCATGGCGATCAATGAGGCGCTGGGCTATTTGCGCCGTAATAAGTACGAGGACGATCGCGAAATCACGCCGGAAATGGCGCCGGGGATGGAGGACAGCGCCGAGGAGCAGTTTCTTCACCAGGAACTGGAGCTGAGGGTCCGGGCGGCGATCAACGATTTACCGCCCAAATGCCGTATGGTTTTTCAGCTTAGTCGCTACGAAGACCTCACTTATAAGGAAATCGCGGAGCAAATGGATATTTCGGTGAAAACAGTGGAGAACCAGATGAGTAAGGCGCTGCGCATCTTGCGGGAGCGGCTGCGGTCGTACCTGCACTTGTTGTTGTGAAAACCTTACCGAAATATTCAAAAAAATGTACGATCGGATAGGGGTGATGCGCTCCGGCAAACATCCTACAATTGGAAACGGAAAGAAATAATATGGAGGATGCCAAGTATCTGGATCTAATGGCCAAGTATCTGTCCGGCAACCTCACGGGACAGGAACGGGCGGAACTCTTCGCCTGGGTGGAGGCTAATGCCGGCAACCGAAAGTTCTTTGAAGAAATGATCCATTTGTGGAGTATCTCCAAGGAGTACGAGGAGGAACCTTTCGACACTGACGTGGAAACCGCCTGGGAACAGGTGAATCGCCGCCTGTCGGATCGGTCGGAAGAAGAGTCTTCTTCAGGCGCTGCTCCGTCTGCGAAAGTCCTTCGTTTGTCGAAAGGGCGGCGCTGGTTCCGGTATGCCGCTGTAATTTTACTGCTTGTTGCGGCCGCCGCCTGGGCCTGGGTGGATCCCCTTGGCTGGCGTTTGACCACCATTGCGACTACCGGGGGCGAGTTGCGGGAACTCATTCTTCCCGACGGCAGTGAGGTATCGCTCAACGAGGAGACGACGATCGCCTACCGCTGGCCTTTCTGGCAGCGGCAGGTGAACCTGACGGGAGAGGCTTTCTTCGAGGTGCAACGCCGGGAAAACAGCCCCTTCACCATACAAAGCGGCGGGGCAACCACTACCGTCCTCGGAACCTCTTTCAACGTGCGGGCCTATCCGGCTGAAAACAAGGTGGAGGTGGCGGTTAAAACAGGTACGGTGCGGCTGCAGGACCGGGATGAACCGGAAGAAAAGGTGGTACTGGAGGCCGGCAACGCCGGCGTTTACCTGGAGAATGCCAGGGAAGTAATTAAATTCGACACTCAGACTGGAAACGCCGATGCCTGGAAAACGCGAGAGCTGAATTTTTATGATGCGCCTCTGCGTGAGGTATTGCAAACGCTGCAGCGGTACTATAAGGTGGAGATCGAAGTGGAAAATGAAACCATTCTTCAGTGCCCCACCTTCGTATGGAACTCTGGTCCTAATCCCCAGCTGGAAGAAACGCTGGCCATTCTGGAGACTTATCTCGAAGACGGTCGCTTTGAAAAGGTGGGCGAAGGGGCGTACATCCTGCGCGGCGAGGGATGTGAATAAGCTCAAACCCCGATGGTAATGCGAAACACCGGATTATTTACAGCATTGTTGCTCTTTTGTCTGGGACAGGCGGCTCACAGCCAATCTGTGCTGGATCAGCCCGTCACTCTGGAGTACGCAGGTGAGCAACTGGAGTTGGTGCTGAAAGATATGACCACTGCTTACGGCATCCGCTTTGCCTACAGTAACGAATATGTCCCTGCCGATCGCTTTGTCGATGTGCATCTGATCAGGGTGCCGCTGCGACAGGCTTTGGATACGCTGTTTTTCAACACAGCCATCGTCTACAAAAGTGTAGGCAGCACCGTCATTCTCAAGGAGAACAAAGAAAAAGCAAGAGAACTGGAATTGCTCACCTCCGTGACGCCGGTACAGCCGGTGCCGCTGCAGGATGAGCGAATGGCCCGGGAACGCCTGCGGCTATCTACCCGGCTGCCTGACCTTGGAACGAGAGATTACGAGCAATTACCCGGTGGGGATCGCTTCCAGGAATTCGACCTGGAAAAGTACCTGATTGCCATGCTCGTAGCGGAGGAAGCTGCCCCTGCTGTTGAAATACCGGACGATCACGAGCTGATGCAGGTGAGTATCCTGCCCTTTTTGGGCACCAATGCCCATCGTAGTCACGAGGTGACCAACAACTTTTCGCTCAACGTCTTCTGGGGCGCCAACGGCGGTGTCGACGGCGTGGAGATAGGTGGCCTGGTCAACAGCATTACCAAGGATGTGAAGGGTGTTCAGATCGCCGGCTTCGGCAATGCCGTGGGCGGTGGGATGACCGGCACACAGGTCGGGGGGGGCTTTAACACTAACCGCGGCTTTACCCAGGGCGTGCAGGTGGCGGGGCTGTTTAATTCCACCCGCTATACCGATGCCGTTCAGATCGCCGGATTGTTTAACCTTGCTGCGCAGGACGCCGCGGGCGCTCAGGTAGCCGGGCTGTTCAACAGCGGCGCCGGCAAGGCAGGCGTACAGGTGGCGGCCCTTTTTAACAGCAGCGGCGATACGACCCGCACGCAGATATCGACCCTGTTCAACGCCGCGGGCCACTTGCACGGCAGCCAAATCAGCCTGCTCAATATGGCCCGGCATGTGGAGGGCTTCCAACTGGGACTGATCAACGTCGCCGATACCATCAGCGGTTTTTCATTGGGCCTGCTCAATTTCGTCAAGCGTGGCTACAACCGCTTCGAACTGAGCGGAAGCGAGATCCTGCACGCTAATGCAGCTTTTAAGTTCGGAACAAAGGGCTTGTACAGCATCCTGCACGCCGGCTCGCGATGGGATAAACGTCAACAGACCCTGGGAGAACAATCCCAATCCGGCGTATTTATGAGCTGGGGGCTGGGTTACGGTATAGGGACGGTTGCAACATTCAGCGAACGTAGCCACCTGAACATCGAAGCGGTAGCCATCCATGTCAACGAGATGGAAAAATGGACCCGGAAATTGAATCTGCTGACCCAGCTGCGACTGACGATCGACCGCCGCCTGGGTAAACGAACCAGCTTCTTTGCCGGCCCGGTGGGTAATCTGATGGTTTCCAGGCTGCAGGACCCCGAAACCGGGAACACCGGTTCCTCGATCGCCCCCTACGCCTTCTACGATGAAACGAGAGGGACGACGAACGTGAAAATGTGGGTGGGATTCCAAAGTGGGTTCCGCTTCTGAAATACGGATGCCATGTAATCATGAAATAACATTCCGTTTCCAATATGTTTTTTGACCTGAATAAGCCATGATCCTGATGCTGTGAACCGGCTTCAGCGCCGGAACGCTATGCCGTAGTGGTTATTGATAACCACGTACGGCCCGAGAGAACTATACCCTGAAATCGTGAACTATTTCCAACTTCCGGGGTGGGTGTGCTATGCCCTTTGGCAAAAAATCTGATAAACAGGAAACACAGAAAACATGACGCCATGGAACATGAAACAACATTCGAAAATCTAAAACTTCATTTACATGAAACGGTTGACATTGTTCTTTTCCGCATTATTCCTTCTGACACAACTCAGCGCCCAACACGAGTCGATCTTCGGGCGGGCTCGCGTAGTGGGTGCCTTCGGTGCACCGCTCATGGAAGTAGGCCTCAATAACGATCTCAGCACCTCTGTCGGCGGCGGCTTCGGTCTGGTGATCAACAGCGTCTTCCTGGGCGCCTACGGCATGGGCAGTCTCAACTTCGAACAACTCATCGAAACCGGCGACGTCGAGCAGCTCGATATGGGGCACGGGGGGCTCTGGGTTGGCTTTACGATAAGCCCGCACAGCGTGTTGCACCTCTACGGCAGCGGTCGCATCGGCTGGGGCGCGGTCAATGTAAGCCTGCGTGATCACACCCTGCACTACGACGACCTCGACAAGATCTTCGTCGCCACTCCCGAAATCGGGCTCGAGATGAATATCACCCGCTGGATGCGCGTGGTGGGCAGCATCGGCTACCGCTACGTGGAAGGCGTCAGCGAAAATCGCGGCTACAGTAACGAAGATTTCCGCGGCGCCGTCGTCGGCCTAGGGTTGCGACTGGGCTGGTTTGGGAATCGGAGGTACTAGTGCCCGGCGCACTAGAATCCGCTATTCGCTGCTCATCGGACGAATCGCGGCGGCCAGCCTGGCTGGCCGCCGATTGCTCCCCGGAAGTCCTTCGGGGTAAAAAGCGGCAGGCGGCCAAGTGCTCGATTCAATCCGTCGACTTTTATCTACTGCAGTTGAGCAACACGTCGGCCAGCCGCGAAAGGTTGACAGCGAGTAGCATAGCCTTACTCAAATCCGGCAGAGGCTGGAAATAGCTGCGGGTTGCTCAAAAGCACTTCATTTTTCATTAAAAATAACGCAATTAACGATTCCGGCAGGACGCGTAGCAGCCGGATTCGACAACAAAAAATCACTCAACCATGAAACAAGTAAAATGGATCTTTCTTTCCCTTATCACGGCGCTCTCTGTCAGCAGCTGTTTTATCGACATCGATGACGAGCCCGGCGATTCGGGCTGCCTGCGCGGCCAGGGCGCCATCATTACGGAGGAACTGCAACTGAACCGCATCGACGCCATCGACCTGAAACTGCCCGCTACGGTATACCTGCGCCAAGGCGACGAGCAGCGTGTGATAGTGGAGGGCCAGCCCAACATTATCGACTACCTGGAGCGCACCGTCAAGGGTGGCCTGTGGGAATTGGAGACTGATCGCTGTATCAGCGAAATGGAAGACCTGCGCATTTTCATTACCGTGCCTGAAGTCACCGCCGTCTCCATCTCCGGCAGCGGTCAGATCGTCGGCGAATCGATGCTGACGGTTGATGATCTCGATATCGGCATCAGCGGCAGCGGCGATATCAGCCTGCAGTTTATGGCCGACGATGTACACACTTCCATCTCCGGCTCCGGCAACCTCCGCCTCGACGGTGAGGCCGACGAGATCGTCTTCCAGCTCTCCGGCTCGGGCGACCTGCAGGCCTTCGGGCTGAAAGCACGAAAAGGCAAGGTCAATATCTCCGGCTCCGGCGATGCGGAGGTGCACATCACCGAGGAGCTCAGCATCGTCATTAGCGGCAGCGGCGATGTGCTGTACCACGGCAGCCCCTCGCTCAACGTTTCTATCTCGGGCTCCGGCGAGGTGGTCGATGCGAATTGAAATTGCGTAAGGCTGCTTTTCATTTAAATTTTTCAGCATCCATCGCCTTTGGCGGCTCATCCCGACAGTATTCTTTTGAAAGTGCGTTCTCGGAAGGCCCCGCTCCGGCGGGACCTTCCTTTTGCGCTGTTCGCCATTCCCAGGCTAGCCCGGGATAAGCTGCCAACAGCCAACCACCGGGAACAGTACCGAACTTCCGTTCTACACCAACACCTTCCCCTCTATCTCCTCCACCATCCGCAACAGCTCCATGTTCTTGTTGTAAATGGCATTGAGGGCAAAGGGCTGGTTCCGCATGAGGTACTGGTAGACCTGCCAGTCAGTCGGGGGGGTAGGAACATCGGGTACCCGGTTGAAGGGAATCCATTCCAGCATGCCCTCGTCACAGTAGGGCGGCGGCATGTGCGGGATATCGGCGATGTAAATATTTACCTGCCAGTTATAAGGGGTGGGGGAGGTCTCGATGAGCACGCCGCCGTAGTGTAGTTCGTCGAGCTGCAGGCCTGTCTCTTCCTGGGTCTCGCGGCGGGCGGCGCTGTAGGGGTCCTCGAAAGGCTCCAGCTTGCCGCCCACGGGTACGTAGCGGCCCGCATTGGGCTCCTTGTTGCGCTTCAATAGTAAAAAATTTTCCTCGTGCCGCAGAACGACCATGGCGGCGCTGCGCTTTAATCCGGTGGGAAAGGACATAGTGTTTGTTGGTTGTTGTTTTTTGTGAAAACGCGGGGAGAGGGAGATGGTTGTGTATCCCTAAATCCTTTCTTTTACGAAACAGGCCGGTACGTGTCAAAACACGTACCGGCCTGTTTGTCATTGGTGAATTGGTGTTCTACAGAGGGTATCAGGCAATTACCGCTTTACCTCGCGATAGACGATGGCGCCCAGAAAGGTGAGCGGGAAACCGGCGATCAGGCCGGCGGTGAAGTGATCCATCAGAAATCCGAGCAGCAAACCGATGACCAGACCGATGATGATCAAAAAAGGAAGCTTAGCGGATCGGGAAGCAACAGAGGTTTTCATCAATTTTGGTGTTTTAGGTGAATTGGCTGAATGAATTGAATTTAAGTTGCAGGGATGCAGTGTAATTCGGAAGATAGTTCGGTGAAAAAAGCAAAAATATCGACGAACTGACTTTTGTTTTGAATTTTGAGTTGTTTCTGCCTTTTTGTTTTATCGTAAAGCGTGGTGCGCTAATGTCTCGCTTTATGATATGACATCTGTCAGGGCCCGTTGTTTTGGATTTTGGCGCCAGCCAAAATTCAAAAGGACACATATTTGTCCACATTCTGAAAAAGTTGTATCTTTGCGTCCTAATTGAAAAAAGAGGATCATGAAAAAAGATATTCATCCGGACAATTATCGTACGGTGGTATTTAAGGACTTCTCCAGCGGGGATGCCTGGCTGTCGCGCTCCTGTGCGCCCAGCAAGGAAACCATTGAGTGGGAAGACGGCAACGAGTACCCGCTTGTTAAACTGGAAATTTCCAGCTATTCGCATCCCTTCTTTACAGGGAAGATGAAATTCGTAGACACCGCCGGCCGTATCGACAAGTTCAATAAGAAATTTGCCAAGTCGCGCTTTGCTAAAAAGGAAGAGGAAGAATCCGAATCCGAAGAATCCGAGTCCTGAAGTCAAAGCCACGAAGAGCAAGAACCCAAAAGTCCCTTTCATCACTGATCGGGGCTTTTTTTACGTGAGTAAAACCTTGAAGGTTTCCTAAATATAACCCATCAAAAGACCGACCAAGACCTATGGCCCATATTATGCTTTTCGACGATCAGATTCGGGATCATCTTCTGCCGTTCACCTTCACCCGGCCCGTTGGTGAACTGCGTATCGGCGCCCTGACGATACGGGAAAAGTGGGAGCGCTGGATGGATATGCCCGTCTGTTTTATCACCCAGGACTATCTGGCCAGGAAGTATCCTATCGATGAGGCCGAGGAAAGCTTCATTATCAACGGTTCTGTGCTGCCCTCACCGCAACTGTGTGCGCTGCTGCGTCAAATGGAGTTCGGAGAGGCCTTTCTGGACGGCGATCAGCTGATCGCCGTCAAGCTCAGCGCAAAGCAGCTCGATCAACTGGTGGAAGAGGAATACTTTGAGGAACTACATGGCTTCGACCTGGAAAATACGGAGTATGTACAGATCAAACACCTCTGGGACCTTTATGGTAAAAACGGCTACGCCATCGAGCAGGATTTCGAGCTGTTGACCCGGGGGCGTAAATCGGAAGAACTGCCCCCGAGCAACCAGCTGATCGGCGATCCCGCTCGCCTTTTCATCGAAGCCGGCGCCCGCGTGGAAGGTTCGCTGATCAATGTGAAGCACGGACCGGTATACCTCGGCCGCGAGGCGGAGGTGATGGAGGGCTGCCTGCTTCGCGGTGGGCTGTGCATCGGAGCAAGGGCCACCCTGAAGATGGGAACGAAGATTTACGGCCCTACGACTATCGGACCGCACTGCCGGATAGGAGGGGAAGTGAAAAATTCGGTGTTCTACGGCAATTCCAATAAATCGCACGACGGCTATCTTGGGAATTCCGTTATCGGCGAATGGTGCAACCTGGGGGCGGATACCAATGCCTCCAACCTGAAAAACACTCTTTCCGAAGTCAAATTGTGGAATTATCAAACGGAGTATTTCAAGCCCACCGGCGAGCAATTCTGCGGATTGTTTATGGGCGACCACAGCAAGTGCGGCATCAATTCGATGTTTAACACCGGAACGGTAGTCGGGCTGTGCGCTAATATTTTTGGTGGTGGATTTCCGCCGCGTTTTATCCCTTCCTTCACCTGGGGCGGCGCCGGCGGGCTGCAGTCCTACGAAGTGGATAAGGCTTTTGAATCCATGGAGCGAATGATGGCCCTGCGCAACCTCGAGCTCGGCTTGGAGGACCGCCTCATCCTGCTTCGGATTTTTGAGGATACGGCCCGGTACCGGGGGGAGGAGGTGTAGGAAATAGGAAATAAGAAATAAGAAGTCTGAAATATTATCCGACCCGTTCCACTTGAAAAGCGGGATGGGTGAGCGGAAATCCGATAGTCAATCGCTTTTTTATGCAGCAATCCTGGTGGAAAGTCTGGCTTAGTTACCTGATGGAGTTGCACGTTGAAAGCGCTGCCAGCTCGTATAATCCTCATTTGTACGTCAGTCTCAAAAATGGCCGTTATCAACTCAGCACCGCTCATGCTGTTTATTCCTACGAAGACCTGTATTCCAATTTTCGTCGCGCCTTTAAGGCTACTGATCTCGATAAGCTGCCCGGCGGGGAAGTACTGGTGTTGGGACTCGGATTGGGTAGTATCCCGCTAATGTTGGAAAAGACCTTTCACAAAGACTACCGTTACACCGCTGTAGAAGTCGACGAAGCCGTCCTTCACCTGGCTCAAAAGTACGTACTCGATGATTTGGAGTCCAGCCTCGAAGTAATACAGGCCGACGCTTATGTCTTCGTCGAACAATGCTCTACGACCTTTGATCTTATCTGTATGGATATTTTCCTCGACGATACGGTGCCTACCAAATTCGAGGAACCTGCTTTCCTTGAAAACCTGCGCGACCTGCTCAACCCCGACGGACTTCTTCTCTACAATCGCCTGGCCGCGAGTAAAAAGGATAAGCGCCGCAGCCGCCTGTTTTATGAGCGGCAATTCCTCCCCGTTTTTCCCGAGGCGACTTTTCTGGATGTGGTAGGCAACTACATTTTCTTCAGCCGGAAAACGATGCTGGAGTAAACAACCTCAAACCAACCCTACCTCTCCCCCCGGTCCACCTCATGATAATGCATGGCGTTGCGCCAATGAGCAGCCAGATTGAAAACCAGGAGGATAGCACCCTGTATA
>CAZWDL010000048.1:0-11295 GCA_964632995.1 uncultured Saprospiraceae bacterium
CTTACGACGCTGCCTACTCCTACGACAAACGCGGAAACCTCCAAACCATCACCCGCCGCGGCCTGCACTTCGACGGCAGCGCCTGGCAGGAAGGGCAGATCGACAACCTGACTTTCGACTACCTCCTCCCCTACGGACCGTCTGGCCGGCCTCCCCCAACGGGGGAGGAGAACGCAACGTTTCTTCCCCCCTTTGGGGGGATCGAGGGGGGCTGAATTTGCCCCAAACCATCGCCTACGACGACGGCCGGGTGATCGCATGGCGCTACGACGCCGCCGGGACCAAGTTGCGCAAAACCACCTTTTCCAGTATCTTGGAACTGCACGATGATCCCATCGCTCCGGGTGCGTACCAGGCGGATGCCATTGTCTCCGGAGGACGCGTGGCTACGGGCTCCAACGTCACCTTCACCGCCGCCACCGGCATTACCCTGCAGGCGGGCTTCACCGTAGAAGCCGGCGCCGAGTTCCTGGCGGAGATCGCCCAACCGGCGGGACCGCCGACGGGGCTGCCGCGCGATTACGTCGGTGGGATTGAGTACTACAATGGGGTGATGGAGGCAATCTACCACGCCGAAGGGCGGGTGTCTTTTGACAACGGGCAATCGCTGTACGAGTACAACCTGACGGATCATTTGGGTAACCTGCGTCTCTCCTTTGCGGATAGAAACGGTGATGGAGACGTGGATATTACGAGCGACCCGGGGACGAATGAGGTGCTTCAGGAGCACCACTATTACCCTTTTGGAATGGCGCTGGAGGGGGATTGGGTGGATAATCCGGTGAAGGGGAATCGGTACCGGTATAACGGCAAGGAGCTGGAGGAGGATTTTGGGCTGGAGTGGTATGATCCGGCTATCGGGAGGTGGAATGCGGTGGATCCGTTGGCAGAGGAAATGGCCGCTTGGTCGCCTTTCAATTACACGTTCAATAACCCAATAATTTCAATAGATCCGGACGGTAGAAACCCAATTGTTGGAGCAATAGTGGGGGGCGTTCTAGATTACTCGATACAAGTGGCTGGTAATTTAGCGCAGGGAAAAGATCTGGGAGATGCATTAACTGATATTGATGGCAAATCGGTGCTTATTTCTGCTGGTGCTGGTGCTATTGGTGTTGGGTTAATATCTAAAGCAAATCAAGTACTCAAAGGTGCTAAAGCAATAAGGGCGACTGAAATAGCTATTGATGCAAGTGTTAATGTTGGCACTCAACTTGCTCAAGATGGAGAGGTCGATCTAAGGGAAACGGGGATCGCAGTTGTAACTGGTCAGACTGTTCGTAGTCCAATTAGAGATAAGGTCAAGGAAAGTGCCGAAACAACGACTTCTCAATTAAGGCAAGAGGTGAAGAATGCAGAAAATGCCCTCGAAGTGGCTAAAAGGCGGAATAGGTCAGGTTTGGATGAAAACAAGGCATTAAGGAGAACGGCTCCCCAAAGAGAGAGGCTGAAACAAGCTAGGAAGAATTTAGTAAGTCATAACAGGGCATCAAGACAATCTGCTGCGGCTACCGGAGCATCTTCCTCAGGGGCAACACAGAGGTTTATCAATACCTATTTGCCAGGTCAAGGACCAACATACGAAATACCCAAATACGTACGTAATCCTAATCAACCCGAAAATGATGATAGATAAAATTAAAGAATTTGTGAACCTAAAATGGTTGGGATGGACTTTAGTTCTTTTTTTGATGTTGACAGTATTCTATGGTTTAAAAAATGCAGCCTACTGGACTTCTGCATTTACACTTTTTTCAATTTATTCATATAATCTGTATAATTTTATCGATGGTATAGTATATTACAAGCTGTTGAAAATTAATGAAGGTGAACGAGAGTTAAAGGATTACTTTACAGAGGCATTGTTTATAATTTTTTCAGCTTCCATCCTATTAATTCTTGTTTCGAAGAAAGTGATAGTTGTGTTTATGCTCTCAAGCATTTTGTTTATCATTTTGACCATACACTTTATCGGTTGGTTTTCTGACCGAAAAATTTGATGCCGAATCCTACTTTTGTAATTCTTTGCGAAATTTTTACCGTTTTGCCCCTACTGCGGAGCTAGGCGCAGGTGCGCCGGAATTGGCTCATAGCGTGTATTCCCGCCTTCACATTGCTCCGGCGGATAAAAGGGCCACAGGCCTGAGCCTTCCTGAGCTAAGGAAAAACAAAAGCTCTACGCGATGAAAGTTGCGTGGAGCTTTTTGCGTAGCAGCCGATTCGTCTGTCCTATGCGAACTTTTGCTGAATGTCCCATTTGAGCAGAAAGGCATCGATCAACGCTTTGACGATGGCCTTTTTATCGTCGGGCAACTGCTCGACTTTTTTAAACTGCCGGAGCAGCTCGATATTGCAGAGGGCCTCGGCAGTCTGCTCATCTGTGGAGCCGTTCATCAGGTAGTCGGCGAGAACATTGAAAGTTAACGTCTCCGGTTTTGGGGCAAGCCAGGTCGCGCTGGGAAAGCGCAACCTGGCGGGGCGCACCGGCCATACGGTCCGCAGGGGAGGGCCTTTCCCTTGGTCTCTTGGTTTGAGACTAATCCGTTGATCTGCCTTTGACTCTTCAGCCCCCGCCCCCCTCTCCTCGAAACGGTAGTTTGATATGATCCGACAAATTCAGGTGTGAGGAGAGGGGGGAGCGGAGAAAACCTCAATATTCGGTTTCAGGTTTTCCATTCGGGGGATTCTGTAAATGCTGCAGCCAAGAGCGGATTATAACTGCTAAGGTTTTTTCCTTGGCTTTGATCAAATCGAAGCAGCCCGCACCCAAGATCAAAGCTCCCATCCCGTCTTTTTTTGTTTCGGCGGCATGGTGATTCTTCCTGGTTTTCCCAGCCGCCGAAATTAAAAAAGACGGGATCTGCCCCTAAAGTCAAGGGCAGAGCACGGCAGTTTAGGGCTATCGGCTCTCCATTAGTTCCAGCGCCCGCTCTACTTCTTCCACCGGCAATTTGCACACCTTATCCCGGCAGACGTAAATCATCGTCCGGCCCTCCTGGAGTTTTCCCTGCAGCAGTTCCAGTTGCCCCTCGTCCGTGCCACCCAGGAGGAGGGCGTGGGGAAGGTATTGAGCGTTGAGCGCCTGCCGTTTGGCTTCGTATGCCGGTCCGACAATCGCGACCTCGTAGGGTGGGCGCACCTGGTCGAGGTAGAGCAGGGCCCAGTTGGCGTAGTAGGCCAGGTCCATGCTTTCCTGCATGGCGCCGGCCACCTGGCGGAGCATCCTTTCCGACTTGGCCAGGTAGTCCTGGTTGTAGTAATATTTGCCGAGGTCGTGCAGCACCCGGGCCATAACGGAGTTGGAACCGGGGATGACGTTATCGAGGATTTCCTTTTTGCGGGTCACCAGTGGCGGATCTATGTCCGAAGTGTAGAAGAACAGGCCGCTTTCGGGGTCATAGAAATGTTCGACGGCGTAATCCGTCAGCCGGCGCGCCTGTTCCAGCCACCGGATGTCGAAGGTGGCCTGATACAGGGCGATGAAGGCGCGGGCGGTGAGGGCGTAGTCGTCGAGGAAGGCGTTGATGACCGATTTGCCGTCCTTGTAATTGCGGTTAAGGCGGCCGTCTGCTTGCAGTTGATTATCAAGCAGGAAGGAAGCATTGCGTAAGGCGCGGTTGAGGTAGGCCGTATCGCCCATGGCGTGGAAGGCGTCGACGTAGCCTTTGAGCATGAGGGCGTTCCAGGCGGTGAGCCGTTTGTCGTCCAGGCCGGGGCGCACGCGTTGGGAGCGGGCTTCGAAAAGGCGCTGTTCGGCTTCGGCCATCATGGATTGCGCCTGTTCCCGGGAAAGGTTTTGCCTTTCGGCAAATGCAGACAGGCGTTCTTCCGGATCGAGGATGTTCCGTTCCTCCCAGTTGCCGTCTGCTTCTACCTGGTAGTAGTCATTGAATAAGGTGGCAAGTTTTTCATCAGCGAGGATGGAATCGATTTCGGCTTTGGTCCAGACGTAAAACTTCCCCTCTTCCCCTTCGCTGTCGGCATCGAGGGAGGAGTAAAAGCCGCCGCCGGGGCCGGTCAGTTCGCGTTCGACGAAGGTCAGGGTTTCCTCCACGATTCGCCGGTACAGCGCATCGCCGGTGAGCTTATAGGCGTGGGCGTAGAGGCTGACCAGCTGGGCGTTGTCGTACAGCATCTTTTCGAAGTGGGGGGCGTGCCAGCGCGCGTCGGTGCTGTACCGGGCGAAGCCGCCGCCGAGCGGGTCGTAGATGCCGCCCAGCGCCATTTCTTCCAGCGTGACTTGTACCGCTTCCAGGGCCCGCTCGTCGCCGCTGTGGTGGTAGTAGGCGAGGAGAAACTCCTGGTTGCGCGGCATGGGGAATTTTGGTGCGCCTTTGCTGCCGCCGCGCTCAAAATCGAGGCTGGGGTAAAACCCATTAATCATCTGTTTCAGGTCGGTGAGGCGGAATTCGGCTTCCGGCATAGGGCTGAGACTGACCTGATCGCTTTCCGCCAGGCCGCTGAGCAGGCGGTCGGCGTAATCATTGAGCTTTTCGGGTTCCTTTTCCTTTGTTTCTACAAAATAGTTCAGAATTTCCATCCATTGCTTCTTCGGGAAGTAAGTGCCCGCCCATACGGGCCGCCCGTCGGGCATGGCGAAGGCGTTGAGCGGCCAGCCACAGGAGCGCCCGCCGGCCATCTGGCAGGCGGTCATGTAGATGTCGTCGATATCCGGCCGCTCCTCCCGGTCCACTTTAATAGCGACGAAGTGCTCATTCATGATGCGCGCCACCGTAGTGTCCTCAAAGCTCTCGTGTTCCATGACGTGGCACCAGTGGCAGGCCGAATAGCCGATGCTGATGATCAGCAGCTTATTCTCTTTTTTGGCCTTTTCCAGCGCCGCTTCACCCCAGGGGTGCCAGTCGACGGGATTGTGGGCGTGCTGCAGCAGGTAGGGACTGCTCTCATTGACGAGGTGATTGGTGTAAGCATGCTCCTGGGCGTCACTGGAATTAAACTGGCAGCCCATGAGCAGGGTTATGCAAAAGAAGGGGAGGAGTAACCTGGAAAGCGTCATGTGTTAATGTTCTTCTTAAGGAAGTAGTATGGGTCAATGATTTAGCCGCCAATTTCTAAGCAGACCGTATAAACCACTGATGCGCCACATTGCTTTTGGCGTAAGCCGGGTAATCCCCAGCCGGAATGAGCGGCAGACCGGCCGGGGCGCGGTTGTATTCGTATATCCAGCAGGGTATGGGCTCCGCGTCGCTGCGTACCTCAAATTGTATGCGGCGGTATTCACCTTTCGCCGGCGCGGCAGGATCGATACCTTCGTACTTATCCAAAACGTTCAGCACCTTTTCGATATTTCGCAGCTCGAAAATATGTCCTTTTACCCGCTCTTCCGATTGCGGATCGATGACCAGGCCGGGGTAGCGTCCCAGGTCATATAGCCGGCCGGGAACGGTTCCTTCTCCGGCAAAATAACTGTTTTCTTCGAGAAAGCGCCGCATCGACGATTCGAAAGGACGCATGAGGGTGCCGTAGACGAAGAGGTAGGTGGGCAATGGTTTGAGATGGTTTGATTTTGTTTGAGATGGTTCGAGAAGCGGGAGCCCGTTCGAACTTCCTTCTAATTTAATTGAAGCGAGGATTAGTTGTTTAAAGAGAGGGGGTTACATTCGTCCGGAGTCTTTTCCTTCCCGCTTCAGCATCTTCGCCGCGATTTCACGGTAGAACTTCGCCGCCACCATCGCCGTGCGGTCGTCCTGGTCGTGCAGGGGGTTGTACTCGACGATATCGGCGCCGGCGATCGGTACTTTGATAGACTGAATAAGGCGCAGCACTTCGCGCACCGACATGCCCCCCGGTTCGTGATGCGAGATGCCGGGTGCGAAGGCCGGATCGAGCACGTCCATATCTAGCGAGAGGTAAAGGGGGCCTGAGAGGTCGAGTTTGTCCGGCAGTCCGTTCTTCATCTCGTGGATTTCCACGCCGAAGCGCGCCGCCTGTTCCCGCTGGTGGGTAGTCAGCGTGCGCACGCCCACCTGTACGAGCCGTTTGGCCAGGCCTTCCTCCATAATGCGGGCGAAGGGGCAGGCGTGGGAGTAGCGGTTCCCTTCGAACTCGTCGTACAGGTCGCTGTGGGCGTCGAGCTGTAGGATCGTCAGCTGCGGGTATTTTTTGGCGAAAGCCTTAATAACGGGGTAGGTAACAGAATGATCGCCGCCGAAGCTCAGCACCTGCACGTCATTCTCCAGCAGGGCTTCGTAGTGCCGGCTGATGTCCAGGTAATCCTGGAAGGGAACGGGCCCCAGGTCGAGCAGCTGTTGATGATCCTTTATGTCGGTCCCGTCCTCGGCGAAAGTGTTGGCGGAATCCGAATGGAAGGCCGCCCAGATGCGTTCGGGCGCCTGCGCCGGCCCGCGCCGGAAGGAAGAATAGTCATCAAAAGGTACATTCGTCAGGGCGATCATGCCGGGCTGGAGTTGTCGTTTTCGCTCGTAGAATAGGTGCATATTGGCTATATTGTTTTGTGCTGTGAATGTATGGCGTTTTTCTGGTTTTGAGGAGAGGGGGAGTTGTAAAAACCGGCCTTCATGTCGGGTGTACGGGTCATTCTGTTATTGCTGTAACTGAGGGCGTATCACAAATGCTAAGCTTTTTTCCGTTAGTGCTATGGGCAACCCGAAGCACTTCGCAGGGGCAATGTCTTCAAAATTTTGGATTAATGCCGTCCTCACCATTTTTCTTCCGCGTTACGCTTTCCGAAGCAGCCCAGCTCAAAGCCGGTATCAAACCAAAATTTTTTGTTCCCCAAGCCAAGGACAAGTTGAACTGATTGAGAGCCTGCATTTCCCCGCAAAATTAATTCGGCCTGGGAACCAAAGCAGCGATAAATGCTGTTTATTCGATTGTTAAATAAAAATTAACTTTGGTTTAAATTTGATAACCGATAGCCAATTCCGCGGCTATTTTTTTTAAATTGTGCAAAAATCATTATTCACATGCAATGGAGAAGATTCGACGGCCGACCGATTCAGGAGCCCATCAAAGAGGCCGTCGCCAAGACGCTGCAACGAGAAAAAGCGCTTGGCCATAAGCTTAAAGTCTGTATCGGCTCTGACTCCCAGGTGCGCGGCGGCGTCATAGAGTTCGCCACGGTCATCGTCTTCCTCCGGGAAAAGAAGGGGGGCTTTATGTTCATCAACAACAGCAAAGTCAAGAAGCAGATGGGGCTGCGCGAACGCATGATCTCCGAAGTGGCCAAATCAGTAGAGGTAGCCTATGCCCTTTGCGATCTGCTCGACGAACACAATGTAGCCCTGGAGGTCCACGCCGATATCAATACCGATCCGCACTTCCAGTCGAATACTGCGCTCAAGGAGGCCATGGGCTACATCCTGGGTATGGGCTTCGTCTTCAAAGCCAAACCCGATGCTTTCGCCAGCTCGGCCTGTGCGGATAAAGTGGTCTGACTGCTCCTACGGATATCAAGTATTTCAAATATACCACCGCCGGGTTAAGTTAATCCGGCGGTTTCCCCCTTTTATCTATTATTGCTGTCCTTCTCTCGAAAAATACTCTTTTCGGCAAACCTAGCGTCTACTTTGTGGTTTAAAATTAAGATAAGGTATAAAAGCCTGTTTCACCGGGTATGTTCTTTTCCAAAAACAATTACTGACCAAAACGCTACCTACATGAAGATCAAGTTACTCACTGCCCTCCTCGTCTTTCTGGGGACCCTGCCACTATCTGCTCAAATGAACAAGATCAGCTTCGAGAAATATATCCTCGATAATGGTCTGAAAGTGATTCTTCATGAGGATCACTCTACGCCGATTGTCGCCGTCACCGTTCTGTACCACGTTGGTTCGAAAAACGAAGCGGCGGACCGCACGGGCTTCGCACATTTCTTCGAACACCTCATGTTCGAAGGCTCGGCCAATATTGAACGGGGTGAATTTTTCAAGTATGTCGAAGATGCCGGCGGCGGCATCAACGCCTATACCACCCAGGACCGCACTCTCTACTATGAGGTGCTGCCTTCCAACCAGTTGGAACTAGGCCTGTGGCTTGAATCCGAGCGTATGCTGCACGCCAATGTCGATCAGCAGGGCGTCGACACGCAGCGCGAGGTTGTCAAGGAAGAACGCCGCCAGCGCGTCGACAATCAGCCCTACGGCACTATCTTGGAAGAAGCAATGAGGCGCGCCTTCCGCGAACATCCCTACCAATGGACGCCCATCGGGTCGATGGATGATCTCAACGCCGCCTCCGAGCAGGATTACATCGATTTCTACGAAACCTTTTACGTGCCCAACAACGCTGTGCTCACCATTGCAGGCGATATAGATATGGCGGAAACCAAACAACTCATCGAAAAGTACTTCGCGACCATTCCACGTGGTGAAAAAACAATTCCCCGGCCGGATATTACCGAGCCGCCGCTGCAAGGCGAGATGCGCGATACGGTATACGACAATATCCAGCTACCGGCCGTAATACATACTTACCGCATCCCCGCTACGGGAACTGACGACTACTACGCGGTGGACATGCTCTCCCGCCTGATGGCTCAGGGGCAAAGCTCGCGCCTGTACAAATCGCTGGTTGATGAACAGCAGCTGGCTGTTACTGCTTTAAGCATCCCGCTTTCACTCGAAGACCCGGGCGTGATCATCGCGGCCGGCATCGCCAACATGGGCGTCGATCTGCAGGCGCTTGAATCCGCCATGGACGCCGAGTTTGCCGTGGTTCGTGAAAACCTGGTCCCGGAAAAAGAGTTCCAGAAGCTGCGCAACCAGGTGGAGTCCGAATTTGTCACCCAAAATACGAGTATGCGCGGTATCGCCGAGAACCTGGCTATCTACGAAGTGCAATTCGGCGACGCCAATCTCATCAATACCGAATTGCAGCGTTACCTGGATGTGACCCGTGAAGACATTCAGCGGGTAGCTAAAAAGTACTTCCTGCCGGAAAACCGCGTGGTGCTGCACTATCTGCCGAAAGCTAATTGAGGCCATTGTTACCGATCCAATATTAACTGAATCCTACTGCCGGACGCACTGCTTCGGCAGTCCAAAATAAATCCATACCATGAATAAGCTTCTTTTAACCTTAGTCCTTAGCTGTTTGCTAAGCATCACAGTATTCGCACAGGAAGATTTTAGGAACAATCCGCCCGAACCGGGTCCTGCCCCTCAAATTGAACTCGGCGATTACGAGCAATTCACTCTGGATAACGGCTTGCAGGTCATCGTGGTGGAAAACCACAAAATTCCCCGTGTGTCCTTCCAGGTGTTCGTCGATGTGCCGCTGCACCGCGAAGAAGCGTATGCCGGCGTCTCCAGCATGGCCGGCCAGCTGCTGCGAACGGGAACCAGTTCTCGCAGCAAAGGCGATATTGATGAGGCCGTCGATTTTATCGGGGCTTCCTTTAATACGAGCTCGCGGGGCATGTTTGGCGCCAGCCTGACGAAGCACCAGGATGCGTTGCTAGACATCATGACCGATGTGCTCTATAATCCCAGCTTTCCGGAGGACGAACTGGAAAAGCTTAAAAAGCAGACCACCTCCAACCTAGCCAGCCAGAAGGATAGCCCCGAAGCCATCGCCTCCAATGTTTCGCAAGTGCTGCGTTACGGAAAGGACCACCCCTACGGCGAACTGACGACGGAGGAAACCGTCGGGCAGATCGATCTGGACAAGTGCAAAAACTATTACGAAACATACTTCAAGCCCAACATTTCCTATCTGGTCATCGTGGGCGACATCAACATGCAGGAGGCCAAAACGGTCGCTGAAAAACATTTCGGTAAATGGGAACGCGGTGAGGTGGAAAAGACCGGCTTCGATATGCCGGAAGCTCCTACGGAAACCCAGGTCGCTTTTATCGATAAAACGGGTGCGGTGCAGTCAACCATCAACGTCACTTATCCGCTGCAGTTGCGCCCCGGCACCCAGGAGTCCATCACCGCCCGCGTGCTGAATGGAGTGCTGGGTAGCTCTGGCACCTCCCGCTTGTTCACCAACCTGCGGGAAGACAAAGGGTTCACCTACGGCGCCTACTCTGAAATTGAGGATGACCCTTATGTGGGCTATTTCTCCGCCTCGGCCGATGTGCGTAACGAGGTGACCGACAGCGCCATCACCGAATTCCTCTACGAAATGGAGCGCATCAGAAAAGAGCCGGTATCGGAAGAAGAAATCGAGTCGGTGAAAGCCAAGACCGCCGGCGCCTTTGCCCGCGGCCTGGAAAGCCCGCAAACGATAGCCCGCTACGCTCTAAATACAGCCCGTTATGACATGCCGAAGGACTTCTACCAAAACTATCTGAAAAAACTCAGCGCCGTTGATGGAAAAGCAGTTGCCGAGGCCGCCCAACGTTACGTAAAACCCGAAGCCGCCCACATTGTCGTCGTTGGTAATAAAGACGAAGTGGCCGGCGAGCTGACCAGCTTTGACGCCAACGAGGAAGTTACCTATTATGACATGTACGGCAATGTGGTCGAAGCCGGTGAATCCATGCCGGTGAACACCAGCGCGGAGGAAGTGATCAACGCTTACCTGCAAGCTATCGGTACGCGGGAAAAACTGGCGCAGGTTAAAGATTTCGAAATGACCATGACCACCTCCGTCCAGGGAATGCAGATGGAGATGACCCGCAAGCAAAAGCGCCCTAACAAGTTTAGTATGTCGGTGGAAGTTAACGGCATGGTCATGCAGGAGCAGCGCTTCGACGGGGAGGAAGGTGTAATGGTGGCCCAGGGCCAAAAGCAGCAGATGGAAGGCAAGCAGCTGGAAGCTATGGCTACCCAGGCCATCCCTTTCCCCGAAGCCGAATACCTGGAAAAGGGTTTCCAAGTGGAAATAAAGGGGGTGGAAAAAGTGAACGGCAGCGACGCGTATAAAATTCTGGTCACCCAACCCGGCGGTGACAAGGTCACTGAATTCTACGACGCCGAAACGAATTTCAAGGTTCGTACTGTGCAGACCCAAGAGGGCCCCAACGGCCAGATGACCATCACTAATGACCTGAGCGACTACAAGGAGGTGGCTGGCATCATGTGGCCCCATATCCTCACTACCAGCGGCCTGATGCCTATGCCCCTGAAACTGGAGGTCACCGCCATCGAGGTCAATAAAGGTATAGACGATACGGAGTTTGAGGTAGAGTAAAGAAAAAGTTACGGGGAAAATCCTCACGTTCTAACCCACGGCCCGGCTGGAGAATTTCCGCCGGGCCGTGAGTGTATAAGGAAGTTTAGAAGTTTAGCGCTTCGCCCTTCGGGCTCGCTGTTTAGAAGTTTAGCGCTTCGCCCTTCGGGCTCGCTGTTTAGAAGTTTAGCGCTT
>CAZWDL010000048.1:11395-48136 GCA_964632995.1 uncultured Saprospiraceae bacterium
CGCTGTTTAGAAGTTTAGCGCTTCGCCCTTCGGGCTCGCTGTTTAGAAGTTTAGCAGATCTGAAAATGAGGTTCAAGCCAGGCCTGCCCAGCATCCAGCATCTTTTCGTATACTTGCAGCCACAACCTCACCAAATATCGTCTGTGCTATGATTCAGGTTTTCGTTACCGGAGGGACTTTTGACAAGGACTACAATTACATCACGGGGGAGCTCTTCTTCCGGGATACGCACTTACCCGAAATGCTGAAACGAGGCCGTTGTAACCTGGATATTGATTTCAAGACGCTGATGATGGTTGACAGTCTGGAAATGCGGGAGGAAGACCGTGAAATAATCGCGTATAACTGCCGGCGCTCTCCAGCCAAACACATCCTGATCACCCATGGCACCGATCGCATGGTGGAAACGGCCCGCTACCTGGCAAAATCCGATATCGAGAACAAGACGGTTGTTCTTACCGGCGCTATGGTTCCCTACGCCTTCGGCACTTCCTCCGACGGCTTTTTCAACCTGGGTAGCGGCCTGGCTTTTGTTCAGGTGCTTGCCCCGGGGATCTACATCGTGATGGGAGGACGTTATTTTGAATGGGACAACGTTAGGAAAAACCAGAAAACGGGTAATTTTGAAGAAACAAAAACAAAATGATGGAATATCTAGGATTGGTTTTTGAGCTGATTTTTTTGGTGATCGGGGTGTATCTCTATCTTTTTGCTATTGGAAAAGTAAGTACCAATGATCCGGAAGCGCGCAAGCGTGCGGAAGCTTTTCGGGAGAAAAACGGTTGGTGGCTGCGCTTACTATCATTGCTGCTCATCGCCATCATGGTGGTTAACCTGTATCTACATATTTCGCAACTGCTGGGAGGGTAGTAGCATGAGTGTTGCGCGTCCTATAGGCGGCTATTTTTCGCTTGATGCGGAAGGGTGTTTGATCAATCCCTGTTGTAAGGAACTTCTGCCGGCTGCCTGGCGCCCGGTCCTCGAGGCTGTCGTTACAATCTATCGCGAAGAAACGGGCCGAAAACTGTATAGCGTATGGCTGCGTGGAAGCTTACCCCGTGGGTTGGCTGTCGAAGGATTATCTAACCTGGACACCTTTGCGCTGGTACCTCCCGATCTTTACTGGTTTTATCGGGCTTTCGCCAAATGGTACCCGGAGCACGACGGGGACATGTATGCTACTTTGGAATACTATTTGCAGCCTAATCCTGCCGGCAAAGAAAGACGCCTGCGGGTGGTACGGCCAGGGAAGTGGCTGGACGCAGAAACCCAACTCAGGCAACCGGCAGGAGACTAAAACTTACAGGAAGCCCGCTCAATAACTGAAAACCACCATACAAGAAGAATCCCCTTTCTCCTCCTAATAATGTGAGATGATTATGGATTAAATTTATTATAATTGCAACAACTGCGTAAATTCCGTCTTCTTAACCGATACTGACAAAGCATGAAAAAAAATATACTTATCTATTTGACTACCTTATGCTTCGGGTTTGGGTCGGCCCATGGACAAACCTCTGACTTTTATGCCGTAGATACCATCCAGGAGTTGAACGTTACCTTTGAACAAGACAACTGGCGCTACCTGCTGGATTCGCTGCGTTTTAACGGTAGAGATATGCTGCTGGCCGACCTGGAGATCAATGAGAAAACCTTTCGGGATGTGGGCGTGCGCTACCAGCACACCGGGGCGTTCAAACCCGGCCAAAAACGCAACAGCCTCTATATAGATCTTGACTTCATCAATACTTCCCACGAATATGAGGGCAATCGCAACATCATCCTGTCGAGCGCGCTGCGCGATCCCAGTATGCTGCGGGAAGTACTCGGTTATGAGATAGCCCGCCGCTATATGCCGGCGCCACGAGCCAACTTCGCCCGCGTACAGGTGAATGATGAATACTACGGCTTATTCGTCAATATCGAGCCCATCGAAGACGCCTTTCTGGAACCCCATTTCCAGTCGAGCGAAGGAGCGTTATTCCTCAGCCGGCCCCGCACCGATGAACCGGAACCGGAAGGATGCAAGAGCAATATCAACGGCACCCTGCAATACGATGACCGCGCCCGCTGCTATCTGCGCAACTTCAATATGCTCTCGGAAAGCGGCTGGGATGAACTCATTGAACTGACCCGTATACTCGAGGAAGAACCGGAGCATATCGAACGCATCCTCGATGTAGACAATACCCTGTGGATGCTGGCGTTCAATAATGTATTGGTCAACCTGAGCAGTTATACCGGTCAGCACAGCCCTAATTACTTTCTCTATCAGAAACCCGATGGCCGCTTTATACCTATGGTGTGGGATCTTAACCTTGCTTTCGGCAGCTTCAAAAATACGGGGAACGGATCGGACCTGGGTCTCGCAGCGCTGCGAGAGCTCGATCCACTGCTTCACGCTGATAATCCCGACAAGCCGCTGATTAGCAAACTGCTGGATAATGACCTGTATCGCAAGATTTATCTTTCACACCTGCATACCATTATGCGTGAGGAATTTGATAAAGGCTCCTTTGAAGAACGCGCTGAACAACTACAAAAACTGATCCGGGAAGCATTTGTGGAAGATGAAAACCGCTACTACAGTGTAGAAAACTTCGATAACAGCCTGGATAACACCATCGGTGACCGTAGCAAGGTCCCGGGAATCGCCAGTTTCATGAAAAGCCGCGTTAGCTTTTTGAAATACCACGAACAGATGCGGATAGTCCCGCCAACCATTGAAGAGATAGCCTTACAACGCCGAGAGCAATTCTCCAGTGAAATGATAACGGATTTTAAAGTGCGCGCCAAAATTGAAAAGATGCCGAAGCGCGTCTTCGTCTTTTATCGTTTTGATGAAAAAGCCGATTACCGGGAAGCCCGGATGTTCGATGACGGTGAACACAACGATAAGGAAGCCAATGACAGCATCTTCGGCGCCGTAATCGAACCTGAAGCTGGGGCCCGACAGATGCAGTACTTTATCTTTGCCGAAAATGTGGGCGCAGTTCGCTTCGAACCCCACCGGTATATGTACGAACCGATGACGGCCAACCTGGATGAATTGAATAAGTGATAGGGTGATGGCTAAGCTGAAAGCCAATTACATACACAGGTACTGATTGATACAGGAAATTGAACGGCCTGATCAAGGCGCGCCCCATTCAAAAATGGGGATTAAGGGGCCCTATTCTTGAATAACATAGCCGGGGTTCTGTGACTGAGTCGCAACGCAGAGCAGAGCCGAAAGAGGCCGAATTAACTATGATGAACTTAGGCCCCCTATTATTTCATTCAAACCCAAAGACTATGAGTAAGTTGTACGTATTACTTTGCACTATGCTATGGGGAGCCCTGATCAGTGCTCAAAACGGCGGGGGAAATTTCTATAAGATCGATGAAGTGGCTGAAATCCACATTTATTTTGAAGCCCCGAACTGGATGGAAAAGCTCGATTCTCTGAAACAGATGGGGCACGATGACCGCTTGCCGGGAGATGTCTTCGTCAACGGCGTTCGATACGAAGAGGTGGGCGTACGGTACAAGGGTAACAGTTCCTTTAACAGTGTCAGTAAAGATGACGAAGCCAAGCTTCCGCTGAATATCAAACTGGATTACAAAGACAAGGAGCAGACCCTGCCCGGAGGAGTGGAGACTTTGAAATTGTCTAACGTATTCCGAGACCCGAGCTTTCTGCGCGAAGTGCTCTCCTACGATATCGCCCGTCAGTACATGCCTGCTCCCCGGGCTAATTTCGCAAAGGTCTTCGTTAATGATGAATACCTCGGTTTTTATAACAGTACCGAATCAGTAGACAAAAAATTCCTGCTGAAGCACTACGGTAATTCCTCCGGAACGCTGGTTAAATGTGATCCCAACTGGGAATTTCCCGAGCAGAAACAATGCCCCCATGGAGATCACGCTTCCCTGGAATATCTCGGAGAGGACTCCACCTGCTACATGGGGCTTTACGAAATGAAGTCCGATAACGGCTGGAAAGACCTTATCGGTTTGACCCAGGTTCTCCATGAAGCGCCCGACAGCCTGGAAAAATTCCTCGATGTGGATCAGGTGCTCTGGATGCTGGCTTTTAATAACGTCTTGGTCAACCTGGACAGTTACAGCGGCATGCTTTGCCACAATTACTATCTGTACCGCGATACTTTTGGGGTATTCCACCCCGTCGTATGGGATATGAATTTGTCATTCGGAGCCTTTCGCTATTCGGAAAAGGGAAGTAACCTGAGCAATGAGCAAATGCAGGAGCTCAGCCCCTTCCTGCACTATCGTAACGAAAAGCGGCCACTGATCAATAAATTGCTGTCAAACAGCCTTTACCGCAAAATTTATTTAACGCATATTCGCACTATCCTGCAGGAGAATTTTACCGAGGACCAATACCTGGAAAAAGCAAGAGCTATTCAGGAAGTGATTGCTCCATTCGTGGAATCAGATCCCAACCGGCTCTACCGCCTGGAAACTTTCCGGGAAAATCTGGATACAACAACTCTTATTGACGATCAAGCTATCATCGGTATTACCGAGCTCATGGAAAAGCGGACCGAATACCTCATGCAGCATCCGCTTATCGTCAAGGAACCGCCTTTGATTTCAGCCGTCCAACATGAAAAGACCAAAGATAAGGTGCGGATCAGCGCCAACGTTCAGCAAGCCGAAACGGTCTGGCTCTGCTACCGCTATGCCGGCCGGTCTAACTTCAAGCGAATTCAAATGGCGGGAGGCAGCCTCGAGGCCGATCAGGCGATCCGCTGGGAAGCGATGGTCGATAACCGGCCCGGAATACAGTATTACATCGCCGCGGAAGGGGAGCGGGCGGCCGCCCTTTCGCCTGAGCGAGCCTCCCTCATATTCTACGAGGTGGATGAACCGACTTCTCAGAAGTAGTTTATATCCCGATCACCAATAACCAATCACGCAAATATGCGCATTCTACACACGTCTGACTGGCACCTGGGGCAGAAGCTGTTGTTTAATGATCGTGAGCAGGAGCATCAACTGGCGTTAGACTGGCTGCGGCAGGTCATTGCGGAACAGGAAGTGGATGTGCTGGTAATAGCCGGCGACATTTTTGATATCGGGAATCCTCCTAACTACGCTCGGCGCATGTATTATGGGTTTCTCACCGGTTTGCTACCTACCACTTGCCGCCATGTGGTTATCACCGGAGGTAATCACGATTCTCCATCCATGCTGGAGGCGCCGCAGCAATTGCTCTATGCACTCAACATGCACGTAGTAGGCTCGGCGCCTGAGGAGAAGTCATCTGTCTTACTGGAGCTTAAAAATGAAAAAGGAAAGCTGGAAGCCGTGGTGGCCGCCGTGCCCTTTCTTCGCGACCGCGATCTGCGTTTCGCTGTGGCTGGTGAAACCGGTTCCGAACGCATCAGTCGTATTCAGGAAGGCATCCGTCGGTACTACCGGGAGATGGGATCCCTGGCAGAGGCCTATGGCAAAGCAAACGTTCCTGTCCTGGCTACCGGGCATCTTTATGCAAAAGGAGCCCAGGTCTCCGCCAAACAGGACAATATCTATATCGGCGATAAGGAAAATATCGACGCCTCGGAATTCCCTGCCGTATTCGACTACGTAGCGCTGGGGCACCTGCACCGGCCCCAAACCGTGGGCGGCCGCGACACGGTGCGCTATTCCGGGTCTTTGATTCCGCTTTCTTTCTCGGAGACCAGGGATGACAAAGGGGTCTTCCTGATCGATTTTGATAAAAAAGACCTTCGGGAAATTACTTTTCTGCCGGCGCCGACTTTCCGCCGCCTGAAAACTATAGAAGGGGATCTGGAAAAAGTAAAGCAATCCCTGCGTCGCTTTAGTGCACATAAGGAGCGACATCTGCAACCCTGGGTGGAGGTGATCGTAGAAACGGAAGAAATTATCCCGCAACTCGATGTTCTGCTCCGGGAGTTCACCGCCGATATGGACCTGGACCTGGTCAAAATCAGGCTGCAGCGCAGTCGCTACGCTTCCCTGGACCAACAGGAAGCAACCGAAACGAATCTTTATGACATGAGCGCCCTGGAGGTGTTTCGTAAAAAATGCGACAGCTACGGAAGCCCTCCGGAAGAAATGGAACAGTTGGAAAGTACTTTCCTGGAACTGCAGGACTGGATGAATAGTAGGCCAGAGGAGTAAGCACCGTTTAAAATAAACCTGTGGGTGGAGTTGTTTTTGAGCACTACTAAAGATCATGAGAATACGTAAAGTCAACATTAAAAACCTCAATTCACTGCGCCTGTCGAGCAGTATTGCTTTTGTGGAAGCTCCCCTTCGCGACACCGGGCTGTTCGCCATCACCGGCGATACGGGGGCCGGAAAGACCACTATCCTCGACGCCATGACCCTGGCACTGTACGGCCGCGTACACCGCAATAAGGATGTGCAGGAGGTCATGTCTTACGGCGCCGCCGAAAGTCTGGCAGAGGTGGAGTTCGACAATGGTCAGGAGCGTTACCTGGCCCGCTGGATGTTGTGGCGGGCGCACAATAAGCCTGAAGGGAATATACAGCCGGCAAGACGGGAGATCGCCCGCTGGAATCCGGAAACGGAGTCCTTTGATCTCATCGCGGAACGGGTGCGCGAAGCCGATGAGCTCATTGAAGAACTTACGGGGCTGGATTACGATCGCTTCACGCGCTCCGTACTACTGGCGCAGGGGGATTTTGCGGCTTTCCTGCAGGCTTCCGAAAGAGAGCGCAGTGATCTGCTGGAGCGCATCACCGGTACGGAAATATACACCCGCCTGTCAAAGTCAGCCTACGAACGCAGCAAGCTGGAACAACAGCAACTGGAAAATCTGCAACAGCAGCGCAACGTACTGGAAATCCTGGACGAAGCCGAGGTGGAGGAATTGGAAAAGGATTTGGAAGAGCGACAATCGGCTATTCGCAATAAAAGAAAAGTACTCGCCGGACAGCGCGACGACCTGTTGTGGCTGCAGCGAAGAAAGGAACTGGAAAAAAGGGTGGCTACGCTGCGGGCCGACCTGGAAAAAGTAGAGTCGGAAAAAATCGCCCGTGCCCCGCAGTTGCAGCGCCTGGAACAGTACGAACGGGTGCGTCCCTTCGAAACCCGGCTCAACCGGCTCGACGATTTGCTCAGCAGCCTGGAGGAACTCGAGAAGGAAGCGGAAACTTTGCAAACCGCTTTGCAGGAAGCAGAAGAAAGTATTGAAAAAGCCGGCCGGCAAGCCCGGGAACGCAAAAAAAACCTGGAAGAAAAACGCCGGGCACTCAGCCGTCAGCAGGCCGTTTTTGAACAGGTTATCCAACTGGATACCTCTATTCGGGAAAAAGAAAAACCCCTGGAAAAACTGCGCCGGGATACCCATAGCCGGGAAGAGGAACTGGACAAAATCCGCCAGGCGCTGGAAAAAAACCTGGAACGCCGGAAAACACTCGAGCAAGAGCAGCAGGCCGTCGGCGACTGGTTGTCCGGAAAAGCCTATCTGCGTTCCCTGCAGGACGACTTCTCCGGCATGGAGCAGCTCGCTATGCGTTGGCGGGAAAAACAGGCGGAAGCCGAACGTTTCTCTTCTCAATCGGAAATCCTGACCAAAGCCCTGGAAAAGAAAAGAAAGCAGGTGGAACGACTGGAGCAGGAATACCTCGAGGTGCAGGAAACGCTGGAGAAACTTCAATCCGATTTTCAACAACAGCTGCCGTCTAACTACGCGTCCGGGCGTTCGGAATTACTGGAACTCCTCGCCGGAGAAATAGAACAGCTCAGCCTTCGTCGCGAAGGACTGCGGCAGATACTCAACCTGAGCAAAGAGTATCAGGAACTGCTTCGCCGGCAGGATCGCCACGAGGCGGAGCTGGAAGATCTCACCGGACAGGACCTGGCCCTGAATAAAGTGCTGATGACCGCCGTGGAAGTGATGGAAGATCTCGACCAGCGCCTGAATTACCAACAGGAGATCTACCGCCAACAACAAATGATCGCCAACTACGAAAAGGATCGTCAACAACTTGAAGAGGGGGAACCTTGCCCGCTGTGCTTCTCCCGGGAGCACCCTTTCCGGGAAAAAGAGGTCGTGCCCTTCGTCGATCAGGCAAAACGCGACCTGGAGCGCATCCTCCGTCAAAAGGAAGCTGCGCAACAGCGGTACCAGAAGCTGCTGAGGGAGCACGACGAGATATCCCTGAAGATCAGACAACTGGTGGGGGATGAAAAAGAACGGAAGGGCCGGCATCATGAATTGCAAGAACAAATAGAACAGTACGAAGCCCGGATCGTCGAATCCATCCCCCTCCTGGGAAAAGAGCTGCTGGCGATCAGCCACACAGAGCTGCTTGGAAAAAAACTGCAGGAGACCGAACAGCTGATCTCGTCCAAACGCCAAGGCAGGAATCAGTTGCAGGAATTGAACAAAAAGCTGGAAAAACAGGAAAAGCGCTGCCAAACCCTGCGCGAATCCCTGGCCGAACAGCGCATGGCGCTGCAACTGGAAGAAAAAGAACTGAAAAACAAGCATTCTATGGCCGGCAGCAGCCGGGAAGAAGCGAAAAAGGCAAAAAAGGAACTAAAAGCAGCCTTGTCAGATTATCCCTATGAGGTTGATGGGGTGGAGGACCTTCAGGAACTCACTGCCGAATTGCGCCGCGAAAAAGACGCCTTCTTTGCCAAAGAAAAGCAAGGCCGTCAAATTGAAGAGGAATTTAATCTTAAGAAGCAGGAAGCGGCCAGAGACCGGCAGGAAATAGCGCGCTTGGAGGAACAGCTGCAAAAGGCCAGGACGGAGATGGAGGAAGGACTGTCAGAGCTCAAATCCCAACAGCACGAACGACGGAAACTGTTCGGCGATCGCGATCCCCGGCAAGAAAGAGAGGCATTGTACAAAGAGGTGGAAACAATGGAGCAAGTACTGGCGGAATCGGAAAAATTCCTGAAAAAGATAGAACGGGAACAGCAACGCCTCCAAACGCTGTTAAAACAAAAGCGGGAGGACCGGCTCAAGAACCGGGAGCAGTCGGAAAAGCTGAAAAAGGCCTTGCGCCAATCTGCCCGGCAATCGGGAATCGGCGCCCTGGAGGAACTGCGGGCCGCCCTGCTCAGCAACGAGGAGCGGGAAACCCTGGAACGGCAGCGCAAAGAACTGGAAAAGCGGGAGCTGGAAACCCGAAGAGCCCTGCAGGAGCGGGAGAAGGAACTGGAACAACACACCCGGAAAGAGCCGGTCACCGACTCCGAAGCGCAACTGCAAGGCCTTATCGAAAAGCTGGAGCAGGAATTGGAGCAAATGCAGCAGGACAGCGGAGCACTACGCGAACGTCTTAAGGCCAATGAGGCACGGCAAAAGCGGGCCGCAGCACTGATTGAGGATATCGAAGCTCAGCGACAGGAATATCTACGCTGGGCAAAACTCAGCGATATCATCGGCGCCGCCGACGGTAAAAAATTCCGGGTGTATGCCCAGGGACTGACGCTGAGCCGGCTGGTTCGCCTGGCGAACAGTCACCTGCAACACCTCAACGGACGCTATGTCATCCGAAAACGCAATGAGGAGGACCTGGGCATCGAAATCGTCGATACCTTTCAGGCTGATAACTGCCGCTCCATGAATACCTTGTCGGGAGGCGAAAGCTTCCTGGTCAGCCTGGCCCTGGCCCTGGGATTGTCCGACCTGGCCGGGCAGCAAACGAACATCCGCTCCCTGTTCATCGACGAAGGCTTCGGCAGCCTGGATGAGAATAGCCTCGACCTGGCTATCTCTACCCTGGAGAACCTGCAAGCCGGAGGTAAAACCATCGGCATCATTTCTCATGTCAAGGAATTGAAAGAGCGAATTGCTGTGCAAATACAGGTGAAAAAGAAGGGAAGCGGCTTTAGTGAAATTGAGATCGTGGGTTAATTGGCTGTTATTATCGATATACTGTCCGGCTAAATCGATTTTTGACACCTTTATTGCCCCTTTTTGTGTTATTTTGTAAGATAATCTTTTAAATTACTGGAAAGACCATGAAAAAAAAGCTAAAAGCGCTTTTTGGAACACATCACAATCTGGATGAAAAAAGTATTGATTTTCTGACAAGGGCTCTCGAAAAAAATAATTTACCAGGTTTCGATTATATTGAATTCAAACAATCTTTGGGCGCCCTCAGGGAAATGGATATCGAGGAACCGACCGCTATGCGCTCGGCCTACGCCACCGCCTCAACCGTCGGACTAACCAAGGAAAAACTGCTGAAAACGGCTGAACACTATAAGCAGGTGCTCAGTAATGAAAAAAAACAGTTTGACGCAGCGCTGGAAAAGCAAATTCAGCAGAAGGTCAAGTCTAAGGAACAGGAAATCGAAAAGCTGAAAAAACAGGTAGAAGAATACAAAGCTAAGATAGAAGAGCTTCAGGAAAAAATTGACCGCGGTCAGTCAACTATCGATCATGCGGACGAACACATCAATGAAGCTAAAAACAAAATCCTGTCAACGAAGGAGAACTTTGAACACACCTGGCAAAGCATCCGTAACGAAATAGACAAGGATATTGAAAATATCGAAAAATATTTGTAAACTCCGAGATCAATCTCGCAAATTGAATACTATATGACTGATTCCGTTAATTTTGATAACCCGCAAGGGAAGAGCAAATCGTTCTGGAAACGTCCGGAAGGTGTTACCGGAGCCATCTTCATGCTTGCCCTGCTGGCAGGAGGTGGGTACCTGCTCTACCTGGCGCTGCCGGCCTTGATATCGCTGGCCTCCAACGTCCTCTACCTGAGCCTGATCCTGATGGCCATCGCCGCCGTCGTTTATGTGGTGCTGGATCCCAAAATGCGCAACCTGGTCTGGTACATGTACAAAAGCGTGATGCGCTGGATTACCGGCCTGTTCGTTCAGATCGATCCGGTGGGTATCCTCAAAAGCTATGTCGAGGACCTGGAAGACAATCTGATCAAGATGCGCAAGCAGATCGGAGCGATCCGAGGGCAAATGCGTAAGCTGCAGAGCCTGATGGAGAAAAACAGCGAGGAGATTGAGAACCACATGAAGCTGGCCGGCGCCGCCCGCGATGCCGGTAAGGATAAGCAAATGCTACTCTCCAGCCGTAAGGCGGCGCGCCTTAAGGATACCAACGAAAAGTACCTGACCCTCCATAAAAAAATGGAGGTGCTTTACCGCATCCTGAATAAAATGCACCAGAACTCTGAAATCCTTCTCGAAGATACCAAGGATCAGGTCAAACTGAAAGAACAGGAACGCAAAGCTATCCGCGCTTCTCACTCCGCTATGAAATCAGCTATGAGCGTGATTAGCGGCGATCCCGATAAGCGGGCTATGTTCGATGCCGCTATGGAAGCCATCGCCGATGATGTCGCTAATAAAGTCGGTGAGATGGAACGCTTCATGGAAATGTCCTCCAGCATCATGGATTCGGTAGACCTGCAAAACGGGGTCTTCGCCGATGAAGGAATGAAAATGCTGGAAGAATGGGAGGAAAAAAGCACCCTGATGCTCATGGAGGGAACTTCTTCCTCCGCAGACACACTCGATCTGAACGAGTCCTTCTCCCGGCCGGAAAAAGAAAAACAACGCAATACCAAAACCGGGAGCAATTCCTATGATAATCTCTTCGACTGATTAGAGCACGCCCGATCAATTGTAACAAAGCCGGCCATCGAAGGAGCCTTCGATGGCCGGCTTTGTTATCTGTCGTATCGCTAAGCTCAAATATCGAAGCGTTTTGAAAGACCTTGAATTTTCACAAGATTTCTTAGTAAAAAAGTCCTTCGGTTTTTATATATTTGTATTTAACTCTTTCCATACCTTATTTGCAGGCAGCCAACCTGCCATGAGCTACGCTATTTACTTACTCATTCTAACGGATAGGTTCTCCAGTTCGACTGCATCCCTTCAACGGTGCTGGGGTATTCCTAATCGCTTGTGTATTAAACCTCAACATACTATTAGAAAATACAGTACTTATGAAAAAGGTCTTTTTACTGCTCCTGGTCTGGAGCAGTCTCACGCCGGTCAACCTGGTACAGGGGCAGAATCAGTTTGGAAAAAATTTTGTAGGCGCCAAGCTTTTATTTCTCGAATACGGGCGGGCCAATGGCATTGACACCCTGAACATCACCAACGGTATCGAAGCTTTTTATCAGCGCAATTTCAACAAATATCTCAGCGTCGCGATACCCGGTAAAGCCGGCGCGATTAATGTAATGGGCGATCGAAACAACCGCCGTTTCCTCAGCCTGGACGGTTTACTGCACTTGCATTGGTACGATCCGGAGGCCCGCTTTTTTCCCTATCTTTTGGGAGGCACAGGCGTAGTTTGGGAAGAATTTGAAGACTCCAACACACAGATCCCATTGGGAGGAGGCGTCAATATCCGGGTGGGAAAGAGTTCCTATGTCAACCTGCAGGGAGAATACCGGATTTCTATGGATGATGACCGAAACAACCTGCAGGCGGGGCTGGGTTTTGTATACCGCCTGGATAAACCTGAACCCGATACCGATGGAGACGGACTGAGCGACAGCGAGGACGCCTGTCCCGAAACTCCGGGAAAAGAAGAACTGGCAGGGTGCCCCGACCGCGATGGCGATGGGGTGGTGGATCAATCGGATGAATGCCCCGACATCGCCGGCGATGCCGGTCTCAATGGCTGCCCGGACAGTGATGCCGACGGAATTTCCGACAAAGATGACCAGTGCCCGGGCATCGCTGGAACAGCGGAACTGCTGGGGTGCCCCGATCGCGATGCTGACGGGGTAGCCGACCAGGACGACAACTGTCCGGATGAAGCCGGTCTGAAAGAAAACAACGGTTGTCCTGTCAGAGATAGAGATGAGGACGGCATCCCCGATGAGCTGGATAACTGCCCGGAAGAGGCGGGCCCTGAGCAAACGAACGGCTGCCCCGATCAGGACGGCGATGGTATTGCCGATAGTGAAGACGAATGCCCGCAAATCGCCGGCACTGTCAACGGCTGCCCCGATACGGACGAGGATGGCGTGATTGATCCGGAAGATAGCTGCCCGGACCAACCCGGTCCTTCTACCAATAAAGGTTGCCCCGAGATAGAAGAAGAAGTAAAAGAAGTACTGGATTTTGCAATGCGTGCCGTACAGTTCGAAACGGGTAAAGCCACCTTGAAAGCGGAATCCTTCGATGTCCTCGACCAGATCGCCGAAATCATGCGCCAATACCGGAATTACAATCTCCGGATTTCCGGACACACCGATTCTACCGGAGCAGAAGAAAACAACCGGATCTTGTCTGAAGAGCGGGCCAAGGCCTGCTACCAGTACCTGATCAGCCAGGGTATTTCACCCGATCGCCTGAGCTTTTACGGCTACGGAGAAGAGCGACCCATCGCGGATAATGACGACAGACAAGGACGGCGCCTCAACCGAAGGGTAGAGTTTGAAATGTATCTGGAGTGAAGAAAGGACCGGGAACCGGGGCTAATACATCGGGATATTGGGTATAGATTAACTATACTCGACGCAAATTGGTTTGAGAATTTTCTCAAACCAGTTAGGTCGGTATTTGCTGACTCGAAGATGGTTTGAATGCTCAAACCATTTCGACGTCAGTAAATCCGTAACTATCCATCGCCGCTACGCAGTGATATTTCTTGTTTTTGCCGCGGATCAGACGGATTACCACAGATTATCATTTTGGGGAATCCGTGAAAATCTGTGGCTTTTTTTATGAAACTTTCCTGGCGAAGCCGGGAGGGTGAATAGTAACAACTATTTTTTGTATTGCTCATATCCCACCTCTTCCAATTTTTTGTATTTCTTCGCCACCCCCTGGGCAAGTTGCTTTTTATATTCCAGTATGCGTTGCTGCTGCGCCTCATCTTGGCTGCCGATGATCTGTGCGGCGAGGATGCCTGCGTTCTTCGCAGCATCGAGCGCCACGGTGGCTACCGGCACCCCGTTGGGCATTTGCAGGATGGAGAGCACGGAGTCCCAGCCGTCGATAGAATTGGAGGATTTGATCGGTACCCCGATTACCGGCAGTGGCGACAGGGAGGCGACCATGCCGGGCAGGTGGGCGGCTCCGCCGGCGCCGGCGATGATGACTTTAATACCCCGCTGATGCGCCTGTTTGGCAAAATCAAACATACGCTCCGGAGTGCGGTGCGCCGAAACGATCGTTAATTCAAAAGGTACTTCCAGTTCTTTCAGTACCTCGGCCGCCTGTCGCATAACCGGTAAATCGGAATCGGATCCCATAATGATGCTTACCATTGTATTTTGTTTTTAGTTGTTTCGATGTAGTAGGACCAATTAAGATGATAGGATACTATTTGGGCAACAGATTAACCCGGATTACTCATGGGAAGTCCATAAATAATGACGACAAATGATCGAAAATCTTTGATTTTCAAACATTTGTGTCCGGGTTAACTTTTTGACTTGTCTCCAAATCAATTTTTCATCTCGTCTGCACCCTGGCCAGCCCGTCCGAAAAATCCCTCATATCGAAAAATTTAGGCGGAATAACTACCTTTCCTGTTTTGTCAACAAAAGCGATGCCTCCGTAAACGGCAGCGCGGGCCAGGCCATCATGGAAGGGCCATGCCAGGCCAAATTCGGGCGGAGTAATCTTTTGCCCGGAGGGGTCGATCAACCCCCAAAGATTGCCGCGTTTGTACCAGGCTACGCCTTCGCTGAAGGCGTACAACTGGTCGAATTGCGGACTTACTACTTCTACGCCCGTTTCGTCGATTAGCCCGTAACGGCCGGCTTTTTCTACTATCCACAGCTCTTCACCGGCGAAGATAATTTGTCGGTATTTCGGGCTGACGACAAAGGCGCCGCTACGGTCAATCAATCCGTACAGATCGCTCCGTTTGGCAGGCGCAAGTCCCTCGTTGAAATCCCGGGCATTATCAAATTCTAGGGGGATGGCTACTCCTCCCTGTCGGTTGAGGAAGCCGTAGCGGCCGTCCCGCTTCACCCGCGCCAGTCCTTCGTAAAAAGGACTCACCCGCTGGTACCGGGGCGGGATAATCATTTGTCCGGAGGTGTCGATCAAGCCGTAAGCGCCTTTCTGCTGTACTTTGGCATAACCATTTTCGAACGCCGGGGCAGCGTTCTGGAATTCGGCGGGAATGCGGATATTCCCCTGCCGGTCGATATAGCCGTACTGCTTGTCGATGCGCACGCGGGCCAGCCCATCACGGAGATCTTGTACTTCCTCGAACTCCGGCGCTACGGCCCAGTCGCCGTTGCGGTCGAGGAGGCCCATCCCGCCCTCAAAAGTCTGTACGCGGGCCAGTCCCTCAGAAAAAGACCAGGCGGCGCGAAAGCGAAGAGGGATGGCAATACGGCCGCGGGGATCGATGAACCCCCATTTGCCACCCTGGCGAACAACGGCCAGCCCTTCGCTGAAGTCGCGGGTCTCATCGAAACGGGCCTCTATGACCAGGTGGCCGTCACGATCGATATATCCCCATTTGTAGGGGGAAAGCTCATAATCCTCTTCCGGAGGAGGCAACACTGCTTTTTCCGGCGCATCGGCACTGTTGGTTTCAGGAGCTGCATCGGGCCGGCAGGCAGCCAGGGAAAACAAAATGAGCGGAAAAATCAGAAAGCTGTATTTCATGGTCGGGAAAACCAGTTTTCAAATTTCGAAATCTACACCGCGCTTGAGGAGCTCGTCATATCGGTCCTGAACGAGTTGCTGGTACCTTTCCTTGTCAAAAGTATATAACTTGGCCGGCCGGTGGGCAACGCCTTCCTGTTTGCCTACCTCCCGCAAGACTCCCATGCGCAAGATGCGGGTTCTGAAATTTCGCTTGTTGAGCGGTTCTTTCACCCCTAGTATGGTCTCGTAGAGTTTTTGAAGCTGAGTGAGGGTGAACTGCTCGGGTAGTAACTCAAATCCGATCGGCTGGTAGCGCACCTTGGCCCGCAGGCGCTGGATGGCGACCGTCATAATCTTCTGGTGATCAAAAGCCAGCTTTGGAAGATGGTCGATTTCATGCCAGCGTACGTTGCGGGCGTCGGAAGATGCCTCCACGGGGTGCTCCTCCAGATTGACCAGAGCGTAATAGGCTACGCTGATCACCCGGCCGCGTGGATCGCGCCCGGGAGCGCCGAAGGTGTACAATTGCTCGATGAATAAATCCTTCACCCCGGTTTCTTCCTCCAGCTCTCGCAGGGCAGCCTTTTCGAGGGTTTCTTCTATGTCGACAAAACCACCGGGCAGCGCCCACTTATCCTTAAATGGTTCGTTGCCACGCTGTATCAGTAGTACTTTCAGCTTACTGCTTTCATCAAGACCAAAAATGACACAATCGACCGTTACTGACGGCCGGGGGTATTCGTATGTATAAGGCATAATGCATCAGCTTATTTTGCAGCTGTTTCCCGCTTATATTTTTCGACCAGCTCCATTTTGCGGTGATGAAGATGTTTCTCCAGCCCGGTTTTATAGTTGTCCCAATCCACTTTGCTGAACAAGGCTTGCTGTTTCAGGGAAAATTTACGGATTTCGGCGACGCCGGGGGAATCGTATACGCGCTTTCCGTTGCGAAATACCGGAACGAGCAGGTCTTCGCCCTCAGCTTCCTCATAATCCTGAAATTGCTCTCCGTTAAAGTCATACACGCGCTGGCTATACGGCAAATGCAGATCGTAGATCATGTCGGCTATCGGAACGCCCTGCCCGTCGCTGAGGCGACGCACCTGCTGTATGCCCGGATTGCTGATCTTAATCGTTTCTTCCGACAATTTGAGCCGGTATTCCCATTCTCCTGCTTCATTGGTGACAGCAGCCAGCTTGTACACCCCGCCCAGCGCTGGTTTGTCATGACCGGTAACCAGCCGGGTGCCAATGCCCCAGCTGTCAATTTTGGCGCCCCGCTCGTTCATCTCTTCGATCTGATATTCGTCGATCTGATCACTGGCCACGATCATCGCGTCTTCAAATCCTGCTTCATCGAGCAGCTTGCGGGCTTTAATGCTGAATTCGGTCAGGTCACCGCTGTCGAGGCGGATACCTACCATCTCATGGCCTTCCCGGCGTATCTCTTTTCCTATTTCAATGGCATTTTTGACGCCTTGGATGGTATCGTAGGTATCCACAAGGAAGATGCTGTTGTTCGGCATAGCTTCGGCATATTCACGGAAGGAGGTGATTTCATCGTCAAATATCATCACCCAGCTGTGTGCATGCGTTCCCAGAACGGGAATGTCGTACAGGCGCCCGGCGATGACGTTGCTGGTGCCATGACAGCCTCCGATATAGGCGGCGCGGGTAGCCGTGATGCCCCCGTCAATGCCCTGCGCCCGGCGCAGCCCGAATTCGATTACCTGCTGATCCCGGGCTGCCTGTACCATCCGGGCTGCCTTGGTGGCGATCAGGGTGGAGAAATTGACTACATTGATCAATGCCGCTTCCAGAATCTGGGCCTGAATCAAGGGGCCCTCCACCCGGATCAGCGGCTCGTGAGGCATCACCACCGTTCCTTCGGGGATGGCGTCTATGTTGCACTCAAAATCCATGCGCTGCAGATAATTGAGAAAGCTCAGGTCGAAAAGCGGCTTGTCATCTGACCCTTTGATCGATCCCAGGTATTGGATATCCTCCGAACTGAATTTGAAGTTTTCGATGATGTCAATGGCGAGTTGCAGACCGCCGGCGACAGTATAGGGCGTGTCGTAGGGGTTTTTTCGATAGAACAGGTTGAAAACGGCCTTTCGCTCGTAAAGACCGCGTTCCCAAAAGCCGCTGGCCATGGTGAGGTGATACAGGTCCAGTACCAGACCAAAGCCCGGACTGTAAATTTTCGGAATGTGAGAGTGTTGCATGGCAGTTATAAATGGTTAGTTTAGAATTAAAACTAAGTTAAGCGCTTTTTGAAGAAACTACAATTATTGCTTTGTCTAATTTTGATATTATCAAACTATTAAGTCTTGCTTATCGTTCTTGCAGTGATCAGGAAAATCCATCAATCATTAGACGCTTTTATAATAAGGAAGATTTACCGCTTGCGTTCACAACCTTTGGGAAAAAGAGGGCGTCTTTATTTTGCAGTTACAATAGATTGAACATGAGCAAATGGATAAAATTTCCGCTTTTCCTAATGGCGGTTTTTTCTATGATAGCCCTGAATGCGGCCACACCGGAGCCGCCCGTAGTACAAGAGTCTTCCTGGGAAGAATTTAAATCCTACGATGGAAAATTTCGCATTCTTACCCCGGGCCCCTTTCGGGTAAAAACAGATACGATTGAAACCCAGGTGGGCCCCGTGGCGCATCACACCTTTTTCTACCAGGCGCCGGAGAAACAGGCGGAAAACCTCATCTATATGGTCAGTTACTATGATTATCCGCCGGCGGCCGTACACTCCGATTCCACGGAATTACTCAAAGAGTTTTTCAGTGCTACGATCAGTGCGGCGGTCAACAGTGTGCGGGGTGACCTGGTCTATGCTGATGACATCCGGCTCGATCGATATCCCGGTAAATTGTGGCGCATCCATTACCTGGACGGCAAAGCAGTAATCAAAACCAAGGCTTTCGTGGTAGGCTCCCGCTATTATTCCGTACAAACCATCATGTACCGCAATATGAGCCTGAATTCCGCCAGTGAAAAATTCCTGGACTCCTTTCGACTGCTGAACTGATCATTTTCCGCTTCCCGGTGTTGAACGGGCGGAAAGCATGGTTAATTATTTTTTATGGAACGCATAGAACTTTCACAAGGCGATATTACTAGTATGGAGGTCGACGCGGTTGTCAATGCCGCCAATTCTTCCCTGATGGGGGGAGGAGGTGTCGATGGTGCCATCCACCGCGCCGGAGGACCGGCTATTCTGGAGGAATGTAAGGCAATCCGGGAAGAGCAGGGCAAGCTGCCGACCGGAGAAGCGGTGGTGACGACTGCCGGCGAGATGCCTGCCGACAAAGTTATTCACACCGTCGGACCGGTGTGGAGCGATCACGAAGAAGAAGAAAATGACCGTTTGCTGGCCAATTGCTACCGCAATAGTCTGCAGCTGGCGGTGGATTATGAACTTGAAACGCTTGCTTTTCCCAATATAAGCACCGGGGTGTACGGCTTTCCCAAAAAACGAGCTGCAAAAGTTGCGATTGGGACGGTACGCGATTTTCTGGAGGAGAACGACTCGCTGGAAAAGATCATCTTCGTTTGCTTCGACGAAGAGAACTACCGCATATATAAGCAAGAGCTTGGGGGCTGATCGGACCTTTTTCCCTATCTTTGGACCGTCCGGATTACGAACCTCCTAAATTCCGCTTCATGTCTAAAATAGCCGTTTTCCCCGGTTCTTTCGACCCTATTACTATTGGGCACGTAGACCTGGTAAACCGAGCCCTGCCGCTTTTCGATGAAATTGTTGTTGCTATCGGCATCAATACCCGGAAAAGAACATTGTTTGATCTGGAGCAGCGCAGCGCCTGGCTGGAAGCTGTCTTCAGCGATGAGCCGAAGGTGCGGGTGGATCATTTTGAGAACCTCACCGCCCACTATTGCCGCCGGATCGGCGCCAAATATCTTTTGCGAGGCCTGCGCAATGCGTCGGACTTTGATTATGAAAAAACGATTTCCCAACTCAATCACACAATCGGTGACGGCCTCGAAACCATTTTCCTCATCAGTCAGCCGGCTTATTCGCACATCAGCTCTACCATCGTCCGGGAGATCATAAACGGCGGGGGAGACGCGAGGCCTTTTCTTCCGGAAGAAGTCAGCATTCCGGATAGTTTTGAAAAAATGAAAACCTAGTTCGGAATGACCTACCAATGGATACTGCTCGACGCCGACAATACGCTTTTTGACTTTGACCTCTCTGAGCGTTATGCGCTTAAAAGCGCCCTGGAATACATCGGCGTCTCCTTTAAAGAGGAACATATTGACCTGTACCATCGTATCAATAAAGCCTGCTGGCGGGCTTACGAAGAGGGAACGATGACCAAGGCGAAACTACGCCTGTACCGTTTTGAACATTTTTTCAAAAAAATAGGGGTTCAGGCTGATGTTCAAAGTTTTGCCGACCACTATATGCAACAGCTCGGGAGTACCGATTTTCTGATAGACGGGGCGGTCGACCTGTTGGAGCAGCTGCAAGGGCATTATCACCTGTTACTGGTTACCAACGGGCTGAAAGAGGTGCAATACCCCAGGTTGAACAAAACAGGTTTACATCCTTTCTTTAAAGGAGTCGTCGTATCCGATGAAATCGGGCACTCCAAACCGGCGGCTGAGTTTTTTGAGTACGCCTTCGAAAGTATGGCACACCCGCAGAAAGAAAAGGTCCTGATGGTAGGCGACAACCTGAATGCAGATATTCGCGGGGGAAATGAGTACGGGCTGGATACTTGCTGGTACAACCCCGGAAAGCAGCAGAATGCCTCCGGTATTGCTCCAACTTATGAGATCAATGCATTGCATCAGTTAGCGGGTATGCTGAACCCCTTAGAGCATGTTTAAAATTTCATCCTTCGGCCCCAAACGGCGCCTGCGCCCAGCGACAAAACCCATCCGTTTGGAACTCGAAAACGAAATTTAAACATGCTCTTAGTCTCGTTTTAGATATCGGGTGCAAAGCTTTAGTTTTGCAATATCAAAAACAAAATAACATTCTCTAACCTTTCCAAACCAACTTATAGTCTATGTCAAACGCATTCTATGAAATTCCCAGTATAACCAACGAACCCGTACTGAACTACGCTCCCGGTTCCTCCGAGCGCAGGGCGCTGGAAGCTGCTTTGGAAGCTGCCAAATCGCAAGAGAAAGAAATCCCGATGGTCATCGGCGGGCAGCCGGTGAAGACAGATAATCGCATCGCTATTCATCCGCCTCACGAACTCAGCCACACCCTTGGCTATTACCACAAAGGTGGTCAGGAGCATGTTCACATGGCTATCGAGGCGGCCATGAAGGCCAAGGAGAAATGGGAAAGCATGCCCTGGCAGGAACGGGCGGCCATCTTTCTGAAAGCGGCAGACTTGTTGTCGGGGCCGTATCGTCAGCGGATCAACGCCGCCACCATGCTCTGCCAGTCCAAAAACGCTTACCAGGCAGAAATTGACGCCGTAGCCGAATTGTGCGATTTCTATCGTTTTAACGTGCAATTTATGACCCAGATCTATCAGGAACAGCCCATTAGCACTCCCGGTATCTGGAACCGCATGGAGTACCGTCCGTTGGAAGGTTTCATCCTGGCCATTACACCGTTCAACTTTACCGCCATTGCCGGCAATCTGCCCGGGGCGCCCGCGCTTATGGGTAATACGGTCATCTGGAAACCTGCTGAGAGCCAGGTATATTCGGCCTTCGTCATTATGGAAGCCCTGCAGGAAGCCGGCCTGCCCGACGGCGTCATCAACCTCTTGCTGGTCGACGGTCCGGTCGCCGGGGATATTATTTTTGAGCATGCCGATTTCGGCGGGCTGCATTTTACCGGCAGCACCGGGGTCTTTCAAAACCTGTGGACCCTGGTCGGAAAGAATATCCAAAAGTATAAGTCCTACCCCCGCGTCGTCGGTGAAACCGGTGGCAAGGATTTTGTGATCGCGCACCCTTCCGCCGGAGCGCCGCAAGTCGCTACGGCCCTCTCCCGCGGCGCCTTCGAATTTCAGGGGCAAAAATGCTCGGCCGTATCGCGGGCCTATCTGCCGCAAAGCCTCTGGGACGATATCCGGAAAGGATTGGAAACCGATCTCGATTCCTTTAAGATGGGCTCGCCCGAGGATTTCTCCAACTTCATCAATGCCGTGATCGATGAGCGGGCTTTTAATAAAATCACCAACTACATCGCGCAGGCCAAAAAAGATCCGGAAGCGGAAGTCATTATAGGGGGAAGTTACGATAAGAAAGAAGGCTACTTCATCGAACCGACTGTTATCCTGGCCAAGGATCCGAAATACCGGACCATGGAGGAAGAAATCTTCGGCCCGGTACTGACTATTTACATTTACGAAGACGATCAGTTCGAGGAAACGCTGGATCTGCTGGATCAAACCTCTCCGTACGCCCTGACCGGTGCGGTCTTCTCCAGAGACCGGGATGCAGTTGAATTAGCCACTTACAAATTGCGTCACGCCGCGGGTAATTTCTACATCAATGACAAGCCCACCGGCTCCATCGTCGGCCAACAGCCCTTCGGCGGCGCCCGGGCTTCGGGCACCAACGATAAAGCCGGATCGGTGCTCAACCTCTATCGCTGGGTGTCGGCCCGTTCAATTAAGGAGAACTTCGTTCCTCCTACGGATTATCGTTATCCTTTCCTGGGTGAATAGGCAACAGTTCCCGGTTCTTTAATTCGAGAACCGGGAACTTTCCTCAAACCCCTCCACTATCTATCATCAGTTTGACGCGCATCAGAGCCAACATGGACAGGGAGTCGGTGATTCTGCCGTTGATCACCATGTCCAGCGCCTTCCGAAAAGGAACTTTTCGTACGCGCAGGTCCTCCGTTTCTTCCGGAGCCGACTCGCCGAACTCCAGGTTTTGCGCTAAAAAAGCCATGCCTGTCTCGTCGGTGACGGAGTTGGAGATATCCATATCCAGAATTTTAGTCCATTGCCCGGCGCGGATGCCGGTCTCCTCTATCAATTCCCGCTGGGCGGATTCCAGCGGCGAAGTGCCGACCGGGCAGCCGCCCTCGGGGATTTCCCAGCTATAGCGGTTCAGGGTATAACGGTACTGGCCCACCAGCCAGGTATGGTGATTTTCATCCAGCGGGACGATTCCGATGGCCAGGTTTTTGAAATGCACCACACCGTAG
Organism: uncultured Saprospiraceae bacterium; assembly: GCA_964632995.1. Classification (GTDB taxonomy): domain Bacteria; phylum Bacteroidota; class Bacteroidia; order Chitinophagales; family Saprospiraceae; genus CAZWDL01. The sequence continues at coordinate 34,131 of CAZWDL010000048.1, forward strand.
ATACCTTCCGTACCGGTAGGCGTTATGACTTCGCGGTGAGTGAGTTTGATCCAGGGGTTCTGGTACACCTCTTTAACGCTCAGCGTTTTCCAGGGATTGGGCTGTTCTTTTTCGGACATGCGCGGTGCTCGTTTATTTTTTGCGGTTTAGCGGCGATGGTCTTTTACTGTATAAACGGCGGGGGAGTGGGGCCGGCCAGCAGCTGCTGGAGGTAGAAGTCCAGTAATTCCGGCCGCGCTACCATGGTAGCAACGATCATAAAAGCCAAGCCATAAACAGCTCCCCAGAGATGGGCATCATGAGCAATATTGTCAGCCCCGTGCTTGGTCATATAGGAAGAATACCAAAGATAACCGATGCCAACGAGCAGAGCCGGCAACGGGGGGAAGAGAAACCAGCCCCAGGGGTTGAGCATGATATAGGCCAGCACCAGTGCAGAAGTGGCCCCCGAAGCGCCCAGGGAAGCGTAGTAATTATTATTCTGGTGCCGGATGTATGCTGGAATACCGGCAATGATAATAGCGCTGAGATAGAGCGCCAGGAACAAAATTTTTCCGAAAGCCTTGCCGAAGAGGGCGGAGTTGAAGAAGCTCTCGATGACTTCTCCGAATTGCCACAGCACGAAAAGATTTATCAGCAAATGTCCCCAATTGGCGTGAATAAAGCCGTGTGTGATAAAGCGATACCACTCGCCGTTATTCTTAACGCTGGCGGGATGAAAAATCAGCTTTTGCCTCATGACCGGATTGTTGAAAGCCTGGTAGGAGATGACACCGGTCATGATTACTAAAATGATGGTAAAACTCATTAGAAGTAAGTGTTAGTTTTTTTGGTTTTTTTATTAAACGCGCTGCTAAGCGATTAGTTATATTCGACCTTTAAAAGAAGGCCAGTTCTTCCATCAGGGTATGGCGTTCGGGGTAAGAGGTACGAAACTCCTGTACCAGTCGGGCGGCGAGATCCTTCATGCCGATCTGGTGTAGATGATCGAGCGTTTCACGGATGCGTCGTGAGGATTTGGGCCCAAGGTGATTTTGGACGTAGTCCTGTAAGAGATCCCGGTAGAGTAGCAAAAGTTCTTCTTCGTATTCGGGCAGAAGCTGTTCATCGTATTGCTGAAGAAGTCGAAGGGAGGCGCACTGCCGCAGATGTTCGAGCAACTCTTTTTTCTGGCAGGCTTCGGCAAGCAGATGGGCCAGTATGTCGTTGCGCTGCCGGGTAGGTATTTTTTGACGAAGGTGCTCGATAAGGCGGCGAAGATTCGACAGGGCTGCTTCTTCTCCCAGCAAGTCTCTCAGCTGCCGGTAAATAGATAAATCGAGGCGTTGGAGAAAGCGTTTTTCTAATATTTCCTGCTGAGTATTTTTATCTCCCTGCCGGGCGGCAATCCGCAGTAATTGATCTTCCAGCAGCTGAACACGCTCGGGGGCTCCGTCCGCCTCCAGTCCTTTGTGGATAAGCGTGCGCGCCCGCTCCAGATCCCCCCGGCGTTCGGCCTGCTCAATGGCGTGGCGTAAAACCCCGGTTTGCAGAAGGTTGTTCTCTACTAATTCTTGGGCTGCTGCTTCTTTACCTGCTTGTTCAAGCACCCGAAGTTTTAACAAGAGCAGGGGAGTGGTGTCGCGGAATTCACTTAGATATTTATCCATCAGATACTCGATGGTCTCAGAAAGGTCCTCGTAATGTTTTTCCGTTTCAGCTAATTGCAGGTACAGCTGTAGGAACTGCCGGTCCATTTGGTTGTTGCGATAAGTCAGCTTCCGGCATTCCTGCAGGCAATAGCGGCGCAGGGCGGATTGCAGTGCGGGGGGCAGCAGGTTGGTATCCGCCATGCCTTTGAGCAGCTGAAAAGCCCAAAATAAGTTGTTTTTGAGCGCATCGGTGGAAGTCTTTACTTTGCTGAGCACAGGCGTGACCTTCTCGATAATGCTTTGAGCGATGGAAACCGCTTCGGCGTAGTGTTGTTGGGCAAGAGCTTCCTCCGATTGAGCTCGCAGTTCATCAATAACCTTCACGATTTTCTGTAAACCGCGCTGGCTAATCGTCCGGTCGGGCCGCCGGGCGAGGCTGACGGTGCTGTCCAGCAGCTGAAGGAATTTAGCTTTCGTATCGATACTGCCGACATTAGAGGTGAAACGCGCCTTGAGGGCTATGGCAAAGTTGCGATGGGTACGGGCATACTCCTTGACAAAGTCGACGAGTTCATAGTGATCGACGTTGTCCAGTACGATGGCAGTTGTCAGTTTACGAGAACTCTTTTGTTTACCGCGCTTTTTCTTTTTGCTATCTTTTATCCGGCGGAGCTGACGACGCAGGGCCAGCAGGGTGGCAACGAAATGTTCGCAGCTGCCCTGCTTTTGGAAGCGCTCACACTCACAAGTGCCGGCGAGGACGCGCGAAGGACTGATCTTGACCTCAACTTCGTAGACAGTTTCTCCTTCCCTTACGACGCCGACCCACAGATGCCGTTCTATTTCCTGCAAAGGCTGAACGGCGCCGGCTTCGAACAGTTCTTCTCCGCGGAGAAGATCGGCCTCCTCAACCTGAGCTTCCAATTTGTGCAGTAAAAAATTCATAGATGTGGCTGGGCGTTCATTTCTGAGATCATAAATTTTGGACACCACGAAGGGCATAAATGTTCAAAGATAGGAACATTCCGTCTAGAACTCAATAGCCGGAGGGAAAGCTTTGTGTCTCGCTTTACTCAATAAGAGGCTTGCCAAGATAAACTTTGATTTCCGGAGAGATCCGGATGCGTACCTTCACGATCAGTGGATCGTTTAGGTTAGCATAGGTCTTTTGGTGAAGATTGTAAGTGGTTTTAATCGTATTGACCACTGATAGGATAGCGGCATTACGGGGGTTTTCCTTAATGATGCGGTTGAGCTTTTCCTGGGTGAAGTCTTTATGGTCACCGAGCATTTCCACTTCCAGCGCGGGACTGATGGCTACACTGAGGGCAAAGCTGGAAATCTGCAGACCATACACCTCCAGCTTGGGAAATACTTTTAGCCATTCTTCGATCAACTGATAGGACTTCTCCTTGGCGCCTTCTCCGAATGAGGAGGCCTGTTGGCGAAGCATTTCGGTAGCTTCCTGAAGGGTCTTCTTGAATTTGTCAATCATATTTTTTGACTTGTTCCACCAAACTTCCAAACTTTCCGCCAACTTGTCAAACGCTACAGCTTCCATTTTGCTTTTTTATTTGAAAATGAATTTGTACTCTGTACGCTAAATACGCCAGCTTTGCTGCTTTTACGGTCCATTGAAAACGCCGGGAAAGGGCAAACTATTAAATCAAATAAACGTTTAGTTACGAACAACGATTAATTTTAGCGAATTCTGAATCAGCAAAAACACCAAAAATAGCAGTGCATAGCATGAAAGATATCAAAACCCTTGGCCAGTTAAAGAAAAGTGGATACCGTCCGCGATCGATCAAGGAAGAATTACGCGCCAACCTGGTGGATAAACTCAAGCGCAAGGAGAAAGTCTTTGAAGGTATTATCGGATTCGACGATACGGTGCTGCCGGATATAGAACGCGCTATCCTTTCCCGTCATAATATATTGCTTTTAGGGTTGCGTGGGCAGGCAAAAACCCGTATCGCCCGGCTGTTGATCAACTTGCTCGATGAGTACATGCCCGTCCTGGCCGGGTCCGAACTCAACGACGATCCGCTTCATCCTATTTCCCGGCAGGCAAAGGACCTGATCGAAGAACACGGTGATGACACTCCGGTGGAATGGGTACACCGGGATCTGCGTTACGTAGAAAAACTTGCTACGCCGGATGTTAGTGTGGCGGACCTCATCGGTGATGTCGATCCTATCAAAGCCGCTTCCCTGAAGCTGCCTTACTCCGATGAACGCGTCATCCATTTCGGTCTGGTCCCCCGGGCGCACCGCAGCATCTTTGTCATCAATGAACTGCCCGACCTGCAGGCCCGCATACAGGTATCCCTCTTCAATATTTTGCAGGAAGGGGATATTCAGATACGAGGCTTCAAACTGCGCCTGCCACTCGATATTCAGTTCGTATTCACGGCCAACCCCGAAGATTACACCAGCCGGGGAAGTATCATCACGCCTTTGAAAGACCGCATCGAGAGTCAGATCCTGACCCACTATCCCAAAACGGTGGAAGTCGCCCGTCAGATCACCCAGCAGGAGGCTCAGTTGGTAGAAGAACAGAAGATCGTGGAAATTCCCGACGTGCTGGAAATCCTGCTCGAACAAATCGCCTTTGAAGCCCGCAGCAGTGAATATATCGACGAGAAGAGCGGCGTGTCGGCCCGCCTCAGTATTTCGGGCTACGAAAACATGGTCAGCACTGCCGAACGGCGTATGTTGATCAACAGCGAAAATAAAACCAAGGTGCGCATCATCGATTTCTGGGGGGTGGTGCCGGCTATTACCGGTAAAGTCGAACTCGTTTATGAGGGCGAGCAGGAAGGGCCCTACAACGTGGCTATCGCCCTGATGAGCGGCGCGATTAAAAAGGTGTTCCTCGACCATTTCCCAAATCCCGACAAACTGAAAAAGGGAGAAGAACGCGATCCTTACGGGACTATTCGGGCCTGGTTCTCCGGCGGCAACTCCGTTGACCTGCTCAACGATTCCAGTGACGAGGAATTCCGGAAAACACTGGATGAGGTGAGTGGATTGCGCAAACTGGTCGAGAAGCAGCTAGATGTTAAAGGAGAGGAAGCCTATACCTATATGGAACTGGTGCTGCACGGCCTGGCGGAATTCAACGTCGTTAACAAGGATGTCCTGGAGGCCAGCTTCACGTTCCGGGATTTGCTGGCCAATATGCTTGACGATGACCTCTTCGATGATGAAGACTGACCGGGTGGACCGGCTGCCTTTTCTTTTGAAGGAGCAGGCCATACGGTGAACCTGGATTGCAAGGCAGCGTTTCTTAATTGAAAGAGCGACAGAGAGAAGTCATAATAAAATTATTCGAAAAGACTCACTCCCTGTGGCCTCGCACCCTCCGACAGTGCTTCCCGCCCCCGCGAAAGCACTGCCTTCTATCCGAAGGTTTGATTTCATTGCATACTACGTTCTTTTCAATGCTGTAAGCAAAACAACAAAAAACAACGCTAACGCTTATGTTGCTGAAAATTAATAACGAAAACCCCGAAGGAAGAAAAATCAATCAGGTCGTGGAAGCCCTGGAAAACGACGGCGTCATTATCTATCCGACCGACACGGTCTACGGATTGGCCGGCGATATCCACAGCAAAAAGGCCATCGACCGCATGTGCCAGTTACGGGGGCTTGACCCCAGCCGGGCTATGCTGACTATTATTTGTAAGGATATCAGCCAGGTTTCTGAATATACTGAACAACTGGACACCACTACTTTCAAGTTTTTGAAAAAAAACATCCCGGGGCCCTTCACCTTTATTTTGCCTGCCAGTAATCAGGTGCCCAAGATGTTCCGCAACCGGAAGCGAACCATCGGAGTACGCATTCCCGATCATAGTATTCCTATCCAAATCGTGGACGCGCTGGGACACCCCATCATCACGACTTCCCTAAAGTCCGATGATGAAATTCTGGAATACTTTACCGATCCGGCCGACATTTATGACGACTTTAAGAAACGGGTCGATATTGTCATTGACGGCGGCATCTGCGGAAATACCCCTTCCACCGTTATCGACTGCACTAACACCGAGCCGGAAATTATCCGCATGGGTGCGGATGAGCCGCAGGCATAGGGAAATTGTTCTCTCAGGTGAATTCGAACTTTGCTTCCCAGCGGACAAGGATCGTCCTTTGACCGGTGGAAAAGCTTCTTACCTTAGCAGCGAGGAAAACTTGTTGAATGAGAGTTTTGATCATCATCCTGGGCTGCCTTTTTTCAGTTGTTTTTGTCCTCGAGGCTCAGAACGGTATCGTTCGGGGGCATCTTTACGACGAGGACAGCGGAGAGCCGGTCGTTTTTGCCAATGTGGTTCTGGAAGGGACAGGGCTGGGCGACAATACCAATTTTGAAGGCTTCTTTAGTATTGCCGAGGTGCCGCCGGGAAACTATCAATTGGTGGCCACCTACCTGGGCTACGATACGGTACGGGCCAATATACAGGTAGGAGCGGGGGAGGTGCTTTACCAGCGCTTGTTCCTTTCTCCCGACGTGATCGAACTCAGCACGGTCGATGTATCGGGACGGCGGGAGCGGGCGCGAACAGAGGTGCAGGCCGCATCGGTCACCCTTACGCCCAACGAAATCAAAGCCCTGCCGGCTACGGGAGGCGAAGCTGATCTGGCTCAGTATCTGACGGTGCTTCCGGGGGTGATCCAATCCGGCGATCAGGGTGGACAGTTATACATCCGGGGCGGGTCGCCGGTACAGAACAAAGTGCTGCTTGACGGGATGACTATTTACAACCCCTTTCATTCCATCGGCTTGTTTTCTGTTTTTGAAACCGAAACAATCCGCAGCGCCGAAGTGCTCACCGCAGGTTTTAACGCCGAACACGGGGGGCGGATTTCAGCAGTCGTGGATATCAAAACCAGAGAGGGGAATAAAAAGCGATTCTCCGGCCTGGTTTCAGCGAGCCCCTTTCAATCCAAAGTCCTTTTCGAAGGGCCTATCAGGAAACTGCAGGAAGCGGAAGGCGGCAGCATTTCCTTTCTGCTGACCGGCAAGCACTCCTATCTTAACGAAAGCTCGAAGGTACTTTACGATTACGCCCGCGACGAAAATCTGTTCAGTTTCCTGGGCGACAGCCTGGCTTCGCAACTGGTTTTACCCTATAGCTATACCGATCTTTACGGTAAACTGTCCTTCAATGCAGGTCAGGGCAGTCAACTGGACCTTTTCGGATTTCATTTTTCCGATCAGGTGGATTTCAGCGAGTTGATCAGGACCAACTGGAATAGCAGCGGTGGCGGCGCCAACTTTTCACTGGTTCCCACTAATTCGAACCTGGTGATGAAGGGAACCCTGGCTTATGCAGTCTATGGTATCGAACAGATGGAACCCGGCAGCGGCCCGCGCAGTAGCACGATCAGCAGTTATACGGCGGCACTGGAGTTTACTTATTTCGGGAAGCAGCGACAGCTGGACTACGGTTTTGAGTTTCATGGATTCAACACGGATTTCCGCTTTGTCAATGCTTTTTCCATCCCTTTTGAGCAGCGCGATTTTACCACCGAGCTCAGCGGATATCTCAAATACCGGCACATCTTGGGGGATCTGATCGTGCAACCCGGTTTACGTTTACATTTTTACGCCTCCCAGCCCGAATTGTCGGTAGAACCCCGGCTGGGCTTAAAATACCGTCTGTCAGATCACCTGCGTCTGCGTCTCGCCGGTGGTCTTTACAGCCAAAACCTGGTGAGTACGGTCAACGACCTGGATGTTGTCAACTACTTTACCGGATTTCTGGCCGGACCGCAGGAAACCATTTTTGAACCCGGAACCAGGACGCCAAGCCCCACCCGCCTTCAGAAATCCATTCACGGCGTGGCCGGCTGGGAGCTTGATATTGGAACTCAGCTCGAGTTGACACTGGAAGGATACTACAAACGATTCACTCAACTGATCGAAGTCAATCGCAATAAGCGCAGCGGAGTGGATCCTGACTTTTCCACCGAGACCGGCGACGCCTACGGCCTCGATTTCAGCACCCGCTACGATAATGGGCGCCTCTACGCCTGGATGACCTACTCATTGGGTTATGTGTTCCGGGATGACGGAACGCAGCGCTATCCGGCGCTTTTCGATCGCCGCCACAATGTCAATGTTCTGCTCTCCTACGCTTTCGGCAAAGACCGGAACTGGGAAGCCGGGCTGCGATGGAATCTGGGCGCAGGATTCCCCTTTACCCAAACCCAGGGCTTTTATCAGGCCATCCCATTCGACCGGGATAAAGTGCGGACGGACGTCCTGTCCGGCAATTACGATCTTGGAACAATTCTTTCCGAAGATCGAAATGCCGGCCGCTTGCCTTATTATCACCGGCTGGACCTGTCGCTGAAAAAGACCTTCCGTTTGTCGCGCTACAGCCGGCTGGAGGCGCTGTTTAGCCTGACCAATGCTTACGATCGCGATAATGTATTTTTCGTCAATCGCGTTTCCAATAACGTGGTGCGCCAGTTGCCGCTTTTACCCAGTTTGTCTCTGACCTTCGCCTTCTAACACTCCGGATTTTCGAGGAGTAGCGTAAAATAAACCCCAGCCCTCAAACGTTAACAGCTCATTAACAATAATTGAATCCTTGTTAACACGAGATTGATAGGTATTATTTACCTTTGTAATGAACGCTTTCAAATAAAGATCCTTAAATCAAAAAAAACGAATAGTCCTATGTTGAAGCAAATCAAATTCGGATTGCTGGCTACGATGCTTGTTGCTCTGATGGCAAGCTGCCAAAATTCCAACTCTGATGTACGTGATGAGGCACGTCAGGCGATTGAAAATAATGCCGTACAACCGGCAGACCAGGCCGTACAACCGGCTGCTCAAATGGCAGAGGCGCCTACGGGACCGACAACGGAAATCTCTTTTGAAGAAACGGAATTCGATTTCGGTACGATTACGGAAGGCGAGAAAGTTTCGCACACCTATACGTTCAAGAACACAGGAGATGAGCCTCTGATCCTCAGTGACGCCAAAGGCAGCTGTGGCTGTACTGTACCGAAGTGGCCCCGCGAGCCCATCGGCCCCGGTGAAACGGCAGACATTGTTGTAGAGTTCAACAGTAAAAACAAGCGTGGTAAGAAGAACCAGAAGGTGACGATCACGGCGAATACCAACCCGCCCCAATCCTTTATCTATCTGAAAGGTGAAGTATTGCCGCAAGGAGAAGGTGGTGTTCAGGTAACGCAGTAATTCGCTTACTTGACCGCCCGGAGCCTGTGAGGTTTGCAAAATCTCACGGGCTTTTTTTATTTTACGACCGTTTTTGACACGAAGAAACCGGATCGATGAACAAATACCTGTCCCTGATTAAATTCAGCCATACGATTTTTGCATTGCCCTTCGCCCTGCTGGGCTTCTTTCTGGCAACACTGAAAACAGGTGGCGGGATGAGTTGGCGTCTCTTTTTTCTGGTGCTGCTGTGCATGGTCTTTGCGCGTAGTGCCGCCATGGCCTTTAACCGCTATCTGGACCGGGCGATTGATGAAGAGAATCCGCGTACCCGGCAGCGGGAAATCCCGGCGGGGGCGATCAGTCCGGGAGCAGCGCTTGCCTTTGTGGTGATCAACGCCCTGCTATTCATTTTTACTACCTGGTGGATAAATCCGCTTTGCTTCTATTTGTCTCCTCTGGCCTTACTGGTCGTACTGGGATACAGCTACACCAAACGCTTTACTTTCCTTTGTCACTTTGTACTCGGCCTCGGACTGGCGATGGCGCCCCTGGGGGCCTATCTGGCTGCCGGCGGCGGCTTTGACCTTATCCCTGTACTGTACGCTGTGGCCGTTTTATTGTGGGTGTCCGGTTTTGATATCATCTATGCGTTGCAGGACGAAGAATTTGATAAATCACTCAACCTCAGCTCCGTTCCTGTGGTATTAGGGAAGCAGGGAGCACTGCGTCTGTCCTCCCTGTTACACTTCTGCTGCGGCGTACTCATTCTGCTGGCCAGTTATCTGCTTGGGCAGGAATTTGCTAACTTCAGCTGGGTGCAATGGGGGGCGGCCGCTATCTTTCTCGGATTGCTTTATTATCAGCATACCCTGGTAAGCCCGGATGACCTCAGCCGGGTAAATATGGCATTTTTCACTACTAATGGTTTCGCCAGCCTGCTGTTCGGCGCCTTGATGATCCTGGATATTTATTGCTGATTTTCCTCACAGGCGCCTTCGGTCCAGGAGCTCACTCCCGCTTTTTCTGCAAAACAAGTGTTAGGATATGTTTTGCCGTCACAACCACAAACAGGATCATAAATTTGAATACAGGCGGCATCAGGGTCGATTTTATTTTCATCAATACAATCTCCGTTGCCCTGAGCCCGGTTGCAGGTAGCAGCTATACCTGTTACAAAAAGGAATAAAATAAGTATAAAATGCTTCATAACCGATAAAATAAATAAATTAACCGCAGTTTTTCACTTCATTGAGGCAAAGGTTTTGTCTTTTGTTCAAGAAAAATTACTTTTAAATTATCAATTTTACAGTTTAAGAAAAACTGAACCATGAAAATATCCAAAACCCTGATTCTAACTTTTCTTGCCTCCTTTCTCTTTGTGGCTGCTTCCGCACAAAATTTCCGGTCTCTGATGAGAAAGGCGGACAAGCAATACGAACTCCATGCCTTCAATCAGGCTGTAGATACTTACCTGCAAGCGCTGGAACGTCGCCGTGATGATCCGGAAGCACTGGGAAACCTGGCCGACTGCTACCGCCATCTCAATGAAATGATGGAAGCGAGAAAGTACTATACGCGCGCCGTAGCCCAGAACAGGGTAGAAGCCCGGCATATTCTGAATTACGGCCACGTGCTCAAAGCAATGGGCGACTACGATGAGGCCAAGCGATGGTATCTTGAGTACGCCAAGGATGACCCTATGATAGGCAATCACTATGCACAGACCTGTGACTTCGCCAAGTCTCAGCAGCAGTTGAATACAGGGCTTTATGTCAACAATGAACAAAATATTAATTCCAGCGCCGCTGACTTCGGGCCGGCTTTCCGGCAGGGGCAAGTAGTATTCTCTTCCTCACGGATCGATATACAACGCACCAGCACTAACGACTTCTCCGGGCAGCAACCTAATCAGTTATACATCGCCCGGAGCGGGCAGGAAGGTATGCTGGAAAATCCATTCTTTTTGCAAAACAGTTCGGACAAGAAGCAAAACATCGGACCGGTTTCCTTTTCTCCGGAAGGCCGATACATCGTGTATACCAAAAATAACTTTGTAGATGGTACCCGGCATATAGCCTCCAGCGGGATGCAACTCAATCTCTTTTTCGCCGAAATCAATGCCACTGGTGACTGGATCAACGAGCAGGCCTTTCCGTATAATGCCGAAGGTTATTCCACTGGATTTCCCTGCTTTTCCCCCGACGGTAGTGCCATCTACTTTGCCTCCGACCGGCCCGACGGCTTCGGCGGATACGATCTTTATGTTTCTTACCGGGCAGGTAATTCCTGGGGACGACCGGAAAACCTGGGGCCGGTTATCAACTCGCCAGGTAATGAAATGACCCCTTATTTCGATGGAGATAACCTGTTTTTCTCTTCTGATTGGCACCCCGGGTTTGGTGGCCTCGATTTATTCCGCGCACAACAAATGAATAACCGCTGGTCCCAGATCTTCCATATCGGTAATCCGGTCAGCTCTCCACGCGACGATTACGGACTAGTGTACGACAAGCTGCGCAACATCGGTTATTTCGTCTCCAATCGCGAGGGCGGCGAAGGGCACGAAGACCTTTACTCCCTGTCCCGGCCGGCAGAAAACATCATTCTCAATGTGGAAAATGCTTCCGACGGCTCGCCCGTTGCCAATGCCTTGGTTGATTTTACTGACTGTGGCCAGGGACTGGTGCAGACCGACGATCGCGGAATTTACCGCCTGCAAGCCATGGAAGGCATGAACTGCACGGTATACATCCGTAAAGAGGGATATATGGACCGCAGCATACAGCTGAGTTCTAGCGGCCAGCAGGGAACAAGGCAGGTAGAGGTACCGTTGGTGCGCCGCGGAGAAGAGTATTACGGAAAAATCCTCAATTATAATACCCGTACGCCGGTAGAGGGGGTAACCGTTATCGCAACCAACCAGATGACCGGGAATACCACCCGGGTCGTGACGGACGCCAAAGGTGATTATACCCTGGCGCTCAGTCCTAATTCAAGTTACCTCATTCGCTACTCCCGCCCAGGGTATCGCGATGTTAACCGGACCGTACGCACGAATCAGGGAACGGATTCCTCCCTGCTGGGCACCATCTCCATCCTGCCATCGGATGCCCCTCTGCCCGCCGGCGTGACAGATCCCAGCCAATTGATCGATCCTTATCAAACGGAGAACCAACAGTCCCAGCAAGGCTCCGGAACCCAAACCTACAGTGGTTATGCTGTGCAGGTGGCGGCCCTGAAGCAACCTAACATGGAGCGCTTCTCCGACCTGGAAGGAATGGCTACCTTATACAGTAAGCAGGAAAACGGCGCCCACAAAATCCGGCTGGGTGTATTCCAAACCAAGGAGGAGGCCACCCAAACCCTGAGTAACGTAAAAAGAAAGGGATATAAAGGCGCTTTCGTCGTGGCAGAACCCGGTGTAGAACTCGCTGCACGGGGTAGTGCAGAGTTTGTCAATAACACGGAAAACAGCGGAGGGCGTTTTAAGATTCAGCTGGGGGCCTACCGCAACCCGCGTAGCTTCGATAGCTCGAAAATCGATGACCTGGGATACATTGAAGACAAGCAAAAGGGCAACCTGACCGTGAAATTCCTTTCCGGATTTTCCACGGCACAGCAAGCCAAAGCGGCGCTGCCACAGGTGCGTGCCGCCGGCTTCACCGGTGCCTACGTGGTAGAGGAGCAGAACAATGGGCAGATGAAGCGGGTGCAGTAGGAATAAGAAAGCTGAAATAAGAAATAAGAAAGGCGGAGACCGGGAAGACCGGTCTCCGCCTTTTGCTTGATAGGAGCAGCGGGAGAATATGTCATGGGTCCGCTACGAAAGCCTTTTTACAGCACGGAATCTACTGGCTCGTGAGGCAGATCGAACGCTTCGGCTACGCCTTTATAAACAACTTCCCCCTTCACTACATTAAGCCCCAGTTTGAGCGGCTCGTTGTCACGGCAGGCCTGTTGCCAGCCCTTATTTGCCAGCTGAATAGCGTAGGGGAGGGTGGCGTTGGTCAACGCGATGGTGGAGGTTGTCGGCACGGCGCCGGGCATATTGGCTACGCAGTAATGCACTACCTCGTCGATGACGAAAATCGGATCTTGGTGAGTGGTCGGAGTACATGTTTCAATACAGCCTCCCTGATCGACCGCCACGTCGATGAGTACAGTGCCGGGCTGCATGTCCCGGAGCATGTCGCGGGTAATCAGTTTGGGGGCCTTGGCGCCAGGGATGAGTACCGCCCCAACAATCAGGTCATGATCGGTGATCAGTTTGCGAATGTTGTATTCGTTGGAGAACATCGTGGTGACATTGGGCTCCATGACGTCAGCCAGATACCGCAGTCGCTGAAGGTCGATATCGAGGATGGTCACCTGGGCGCCTAAACCAGCAGCCATCTTGGCGGCCTGGGTGCCAACCACCCCCCCTCCGAGGACCAGCACCTTACCCGGTTGTACACCGGGAACTCCACCCAGCAGTACCCCGCGGCCCCTCTCGTGTTTCTCCAGGTACTTAGCGCCTTCCTGCACGGCCATACGACCGGCCACTTCTGACATGGGAATCAGCAGCGGCAGCGAACCGTCGGCTAACTCAACAGTTTCGTAAGCCAGACACACCGCTTTGCGGTCGATCATGGCTCGCGTCAACGGCTCGTAAGAAGCAAAATGGAAATAGGTGAAGAGTAACTGATCTTCCTTGATGAGCTCGTATTCCGACTCGATCGGCTCCTTGACCTTGATGATCATTTCAGCCTTGTCGTATACCTCTTCGATAGTGGGCAACAGCTTCGCACCGGACTCTTCGTATTCCTCGTCCGAAAAACCACTGCCTATACCGGCAGTCGACTGAATATATACGGTGTGGTCGCGCTTGGTGAGCTCAAGGGCTCCCGCGGGAGTCAGAGCCACTCGGTTTTCATTATTTTTTATTTCTTTTGGAACACCTACAATCATGGTATTTATTTTTATTTGGCCAGGAATGCTGTTTTCGCTGAGTATGTACTTTACAGGTGCAGTGTAAAAGCGCTGCAAAAATAATAAAGCAATGGAAAAAATGTAATAAAAAAAGCCCGCTCATGGAGCGGGCAGCTAAATGATCCTAATTTGCTTGCCAAAACTGATACATAATTGTGAACTACCCACCTGCTGAAGACAGGTGGGCTTCGGGCTTCACGGAGAAT
>CAZWDL010000049.1:0-47403 GCA_964632995.1 uncultured Saprospiraceae bacterium
TGAGGAAAAAACCCCCTCTTCAAAATGCTAATTAACTTAATACACAGTGTACTAGTGCTCTGTCCCAAAAGTAACTGTCGGTAATTCTGGCCTCTTTTGGCGCTGGGCTTCGGGAACTAAATAATTAATACGTTTTCGGAAGACTGTTTTGGCGGTAGACAAGGCGCGAGAAGGGAAGATAGCCGTAGCTGAATGTCGTCAGGTTAAGCTATCTGTTGTTAAAACACAAACCCTGGTTTCTTTCGGAAGGTCAGGAAATTCAGGGGGTCGCTTTGGGGCGGCCCCCTGAATACACCGGGCCAAAATCCTTAACCTGACGACATTCAGCCGTAGCTACCTGACCTGCGAGCAACGAAGTATACCGCGAAAAGAGGCCGCGAAAAGTGTCAAGCATTCAAGCATTTAATGTCCGTCGCTAAACTCTTTACAGGCCTGCTACAACCAAAACCGGGTACTCCTGTTTAACAAGATAAAATTCTGCTCATGAGCAGTTTCCGATTTCTGCCCATTGTGTGTATACTGCTGTTCAATTCAGTTGTCTTTCCGGATCGTCCTGAACAGAACAACCTACAGGTCAGCGACCGTTTCTCAGCAGAACAACTGGTCAAGGATATCTTTCTGAAAAGTAAGTGCAAAAATGTCGACAACATAAGCAGTTTCGGCAACGAAAAAAGCGTCGGTTTCTTTGAAGGCGCCGCCGATATCATTGGGTTTTCGGAAGGCATCCTCCTGTCGAGCGGGGATATTGACCTGGCAGCCGGCCCCAACGATTCGGCCGAGGCTACCCAATCCTTCGGCGAGAACTCCGGCGATCCCGATATCGACCGGCTGGCTGACGGCCCCGTGTTCGACGCTGCCGGGATTGAGTTTGACTTTGTACCACTCAGAAACCGAGTGAGCTTCCGCTACGTTTTCGCATCGGAAGAGTACTGCGAATTCGTGGACAGCCGCTTCAACGACCTCTTTGGCTTTTTTGTCAGCGGTCCGGGGATTGACGGACCGTTCGCCAACGGCGCTATTAATGTCGCCCTGGTGCCCGACACCGATGAATTTGTCGCCATCAACAGCGTGAATCATCGCAGAAATACCGATTACTATATCAAAAACGAACTGGAGGACGATACCCGCCGCTGCGGGATACTCTACAACCCCGCTTTTCTGGACGACATTGAATACGACGGCTTTACCATTCCCCTGACTGCCAGCTTCGATGTCATCCCCTGCGAAACCTATCGCATCCGCCTGGTCGTAGCCGATGTAAGCGATGACAAACTCGATTCCGCCGTTTTTCTCGAAACTAAAAGCTTCGACATTGGAGACCCGGTGACGGTAAGGGCGGAAGTGGAAGGCAGCAGCGAGCCGGTAGCGGTGGAAACCTGCCGCGACGGCCGCTTCGTATTTGAAAGGGGAAATTTGTCGGCAGCCGGTGACGCTATCATCGTCAACTATACCATCAGTGGTAGCAGCAGCGCTGTTAATGGTGAAGATTTTAATCCCATCCCCGGAACCATTGTTATTCCTGGAGGGCGACAAACCGCCACATTACCTATTGAAATCATCGCCGACCAACTGGAGGAAGACAGGGAAAGCCTTCAACTGGAACTCGATTACCCCTGCGACTGTATCGATGCAGATAGCTCCGCCCTGATCATCTCCGATCTCAAGCCGCCGGTAGCCAGGGTTCCTGTCATTGAAGCCTGCCCGGGACAACCCTTCACTATTCGACCGGAAATCAGCGGCGCCGCACCGCCCTATACAATAGCGTGGGAAGACGGCAGCAGCGGCCCCGTCCTTTTCGCTTCGGTCGATCAGCCTACCACCTTCGCCTTTTCGGTCACCGATGCCTGTGGCAGCCTGGGCGACTTCAGCGCCGGGGTGAATGTCCAGCCGCCACCCACCGCCAGCCTCAGCGGCATGGCCACCTTCTGCGAAGGCGTAGAGTCCCTTCTGGAAGTGCAACTACAGGGAAATCCCCCCTGGTCGCTGGGCTATCGCATTGATGGGACGGAAGCAGCCCTCATCAATGACATCAACACCACACCTTTTCATATAACCGTCACCCAGGCCGGTTTGTACGAACTGAGTGCCTTCAGCGATGCTTCCTGCACCGGAATAGTGAGTGGCCAGGCTACCGTTCCGGCCAGTGATCTTCAGGTAGAACTCAACAAGCAGGATCCTTCCTGCATCAATACCCAGGACGGCAGCATTCAATTGTCCGTTTTTGGTGGCAGCCCCCCTTACGCTATTGAATGGAATCAGAATATGGACGACCCCGAACAGCCTTCCGGTCTCACTCAGGGTGTATATGCGGTTAGCGTTACCGATAGACAGGGCTGCCGGACGTCCGGGCAAATCACCCTCCAGCCCCGCATCCAACGTGCCGCCGACTGCGCCAATCTCCTGCTCTACGCTCCCACCGCCTTCTCCCCTAACGGCGACGGCATCAATGACGAGTTTCGGCTCTTTCCCGGTCCTGACAATTTCATCGGCCGCGTCCGCCTGCTCCAGATCTTCGATCGCTGGGGTAACCTGGTGTACGAAAAAAAGGAATTTCTACCCGACGCCTCCGCTACCCTTTGGAATGGTGATTTTCGGGGCCGGCCCATGTCCAATGGCGTCTTCGTCTGGCGCGCCGAAGTGCTCCTGAAGGACGGTAGTTCGAAGACCGTTAGTAGAGAGGTTCTTATCGTTCGTTGAAAAAAAGTGATCTGAAGGAATGGAAAGGTTCTGAGGTCGTTCTTTGATTGTTCTTCGGTGGTTTTCCTCCCAGACTGTCCCGCCTATCCCTGGAAAGTCCTCGTGCTGTGGATTATCGACTGTTTATGGTTCTGCCCGGCCATGAGACACTGAAATCATGAATCAATGCCTCTTTGTTCTTTAGTCTCTCAACAACCACCCCGTCAGTCCATCGGGGGCGCGCACCAACTGAAAATCGCCGGCCTGTCCAAGTACCTCTACACTGGTATCTGATCCCAGGGTCGTTAGAGGCATAGCAGCGGGCAGCGGCTCAATCAGCATTTCACGAGTGCTGTCAATAGCCAGTTGCCGCAGGGGGCGATCGGCCGTTTCGATCTGGTTAGCAGCCACGTAGCCCATCTCGCCATCCGGCAAACGCACGCGATACCAGCGTCCGCTGGCGGCTTCAATGCGCAGGGGTAAGTGGCGCGAGAGCACCTGGCGGGTTTCAGCCTGAAATGCCGGCGCACTTTGCAAGCGGGCCGGAGAAACGAGGATGCGCCCCAGTTGTCCTAGCAGGCTCGTATCGGCGCGCAGCTCGGGCAGCTCATCAGGCAGGCGGGCCACATAAGGCTGCGGGTCCACCGCACCGTAGTTCCAGCGGTAAATACCGAAATGCAAATGCGGACTGGTGCCGGCGGCATTACCAGTATTGCCCACCCAGCCGATGGTATCCCCCGGACGAACGATGGCCCCGGTTTCCACCAGCTGGCTGTCGAGGTGGGCGTAGTAGATACTTTGACGGCGACGTTGATCCCGTAGCCAGACCTGCTTGCCCCCCAGACCGCGGTTGCGGGTACGCACGATTCCTTCGGTAACCGCTACCACAGGAGTACCGCGACGGGCAAAGATATCGATGCCCTCATGCCGGCGACGCCCCGCATCGCGCGGATCGCCAAAAAAGCTCCAGATATCGGTGTTGCCTTTACTACTGACGGGGAAAAAACCGTAGGCAGGCTGTTGCAGCAACTCAATGGTGTAACGACAGTCAGCCAACAGCTCCGGTTGCAGGCGCAGTACAAAACGTCCAGGATCTTCAGGCTCGTAAGACAGACTATCGAGTGAGGAAGCGTCGGTGCTTAATGCAGGCTGGTAGTTCGCAGTGCTATCGGTCAGTTCTATACGAAAAAGGTCGACGAATAACTTGACAGTGGAAGGCTTGCGGTCCAAACGGATTTGCATACGCTCACCGGCTTGTAATTCAAACCGGAAAGCGGCAGCCTCAGGCGCCTCGGCGCGAAAATGACCTGTTTCCCGGAAAGGCCCATTGATGAAGGTGCTGTCTTCCAAAGCACTCCGGCCGGCCTGTTGCCAGGCTTCCACCATTCTAGTATCCCCCAGTCCGCTATCTTCCAGCGCCTGCACATAGGCTTCTCGAGGGGTTTGCTTTTTGAAGGGTTTCTCCAGTGAGGGGCCTTCCTCACAGGTGGATAGCACTAATAAGACCGCAGAGAAAAAAAGGAACTGATTTCGTATATTGAGTATCATATGGGCATGCGATGGAGGAAAAAGTCAAAGCTACATAATTACAATCGTACTGCCGAATGGTTTTTCTCATGACGTGTTTCAGATTACTAAATGCAGGAACTGTGAACTGCCAAAGACCAAATAGGTAAAGTCCAGTGGTGAAGGAACAAAATTGCTGATCATGTTATCAGCTTGTATTTACTTGATCTTCAAATAGATGTATTTGCATTAAAGTATCGGTTACTCGTGTCCTTCACCATTTGCTAATTGCTAAGTTTTAAAGTTAAGACATTCAGAAGCAGGGATTAACTGATCTTTATATCAAATGATAGTAATATGACGATCCAGGACAAATTTATCAGCCCTTTGATAACCTCCGGATTTGAAAACTATTTCGCGCTGAGATGAAAGCGGCCGGCGAACCGATTGAAAAGATCATTCGCTATACGGATTTGAGTGAAGAGAAAATTGAAAGACTTAATGCCGGTCGGTCATCGTACAGCATCATGCTTTCGGCGCCGGCTCGCCTTTTGTTCTCGACATAAAGAAGTCATGAAGAACACGCAAACAAATAGTTAGTGCAACTTCAGAGCCGTGAACATGTTGCGCCACGTGTACGAGCAGTAAAGCAAAATACAGCCGCCGTTGCTCCATTTCCTCTTGCTCTATATGGTGGTGGAAGTAACAGGCCTAAATATCTCCTATGTTAATCTTCTTCCTCATGGTGTTCTTCCGGTCGATAAGGTAGTTCTATTATTGAGTTTAAATACTTTGGGAATAATTCGTAAAGTATGACAACTCAAAAATACAACCGGATTAAGCGGGTTCTGAAACAGAAGAAAAAAACTGGTAAATGGCTGGCTGACCAATTAGGTGACGATATCTCGCTGGTGCCGTAACGTTCAACAACCAAGTCTGAAAACGCTGTTTCAAATTGCTGAATTGCTGGATATAGAAGCTAGAGAGTTAATTGAAGTTAGTCAAGCCAGCGATAATAAATAATGTATTCTCCATATCTTTCCACCATCACCAATACCAAATGGCAATGTCCATAAACACCTCCCTCCCCTGCCTGCTCCTCCTCCTTTCCCTGTTCTTCTGCCGTCAGGCCGACGCCCAGGCCATGTGGCTGGTGCTGATTTTCGGTGACGAGGCCGCCTCGGAGCAGTTCCACTTCAGTATTGACGCCGGCCTCAATGTTTCCAACCTCAGCGGTTATGAGGACGGCAGGACGAAACTGGGCGTCAACTACGGGGTAGGCGCCCACCTGAAGCTGAGCGATCGCTGGTCGCTGGTTACGGAGTTCAAGCCTTTCTCCACAAAGGGGGTCCGCGATATAGAAAACCCGATCGATCTGCCGGAGGAGGCCGTCGACAGCGAGGTGAAGAGCAAAGCCATCCTGAATTACCTCGAAGTTCCTGTAATGGCGCGATACTGGCTGAATGATGTTTTGTACTTTTCAACAGGTCCTCAAATCAGCTTCCTGTTGAGCGCCCGGCAACGCACCTCGATCGTACTGCCCGGCGGCACCTCCGTAGACGTAAAACAGGACCTGAGGGACCTTTTCCGGGGCATCGACTTCATTATCCCCCTGGAGGCCGGTTACAAATTCATTCTAAACGAAGAGAAAAACAAACAGCTTGACCTGCGGCTGCGCTACAACTTCGGGCTCAGCGAGGTATTCGAAGCGGATACGGGGCTCTCCGCCCGCACGTCCACCTTTCAGTTGATACTGACGCTGCCGTTTTTGAAAACGGAAGGGGAATGATTATTGCCTCGCCTTCGCATCATCAAAGATAGAATACCCCACTCCCCATTCGATATAATCCGCTACCGCTCCGTTCATGGTTTTCAGGGCGGCGTAGGCGAAGACGTGCGGCGTCAGGCGGGCGCGCAGGCCGCCGCGGATGTACATGTTGCCCCGGGCCTGCTTTTTCGCTTCGTTTTGAAACGGATACAGTCCCAGTTGCGCGAAAATGCTGAAGCGCTCGATAAAGAGCTCGTAGCCGAAGGCGACGCCGACGGTGCTCCTGTCCCACACCGACGGATCCGAGCCTTCCGGATAGCTCTCGCCCAGGGAGCCGTCGAAGTGGTAATTCAGGCCGATACTGTAGGCGCCCACGCGGCCGTGCTTGCGCGACCATTCGGCGGCCAGCGTATTGGCGAAGTAAGCCGGACCGCGGATATCGTCTTCCCCCTCTAGCGTCGTATCGCGGGAGGTGGTGTTCCAGCCGGCGGCGGCGAAGAGATTCAGGATGCTGTAGCCTTTAAACTTCGGCACGTCACGTTCGATGAATTCGGGCCGTACCGGCGGCTGGTAATCCGGTCGCTGCTGCTTGGTGAAGTTCTTGACAGGGTTGTAGTGGTAAACCAGTCCGAGATTAAAGCCCAGCAGGTTGACCCCCAGGTTCGGCGTGCGGGTGCGGCCGTTGGAGAAGTGCACCAGGTTGAAGCCGAAGTCCAGGTCCAGCCGCCGGGATAATCGCCAGTAGGCGACGGCGGCGAAGTCAAAGTAGGCGAGTATCCGGGAGCCGACGGCGTCGTTATAAGGATTGGTAATCGGATCATAGGGATTGAGGTCGTAGGTGACGCCCGCCGCCACATCCACGTTGAAGTGGAAAGTCCGTTTGCGGTTCCACGTCACGGGCAGGGCCGTCCAGGCAAACAATCCGGAGGGCTGGCCGATCAGGTTATCTGTTTCGCGATCGTCGAAGACGAAGGAGGAGAACCCGAAGCCGTACTGCGGATAGTTAAGCATCTGCTCCCAGGTGTACATGCCGGTGGTCTGCCAACCTACGCGCAGGTCCAGGGCGGTATAACCGGAGGCCGAAAAAAGGTCCTTCACCCAGTCGTTTTTCGAACTGGTCGCATTAGAGCCGCGGTGGATATCCAGCTTGACGATATTGAAGAACCCGTAGTTCCGGGTGGTATCCAGCCGTTCGGGGGTAAATTTGGAAAACTCCTGGCTGTATCCGGCGCTACCGATCAGCAGACTGAGGAGTAGAATGAGGATCTGTCTTTTCATAATGCTTTTCAGGTCAGTGAGCGTCAAGGTTTTTTCTCCAAATCATACTCAATTTTACGCGGCCGGGGCCGGTAAATGTGCCCGTCGGCAAAATCGACCAGCAATGCGAGGCCGAAGGTAGAGACGACATCGGCGATCACATAAGGCGCAGAAGGCCGGCGCAGAATGGTGTACTCCACGGGTTGATACCCCTCCGCTTCCAGTCGAAGCGTACTCCCGTGCTGAATCCGCCGCGGCGGCAGCTTAATCGCATCGGGCGCTTCGCCAATGTATTCGCCGTCGAGATACACCTCGGCCGACTGTCCGCTCTCGGACCGGAGGACCAAAGTATTGGACCAGCCGCCGATGATGGTGGCGCAACTGCTTAGGTACAGCCCCGAAAGAAAGAGTAGACAAAGCTTGATTATTGATGACATCTTTGTATAAGTTTGGCAATATCCAAAAAGGTATATGTTACTGACCGTCCTTTGTCCACCGGCCGGAAAAGACTCGGGGACAGGGGGAAAAGGGGACTTGGGGACAGGGGGACTTGGAGAATAGGAGAACGATCATTTCTCATGAACTCCTAATGGTCCGTGGGTTCCCATTCCCCCTCTCTCCCAGCCCCCTAGTCTCCAGGTCTTTTCGGGTCCAATAAGAATTGGAGAGGCAATCGAGATTTTAGGTTAAATTAAATCTGTCCGGGTAAGTGCCTGGACAAAATTGGGTCACCATTAGATTGAGATGGATTTTTGGCTTAGACGAGGCGAAAAACGCAGGCATAGCCTTAGCTACGACGAGTATTTTCAACGAAGTATAAGCCAAAAAGCCGCTCAAGATAATATGTGATTTAATTTGTCCAGGCACTTACTTACTTCACTCACATTTCTCCCAACCGAATCGTCAGCCCGCCGCCCAGACCGAACTGAAACAGCGTGGAGTACGTATTCACGCCGGCGCCGATTCCGCCGGTACCGAAGTAAAATCCGCCGCCGACACCCTGAACGGCGCTAAACAGATGGGTTTGCAGCTTCAAACCTACTTTTTCGGTCACCCAGATGTTACTACCCAGCCTCAGTCCCCAGGCAAATTTAGTCTCGCTGCCGGGTTCGTTGGGTTTAGGGTTCTTGTTGTCGTAAATTACCATGCCTGCCATTAACCCGCCGAATGGTTCAAAAACCGGATGCGCCTGCACGTAACGCACCCCACCCAGCATAATGTAATTGATCCCGACATCCAGCACATCCGAGACGGGCCCGTCGCGGTAATAGTTGACGGGCACTTCCGTATCCTGCCGGAAATACAGTAATTCCACACCGTAATCTGGACGGACCAGGTATTCCAGTCCGGCGCCCCACTGCAGACCGCCTTTTATTTTGCCGTTGAAGTAACTGGTGCTGCTGTAGCGGTTGTCAAAGCTATCATCAAAAAGATAGCCGGCGTAGCCGTTGAGGCGGAGTTGAGCATCGGCTGTTCCCCAAGCGGTTATTCCCAGAAAAAGAAGAAAAATGATTTTTTTCATGGTGGTGCTGATTGTAAAAGTTTGGCGTTTTGATTATCGGGGGAGTTTCCGCCCGATGTATAAAAGAACCAGCTACACCAATCTGAAACAGGGGCGTAGCCGGTTCTATGATCAAACCTGTTTGTGATAACAGCATCATTCAATTAGCGAAGGCTGGTTTCTTTACCCTGATTTCTCAACCGGATATTGCTTCATGATCGCCGCTACCGCCTTCTGTATGTTCTTTTCTTTCGATTTGGGATTTTCGTCGACGGTTTTGGAGCCGACCCCTTGCCAGATAAGTTTTTCTTCATCTTTATCCCACACATCGATCACGAGTGTCCCTACTTTGTAATCATTTTCAGAGTAGGTCGTCGTTGCAGTACCGCCCCTACCGGCATATCCCCAGCCCCAGCGGGGACCGTAGCCGTAGGGACCGTTGTTGTAATAGTCGGTATAGGCAGTCGTACTCGTTTTCTGATCAACGACGATGAAAAGCGCCACGACGGCGTCTCCTCCGGATTCTACATACTTCATACCACGAGCGGCCAGCTCCTGGCCGACGGCATTCTCGATGCGCTCTTTATCAAAGCGATTGAGAATTTTATCGCTGTTTTCCGCCCACCCGTAGTATTCGAAAGTTTTGTATTCCGAAAAATCGACGTTCTTGTCGTAATCGGCGCTGGTTTTAATACTGGAGCAGCTGCTCCACCCGATTACTACTGCCATAAGGACCAGCAGCTGAAAGGCTTTCGATTTCATAATTGAGTGTTTTTACTGGAGTAAAATAAAGCGCCGACCTGGTCATGGTCTTTCTCAATTCGTTTCAACCAACGGAATATTCAGCGCCAGCTCCGCGTCGATCAAAGCGGCGATCTTGTTCTCCGCCTGGAAGTAGCGGGCGGCTTTTCCGGCCGGCAGAATTTTCTTAAACTTCTTGTAGTAACTCTTCTGAAGTTTCAGCAGGTCTTGCCTGTACTTCATCGCCCGTTTCCAAAGCTCATCTGCTTTTTCGTCACTCAGGCTTTCGTAGTTGTTCGCATAGTCCTTGATGATCGCTATCCGGTCATTCTGGGTGCTGTATATCTTGGCGTTGTACTCGTTATATAAATCCCAGAAAGGACCACTTTCAGCTTCCGATAACATCATGGCCTCTGCAATGGCGGCCTTTTTTTCCGTATTCAAAACGGTGCGGGCCACTTCGATGTAGTCATCTGAAGTCTGGCCGAATGCCTGCAAACCGAACAACAACAGGCCGCTTAAGAGCAAGTACTTTGTCATCATTTTGTTTTATAGTGAAAAAATGAACATGTATTATTTTTCACAACCTGATCAAAAAAAACGGTAGGGCGCCCTCTCAATCTGAGTAATGATAAAAACAGATACCTAAGTGTCTTTCGAAAAACCACTAAATACCACTTTTCATCCGTGTCAAATGAAAGGGCCCCTACCAATCCAGCACTCACTCGCTCTTATTTGGGACAGAAATTCCCATCGTTTTTTTGTTATCCGCCAGTCGATTCATTATAAGTCATTGAAGATCCAGTTTATAGACACTTTTGTCATAAATGTTCTTCGAGAACATATAACCAATAGCATGCCAAAGCGAAAACTATAAAGTGCGTGTTCATAATCTACTAGCTAACAAAGACTTAGAAATCACACATACGATTAAACAATTAACTTGATTGCTTTGACACTCGATATTTAACGAAATGGCGATATGCCGTGCCTTTGCCGGTACCAGACTATAAACTTCAAGGTAGTCCTGTGAAGGAGCATAAATCAATACACTAAAGTGGAAAAGAGAGAGTTTTCTTTTTTTTGGCTCCCCGGTTCTCTATAACATAAGTCTTCGTCTTTACCCTTGATTGCAATTAGCACCTTTACAGCTTCCGCAAAAAAAGTCTGTTTTTACTCCATGAACAATAGAAAAGACCGGTAACCTGTCCTAAATGATGATCTGATACAGCTTTTGAAGAAGAGGAGAACGGATACCGCTTCCCCGATTTTTCTGATATTTGCCATTCTGACAAAGATTTATACCATGTCTCGATTATTCCGACCCATTTCTTTCCGTTCCGTCTCCGTCCCCAACCGGATTGCGGTATCTCCTATGTGTCAATATTCCAGCGAGGACGGTTTTTCCACCGACTGGCACCTCGTACACCTGGGCACGCGCGCTGTGGGGGGCGCCGGTATCGTTTTTACCGAAGCGGCGGCCGTTTCACCGGAAGGCCGGATTTCCTACGCCGACCTGGGCATCTGGAAAGACGAACATATTGCCGGACTGGCGCGGGTAACGGACTTCATCCGCGCGCAGGGCGCCGTGCCCGGCATACAACTTGCTCACGCCGGCCGCAAAGCCGGCACGGAAAAACCCTGGTTAGGCGGACAGCAACTGCCCATAGGCGAACGCGGCTGGCAGGCCGTCGGCCCCAGCGCCGTTTCTTTCCGGGAAGATGATCGCCCGCCGAAAGCGGCAGACCAGAAAGATATCGGGAAAGTAATACAGGATTTTCGCGAAGCGGCCCGGCGATCACTTCAGGCAGGTTTTCAGGTCGTGGAAATACACGCGGCTCACGGCTACCTCCTCCACTCTTTCCATTCACCGGCATCCAATCACCGCAACGATGAATACGGCGGCGCTTTTGAAAACCGGATCCGGCTGACGCTGGAGGTCGTCCGGGCCGTGCGCGAGGTTTGGCCGGAGGAATTGCCCCTCTTTGTTCGCATCTCCGCCGACGACTGGCTGCCCGGCCGGCCCGGCTGGACCATTGATAACTCCGTGCAGCTGGCAAAGGCTTTAAAGGATCACGATGTCGATCTGATCGATGTTTCCTCCGCAGGTAACCATCCCGGGCAGCAAATTGAAACCGGCGCCGGCTATCAGGTTCCGTTCGCTGAGCGCATTAAGAAAGAATCCGGTATCTCAACCGGCGCCGTAGGCATGATCACCACAGCGGCCCAGGCCGAGACCATCCTCCGCACCGGGCAAGCCGACCTCATCCTCATGGCGCGGGAGTTCCTGCGCAATCCGTACTTCCCGCTGCAGGCGGCAGAGGAGTTAAGAGTGAAAGACTTTGGGTGGCCGAAGCAGTACGAGCGAGGGAAGAGGTGAGCGGGAGACGAGGAGGCGGAGAAAGTTTTGTCTTGATAGTTTCATGATGAGTGGATTTTTGCTGGGTGCTGGATGCTGGGTTCTGGATACTGGGTACTGGGTACTGGGTACTGGATACTGGGTACTGCCTACTGGGTACTGGATACTGGGTACTGGGTTGCTTTTCGCCCTTCGCCATTCACTGTTGGCAGCAGGGACGGGCAATGCTTAGCGGGGAATAGCTGGGGTTTTGCATAGAGGCTGTTCATTGAAGTGTGTCTGCTTCCATACTGATACTTTTTTTCCTATTTTTAAGTAAATGAAACCACCTGTCCTACTCATCACCGGCGGCGCCGGCTTTCTCGGCCGGGTTATCGTGCAGGAGTTCCTGGCGGAAGATTCGCCCCTGGTTCCAAAAGAGATTCGCGTTTTCGATCTCGTCCCCTATCCGGGGAATGAGGATAAACGGGTAGTAGGCATTCAGGGCGACATTCGCAATTACGACGCCCTGCTGGCGGCCTGCCGGGGGGTGAACCTCGTCATCCACGCTGCGGCGATTGTCGACTGGGGGACGCATTCCGAAGAAGAGGTATACGGCACCAACGCCGAGGGTACGGCGAACGTCATTCAGGCCTGCCGGGAGGCAGGCGTGGGTTACCTCGTTTATACGAGTTCGCTGGATACTATCTTCTCCGGGGAACCACGGGTCAATATCGATGAAACGCTGCCCATCCCGGAGGCGCCATACAATATGTACTGCCACAGTAAATCTATGGGTGAAAAAATGGTGCTGGAAGCCAACGGGGAAAGCCTGAAAACCTGCGCCCTTCGTCCCTCCGACATTTATGGAGAACAGGATCCCTACCACATGGGGTCGCTCCTCGGTATGGTGAAGATGGGCGTCTATGTCCGCCTGGGTGACGGCAGCGCCCGTTGCCAGTTCGTTTACGTCGGAAATATGGCCCATGCCCACGTGGCGGCTGCCCACGCGCTGATGAACGGCAATGAGCAGGTAGCCGGCCAGGTCTACTTCATCACCGACGGACCCGGACAGAACTTCTTCGCCTTTTTCGAACGAATTATTTCCGCCGCCGGCTACCGGATGTGGCTGCCTGATCTTTCGTTGCCCAGAGGATTGGCCTATGCCATGGCCTCCTTTTCAGAAGGAATGGCCCGGGTATTGCGTCCCTTCGTCAGCTACCATCCCAGTCTGAGCCGCTTCGCGGTCACCTATACCTGCACCGATATGGTTTTTTCCGCCGGCCGCGCCGCCCGGGACTTCGGCTGGCAGCCCAAGTATTCGGAACGTGAGGCGCTGGAAAGAACCATCGCCTATTACCAAAAAGAGAAATGAATCCGGACCTGGGAAATGAAGTATTCAAAAGCAGGAAATATCTCATTCTTTCCGAATTCCGCCCGCCCATTCCGCTACGCGACCTGGTCGGGTAAACCTTCCGACTTTCAAAAAGTCCCGATAACCACCTTAATGAAATAATTTACTTACAAAAACTCCCATCGTACCATTGACTCCCTACCTCCAGAAACGCGCCCTCTACCCTCCCCTTATCACGCCGCCGCCCGCGGATGATTTGCAGCTGGTGGTCGTCATTCCCGCGCGGGAAGAAGATCTTTTGTTGCGCAGCCTGGGCAACCTGTATCACTGCGATTCCCCCTCCTGCAGTGTAGAAGTGATCGTCGTGATAAACAGTTCGGAGGAAGATGCGGAGGAGGTGAAGGCTCACAATCTGCAAACTCTGCGGGACGCTACGCGTTGGACCGAAAAGCATAATACCGAAAAACTCCGTTTTCACCTCCTTCACTTCCCCGGTCTTCCTGCCAAACACGCCGGCGTCGGCCTGGCCCGCAAGATCGGGATGGACGAAGCCTGCCGGAGGCTGGAAGGAGCCGGTCACCCCAACGGCCTCATCGCCTGCTTCGACGCCGACAGCCGCTGCGACGCCAACTACCTGACTGCCCTGGAAGCTCACTTCCGGGAACATCCCGGCACCCAGGCCTGCTCCGTTTACTTCGAACATCCGCTGGAGGGGGACGAACATCCTCCGGAGGTGTACCACGCTATCGCACAGTATGAACTGCATCTGCGCTACTTCATCGACGCCCAGCGCTACGCCGGCTTCCCCTTCGCCTACCAGACCATCGGGTCGAGCATGGCGGTGCGCTGCGACGCCTATCAGCAGCAGGGCGGTATGAACCGCCGGAAAGCGGGAGAAGATTTCTACTTCCTCCACAAATTCACCGCCCTGGGCCGCTTCTCGGAACTGAACAGCACCCGGGTCATCCCCTCCCCCCGCCCCTCGCATCGGGTGCCGTTCGGGACGGGACGGGCGGTAAGGGAGATGTTGAATTCCGGTAGCGTCTATCAGACTTACGCCCCCCAGAGTTTTCTGGATCTGCGGGTACTGCCGGCAATGCTTCCTGAATTGTACCATCTGAAAGATGCTGACTGGCCGGCTTTCGCCAAAAAATGGCCGGACAGCCTGCGGGTGTTTATGGAAACGATCGATGCAAGAAGAAGAATAGCGAATATCCGGCGGCATACGAGCTCACCGGAGACTTTCGCCAAGCGGTTTTATCAATGGTTTGATGCCTTTCAGGTGATGAAGTTCGCACACTTTGCACGGGACCGGTACTATCCGAATGTGCCGGTGGCGGAGGCAGCGAAAACGTTTACGAAACTTTTGAAGTTTCGTAAACGCATGGCGGTTTCCCAGGAAGAGGATGCCGTCAAAAATCTCTTACTCGAGTTTAGGAGGCTGGACCGGAAGGGAGGAGACGTTTACGAAACCTCGGAGGTTTCGTAAACGTTAGTGCAGCGCCGGCCGGATCTCCAGCCCGTCCACCACTTCCGACTCCTTATCGATCCACCACTCCAGGCGGTCGTAGACCTTGTCTTCCGGAAAGTACTGCAGCGCCATTTTGACGTAAATGTGGCCGTGCTTGGCTTCGGAGGTCCACAGCATTTTGTAGAATTTCTTTAATTCCGGATCTTCCAGCGCCTCCTCAATGAGACGGAAGCGCTCGGCGCCGCGCGTTTCGAAGACCGAGCCGATGAGCAGGCGGTCGAGAAAACGCTCCTCAATACCTGAGTGCATGCGCCTGACCAGCCCCTTGATGTAGGGATCTTCGTGGATGGAGTGCGCCAGCTGCACGCCGCGGCGCTGCATGAGATCGTACACCTGCTGGAAGTGCTCCAGCTCTTCGATGGCCGTATCGATGAGTTCGGGGATGATCTCCACCCTGTCCGGGTATTTGGCCACCAGGCTCATGGCGGCCGCCGAAGCTTTGCGTTCGCAGTCGGCGTGGTCTTGCAGGAAGGTGTCGAAGTCGCTCATCACGGCTTCTACCCATTCAGGTTTGCTGGGAGATTTGATGTCGAGGTTGAGCTTCATAATGCAAATCTTAGCGATAACTTGAGAAAACATAAGTTATCACTTTTGATTGGTTCTCCCTAATAGAATACCGAAAGTCGGAATCATAAGATTTTCAAGATTCCGCAAACTCGGTGAATTGCCGGTAGGAAGGCGGATGCATGCCCAGTACGATTTCCGAAGCAGGAATACCCCGTTTAACTAGTTCATCATCCAACGCCAACTCTGTCAAATTCTCTTGAATCCAGACTTTTCCGTCCGGTTTAATATCTACGT
The DNA here is from genome assembly GCA_964632995.1 of uncultured Saprospiraceae bacterium. Classification (GTDB taxonomy): domain Bacteria; phylum Bacteroidota; class Bacteroidia; order Chitinophagales; family Saprospiraceae; genus CAZWDL01. The sequence goes on from CAZWDL010000049.1 coordinate 15,474, forward strand.
GAATCAGAATCTGCAGAATTCGATCATCATCCAGCCAACCGATGCGTAATAATTGATAATGATCGTTTGCCCAATCTAGAATAACCTGATCCTCTAGTTCGGATTGATCGGGAAAATCCCTGGCTTCGGATTTAAGTATTTCCGCAATAATTTGCCGATATCTCTCTGACTTCTTTTTTATTCCTCCCATTTAACGATGGATTCAGTTAAAGGATCGATGATCAAGATTCTCACTTCTTCCCTTTTCAGAGCTAAAGCAACTGTTGTGTACTTTTTCAATTGATCGAAAACTTTTTCAGGTATCGCTAGAAAAAGTCGACGATCAGGTTCCTGAAGTTCAAGTCCAACCTCATAATTGATATACTGCCCCAGAGCTTCGTAAAACTTATAAAGTTTTGATGCTGTCAAAAAACTTTTTACCTCAACAGCGATCTTATCCTTTCCTTTTTCTGCTATAATCAGCTTTTCCGCACCTAAGTCAATTTCTTGCCCAGGCTTGGTTTTCAGTACGTATGGATCATGAGTAATACTCCACCCATCTTTTATTAGTGCATTCTTAACAATGTCATGAAGTTTATCTCTTGCCATAACAATTTAAAGTATTCTCTGACTATTTGCAATTTTAATAGAGACATACCTGGAGATGGATCTTTATGCAATTGCTTTATCAAAGCAACACCGAGTTCAAATATTTATTGTTATTTAAAGTTACAGAAAAGCCGGACAATAACAAAAAACGCGCCACCAACCGTACTTGACGGTTAATGACGCGTTTTCGATTTACCGATGCCGTTGCCGGACGGCATCCATCTTAGTGGAGACGGCGAGAGTCGAACTCGCGTCCAGAGAAAGCACTCATTAGCTTTCTACATGCTTAGTCTTTCGTTGAGATTTTCGAGTTCAGGGAAGGTTGAAGGACGAACCTATACCTGAACCTTAGATCCGATTTCTTTCGCTTCCGAGTCAGATCAGTCCGGGGAAGCTAGCCTACGGGTGATGGTTTGCGGCACGATGTGTAGTAGGCGTCAACCGTGCGGCAAAATGGCTTTCTAAGACCTAGTCTTAGGCAGCCATGGCATACTGAGTGTTGCCATGTAAAAAGTGGTTGCAGTCAGTTTCTAACGGAGTTGAACTACGTGCTCCGGCATGCTTACTAACCAGTTTACTCTCCTGTCGATTCCAGTACGTCCCCATATTGTGAATCTCAGTTAAGCGTGTAACTGATTAATAATTCCTTTTTCAAATCTTACTCCGCCTCTTTTGGCGGCGCGTACAAAGATATAAACGGTATTCAACTTTCAAAAGTTCCGTGGAAGTCAATATTTTCAACAATTTACTTCCGAAACCCGTTTTAAACTCTCCTGAGAGACCTGCTGACCTGAATTCTGAGAATTTTCCTGTGTTTTCCCTGTAATTCAGAACGCAAAATCAGGAGGCGCCTTTTAAGGCGCCGCCTGATGCTTAAGAACGAAAGGCGATGCGAATTCGTTCACATCACCTTTCCTTTTCTGCTAACGGTGAAACACAGCACCGGTTTTTGGATATAACTGGGATTCAGAAGTTGTTTTGTGTTTATTTGATCTTTTGACGCCGCTTTCGCGAAAAGTCACAGGTTGGGAAGTCGGAAGGCTTGGACCTCGAACTATTTAACCTTGAGCTTACTCCGAAAAGTAGAATTACACAGAGATACACGGAGAAGTCACAGAGATGCACGGAGTTAGTTTTGTGATTATCATAAATCTGTAGTTCTCCGCGACTTCTCTGTATGACTCTGTGTAAAAAAAGCATTTTCGGCGTGGGCTCAACTTTTGAACCTTCCCCCTACTCTACACTCAGGGCCAGGAAGACGACAGCGAGCGTCAGTCCGGCCTGCGAGAGGCGCCATACGGGGTCTTCAACCGGCAGGCTCCGGTACACCAGCCAGTACGCGCCAATCAGAACGACACAGATGAGGACCAGGGAAAAGGCGATCAATATGAGGTAGGCCGGACTGGAGTCCCGTAGCGCCGCCCGGCGTGCGATGACAGCGATGCCCAGCAGTCCGAGGAGGAACCATCCCCAATAAAGACTGGAAAACCAGGCCGGACCGCCGGATCTTGCAGTGAAGAAACTTTCGTTGAGCAAGCCCTGGCCAATGTTGAGCAGCAACCACACCCCCAGAAAAACCGGGATTCCCCACTTCGTCCATGAATATAGATCGACAGATTGCAGTCGCAGGGTCGTGTACCCGGTAAGTCCGAAAAGGAAGAAGAATACCCCGGCAGTCAGCAAATGCGGAAAGTAGGGACGCCAGCCGGGCGCCAGCATCGCCCCGCTATCCCAGGGCGTCCAGAAAGCGAAACAGAACAGGACCCCCAACAGGAAAAGAGCAAAATACAGAGGCGCGCCGCGCCAGGTCAGCCAGCCTCGGAAGAGGAAATAAATGATGCCCAGCACCAGGGCGCCGACGAAAAAGCCGTTGAACATGGCGCGATAAGGACGGCGCGGCCAAAAGGAAACGATATCGACACTCCGCAGCGTCAGAATAGCCGCTTCCGGATCACCAAGGTAGTGCTCCAACCGGAGGTAAAGGGCCGTCGTATCCCCCGCCCCCACCTCAAAAGGAATCAAACTACGCCAGTGCGGCAGCAGGCGCATAGCCACGGGGACCTCCTGCCCCAGCTGCCGGTGAGCGTAGTAGCCCGGTCGATCTTCGGGCCAGTACACATCGATGCGACCCCAGTCGCTCTCGGGAGGAATTTCCAGCAACAGAGAGGAAGACCACTCGGCGTCGCCCAGCAGGGGCAGCTTCACCCAATAGACGCCTTCCCATGCTCTACCTACCGGAATATTCAAGCGAAACTGCTCTTCCCAGTCCTGCTTGACGCTGATAAACGACCGTTCCCCCCGCGGATCCTCCACTATTTGCAGCGAACGCTCCACCGGGGTGAAAGCATATTGCTCTTCCTGGTCCGTTGCCGTAAACCCCGAACTTGCCCGGAAACCATCCAGTTCCGGCAGAGAAGCCGGATCGATGTGTTGCACAAAAATACCCGCCGACCCCGTTTCTGAGAAGGTCCCACTCAACCGCAGGTATACCGTGGCGCGCTCCTCCGCTTCCAAAGGAACCGAAAAGAGTTGCAGAGCATCGCGATACAGCTGATCACGGGGATCGATATTATAGCCGGTCAACTGTTCTTCTATACCGCCGTCGGGATAGTGGATATAAACTTCCACACTATCCCATCCCGGCATCGGAGAGGCCTTCACAGCGGAATGTCCCACGGCAAAAAAGTATTCGCCAAACTCGTAAGGATCGCCCTTCACCTCAAAGCGAATCCAGTGCGTTTTTTCCCGTGACCAGCTCCTTTCAGATGTGTAATTCAAGGCAAAGAGCGAATCGGCAGACAGACTATTCAACTGCTCGAACGAAAAGCGCCCTCTGTCTTCCAAGATTTCCAGTTCGGGGTACAGCAAGGTATACCGGTAACCGTAATAAGGATGAGTCTCGTGGAAGCCCTCCGCCATCCTCCCACCCAGCCGGCTCGCCAGCTTTTTCAGCTGCCTGTTGAATGATTGTCGCTTCTCCGCATCATCCAGTTCTTTGTAAAGATCGCGAAGGGTCAGCAAAGCATAACGAAGCAATATCGAATCGCTCTGCTCCCCGGCATAATTGCGAAACTGGTGGGCCGCCACCACGCGCTTCTCCCGGTCTTCGAAGCCCTCCAATGCCGTACGCAGACGCTGATAAACGGCATACTTACGGCTATCCGGCAAGTCCGGCAGTATCACCTCCAGGGAATCGAAAAAGCTGGTTTGGGCGGAAAGGCTGAACGCAACAGGGATTAGTATCAAGCTTATCCAAATGGATCGCATCGGTTTCGGGCGTATTGGTTCTACCCATAAAATACAAATTTCTGATAAAGCGTGCATTGTCATTTCCCTACGTCCGGAATTCTGCTATTTTTGTGCCCCGAAAGCCATGCGCCATGCGCCCAAACACGACACTATGAAATTCGGCATCATCAGAGAAGGAAAAACGCCGCCCGATTCCCGGGTACCGCTCACTCCCAGGCAGTGTGCCATGCTGCAAAAGGACTACGCAATCGACATCATCGTGCAACCGTCTCCAGGCCGCTGCTACGACGACGAGGAGTACCTGCACGAAGGCATTCGCCTCAGTGATGATCTGTCGGGACGGAAGGTGCTGCTCGGTGTAAAGGAAGTGCCGAAAGAACAATTGATACCGGAAAAAACCTACTGTTTTTTCTCACATACCATCAAAAAGCAACCTTACAACCGGGATCTGTTACGGACCGTATTGAAAAAAAACATCCGGCTGATCGACTACGAAGTGCTGACCGATGAGCGCGGCCGCCGCCTGATCGCCTTCGGTCGCTTTGCCGGCATGGTGGGGGCTCACAATGCCCTGTGGACCTACGCTCAGCGCAGCGGCGCCTTCTCACTCAAGCGCATGAAGGATTACCGCGATTACGCCGAGGCGAAGGAAGCTTACCTTAAACTGGAACTGCCGCCCGTCAAGATCGTGCTAACGGGCACCGGCCGCGTGGGTTCCGGCGCCGCCCAGGTGCTGCGCGATATGGGCATCCGGCAGATTCCGCCCCGGGATTTCCTGCAAAAAGAATTCAAAGAGGCCGTCTTCACCCAACTGCGCGTGCACCATTACATTGCTCGCCAGGATAATAAACCCTACGAAACCGGTGATTATTATCGCCATCCTGTAGGCTATAAGAGCGTCTTCGCCCCATACTACCGCGAAGCAGATATTATGATCAACGGCATCTACTGGGACCGGCGCGCCCCGGCCTTCTTCACCGCGGAGGCAATGAAACGGGACGACTGGAACATCAGCGTCATCGCCGATGTCACCTGTGATATCGCCCCGGAATCCTCCATCCCCTCCACCCTGCGCGCCACCACTATTGCCGATCCCGTGTTCGGTTTTGATCCGGATACAGAAAAGGAAACGCGGCCCTACCAGGAGCACGTCGTCGATATGATGACCATCGACAACCTCCCCAACGAACTGCCTCGCGACGCCTCACAGGCCTTCGGCGAGCAGTTTATCCAACACGTTTTACCGGAATTCTTTAAGGAAAAAAGCCGCATCCTGGAACGCGCCACGATCGCGAAGGATGGCAGACTGGGGATGTTTTTCCAGTATCTGGAAGACTACGTCCGGGGAGAATAGTACACTGATAAGCTATGATTCATCATGATCAGTTATGATTTAATAATCACTCAAATCATAATTGATCATAATAAACCAGTGTACTATTTCTTTTCTAAATACTCAATCACATTCCGCTCCACCCTTTCCAATATCCGCTCCGTATCGGCCTTGACGAATGCCCGCCCGGTGATGCGTTCGAACAGTTCGATGTAGCGGTCAGAGACCTCCCAGACGAACTCGTCGGGCATGACCGGCATTTGCTGGCCTTCCTTGCCCTGGAAACCGTTGGCCATCAGCCATTCGCGGACGAACTCTTTGGACAACTGCTTTTGGCGAACGCCTTTCTTTTGCCGTTCCTCGTACCCTTCCAGATAGTAGTAGCGGGAGCTGTCAGGGGTGTGGATCTCGTCGATGACGTAGATTTCGCCGTCTTTCTTGCCGAATTCGTATTTGGTGTCCACCAGAATCAGTCCCTGTTCGCGGGCCATTTCGGAACCGCGCTGAAACAAGGCTCTGGTATAGGCCTCCAGCTTTTCGTAATCTTCGGCGCTGACCAGGCCGCGCTCGATAATTTCTTCTTTGGAAATATCCTCGTCGTGCCCCTCCTCCGCTTTGGTTGCCGGGGTGATAATAGGCTTCGGGAAGGGATCGCTTTCCCGCATACCATCGGGCATCGGCGCGCCGGATACCTGCCGCCTGCCCGCGCGGTACTCGCGCCAGGCGTGGCCGGCCAGATAGCCGCGGATAACCATTTCGATCTTAAAGGGCTCACAGGCATGGCCTACGCTTACGTTGGGATCGGGCGTGGCCTCCAGCCAGTTGGGCACGATATCGCGGGTAGCTTCCAGGAAGTGGGCAGCGATCTGATTCAGCACCTGGCCCTTGAAAGGAATGGGACGGGGTAATACGTGATCAAAAGCGGAGATGCGGTCCGAAGCGACCATCACCAGGCGCTCGCCGATGGTGTATACGTCGCGGACCTTGCCGCGGTAAAAGTTGGTCTGGCCCGGAAAGTAGAAATTGGTTTCTAGAATGGCCTGCTGTTCGATGCTGGGCATGGGTGGATGATTTTCCCGCAAAAGTAGAAAAAGTTTAGTTTAGGCGCCACTCCTTCCTACGGACCGTCCGGTCGGAGTAGCTGGTTTATAAGGCTTGCTCAACCAGGAACCGGACGGATTAGCAGGTCTGAAACCGGGAGCCTCGTTTTTAGATCTGCTAAACTCCTAAACCAGCCGCCCCGGAAGGGTCGGCGTCTAAACTTCTAAACTCTATCAAATCACGGATACACCGACAGCGTCCCCCGCATGCTCAGGTAGTGCCCGGGAAAAGTACAGACGTATTGATACGCCCCCGGTTTTTCCGGCGCGCGGAAGTAGATCGTTTCACGGGCGCCGGGACCCAGCAGTTGGGTGAAGTGCAACACATTGTCGGAGTTCGGAACATAGTCGAGGCGTTCGCCCTGCAGCCCCAGGTCGAGGGCGGCCTTGCCGACGGCATCGGCTTTGCCCGGGGCGGTGAAGACGATATTGTGCGGCATGTCGTCATTGTTGTAAAAGGTCAGCTTGACCGTACTGCCGGCCTTGACCGACAGGCTCTTTTTGTCGTACTTCAGGCCGGGAATCGTGGAGATTATAAGGCTGAAATCGGGATTCCCCCAGTCTGCCGGTTTCCGGGTGATGCGTTTGGCGGCCCGACCACGTGGGGTGCGAACATTTTCTTTGGAAACACTCGCAGGTTTCTTGGCGGGAGGATCCGCTTTTTTCACTTCCTCCTCCACCTGCTGAATCGTCTCTTCACGGGTCTGAGCAGCCGGTTCTTCCGCTTCTTTTGATACAGCGCCGTTGCCGCTATGTTCATGGCCGTTTGTGGCGGCAGCGCTACGAGCCTCGGCCAGCGCCGATTCCGGCAAGGTCAGCGATTCCCCATCCGGAATGGTGTTAAGGGTGTAGTAGGCAGTATTGTGCAGCAGCGGAAGGTTTCCGTTATAGGATTCCACGCCCGGCGCTTTAATCTCATGAATGTACCTGGTGCGCAGGCTGTCGACGACCAGGCGGGCATACAGACCATCATCGCTAATTACGATTCCCTTGATCGGACAGATTTGATCGTTGACTACCGGACTGCCGTACACGGGGTGGTATTTGTAAATAAAACTCGTAATCTCGTAGGAAGCCGGGTCGGCGGCCGTCGCCTTGTCCACTGGTTGAGTAAACTCGATCTCAAAACCGTCGGGCATGGCGCGAACGGCCTTCATCTCGAAGGGCATGGCGCCGGTCCATACCAGGCGTTGCAAGCCATAAGGATCATTACCCGTAGAACCCCAGCCACGGTTGGTCTGACCGACGAAAAGGGAGCCGTCGTGTCCCCAGGTCATGCGCATGACGCCACTCTGAAAGCCGGCCCGGAAGTTGAAGGCCGCTCCCTGATAAACGCCATTTACTTTTTCTAAAAAAACTCGTATGATTTTGCTCTGCCCCTGATCGCCGATCAGCAGTTGTCCCGTGAAAGGTCCGAAGGCCCCGCCGGTTGAATCGGGAAGAATATCGGAAGTGGAAATGCCTAAAATGCCGTGTGGCAGCCATACGGCCGGAGTCTTCACTGCCTCCAGTTCCTCTTCTATTTCGAATAAGGGCGTCGGAATCTCGTTTTCAATATTTTCCGGCTTGACCGGATCCTCGCCCGGAGCTGCCAGGCGCGGATTGACCCGGTAGTAAATGTCGTTGGTCGTGATATTGACAGGCGATTCCGGTCGATTTGCCCAACGCAGGCCAGCGGGGTGACCGGTGAAATCTCCCTTTTCCAGATGCACTAATCCGCCGGAGCCCATCCAGTCGCCCTGGTTGTCGGCGTAGAACAACTCCCCGTCAATAATACCTATGGCGGCGGGAGAGCGCATACCGGTAGCGTAGGGCTCCATTTTGCCGTCAGGCGTGATGCGCATGGTCCAGCCTCGCCAGGGCACCCGGCTTTCGCCGCGCCACCATTCTACATTGCCGAAAGCGACATTGCCGGTGGTGATCATGCTGCCGTCGGGCATAAATTTGGGACCGTAGGAATATTCGTGATAATGACCGGATAAAGGCCAGGCGTAAATAGTCTCATAAAGTTCCGCTATCCCGTCGCCGTCCTCGTCGACCAGGCGCGTCAGTTCGCCGCGCTGGGCGGCGTAGAGGTCACCGTCGCGATAGGACAAGCCCAGGATCTCATGCATGCCTGCAGCAAAGCGCCGAAATTGCGGATAGGAACCGTCGCGCATGTAGGGATTTTCAACGATCCATACTTCTCCCCGGCGGGTGGAGGTCGCGATATTGCCATTCGGCAGCGTGGTTATCCCGCCCACTTCCATTACGATGCCCTCCGGTACGGGCAGGGTGATCATTTTATAATAATCCTCTTCCGTGGGAAGCAGGCGGTCAGCATCGTCCTGGCCACGCAGTGACAGCACGGAAAGAGTTATCAGAAAAAGGCTGAAAATATTATGACGCATGATAACAGGTTTCATGACTGGTTGAGTGATAATGAAAAAAAGAGAAAAAAGCGGCTTACCATAACAGACTATAACCGACCTCGGCCGTGCCGTTCAGCGGGACGATCAATTCCTGCGTTTCCCCTACCGTTCTGACCATCACCTCGAAAGCCGGCTTTTCCGGCAGCTGAATGTAGTAGGACTGATCCACCACATACCAACCGTTGGGCAGCTGTCCGATTTCCTTTCCGGAGGCCAGCCGCAGATAGAGCCGGCCGGCATCGCCCTCGGTCACGCGGAGGCGTCGCTGTAATGCTTTGCCGCCGTTACTGACGCGGATATGATCTTCCAGGCAAGTCCCATGTATATCATAGAGGAAAGCGGGCCGTCCTTCTTCGTCCAGTCGATAACCCCGGGGACGGAAGCCAGCCTCCTGGTTAAGAGTATCCGGCCATACGGCGCTTTCGCTGTCGAGTCGGGCGACGAAGGGATGATCTCCCAGAGCCAGCACACTTCCGTTGGGCCGGGAGGAACCGTCGCCACGGTTATTCCACATGGACGTCGCGTTGAGGAAACCGCCGCGCCAGACCCGGAACAGAGCCCCACTTTTCAAATTGTAGGAGAAAGCGGCTCCCTCCGGGAAGCCAACCGAAATGCCATGGGTAATCCGGTGGGAAATGGAATCCTTTGGGTTGGTAAAATCAATAAAACTACGTACCAGTTTGGGTTCGGGTGTGTAGCCCACAAAAATCGGAGCGGGCAGGCTGCTGAGGGGCACCGAGCTCGCCGCATGCAAAGCGTGGCGCCGTACGCCGGGCCCGGAGACAAATAAGCCTAAACCGGTGGGGTACCAACTATCTGGCTTGTAATATTCCAGACTTACCTGATGCTTGCCGGCCGTTAACTCAACGCTTCCTTCGCCCCCGAACCAACTTGCGGATATAATCTCTTTCCCATCAATAAGCAAGCGACCGAAACCGCGCGACAGCAGATCGAAATGGTATTTTCCGGTAGTAGCAACGGGCATTTCACCGCTTAGGCGCAGAGCGAAGCGGGCATCTTCACGGACCATTTCGTGTGTCAGCTCCTCTGAATTGCCCGTTTCAAGTTCTTCTTTTGTTGAGAGATCGGGGAAGTTATTACCCGCGTGTTCGTACACAGCATAATCCCAAAAATCAACCCGAACCGGTGCTTTATCGTATTTCGTATAGCGAATATTTCGGAAAGCCACTGGTCCGTGATCGCCCTGGATCAGGATGGCGCCCTGGGCTACTTCCGGCAACTTCCCCCCGCGGGTAGGACCGGTCATCTCCACGTTTTGGTGTATGGTCACTCCATTGAGACGCACTTCCAGAATGCGCGCATTCTCCGTCTTGTTGCCGTATCGATCAAAGCGCGGCGCCTGAAACGAAATAAATATTTTTTGCCAGAGCCCGGGCGCCCGCGAGGCATTCATTCGGGGAGCATAACCCTGATACCCTTTCTGGCCCCGGGGCCGGGATTCGTCCCAGCGCTGGTAGATGCCGCCACAATCGCCATAGGTCACCGACGGTTTCCCCCAACTGTCCAGTAACTGAATTTCGTAGCGCCCCTGCAGATAAATTCCAGAATTGGAATGCCGCGCCATCATAAACTCCAGCTCCAGGTCGATATCGCCGTGCTCCATCCGGGTGACGAGATTACTGCGGTTCTTGTCGGTAGGCTGATTGACCAGCACGCCGGTTCCCTTGCGTGCCTTGATCTCCTCATCTTCCTCCGGATTTGCCGTTACGACCCCGGCGATACTCCAGTTGGACCCGGCGGGGTCAAAGGCGGAGAGATCGTCAAGTTTTAGCTGCTCGTAATCTTGTCCGGAAACGGGAGGGGTAAAAAAAAGCAACAGGAAGAATAGTAGACTGCCTGGCAGTGCTCTGGTGAGGATTAGTCGGTTCATCATCGATAAGGTAAAATTTCTGATGGAATATCACGTGAAAGGTTTCCGGGGGCTCAAAATTAAGAAATCGCGGAAAATAACCTGACAAAATGGGAACAGACGCTTACCGGGAAAGTTTATGAAAAAATAAAGGACGCCTAAAAAGGCGCCCATTCAACCTTTGAGTCTACTCCGAAAAATGTTTTTTGTTACACAGAGGAATCATAGAGAGCTACAGAGGTTTGATATTCAGCAATTTAACTTTGTGCATCTCTGTGTCTCCTCTGTAAATCTCTGTGTAATTCTACTTTTCGCAGTAGACTCATCCTCCAATCCTTTCTACGACACCATCAGCATTGAATCCTCCCGGCCTTCCAGGGTGGAGGAGCCCATGAGGAAGGTATCTACTGCTTTTGCTGCTTCGCGCCCCTCGGAGATAGCCCAGACCACCAGGGACTGCCCCCGGCGCATATCGCCGGCTACGAAGATCTTTTCCAGGCTTGTCTGGTATCCCTCGTCCCTGACGTTGCCTCGCTCCGTCAGTTCAAGGCCATACTGTTCCAGCATGCCTTCGCGCTGCGGGTGCAGGAAACCGGCGGCGATGAGGGCCAGTTCGCAGGGAATTTCCTGTTTGGAACCGGGAACCTCCTGAAAGCTGTAGCGTCCGGTTTCTTCGTCCATGCTCCACTCTACTTTGACAATTTGCAGGGCGCGCAGGCGTCCTTTTTTGTCGCCGAGGAAAGCCTTGGTATTGATGGCCCATTCCCGCTCGCAGCCCTCTTCGTGCGAAGAGCTGGTGCGCAGAATCATGGGCCAGTTGGGCCAGGTGGCGACATCCCTTTCTTTCGGCGGCATCGGCATAATTTCGAGTTGGGTAACCGATTGGGCGCCGTGGCGGTTGGAGGTGCCCACACAGTCGGCCCCGGTATCGCCGCCGCCGATGACGACAACGTTTTTCCCGCTCGCCATAACACTCATCGCCTCGTCTACCGGCTTACCGGATACGCGGCGATTGTTCTGCTCCAGGAAGTCCATTGCAAAATGCACCCCTTCCAGGTCCCGGCCGGGAATTTTCAGGTCGCGTGGGATCGTTGATCCGCCACAGAGGACGACGGCATCGTTTTGCTCCAACAAGGCTTGAGGATCTACATTCCCCCCCACATCGGCATTGGTTTTAAAGTGGATACCTTCCGCTTCCATGAGTTGCACACGTCGCTGAATAATCCTTTTTTCCAGCTTGAAGTCGGGAATGCCGTAGCGCAACAGGCCACCGATTTCATCGTTACGCTCATAAACAGTCACGCTATGGCCCGCCTTGTTGAGTTGTGCGGCGGCCGCCAGGCCGGCCGGTCCGCTGCCCACTACCGCTACTTGCTTGCCCGTTCGTGTAGAGGGAGGCTGCGGTCGCAGGTAGCCCTCTTCAAAAGCTACTTCCGCGATTGTTTTCTCGATGTGCTCGATGGCTACCGGTGGCTGGTTGATCCCCAATACGCAGGCCGACTCGCAGGGGGCCGGACAGATCCGGCCGGTAAATTCCGGGAAGTTATTTGTATCGCTCAGTATCTCAAAGGCCAGCTTCCAGTCTTCCTCGTAAACGGCCTCGTTAAACTCCGGAATGATATTCCCCAGCGGACAGCCGTTGTGGCAAAAGGGAACTCCGCAGTCCATACAACGGGCAGCCTGCTCCTTCGTCTTTTCTCTGGGAAAGGTATCGTAAATCTCTTTATAATCTTTTACGCGCTCTTTCGGCTTTCTCGCCTTCGGCAGTTCGCGCGTGTATTTCATAAATCCTTTTGGATCAGCCATTGTATGTTCGATTCTGTTTTTTAATTTGATTTTCCGATTCCGGCAGAAAAGAAGCGCTTATCCATCTTTACGATTTGGATATGTGTAAAGTGGAGCTTCGCACTTCTGTCTGGTCACGGCATCAGGCACTTGCTGCTGCGATCTTCACGTCCATCACCGGTTTCATCTTGCGCTTTTGCAGGACGGCCTTATAGTCACGCGGCATCACTTTCGTGAAATGCATCTTGTATTTATCCCAGTCCTGAAGAATTTCCAGAGCGCGGGGGGAACTGGTGTAGCTAAAGTGATTGCGGATCATGGTCCGGAGCATATTCCAGTCTTCTTCCTCCATAGGGTCCAGGTCGACCATTCCGGTATTGACGTGGCGTTGAAAGGCACCTTCCGGGTTGTAGACGTAGGCGATGCCCCCGCTCATTCCCGCGGCGAAGTTTTTCCCGGTTTCGCCCAGCACGATGACGATGCCGCCGGTCATGTATTCACAACCGTGATCGCCGATGCCTTCCACGACCGTTTTGGCGCCGGAATTGCGCACGGCGAACCGTTCACCGGCCATGCCTCTGATGTAGGCTTCGCCGGAGGTAGCGCCGTAGAAGGCGACATTGCCGATGATGATATTTTCACTGGCTTCGAATTTCGCTTCCCGGTCGGGGACGACGATGAGGCGCCCGCCGCTAAGTCCTTTACCGAAGTAATCGTTGGATTCCCCTTCCAGGGTGAATTCCAGACCGGGAGCGGCAAAGGCGCCGAAGCTCTGCCCGGCGGAGCCGCGGAAGCGGAATTGTATGGTCGCGTCCGGTAGCCCGTCGCCCCCATATTGCTTGGATACTTCGTTGGAGAGCATGGCTCCCACTGCCCGGTCGGTATTGCGAATGGGGAAGCTCGACTCCACACGTTTCTTTTCATTCAGTGCAAAACGAGCATATTCGATCAACTTCCGGTCGAGCACCTGATCGATCCCGTGATCCTGTTCTACCTTTTTATACTGAGCGATACTGTCATCAGCGGGCTCTTTATACAGGATAGGACTGAGATCGAGTTTGCGATATTTCCAGTATTGGATATCTTTTTTCAATTTCAGCATTTCCACTTTTCCCACCATCTCGTTGACGGTTCGGAAGCCCAGGGCAGCCATGATTTCGCGCAGGTCCTGAGCCAGAAAGGTGAAGAAGTTAATGACGTGTTGGGGATCACCGGTAAAACGCTTACGCAGTTCGGGGTCTTGGGTGGCGATGCCTACCGGGCAGGTATTCATGTGGCATTTACGCATCATGATACAGCCCTCGACCACCAGCGCAGCGGTAGCGACGCCCCATTCTTCTGCCCCCAGCAGAGTGGCGATAGCCAGGTCGCGTCCGGTGCGAATTTGTCCGTCGGTCTGCAGCGTTACCCTGCCGCGCAACTTGTTCTTCACCAATGTCTGTTGGGTTTCTGCTAATCCCAGCTCCCAGGGCAGGCCGGCATGGCGAATCGAGGTGATGGGGCTGGCGCCGGTCCCGCCGTCATGTCCGGAGATAAGAATAGCGTCGGCATGAGCCTTGGCCACGCCGGAAGCAATGATGCCGACGCCGGCTTTAGAAACCAGTTTGACATTAATACGCGCCTCGCGGTTCGCGTTTTTCAAATCGAAAATGAGCTGGGCCAGGTCCTCGATAGAGTAGATATCGTGATGCGGCGGCGGAGAGATCAATCCTACGCCGGGCGTAGAGTGGCGCACGCGGCCTATCCAGTCATCTACCTTATGACCGGGCAGTTGCCCGCCCTCACCGGGTTTGGCGCCCTGCGCCATCTTGATCTGCAACTCGTCGGCGTTGGTCAGGTAGTGGCTGGTCACGCCAAAGCGTCCTGAGGCGATCTGCTTGGTCGCTGAGCGCTCCCAGTCGCCATTGGGTTTTTGCTCGAAGCGAACTTCATCTTCTCCGCCCTCACCCGAATTACTACGGCCGCCGATCCGGTTCATGGCGATGGCCAGCGTTGAGTGAGCTTCGTGGGAAATAGAGCCGAAAGACATAGCGCCGGTTGCGAAGCGGCGGAGGATGTTTTCCACCGGTTCCACTTCTTCAATAGGGATGGGTTGGCCTTTACGGAAAGTGAGCAACCCGCGCAGGGTCAGCGCCTGCTCATTCTGATCATTGATGAGCTTGGCGTATTTTTGGTAGGCCTTATAATCGTTTTTCCGGGTGGAGTACTGCAGCAGATGAATCGACTGCGGGTTGAAGAGATGCGCCTCTCCGCGCCGCTTCCATTGATAGACACCGCCCGCTTCAAGTTGTAAATTGGGGAGGGACTTTTTGGGGAAAGCCAAACGGTGACGGGTTCTGATGTCCCGGGCAATGCCGTCGAAGCCAATGCCCTGAATACGGGAAACCGTTCCCTTGAAGCAGCGATCGACCACCTCCCGGCTAAGTCCCAGGGCTTCGAAAATCTGAGCACCCTGATAGGATTGTAAGGTGGAAATTCCGATTTTGGACATAATTTTGAGTAATCCCTTACCTACCGCTCTGTTATAGGTGCTGAAAAGGTCCTCCAGAGACTGATTGGGGACCAACACTTTTTTCTTTCGCAGATCGGCGATGGTGTAATAAGCCATATACGGATTGACCGCACTGGCGCCGTAGCCGATCAGGGTAGCGAAGTGATGGGTTTCCCGCACATCGCCCGATTCGACCACCAGGGAGGTCATGCTGCGCAGGCCCTCGTTGATCAGGTGATGGTGAATGGCTCCTACCGCCAGCAGCGAAGGAATCGGCGCGCGGAAGGAATCAGTATTGCGATCAGAGATAATGAGGATATTACATCCGTTGCGCGTCAGGCTCTCAGCCACCGCACAGATGTGATCGACGGCGGCCTTCAGCAACCCTTTCTGCTCCTCAGCCGGAAATACCGCATCGATGATCCCTGCTTTGAAATGAGGGTGCTTTACATCTTTCAACCGGTTCAGATCCTTATTGCTCAACACCGGACTAGGCAGGTGTACAAAGCGGGCTCTTTCCGGCTTGATATCCAGAATATTATCGCCCCCGCCCAGCATGGCCTGCAAGGACATGACATCTCGCTCCCTAATGGGATCTATCGGTGGGTTGGTCACCTGAGCGAACAGCTGCTTAAAGTAATTGGCCAGGTGCTGAGACTGTCGTGAAAGTGCCGCCAGTGGCGTGTCGGCGCCCATCGATCCGATGGGATCTTTGCCTTCCCGGATCATAGGAGCCAGAATGACCTTTAAGTCCTCCTTGGTAAAACCAAAGAGCTGCTGTTGCCGGAAAAGGGTTTTCTCATCGAGTTGTTTGACCGGCTCACTCAGTACCGGGAATTCGGCCAGGGATACGCGATGTTCCTCCAGCCAGTCGCGATAAGGTAAGCGTTGGCAAATCTTCGACTTGAGTTCTTCATCACCGATAACGCGATGCTGCTCGAGATCGGCAATCAGAATGCGGCCGGGTTGCAAACGCCCTTTCATCACGATGGTCGATTGATCAATGGGCAAAGCGCCGGCTTCAGAAGCAACGATCAGCGTGTTGTTTTCCGTCAGGCAATAACGGGAGGGACGCAGTCCATTGCGATCAAGTGTAGCACCTACCAGTATGCCGTCGGTAAAACAGATGGAAGCCGGGCCGTCCCAGGGTTCCATCAGGGTTTTATGGTATTCGTAAAACGATTTTTTAAAATCGGGCATCTGCTCATCGTGCTGCCAGGCTTCCGGAATCATCATCATGAGGGCATGTGGCAGAGAAAAACCGCTGAGCACGAGAAATTCCAGTACATTATCGAAGTTACCAGAATCCGACAGCGCCTCACCACAGATGGGAAATAGCTTTTCTAGCTCATCGTCAGAAAACCATTTCGATTTCAGGAGCTGTTCTTTAGTTCGCCACCAGTTCAAATTACCCATAATGGTGTTGATCTCACCGTTGTGAGCAATATACCGGAAAGGCTGAGCCAGCTTCCACATCGGAACGGTGTTGGTGGAAAAGCGGGAATGAATCAAGGCGATGGCGGAGGTGCAGCGTTCGTCGGCCAGATCGGGAAAATAGGAACGCAGCTGATAGGTCGTTAATTGCCCCTTGTACACGACCGTTTTGTAAGAAAAGGAGGCCGTGTAAAAGATATCTTTCGACTGAGGATAAGTCTGATGAATGCGGTGGGTCGCATACTTACGTAAAACATACAGGCGCCGCTCCAGGGCCTCCCGCTCTAGATTTTTCACCGGTTTGATAAAAACCTGCTCCATGCGCGGTTCCACCGAAACGGCAGATTCTCCCAGCTCTTCATTATCGGTGGGTATCTTCCGGTACCCGAGCAGCTCAAACCCCAGCTCATCGATGTAATCGTTCAGCAAAAAGCGACATTGACTACGCAAATTGCGATCATGAGGAAACAGAACGACGCCCACCCCGTAAGCACCAAATTCCGGAAGCTCAAATCCCAGTTCCAGGCATTTCTTGGCAAAAAAATCGTGTGGAGTCTGTATGAGAATTCCCGCGCCATCTCCCGTGTTGGGTTCGCAGCCGCAAGCGCCCCGATGCTCCATATTGGTGAGCATTAACAGCGCGTCTTCAATTAATTGATGTGATTTGTTCCCGTTAAGATTGGCGATAAGCCCAGTACCACAGCTATCCTTCTCTAGGTGTGGCACATAGAGTCCTTTGTTGCTCTGCTCCATATAGATAATTCGTTTTTACTGGTCACCTCAACTTAAGTTGATGTAAAAGACACCCTGATTCCGGCGCCGCAGGCAGCCGGTTCAGCTGGTGATAGTGATCTCCCAAAACCAAGTGGTTCTAAGCCGGACTTCACCCGGGCAGCAATTGAATACAATACCGTTTTAAATTTTTTCTAGGCATCCCGGAGATTGCACAGTGGTGTTTTACCGGTAAGCGTACTATCGATATTGGTTTCGGGAAGGCAGGTTTTTTTTGGCTAAGGCCTACAAATATAAGAAAAATCAGGCAACAAGCCAAATTTAAAATTATCAAGAAATAAGGAAGGTGAATATAAAATTATCAAAATCTACGATTTCCAAAAACAAAAATTTCAAAAAACGAAGTCTTTTATTGCATTTCTGACTCAAGCCATTTTAAAATTTATCAAGCTATCCACAGGAGTCAGGCGAAAATTATTCGGCATATGGACATTAATCCGAATAATACCGGAATATTGAAAAAGGCTTTGAAAAATACAAGAGCAGGTCCCGGCGTCTGCGGAAGCACAAGTTCTAATGCTTTGTAAGTTGAAGTTTACAAAGATGATTGACCGGGTCAGGTGCGTGTTTGGCGTAGCTCCTGGTGACATCTTTTACCACTACAACGATTTTCGGTTGATTTGTTTGTTTCTATGGGCAAAGAGCTGTCATCTGGAGCGCCAGGCTGAAAGACAGATACGATTTCCAGCTCACCATTTCAGCGTTTGAGACAGATAAACCTCATTGCCAAGTCCGCGTACTTCAACAGTCACTTCCGGGCTTTCACCTTCCCAGTCAAGCTGCAGCATACCAAAATTTTTCAGGGTCACCAGCGGTCCTTGACGATAGCGGTTCAATTCCTCAGCTTCCTCCCAGGAATGGGTCATACCGCTGGCGGTAATTTCGTAAAATGGGTAAGGTAAGCCTTCAATTTCCTTTCGGGAAAGCTCAGCCAGGTGGCGATCGCCGCTCATTAGCAATGTGCGCGAAGGCTGGGTGGCGACCAACAGATCGAAGAAGCGCTGCCGGGCTTTCGGAAAATTGGCCCATTTTTCATAACCGTGATCTTCCGGCAAAAACTGGATCCCGGAACCTATCAAAAAAAGAGAGATACTGTTATCGCGCAGCTCTTCTTCCAGCCATGCCCACTGCGCTTCTCCCAGTATGTCGCCCGTCTGGTTGGGGATATAACGACGTCCTTCATCCTGGCTCTTTTCCAGGCTATCGCGGAAGTAGCGGGCATCGAGCAGCAGAACCTTCACTTTCCGGCCGGCAGGGCCAAACGCATAAGACTGGTAAGCGCCCGGGCGCTGTCGCACCGGCGCCTCCGGGGGCACATCCATAAAGTCGAGCATCAGGGTTTCACTCTCCACTTTTTTTGGATATTCTTTACCGCCGTCATTAACGCCATAGTCGTGATCGTCCCAAATGCCGATAACCGGTACCTGTTTCCGGAAAGCCCTGTAGGCCGTTCCCGATTTTTGCATCTGATATTTGGCTTTCAATACATCCATATCCCGGGTATCTCCGTAGATGTTATCGCCCAGCCAAATCCAGAGGTCGGGATCATTTTCCAGAATAAAAGGCCACATTTCCTGAGGCAGGTCCTGGCGGTTACAGGAGCCAAGACTGACCGTCTCCAACAACTGTTCGCGGTCCAGGTTCTGACCGGAATAAAGGGTAGGCTCGGAAACTTCTACGGTCCTGGTTTCTCTTTCTTTTCCATTTCCACAGGCTGTTCCTACCATCAGTACGCCGGCGGAGAATACGAGGCTTATTAAATTTAAAATGGTACGCATGTTTTTTGTCTCCAAGATAAACGCTAAGTCTCGACTTTCGAAGCAGACCGGAAAAAGATAAAGTTTAGTTAATAATAGCATGGAAGTACCCAGGCCACTGGGTCGGCCGTAAACCAGGCTTAAGCTGGCTGGATAAAGCTGGGCGGCTCTTCGCTGTTGGCTGTCCCGATACGCTTCGCTATCGGGATCTCCGCTTCGCTCCGATTGACTGTTGGCAGCTCAGCGGGGCTATCACCGGGTAGAGAGCGGCTGTTCAGTACGCGGCGGGGCGGATAGGATATAGCAATGCCTGTCGACCGGCCTGCCTGGGTAAGGCTCCAGCCCACCCAATTCGCTACGCGACCTGGTCGGATAAACCCCATGGAATTCGCAAAGCGACTGTTTCACGAGGTAAACATCCAACATTCAGGAACTGTGTTTAAATCCAGGAAAATCGATTATCCTGAGGGGGGCGCGAAGCAGAGCTTCGCGCTCCAGCCCCAGCTCAATCTATTCCCGGGTAGCGGATACCCGCCTCATGCCGGATCGCGTCGAGCAGGCGAATCAGCTCCAGGCTGAAGTCGAGGGGAAGCAATTCGCTTTCCTTTAGGTTGCGGCTCAGACAGTCCATGACATGCTGCGCTTCGAGGTAGTAGCCTTTCCCTTTGTAATCGAAGCGAAACTCCTCAGGTCGCTCACCTTCGCGCAGAAGGGTCATGGAAGAAGGTTCGTGCCAGCGCGTATGAATGTGGATGGTGCCGGTAGAGCCGTAAATAAAAGCTTCTGTTTTTGTACGGGCCAGGATGGAGCTGTGCAGATGGGCGAGCCGGCCGTCGGGATATTGGAGGAGAACACCTATCTCTTCGTCGACGCCTGTATCGCCCAGGTGGGCGGCAGCTCTTATAACAGCCGGGCGGCCCAGCAGCAGCAGGGCCAGAAAGACCGGATAAATACCGATATCGAGCAGGGAGCCGCCGCCCAGCGCCTGATCGTACAGGCGCCCTTTAGGGTTGAAATCCGCACGGAATCCAAAATCGGCTTTTAGAGAAAGAACCTCCCCTATTTGTCCGCTATCGATGAGCTCCAGTGATTTTTCGATGGTGGGCATAAAGCGAGTCCACATCGCCTCCATGAGAAAGACGTTGTTTTCACGGGCAACGGCCAGCATTTCCTCTACTTCGCGGGTATTCATGGCGAAGGGTTTTTCGCAGAGCACCGGAATGCCGTGCCGGAGGCAGTACACCGTATTTTGGTAATGAGAAACATGCGGCGTAGCGACATATACGACATCCAGGTCCGGGCAATTGACGATGTCTTCGTAGCTACCATAGCGGTGTTCTGCACCGTACTGTTGAGCAAAAGCTTCCGCCCGCTCCCCAGAGCGGGAGGCGACTGCGTGGATTCGGGCGTTCGGGAGCACTTGGAGGTCTTTGGCGAATTTGTGAGCGATCTTGCCGAGGCCGATGATGCCCCAGTTGTAGGTTTTAGCCATGAGCTTATTTTTGGACAGGATAAACAGTAGATTTTGAACAACGAATGTAAACAAAAGTGGGTAAAGCCTCCTTTCCGGAATCACTTAAAAAGAATTTCCTACCTTGGAGGCGCCAACGAAAATCAGCGGCGCTTACTATTATGGCGTCCGGACGAAAAGCTGACTAATCGGAGCATGGAACAAATCGATAGCATCCGGATTAACTTTAATCCGGACCAACTTTTCATACTAAACCTCTGCCTCGCCTTTTTGATGTTCGGCGTTGCCCTTGATTTAAAAATCAGCAACTTCCGCTACTTATTCAAAAACCCTAAGGCCCCGCTTACCGGGCTGGGCTCGCAATGGCTATTCCTGCCACTGCTCACCCTGCTGCTGATTTACCTGTTTGAGCCGCCCGCCAGCCTGGCGCTGGGCATGGTTTTGGTGGCCGCCTGCCCGGGCGGCAATGTTTCCAATTTTGCCGTGGCGCTGGCCGGAGCCAACGCAGCGCTGTCGGTCTTCCTGACCACCGTTTCCACCTTGGGAGCCACGGTTCTCACCCCACTTTACTTTACCTTGCTTTCCCCGCTTATTCCCGGTGCGGAAAGCTTGCGACAGTCTATCTATGTAAACCCGGCCGATATGGTGAATACCATTGTGCAGCTCATCATCATTCCGCTCCTTCTGGGCATGCTGATGCGGGCCTACCTGCCGCGTCTGACGGACAAAATCCACCGGCCTGTCCGGATACTATCGATGGCTGTTTTCGTAGGCTTTGTGATTGTAGCGGTATACAGTAACTTCGATAATATTGTAAATTACCTGCACATCGTCTTTCTCCTCGTGGTGACCCACAACGCCCTGGCTCTATTCGGCGGCTACTGGATCGCCCGCGGCAGCAGCCTTCCGGAGCAGGATGCCCGGGCCATATCGCTGGAAACCGGCATCCAAAATTCCGGGCTGGGACTGATCTTGATTTTCAACTTCTTCGACGGGCTGGGCGGCATGGCCCTCATCGCCGCCTGGTGGGGCATCTGGCATCTGGTATCGGCTTTCACCTTGGCAATGTTCTGGGGAAAAGAGAACGCCGTGCTGCTCAGCTCAAAGGGGGCATGAGCACGAACCAATGCGTTCCGTCTTTCTTCCTGAATTCCTGTACCTGAAGTGGTTTAAACTTTTTTTATCCGGAATACAGCAATTTCTTCACGGATTACTGATGCCAACGCTGTTAACTTACTCCGGTCCCGGCATAGAGAACTATTCCACAAGAAAATGCTTTATTCTAATTAAAAGCATTTATTTTAAGGATTTATAAACCTATAGATATGAGCCCTGCCGCTGAAAGTGTTTATTACTATAGCTTTTACCTTTTCCTGGAAGGTATCCTTCTTGCCTTCGTTCCCAACCTGAAACTGCAGATCGGGGGCTTTAGCCCTACCGACGAGGAATGGATTCGGGTGCTCGGGGTGTACACCATCGTCGTGGGCATATATTATTACCAGTCCAGCCGACATGAGCAGCGGGCCTTTTTTCAGGCCACCGTCACCGGTCGCATGTTCTTCTTTATCGGTATTGCCATATTGTTCTTTCTCGGGCTGGCGGAGCCGACGCTGATCATAGTGGGCACAGCTGATGTGATCAGCGCTACCTGGACCTTAATGGCCCTGCGGGAGGAAGAGAACCCTTCTTCGAGTCCTTAACTGAGTGGTCGCGAGTATGACCTATTTCCGGGTTTAGAATTTGTTTCAGGTTTGACAACCAGGGATTTTTTTTAAATTAGCTTTATAATTAATTCATCAAACACGTTATTCTCCATGAAATTTGAAATTTTCCAGAATGAAGGCAAAGACAAGTACTACTTTCGCCTCAAAGCCAAAAACGGACAAGTTATCCTTTCCAGCCAGGGTTACGCCAGTAAGGCCAGTGCAAAAAACGGTATCGAATCCGTGATGAAAAATGCACAGAACGAAAGCAACTTTGAAACTAAAGAAGCCAGTAACGGAAAGCACTTCTTCAATCTGCTCGCTTCCAATAAGCAAGTGATCGGCACCAGCCAGATGTACGTTTCCAAAGACGGAATGAACAACGGTATCCGCTCTGTTCAGGAAAATGCTCCCAATGCCATTATTGAAGATCAAACGACAGCCTAAAGCTGGTTTCGAGTAACAAAAGTGTAAAATTTTGGCTTCACTTTCGCAGTGAGGCCATTTTTATATATTGCGATTATGAAAAGGATCAATGCCTGGTCGAGCCCCCGCAATATTAGTACGGCTTTCATGTATGCCTTCGCGCAGCGTGCAGATACCACCGTGGTAGATGAACCACTCTATGCCCACTACCTCTCCACCGCCGGTGAGGCTCTCGCACATCCGGGCACGCCGGAAATCCTGGAAAGTCAGGAACGGGAAGGCCAACGCGTTATCGAAGAGGTACTGTTTGGTGATTACCCTACCGAGGTGGTTCTTTTTAAACAAATGACGCATCACCTGCTCCAACTGTCCTGGGATTTTCTCGCAGACATGAATAATATCATGCTCATTCGCAATCCGCGTGAGATCATCGCTTCCTATGCCAAAGTCATCCCTCATCCTACTATACAGGACGTAGGCGTAGAATTGCAATACGAACTTTTCCGGCATCTCCGTCAAAATGAACGGCTCGACGCGGTGATTGACGCCCGCGAGTTACTACTCAATCCCACTAAAATTCTCCGGCAACTCTGCGATCGCCTGGAGCTTTCTTTTGAGGAAGACATGCTGCGCTGGGAAGCCGGCCCTCGCCCAGAAGATGGTGTATGGGCGAAGCACTGGTACCATCGCGTGCACCAGTCAACCGGCTTCCAACCCTTTGTGGAACGGCAGATTGTATTGCCTCCCCATTTGGAAAAGCTGGCCGACCGGTGCCGTCCCTATTACGAAGCCCTATTTCCGTACGCCATCAAAAGTTGACGGTCACCGGAATTCCCTCTTGCCATTCAATTTTTCAAGCATTCAACCCTTAACTTTAACATGTTACAAGCTTATAATCCAAAGAACGAGAATATTCTGGTCTACATCGACGGCGAGCTCTATCCACGAGAGGAAGCCAAGGTTTCCGTCTTTGACAGCGTGGTGCAGGGCGGCGACGCCGTCTGGGAAGGATTACGCGTGTACAAGGGCCGCATTTTTTCTCTCGACCGGCACCTGGAACGCCTGCAGCACTCCGCCCATGCGCTCGACTTCCGCGACATCCCCGACAATGAACAAATCAAATCGGCCCTCTTTCAAACGCTGGAGGCCAACGGCATGCGCGACGGCGTACACATCCGCCTGACGCTCACCCGCGGGAAAAAGACCACCTCGGGCATGGACCCCCGCCTCAACCAGTTCGGTTGCACCCTCATAGTGCTGGCCGAATGGAAGCCGCCGGTATACCCGCCTTCCATCAAGCTGATCACCAGCTCGGTGCGGCGCAACTCCCCCATGCATCTCGATTCCAAGATCCACCACAACAACCTGCTCAATAATATCCTCGCCAAGATCGAAGCCAACTACGCCGGCGCCGACGCAGGAATCATGCTCGACAAAGACGGCTTCGTCGCCGAGGCTAACGGCGTCAATCTCTTTTGCATTCGCGACGGCACGGTATACACTCCACACGCCGACGCCTGCCTGCCAGGCATCACCCGCGAACTCATCATCGAGATCTGCCGGGAACAGCAGGTCCCGATCGTGGAACGAAACCTGTCGATCGCCGAATTTTACACCGCCGACGAGGTGTTCACCACCGGCACTATGGGCGAACTCACGCGCGTAGAAGAGATCGACGGGCGGCGCATCGTCAACCGGTCGGAAGAAACCGTACTGGAAAAACTGGAAGAGTATTTTCGGAAGCGAACAGAGGCGGATGGGGAGGCTTTACCGCTTTAATAAAGTCAATTAAGGCTATTTCTTAACATGGATTACTCAGGGGTTTGTGGTGGTGAGAGACCTCTCATGAATAATCCGGGTTAAGTCGCTTCGGGAATTTTGCGCAGAATTATTTAACCACAGCGTCCCAGAAGAAAAAAGAAAAAGTGGTTTTTTGGGGTTAGAGGGGGTAACGTCAGCAACTCAGGAATTTTCTTTATTCTTACGTAGAACCGCTTACATTTTAAAAATAGCTATATCCTTCGGTGTAACACAGCCTAAAGCAACAAGCGGCAACATAAGCTAACAAGCGGCAGGAGAAGTAGGGCTCAGTTGAAGAGATCGAACATGCCCCAGAAGTTGCCGCCCCCTTTGCGGCGGCGGTTGATCAGGTAGTCACGGAAATCAGCTGAGCGGCGGCGGGCCACGTTGAACTTTTTACCGTCGCGGAGTTTGACGATGAGTTCGGAGTTTTTGTAGCGTTTGACATAGTCGGTATTGAGGAGGATGTTGTCCCGGATGCGGAAGAAGGGGTAATCGCGGGTGAGCATATCGTCGAAGTAGCCGATATTGCGCATGGCCGTGAGGGTCTGGATCTGGTCATCGCGGAGGTGGAAGTAGCTGACCTGTCCGTCCGATTCGATCCACCTGATCTGATCCACTTCCACCATTTCCAGTTCGCCGCGGCTGACGGGTACGGCGATGTAGTTGCTTTTTTGCTGCAGGCGATCGAAGAGCAGGTCCAGCTGCTGCTGGAACTGTGTTTTTTTGTGCTGCCGGTGATGGGCTCTCAGGACGGCTTCCCGCACGCGCTCGGGGCTGATGGGTTTGTCGATGAAGTCGATCGCCGAATAGCGAAGGGCCTGCAGGGTATTTTCTTTAGTGCCAAAAGCGGTGATGAAGACGACGTAGGGCGGATCTTCCTCCAGTTTGCGGAGCAGATCGAAGCCGGTGCCGCCTTTGAGAACGATATCCAGGAAGAGCAGATCGGGGTGAAGCTCATGGATCATCTGATGGGCCTCGCTGACGAAGCCGGTATCGCCGATGACCTCCACATCCGGACAGTGCTTATCCAGGTAATTCCGGAGCAGCTGAATGATGCGGGGGCTGTCGTCGATGAGCAAGGTGCGCAGGGGTTTCGTTTTGTGTTGACTCATTGCAGGGGTAATTGATGGTTTTTTGGTAGGTGGTGGCATGCGCGCCAGGGCCCGGAAAGTCAAGCCGGGGCGAACTCTATCCGCACAAAGGTGCCGCCGCCGGGGCGATCACCGATGTCGATAAAAATTTCTCTATTCAGATCGCGAAGCACTTCGACGCGCTCCATGACCAGGTCGGTGCCGCGCGATTCGTATAGCTGCTCGGAACTTTGCTTGAGCTTTTCCGCGGCGGCGATGCCGATGCCGTTGTCTTCCACGGTGCAAATCAAACCGTAATCGCTGTAGAAAAAGCGTAGCCAGAGGTGTCCCTGGCTGTGCCGGTTGCGCAATCCGTGTTCGATGGCATTCTCCACAAAGGGCTGGATGATCATGGGCGGCACGCGCTCCCGGTCGAGCTGTACCTCTTCATCGGCTTCCAAAGTGTAGCGGAATACTGTGGGATAAATGAGCTCCTGAAAATTGAGATAATACTTCAGCAGCTTGATTTCCTTTTTAACCCGGATTATTCATGAGTTAATCTACTACGAAGCCAAACTGCCCGCCATTCTTGGGTGTCCTCGTCAGTCGATGCTCACCGTATCTGAGGATACGGCTGCGCGTCTCCTTCCTGCGGGAGCCCAAGCCTGGCAACCATTTTGGCTTCTCGTGACGAAAAACCCATGAATAATCCGGGTTAAGGGGAATATCGCCGCCCCGGAGTCGCCCGTTGGATTGTGCAGGCACGTTGGTCTCGATGAAGTTGTCCATCATATCGGCCATGCGAAGCAGCTGTTCCACGGCCTCCTCGCTGTCCTCCTCCTCAATGTAGCCCTGGATGTTGGTGATCAGATTGCGCAGGAAGTGCGGGTTGAGCTGCGATTGCAGGGTTTGCACCTGATAATACTTGATCAGGCGTTCGCGCTTCTCCAGGTCCTGACGGGCCCGGCGCTGACGACGGAAAAAGAAATAGGCGATGCCTACCGAACCGATAATCAAGATCGAAGCCCATAAGTAAAAATTAGGGGCCCTCCAGGGTAACATAGAAAGACGCAGCTCTACCCGGGTTTCCGCATGCTCCTTCTCCCCTACTGCCGAGGGGTCGCGCGTGCGCAGTAAAAAGGAATGAGGACCCGGCCCCAGGCTGTTGTACATGGCGGTGGTGTTGTTCGTCCAGGGGGTGAATTTCTCGTCGACTCCTTCCAGCTTCCAGGAAAATTCGGAGTGCATGGAGCTGGTCGGTCCGATGTTTTCAAATTCTATTTTAAGGTAGTTGACATCAAAGGGTAGCTTTTGTATATGATCATACTCCTGAAAGGCTAATCGCTGGTCATTGATACGGGTCACACGAACACTAGCGGGGGCTTTTTCCAGACTGAGTTCTTCTTTAGGAACGTAGTACACCCCGTCACTGGCGATGATCCACAGGCGGCCGCGGCTGTCGACAAAGCTGCCGTTCTGTTCCGGCTCTATGCCCAGAAAGCCGTTGCGGTGATTGTAGTGACGCAGGCGAATGCGGCCTTCGCGGTGGTAGGTGGGTAAGTGTAAAAGATAGACGCCGTCCCTGGTTCCCACCGAGAGCCAGGTGCTGTCAATCAGCGCCAGGTTACTGATGGTGGCCCGAAGGTTGCTGCCTTCGATCAGATTCAGACTGTCTCCTTCGTAATCCCAGACGCCAAGGCCTCCGGAGGATCCCATCCATAGCGCGCCCCGGTGATCGGGCTGCATGCAAAGGATGCCGTCGACAGGCAGCGTGCCTTCTTCCGGAAGATAATGCTTGCTTTGACCGCTGGGCAGATGATGCCTGCTCAGTCCGTAACCGCTGCCGGCCCAGTAATTATTAAAACTGTCGCGGACCACCGACAGGCAATAGGATTCTTCGTGAAGCCCGCCGGAATGAGGAATACTATCGTGGGCGCCGGTGACCGGATCGAAGACAATCAGCCGGCGATAGGCGGCAATCAATATTTTATCAGCCACCGGATCATACCGGGAAAGCAATTCCGCGGTAAATCCACTGACATCTTTCAAGCTAAAGGTATGTAGATTGAATTCATCTGCTGAGGAACGCTCCAAAAGACCGTACTGAGTAGGAAAAAAAAGATGCCCGCGTTTATCTGTTGAAGCACCGTAATAAAAATTCAGTTGTGGGAAATCCTTTGTCTTGTATCCGGTAACCTGTTCAAATGATGCTCCATCATAGCGAATCAATCCGCCTCTATAATTGGCAGTCCAATATTGACCGGTCGCATCTTCCTGTATGGCCCAGGGCCAATTGAGCAGCGGATGCTCCAGCTGCCGGAATCCCTTTTCAAAAACCTGAATCAAACCGTGGTCCGTGCCGATCCAGGTGGTATGGGAAAGGCTGTCGGGCCAGGCAGCATTAATCTGTTCTTTAAAGTTGTGATGCACCGGTTTCTTCGTACCCTTAACAGGATCGAGCTGATATATAATGTTATCCCCACGATTGAGAAAGTAAAAATATTTAACCCGGTAGTCAAAGGTGAAATTTACATTGTCCCCCTCTATTTCCATCACCGGGACCAAACCATCCGGTTCCAACCTGACTAGGGAACGAGATTTTTCGCCTCCTCTCCAGGTAACGGCGTAAGGTTTTTCCCCGACGCTAACCGGACTAACTGAAAACAATTGCGTTCGTTCCCCGATCTTTTCCAGGTTCCCTGCGCTCAATATCCAGGAAGTTCCCTGATCGTTTAAAAGAATCCGGGCATCATTTTCGGGTACTGACACCCTGGCAATTATTTCCTTTTCCGGTATCCCGGAAACCATTTCACTAGCTTTTACAAATTTCCTGCCGTCGAATAGTAGCAGGGGCCCTCTGGCTTGTGACAGCCACAATCGTCCCGCTACATCAGTAAAATTGAACAGATGTAATTTTCCCGGACTAGGATAAGAGATAAAGCGGCGGCCGTCATATACGGAAATACCTTTAACGGTAATGATGAGTATATTACCTTGTGCATCTTCTTCAAAACCGATGATGACGTTGGAAATCAGCCCGTCGCGCTGCGTGAAGTTCTCAAAAGTCTCCCCGTTAAACTTACTAACACCACCCAAGGTTCCGATCCACAGATAGCCGCGTGAATCCTTGTACAAGGCTTTCACCTGCTGTTGCACCAGCCCGTCGTTGACGTTGAACACGCGATGGGGCAATGCATTCTGCGCTGCCGCCGCCTGCAACAGACTAAAGGCCAGCAACAATACTAAGGCACCTGGGGTCTTGGAATTCATCTGTTGGGCTTTGAGCAGAGTAAAATAAGAATTTTCCACCACCCAACACAATGAAAACAAAATTTTATTTCAGATATTAAAAACTGGTCTTATCCGGGCTTTTTGTGGTTAAAAAAAATAATAATCGGTTGCCGGCATGTTCTGGACGTCTCCTTTTCAGTCTGAACTACATCTGCCTTTCCCCCGGTTCATTTGTCATGGTCAGAAATCGGCGGATAAAGCCCTTCCATTACCCTACGATTGCTTAACTTCCCGCCCGGAAACGGTTAACGTAAATCCATCCAAAATGAATATGCCGCTGCAATCCTATACCGACCAGATGGGTCGGACCGTACGATTCCCCTTCCCACCCCACCGCATTATATCCTTGGTTCCCAGCCAGACGGAGCTGCTCGGCGATCTGGGGCTGGACCGGGAAGTGGTAGGCGTCACCAAATTCTGTGCTCACCCGGTAGGATGGTGTAATCAGAAACCATGGATCGGCGGAACGAAAAATGTAAAGCTCGATAAAATAGCCGAACTTGAGCCCGACCTGATTATCGGCAACAAGGAAGAGAATGACAAAACGCAAATTGAAGCGCTTGCCGAGAACTACCCCATCTGGATGAGTGATGTACACAAGCTCCCCGATGCGCTTGATATGATCCGGCAAGTGGGGCGGCTTACTGATACCTTTCCCTACGCCGATCAGCTTGCCAAGGCCGTACAGGAACAGTTTGATCACCTGGAGGAGGCTATCGACCGGGCGCCGCGGCCCCGCGTCGCTTACTTCATCTGGCGGGAGCCTTACCAGGTAGTTGGCAACGACACCTTTATCAACGCGATGATCCGGCGCGCCGGCTTTGAAAACGTCTTCGCCGACCTGCCGCGCTATCCGCAAATCAAACTGGATGACCTGGCCGCCCTGCAACCTGACCGGATACTCCTCTCTTCTGAACCCTTCCCTTTTAAAGAAAAACATCTGGAACCCTTCCGGCAGGCTTGTCCTAATGCGAAGATCCAGTTTGTACAAGGCGACCTGTTTTCCTGGTACGGCAGCCGCCTGCTGCTTTCGGCGAGGTACTTCCTGGAGCTGAGAAATGCAGGGTGAGTTGGTTCCAGCTCCTTCGGATTAGCCGGAGCTTTTCCTGTGCGCCCTACGCAAAAGCACAGTTCGCAGAGCGTACAGTTCATTGGACAGAAAACGGGGCGCCGGTTTCTGTCAGCGTAGCTGCTCTTTGCGCGCTACGCTTTCTGGATGCTCCACGCAGGGGGCGCAGAGCAAATAAGTCGTTGAACTAAAAAAGCCGGCGATCGATACACCACCCGGCAGGATCTTCTTCGAATGGGCTCGGCGATACACCAGGGGAAACTACTCCTCAAACAGCGAATCCACAAAAGCCCGCTTGTTGAAGATTTGCAGCTTATCGATGGATTCGCCCACGCCGATGTATTTGATGGGCACTTTGAACTGGTCGGAGATGCCGATGGCGACGCCGCCTTTGGCGGTGCCGTCGAGTTTGGTAAGGGCCAGGGCGCTCACTTCGGTAGCGTCGGTGAAGTGGCGGGCCTGTTCGATCGCGTTCTGGCCGTTAGTTGCGTCCAGTACGAGGAGCACCTCGTGCGGGGCGCCTTCCATTTTCTTTCCGACTGAGCGTTTGATCTTGCCCAGTTCTTTCATCAGGTTGATTTTGGTGTGGAGGCGACCGGCGGTGTCGATGATGGCTACGTCGAGATCGTTACTGATGGCGTGTTCTACGGTTTCGTAGGCTACGGCAGCAGGGTCAGTATGCATGCCTTTGCTGTAAAAGTCACAGCCTACGCGTTCCGACCATATTTTGAGCTGATCGACGGCGGCGGCGCGGAAGGTATCGGCGGCGCCGAGTACGACCTTCTTCCCCCGCTGTTTGTATTGGTAGGCCAGTTTGCCGATAGTGGTGGTCTTTCCAACGCCGTTGACGCCGACGACGAGGATGACACAGGGCTTGGCAGAGGAAGGCAGCACGTAATCGTCGAGATCTATGGTATTGTTTTCGGCGAGCAATTGCACGATCTCATCGCGCAGAATTTCGTTGAGTTCGCTGGTGCTGAGATACTTGTCACGGGCCACCCGCTCTTCGATGCGCTCGATGATTTTGACGGTAGTATCCAGGCCTACATCGGAAGAGATCAGGATATTCTCCAGCTCATCGAGCACTTCGACGTCCACGGTGGCCTTTCCGGCAACCGCCTTGGTCAGTTTACCCAGAAAGCTGGACTTGGTTTTTTCCAGGCCCTTGTCCAGGTCTTCCTTTTTTTCCTTGCTGAAGAATTTGTTGAAAAAGCTCATAAGCGATGGAGGAATATGCAAAGAGGCTTTCCCGGGTAAGAAAAGCCTCTTTGTAAAGATTTACCAGAAACTGGTTTTATTTATTGTTGGCGAAAAATTCTTTCACTTTGTCTTTGTGAATCATCACTTCCTTATAGGAATACTTACCGGTCTTTTCGTTTTTAACACTTTGAACTACTTTTACGAAATCCCGGCCCGAACCGGCGTTGGCGGCGCGCTGTGCGACTCTTGCGTTCTTTGATACTTTTGCCATTGTCTTATTGTTTTTTCAGTTTTTACAAATCTGCCGGTAAAGTTACCTATTCACCGACAAGATTGCAAACGGTTTTTACGCTGACATAGTTCCCGGCCGGAAACTATTTGTACAGCGTCGGGTATACGCCGATTTATTTGATTTCCCGGTGCAGGGTTACCCGCTTCAGAATCGGATTGTATTTTCTCAGTTCAAGACGGCCGGGCGTGTTCTTCCGGTTTTTCTCCGTAATATATCTGGAGGTTCCCGGCTTGCCCGATTCCTTATGTTCGGTGCATTCCAGAATGACCTGAATGCGATTGCCTTTACTCTTCTTTGCCATAACTCAGCGCTCTTTTAAAAATTACAATTTGATCCCGGTATCGATGCCTTTCTTCTCCAATTTCTGGAGATAGGCGTAGATACCCAGCTTGTTAATCGTGCGCAGGGCGCTCATCGAAATCTTAAGCGTCACCCACTGGTCCTTTTCGGGAATATAAAAGCGCTTTTTCACCAGATTGGGAACGAAACGACGCTTGGTCTTATGGTTAGAGTGAGAAACCGAATTTCCCGCAACCGGACGCTTCCCCGTTAGCTGACATACTTTCGACATGGTATCGATTCTTTTAAAGATAAAAGTTTAAGGCATTTGACAACCTTAAACTTTCGTCTTGCTTTGCTTAAAGTAGTGACTCCGCCAGGATTCCCCGACTAAGCTGCGTGACAATTTTCTTCGAAAATCTACTTCGCTAAATCGGGATAAACTTCTCATCCTGTCTGCGTAGTGACTCCGCCAGGATTCGAACCTGGAACCTCCTGATCCGTAGTCAGGTGCTC
>CAZWDL010000050.1:0-29577 GCA_964632995.1 uncultured Saprospiraceae bacterium
AGCTAAAAAAAGCTGAAGCATGACGGAAAAAGAGGCATAAGAAAACTGAAGAATTTAGTTCCCGGCGCACTAGGTTAGTGTAATTCAGACACAATTCAGTATATTATCGCCAGTTTTCGAGAAAGGAAATCAGGGGTTCCTTTCCAATCCTCTGTCAGTTTCCCTCGCTTCGAGAAAATCAAACCAAAAACCATAAAACTTCGACTAATAACTATGACCAAGAAAAAACTACCGCGCGTCGCTTATTTCTGTATGGAATATGGCCTCGACAACCGATTCAAGGCCTACGCTGGCGGCCTGGGTATTCTGGCGGGCGATTATATGAAAGGCGCTAAAGACTACAACTACCCCATTATAGGCATCGGCATCAAATGGAAACAAGGTTATACCGATCAGCTGATCGACGAGGACGGGGAACCCTACGACACCTACCACAACTACCATTACGACGACATCATGGAAGATACCGGCATGACCGTATCCATAGAGATACGCCGCCGGACCGTGGTCTGCAAAGTGTGGAAGCTCGAACAATTCGGTAATGCTCCGCTGTACCTGCTCGACACCGACGTAGCTGGCAACACCGACTCCTGGATTACCGGCCAGCTCTACGGATGGTTCGGGGAAGAACGCATCGCCCAGGAAATGGTGCTGGGCGTAGGCGGTGTCCGCTTACTACGTAACCTGGGTATGGAGGTAGACCTGTACCACTTCAATGAGGGGCATGCCCTCTTTGCCGGCTTCGAACTGATGCGCGAAAAAATGGAAGATGGCGCTACTTTTGAAGAAGCCTGGGAAAAGAGCCGGCAGCAGATCGTCTTTACCACGCATACACCCGTTATCCAGGGCAACGAATCCCACCCCCTTGAGCGCCTCATCTACATGGGCGCCGACATGGGCATGAGCCGCTCCGAACTGCGCACCCTCGGCGGCGATCCCTTTAACATGACCGTAGCCGCCCTGCGCTTATCGCGCAAATCCAATGCGGTCGCCCAGCTTCACGGCAAAACCGCCAACCAAATGTGGAAACACATCCAGGACCGGTCTAAGATCATCCCCATCACCAACGCCATCCATCGCCCTACCTGGGTAGACCAGGCCATGCTCGACGCCGCCAAGCGTGGAGAAGATCTCTGGGAGCCGCATATGAAGAACAAGCGGAATTTCATCGACTTTGTGGAAAAACGCACCGGTATCCGCCTGGCCGAAGACCGCCTGCTCATAGGTTTTGCCCGCCGCGCCGTACCCTACAAACGCAGCGATCTCATTTTTACAGATCCGGAGGTCATCGACCCACTGCTCAAAGAACGCAAAATACAGCTCGTCTTTTCCGGCCGCGCCCATCCGCTGGACGATAACGGTAAGGCCATCGTGGCCAACCTCGTCGATATGATGGAGAAATATCCGCAGTCCGTCGTCTTCCTCGAAAATTATGATATGGAAATCGGCCGCCACATCACCCGTGGTTGCGATGTATGGCTCAACAACCCGCGCCGACCCAAGGAAGCCTCCGGCACCTCAGGGATGAAATCCGCCATGAACGGCGTGCTCAACCTCAGCATTCTCGACGGCTGGTGGCCGGAAGCCTGCCAGCACGGCGTCAATGGCTGGCAGTTCGGTGACGGCTTCGAAACCGATGATGTTGAAAAACAAGATGCGCATGACCTCGAAGCGCTCTATGACGTATTGCTCAATGAAGTCATCCCCACCTACTATCAGGACCGCCAGAAGTGGCTGGACATGATGAAAAACTCTATACAGAGCACCCGCGATTACTTCGGCGTGAAACGGATGCTGGAGGAGTACTATGAATTGCTCTATAATTAAACGGAAGTGGCAAGGTTGGCGAGGCCTCCGGCCACCTCCCCCCACACTCAGGGAACAGGAAGGAACAGGTGGATTTCCACCCTTCGGTTCTCCTTCCGCCCCTCGCGGGAGCCGTTGGAAGTCATGGGGTAACGCTCGCCAAAGCCGCGGGCGTAAATCCGGTCTTTGGCAATGCCACGACGGATCAGGTAGTCGGCCACCGCATCGGCGCGTTGCTGAGAGAGGTTCAGGTTGTTTTGTGCATTTCCTACATTATCCGTATGGCCGAAAATTTCCAGCGCCAGATCAGGGTGCTTTTTCATCAGGTTAGCCAGCCTTTCCAGGTCGGCCAGCGATTCGGATTGCAGGCTGCTTTTTCCAGTCTCATACAGCAGGCTCCGCAAGGGCATAATATCGCCGTCGAGCAGCTTTCGCGAAATAAGCGGATCGAACTCCAGCTTGTCTAGCGCAGGCAGGTAATCCAGCTTCTTAAAACAGATTTCGTGGCGATTGTTGTACTTCCCTGTTGCTGAAGTTACCCCCCAGTAGACTTTAGTGTCCCCACGAAATACTTGAGCGATGATATCGTATTTGGCCGCCAAGACGCGCTGACCGTCCAATTCCATGGTAAAAAGCTGCTGCTCCGGTTGCCATCGCACCCGGACGCGATGCTGCTGGCAGTCCTCCACATTAGGTATATCTATCGGGCCGGCCAGGTTGTAATAATGACTTACCTGGCCGTTAGCGAGCAGCGCAACGTGATCGCCCGGCGGATCCCCGAGATGTTCGTTTTCCCAGGTGTCGATCTCTACCCCCAGAGAAGGCACCAAACCGGCAAAACCCATACCTTCTCCGCGGTAGCCGGCCCGCATGCGTTGCGTAGTAAAAACGAATACCATGCCGTCGGCCCCTGAAACGTCCTGACAGCCCAGCATTAAATCGAGCTCCATCTCGAAGGGCGCCGCCAGGTCAATTGGGGTCTTGTGCCAAACAGCTCCCGCCGACCAGTTCAGCGCCTCGGTCAGCCGGTAACAGTTGCCGCCGGTATTTCTGGTATCTCCGCTCAACACAAAATCCTGCATAGACGGCTTCTGCGCCTGAAGCAGGGAACAAAACAATAAGAGCAAAGGGAAACTGAACAAACGGCGGAAAATTTTCATAGCTTCGGGACCTTTAGGTTATTTACTACTACTCCAACGGAGAGATATACCAAATGGTTTTGGGAAAAACCTGCCTGCCAAATCAAATTGGGCAGTCTGTCCTATATTTCGGTTTTTTCGCACTAATTTTCCAGTCCGGGAGAAGGAATGAGTAAGCAAAGGTATCTTCTGAAAACCCTGGCATGACAAGGAGACATTTCGTCCTAAGTAACCGCTATAAAAGTTGCTGTTTTCAGTTCGCCTTCCCTTTATCCAAGCAATTGTGATCGGGATGACGGTAGGTAGAGCATCATCCGGATGAAGCTTTTTGAAGATAGGAAATCATCGCTCAACGTCAATTCACCTGTCAACTCACTTCCGCCTCTACGGTCGCGGGCGCCAGCGCCGGTTGTTTCGGCAGTTGTATGGTAAAGGTCGTTCCCTTCCCCTCTTCAGTCCACTTGACGAAAATTTTTCCGGAGTGGTACTCCTCGATAATGCGCTTGGCCAGGGAGAGGCCCAGGCCCCATCCCCGTTTTTTGGTGGTATATCCGGGTTGGAAAACGGTCTTTTGTTTTCCGTTGGGGATGCCTTTGCCAGTATCGGAGAGGTCGATGTAAACGTAGTTGTTGTCCTCATACACCTCAGCGCTGATGACGCCTTGCCCGCCCATAGCATCCAGGGCATTACGCATCAGGTTTTCGAGCACCCAGTTAAAAAGATGAGAGTTGATGTTGACGATCACCGGATGCTGATCCGGGTTGGGAAACTCAAACTGCACCCGGCGGGAAGCGCGTCGCTGCATGTAGCTGCGCATCGATTCCAGCTCGCTGTACACATTTGCAGGTTGCAGCTCGGGAGCCGAACCGATTTTTGAGAAACGATCGGCAATCAGTTCCAGGCGCTTGACGTCTTTACCAAGCTCATCGATCACCTCCTGTACTTCGTTGTCCTCTTCCCGGATCATGCGCAGGTGTTCGATCCAGGCGATAATAGCAGAGATCGGCGTCCCCAACTGATGCGCTGTTTCCTTGGCCATCCCCACCCAAACGCGGTTCTGTTCCGCGCGGCGAGCGGAGCTGAAGCCTATATATCCAAAGCCGACAAAAGCGCCGATCAGGATGAGCTGCACGATGGGAAAATAACGCAACTGCTGCAAAATCCTGGATTCTTTGTAGTAAATGGATTGGGCGAAGTTCTCTATCGGATGAAACCCCTGCTCCTCCAGTTCAGCTATCTGCTTTTTGAGAAAGGCCTCGTCCTCATTCAACTCCTCACCGAAGTTCACAGCATATTCAATATTACCGCGATCGTTTACCACGATAACGGGTATGGTGTTATTTGACTGAATGGTATTCAGCTGCAGAGTCAGGTCTTCGAAATTCTTGCTCTCATCATTGATCTGTTCCATGGCCAGCACCCAGTTCTGCGCCTTATAGCGCTCTCCTTCGGCCAGTTTTTTAGAAAGGTAGTTGGTATAAACCATAGAGATTAGCAGGATGACAACCCCGCCGATGCCCAGGTATAATTTCCAACGTGATTTACGACTGTAGATGTCCATAGTTAGTTCAAACTGTAGGTATTTCTCCTGGCAAGTGCAGGAATCCGGCTATTATAACGAAGATACGAGGCTTTTTACTTTATAGAAAGTGAAAAATTATATGGGCAGCTGTTTACTCCGTTTGTCGCAGGAAAACAGTGGTCCGCCGCATGGCATTAATTCGTATGTCGAGATAGAAAAGGTTGAGATCACCAACATGGTAATTTGGCGACAGCCACAGAAAGCTCCACGGAAAGCGGGGCCGGCTGATCCAGAGCAGCCCTTCGTGTATGCGGGCATCAGTCACTTCCGGACGTATTCGGTCAAATTTCCGGAGCACTGCTCCGTCATTCAGGGCCCGGGGGGCATAGGTATCCGTCGTCGTCCAGGTCAAAGGATTGGTAACTGCTATTTCGTTATCCGGATCGTAATCCTTAGGTGTTCGTCCTTCCCGCCAGGTTCGCCAGCTGCAAAAGCAACCGATCTCTTCCGGGCCGCCGCACACTTTGATAAAGCGAAAGTAGTTGCTTTCCACCGGGATACCTGCCAGATAGGCTACGACGAGCTGTGTCTGCAAGGGCTTGCCGTCAAAATAATCCCGAAGCAGGCGCTTGGCATGCGTCGTCCCCTGACTGTGCGAAGCGATAATAAGCGGACGCCCTTCGTTGTAGTGTTCCATATAATATTCAAAAGCCGACCGGACATCGCTGTAGGCCAGTTCAAAAGCCCTTGTCGCAGAAGCTTCACGGGATTCCGTGTAATAAGCATGGAGGTGGGCCTGACGGTAGCGCGGAGCAAAAACGCGGCCGGCGCCGTTGAATATACTTGCCTGGTAGAGCATGGCGCCTTCGTCGGTGCGTTCTTGTAAGGCGGGATCGTAGACCGGCCCGTTCCACCTGTCGTCGCCCTGTTTACCCGTGTAAGTCGTTGGATGTAAATAAAATACGTCGACCGGCGCCGTATCCTGCCGGTCGGTCAACTGCTCCGGGGTCCGATCGGCATTGTCCTCGGTAAAGGGCAAAGCCGCCCAGGCCTCCGGTAAAGTGTAATTCGGCGGCGTCGGCGCCTGCTGTACATCATACTGCCCCGCAGGACGAACGGAACAGGCCGTCAGTCCGGCCAGTAAAAACAGTAATAGCATGCATAAGGAGGGTGGTTCATTCATAGACAGTGCAGGTGTTTTCCGACGGTAAGATACAATTTGCAGCAAGAAGTAGGAAAAATGAAAGAAGAAGGAAATCCCGCTCGCAATTCGCCGGCGCATTTCCTCGTTTAACCTTCCTATATTTGACGAAAGTTCACCTTCCGTGAGAATCACTGGCTGCCCATCCGGAAAAAAACTTCGATATGACTGCGCAGCTCAAAATCCAGGAACTTTTACCCACCCGAACCAAGGAAGGGCGGGTAAGCACTCAAGAATCTTAACACCAAACACATGAAAAAACTACTTTTCCTCTCTATGATGCTTTCGACTACCCTGCTCTCCGCCCAGGATAATGACGAGCGCCAAGCCGTACTCGAAGTCATCAAAGCCGTATTCGATGGTATGCGTGCCGGCGATAGCGCCGCCATGCGTCCACTTTTTCATCCCGACATTCGCCTGCAAACCTCCTTTATTGATAAAGAAGGACAGCCGCGAATGACTGAAGGCAGCCTGGAAAGCTGGCTCGAAGGAGTCGCCCAACCGAAAGCCGAAGGGGAAACCTGGGATGAAAAAATCTGGAACTACGATATCCAGGTCGATCAAAACCTGGCCACCGCCTGGACAGAATACACCTTCTATCGCGGTCAGGAACTCAGCCACTGCGGCGTCAATGCTTTCCAATTGTTTAAAGGAAACGAGGGCTGGCAGATTTTCCAGATCATCGATACCCGGCGGACGGAAAGCTGTCGCACCCCCGACGATGATCCCAGCGCCGAACTGGCCGATGTAATCGACAACTGGCACATCGCCGCCACGATGGCCGATGCAGAAACCTTCTTCGGCAGCATGACCCCCGACGCCGTCTACATCGGCACCGACGCCACCGAACGCTGGCAGCGGGAGGAAATGCGCGCCTGGGCCAAGGAATACTTCGAAGGAGAATCCGCCTGGGCCTTC
Organism: uncultured Saprospiraceae bacterium; assembly: GCA_964632995.1. Lineage (GTDB taxonomy): Bacteria > Bacteroidota > Bacteroidia > Chitinophagales > Saprospiraceae > CAZWDL01. The sequence goes on from CAZWDL010000050.1 coordinate 6,587, forward strand.
AAACCCTATGACCGCCACATCGTCATTGCCGAAGACGGCCGCAGCGCCTGGTGGGATGAAAAACTCGATACCTGGATGGGCATCTGCCGGGGTTCCGGTATACTCACCAAAACCTCGCAGGGCTGGAAGATCAGCCACTACCACCTCTCCGTCACCGTCCCGAATGAGAAAATTGAAGGCTTCATCGAGTTTTCAAAACAGTAACCCTTCCAGGTTGAATGGTTTATTGGCACATTAAACCTATCAACTTCCCCGGTATTACCCCAAAACAACCTAATCAAACACATTTTTGTTATTTTCGCGAATACGATTTCTTCAATACTGAGAGAAGCAACAAAAATGAAAAATAGCACCTCCTGGCTGATGGGGTTACTCCTGGTAACCTCGATAACGACGATCTTTTCCTGTGATAAAGCCGACTCCCGTGAAGAACGGGTACTGGTATTTTCAAAAACGGAAGGCTTCCGGCATGAATCCATCGAAGCCGGGGTAGAAGCCATTCAAAAGCTCGGCAGGGAGAATGGATTCACCGTGGTCCACACGGAAGATGCCGAACTGATCCATGAAGAGGTCCTTAAAGATCTCTCCGCAGTCGTTTTCCTCAGCACCACCGGCGATATTCTCAACGCCGGGCAGCAGGCCGATTTCGAGCGCTTCGTACAGGCGGGCGGCGGCTTTGTAGGCATTCATGCCGCTGCCGACACCGAATACGACTGGAAATGGTACGGAGATCTGGTAGGAGGCTATTTCCACAGTCATCCTGAACAGCAGGAAGCTGATATCCTGGTAGTCGACCCCGATCACCGCTCTACCGAAATGTTACCCAATCCCTGGACGCGTTTCGATGAGTGGTACAACTACAAAGAGGTCCGTGACGGGCTGAATGTTCTGCTCAAACTCGATGAGTCGAGCTACGAGGGGGGCAATATGGGAGATGATCATCCCATCGCCTGGCACCATGACCACGATGGCGGCCGCGCCTGGTATACCGGTCTGGGGCATACCGTCGAATCCTTTTCCGAAGATCTTTTCCTGCAGCATATCCTGCAGGGTATTCAATACGCTATCGGCGATAATAAGGTCGACTACGCCCAGGCTTCTACCTACCGCCTGCCTGAATCGTCCCGGTTCAAAAAAACCGTACTTGCTTCCAACCTCGACGAACCCATGGAATTGGATGTGCTGCCCGACGGGCGTATACTCTTCGTCGAACGTAAAGGAAAAATTAAGCTGTACGACCCCGAAAAGGATCATCTGAGTATCGTTACTCATCTGCCCGTTCATACCGAATTCGAGGACGGTCTGCTCGGTATAGCCGTAGATCCAAAGTACGAGGAAAACCATTGGCTCTATCTCTTCTATTCCAGCCTTGCGGGACCCAAGCAACACGTCTCTCGGTTTATTTTTAAGGACGATATCTTGCACCGGAGCAGTGAGCAGGTCCTGCTCGAAATCCCCGTCCAACGCGAAACCTGCTGCCACTCCGCCGGCTCGCTGGAGTTCGGCCCTGACGGGCTGCTGTACATCTCCACCGGTGATGACACCAACCCCTTCGCCAGTGACGGCTACGCCCCCATCGACGAACGCCCTGGCCGCAAACCCTGGGACGCACAACGCTCCTCGGCCAATACCAACGACCTGCGCGGCAAAATCCTCCGCATCAAACCCGAAATCGACGGCGCCTACAGCATCCCGGAGGGCAACCTCTTTGAATCGGGAAATGACAAAGCCCGCCCCGAAATTTACACCATGGGCCTGCGCAACCCCTTCCGCATGTCAATCGACAGCCGCCGCAACTGGCTCTTCTGGGGCGACGTCGGACCCGATGCCGGTAAGGACAATCCCGAACGCGGCCCAAAAGGGCTCGACGGCATCAACATGGCCCAAAAATCCGGCTTCTGGGGCTGGCCCTACAGCCGGGGCAACAACCAGGTCTATCACGATTACAATTTCAGCACCGGACAGCCCGGCGCCCAGTTCAATGCGGCCAAGCCCATCAACGATTCCCCTAATAATACCGGACTGCGTGAACTGCCGCCCGCCCAGTCTTCCCTCATCTGGTACTCCTACGATGAGTCCGAAGAATTCCCCTGGGTAGGCACCGGCGGGAAAAACCCTATGGCCGGCCCGGTCTACTACGTCGACGAGTATCCGGCCGCTACCCGGCTGCCCGATTACTTCGACGGCAAGCTGATCATCTACGAATGGATGCGCCACTGGTTCTACACTGTAAAGCTCGATTCGACCGGCAACTTTATCAAAGCTGATCCATTGATGGAAAATATCGAGTTCTCCCGTCCAATGGATGTGATCGTTGGCAACGACGGACGCCTCTATCTCCTCGAATACGGTCAGCTTTGGTTCAGCCGAAACCTCGACGCCCGTCTCTCGCGCATTGACTACATCCGCGGCAACCGCAGCCCCCAGGCCCGCATCACGGCCGATCGCTGGGTCGGCGGCGCTCCCTTAACCCTGCAACTATCCGCTTCGGCAAGTAGCGACCCCGATGGCGACAAACTGCAGTACGAGTGGTGGATAGGCCAGGAAAAACTGGAGGAAACCAGTGCCGATATCTCTCCCACCATCAAATACCCCGGCACGTACACCGTCAAACTCAAAGTACGCGACAAAGAAGGAGATTGGGACATCACCACCGCGGAAGTGCAGGCTGGTAACGAGCCCCCGCAAATCGCCTGGCAGATCGAAGGCAACCGTAGCTTTTACTGGGACAAGCGCAGCATCCCCTACCAGGTATCGGTCAGGGACCGCGAAGACGGCAGCAGCAGTGATTCCGGATTCGACGATAGCCGGGTAAGTGTTTCCTTTGACTACCTGCCGCAAGGCGCCGATGTCACGGAAATTGCCCAGGGCCACCTCGCCGGTATGGCAGCTTCCCAACTGGCCCGCGGCGCCAAGCTTATCGAAGAATCCGACTGTCAGAATTGCCACGCCAAAGACACTAAGGTGAACGGCCCCAGCTACCAGGAAATCGCCGCTCGCTACCGCAACAATGTTAATGCCGAAACTACCCTGGCAACCAAAGTCATCAACGGCGGCTCCGGCGTGTGGGGCGAAACCGCCATGTCGGCTCACCCCCAACTGTCGGAAGAGCAGGCCCGCGAAATGGTCAGGTATATCCTCACCCTGGGCGATGCCCCTGCCGTAGAGAAAAGAACGCACAACCTGAAGGGCGCCTTCGTAACCAAGGAACATTTACAAAGGAAAGAGAAAGGTGTTTACGTCCTCATGGCCACCTATACCGACCTTGGTAACGGCCAGATCAGCCCGATAACCGCCCGGGAGGAAATCGTCCTCCGGCATGTCAGAATGGAGGCGGAAAATGCCCCCCTGAAAAGTCCCAGCCTCCAATCGATAAATTACGAAGACATGGAACTCTTTGTGGGCTTCGAGCACAATGACTTCTTCGGTTTCGAAAATATCGACCTGACCAATATCAAAGGCGTACGCCTGCAAGTAGGGTCGCAGAAACCGCTCAGCGGAGGCGCCTTCGCCGTCTATCGCGAATCCATGGATGGCGAACTGCTCGGCCAGGCGGCGCTGCCCGTAGCAGGAAAACCCGGCTTCCACTCCCTGGAGATTCCGCTGTCGCCCGCCGACGGCCCGCAAAACCTGCTCTTTGTTTACCAGAACGAAGACGCTACTCAACAGAACTTCGCTCTCGACTGGGTCGAATTCATCCCGGAAGGACAGGAGGTTATTACGAGTAGGTGACGGAGGGTAGAGGTATTGATCCTCCCAATCCTTTTTCATCACCTATCACCAAATCATCAAACCATCAATCGTCACCTATGGTTATCAACGACCAAAACCGTCAGCTGTGGACCAGCCTTTACGAAGCAGCCATTGAGCTGCGCGAGCTACAACCCTGGAAATGGATGACCGACGCCGATCTGTTCGGGGTACAGGATCCGGAAACGGGAGAAACCGGCTACTGCTGCATCCTGGGCAACGCCGGTCAGGTGTATGCCCTGGGGGTTTACCCGGGGCCGGAGGGCCTGGCCAGCTACCAGCGTATGATTGACGAAGGGGACGAGGGGCAAAGCAACGCCATCACCGCAGTACTACTGCAGAAATTATTCATGGTCTCATACGAAGACCGCGAAGCGCTCAGCGACCGGGACCTCAATCAGATCAAAGCGCTGGACCTCAAGAATGTAAGGGGCAAAGGCAAGTGGGTGCTCTTCCGGGAATACGAACCCGGCTACCTCCCCTGGTATATTGATGAAGATCAGGCCCGCTTCCTGCTGAGGGTCATTCCTCAGGTGATCGATGTAGCGAAACGCTTTCGCGAAAATAGCGAGCTGCTGAGAAGTGAAAGTGAAGAAGAGGAGTTCCTGGTGCGGACGCCAACGCTCGATGGAGCCGATATTCACTGGGAAGACCAGTATCACCCCGTACCGGATCTGCCCGAAACGCCCTCTATTGAACCGGACCAGGGAAGGATTGAGGCGATCCGGGAATATCTGGAGCCCAGTCAGCAGGTAGCCCTGTGCGGCATCACCCTGCTACCCGGCGGCATGCGCGAAGACCCCAATAACGAAATGGAACGCCCTTTTTTCGCCCACCTCGCGCTCATGCTCGATTTTGAGAGCCAGATGATTGTCGGACAACAAATTTTTCACCCTGCCGAATTGCGCAACCATCTACAGGAGTGGTTTCTGGAAAGCCTCTCAAAAATCGGTAGCCTGCCGCAAACACTGATCACGCCCAACGAATTCACCTATGGGCTACTGGAGGATATCACCGATGCGCTGGATACTGAAATCGCTTATGCCCCCAATGCACCGGCCTTCGAAGAGGTCATCGACTTCCTGTTTCAGCAGATGGGGATTAACGAATAGTGTAGAGGAAGGGCAAAATCCAAAATTTTCGTCTACCACCTAAAAATACAAACATATGATTCAGCTAAAAAAAAGAAGCCCCTGGGCCCTTCTCTTATCCTGTGCGCTTCTTAGCCTGACGGCCTGCAGTTCCGGCCAAGAGGAAAATGCCGAAACAGCCCGCACCGAAGAAGCAACCTCTGAGGATCAGGCCGCCGGCCCCAATGCCCTTTCCCAGACCGAACGGGAGGCCGGCTGGCAGCTGCTCTTCGACGGGGGAAGCCTGGAAAATAACTGGCACAGCTTTAAGCGCGACACCGTAGCCGGCTGGACCGTGGAGGACGGAACCATTGCCCTGACGGGCGGCGGTGGCGACCTCGTTACCGATGAAAGCTTCGAAGATTTTGAACTCAGCCTGGAATGGAAAATCGAAGAAGCAGGCAATAGCGGTATCATCTACCGCGCGCTGGAAGCACCTGAGTACTCAGCCACTTATGTCACCGGCCCCGAATACCAGTTGCTCGACGACCGTGGCTTCCCACAGGAACTGAAACCCAGCCAGTACGCCGGGGCCAATTACGATATGCACGCCCCTTCCAAAAAAGTCGCCCGGCCGGCCGGTCAGTGGAATAAAACCCGCATCGTCGTCAACGGCAAGCACGTGGAACACTGGCTCAACGGTGAAAAAGTCGTCGAATACGAACTGGGCAGTGAAAACTGGCAGCTTCGCGTCGATACCAGTAAATGGAGCGATTATCCCGACTACGGGAAAGCGGAGGAGGGGCACATCGCCCTGCAGGACCACGGCAATAAAGTCTGGTTCCGCAATGTTAAGATTCGTCCGCTTTAAGGCAGGAAATACGGGCAACGAGGGAAATGTTTTCGGTTCCGGATTTTTGTCTTAATTTTTCGGTTATCAGCCCCGGTAATGATCCCATCTGATTGCTTGGCACTTCGGCATTTTTTATTCAAAATCAAAACGTATTGCTTTCTATGAAAAAACAACGATTAGCTTACACAAGCCTCCCCCTGTTACTGATGGCCTTGTTTTTCCTCACGGCCTGCGGTGGCGGCGATCAAAGCGCAAAGGATACCGCTGATGAAGAGATGACAGCGGCGGCAAGCACAGAAACAGATGCCGATGCCGACGGCGAATGGCGCGTCCTTTTCGGTGGCGACAATCTCAACGGCTGGCACAGCTACAATCAGGATAAACTGGTAGGCTGGTCCATAGAAGATGGTGCACTGACCAATGTCGCGGAAGGCGGTACTGACCTCGCCAGCGATGAAGGATTCGAAGATTTTGAACTCAGCTTCGAATGGAAAGTCCCCGAAAATGGGAACAGCGGCCTCATGTTCCGCGTCGTCGAATCTGACGAGTATAATCACCCCTGGCAGACCGGACCGGAATACCAGCTGCTCGATGACTATTCTGCCGGCTTCAAGGAAAATCTCAAGCCTTCACAGTTCGCCGCTGCCAATTACGATATGGAGGCCCCTGCCAAGTCAGTCTCCCACTCCACCGGCGAGTGGAATGAGGGTCGCCTGATCGTCAATGGCAACCATGTAGAACACTGGCTCAACGGCGAAAAAGTCATCGAGTACGAACTGGGCAGCGACAGCTGGAAGGAACAGGTGCAAAACAGCAAATGGAAGCAGCACCCCGGTTACGGCAAAGCCCCCTCCGGCCATCTCGTTTTCCAGGGCGACCATACCAAGGTGTGGCTGCGCGATATCAAAATCAAGACACTTTAATAAATAATTATGCACATTGCGAAATATCTTTTTGTCGTGACGGCGGCCACCATCCTTTGGGGATGTGCAGACGGTAAGCAGAAATCCGCCGGCGATTCCCTCGAGCTATTCAATGGCGAGGACTTGTCGGGCTGGGTAGTCCACGGCACCGAAAAGTGGTACGTCGAAGACGGCCTGCTCGTTTGCGAAAGCGGCCCGGATAAAGAATACGGTTACCTGGCTACGGAACAATCTTTCGAAGACATGGATCTCACCCTCGAGTTCAAACAGGAAGCCAATGGCAACAGCGGTGTCTTTTTTCGTTCCTCCCTGGAGGGTACGAAAATCACCGGCTGGCAGGCCGAAGTAGCTCCCCCCGGCAATAACACCGGCGGCATCTACGAATCCTACGGCCGCGGCTGGCTCATCCAACCGGAAGCTGAAAAAGACGAAGCCCTCAAAATGGGGGAGTGGAACAAGATGCGCATCCGCGTCGTCGGTGATGAAGTCACCACCTGGCTCAACGGACAGGAGATGATCCGCTTCAAAGACGAAAAAATCGGCAACGCCGACGGACAAATCGCCCTGCAAATCCATGACGGCGGCGGCATCAAAGTTCGCTGGCGTAACATCCGCGTCAAGAGACTGTAGCTGGCTGAATGCTGGATGCCGGGTCTCGGCATCCAGCATCCAGTTTTATAATCTAAAACCTGAATAGTATTATGTCAAGAAAAGTACGAATGGGAATGGTCGGCGGCGGCCGCGGCGCTTTTATCGGCGCTGTTCACCGCATGGCGGCTGCTCTCGACGGACAGATTGAACTCGTTTGCGGCGCTTTTAGCAGCGATCCGGAAAAATCTAAGGCATCAGGGAAAGACCTGTACCTGCCTTCCGATCGCGTATACGGCTCTTACGAAGAGATGATTGAAAAAGAAAAAGCATTGCCGGAAGGAGAACGCATGGACTTTATCTCCATCGTGACGCCTAATCACGTGCATCACGGCCCCGCCAAACTGGCCCTCGAAAACGGCTTTCACGTGGTTTGTGACAAGCCGCTGGCTTTTAGTATGGAGGAAGCTGCCGAACTGGAGTTACTAGTGGAAAAAACCGGTTTGCTTTTCGCCCTGACTCACAATTATACCGGCTATCCGATGGTCAAACAGGCCCGGGCCATGGTGCAAAATGGCGACCTGGGCGTTATCCGGAAAATCGTGGTGGAATATCCGCAAGGATGGTTGTCAACCAAACTGGAAGCCACCGAACAGAAACAAGCCTCCTGGCGTACCGATCCCAGCCGTTCGGGTATCGCCGGCGCTATGGGTGATATCGGCACCCACGCCGAAAACCTCGCCGAGTACATCACCGGCCTGCAAATCAGCGAACTATGCGCCGACCTGACTACCTTCGTAGAAGGCCGGCCGCTCGACGACGACGGCAACGTGCTGCTTCGCTTCAATAACGGCGCCAAGGGGGTCCTCCACGCCAGCCAGATCTCAGCAGGTGAGGAAAACGACCTCAATATCCGGGTCTACGGTACCAAAGCCGGCCTGGAATGGCGGCAGATGGAGCCCAATACGCTCATCGTAAAATGGCTCGATAAAGCCAAAGAGGTTTACCGCACCGGCGTCGGCGACCTGTACCCGGTAGCACAGGCCCATACGCGTATTCCAGCCGGTCATCCCGAAGGTTATCTGGAGGCTTTCGCCAATATCTACCGCAACTTCGCCTACTGCCTGCAGGCGCGACTGCAAGGAAAAGACCCCGATTCTGTATACCAGGACTTCCCCACCGTGTCCGACGGTGTACGCGGCATGCTTTTTATACAGCGCAGCGTCGAATCCAGTGAGAGCAAGGAAAAATGGCTGAAGTTCTAATCTCCGTGAGCTGAAAAACTTCAGCATAGCCTGGTCGCCCTGCCTCCTCCTTCCCGAGGCGATGAAATGTACATCAAACATTTCATTGCCTTTTTTTGCTATATAACAAAGTGGCCTGGTATCCCCCTGCCGCAAAAAACAAAACGATGAAAAGACAAAAAATCAACCATGCAGCTGTTTGGGTAACAATCGTACTTGCCCAGGTAATTTTATTTCTCTGGCACGAAGCTTTTCAATGGGTCGCCCTGGACAGCGCCTCTCCCGAGGCCGCATGGGCGCAGCCCTCCATCGTGCTCTACATCGAAGGCTTTTTGGCCACCGTCGTAGCCATGTATGTCCTCGATGGTATCTTTATCCGGATACCGGTCGACTCAGCACGCGACGGCATTGTCGCCGGCCTGATCATCGGTGTGGTTTTTAATGTATTCAGTATCATCAACATCTACAGCTTTTCCGAGCACCCCATTCAACTGGCCCTGATCGACTTCGGCGGCAACGCCCTCGTTTTCCTGACCGGCGGCCTGATCCTGGGCGCCTGGCGAAAATACGAGGAAGAACCGGCATGAGATTTTTCTTATTTTAGAGGATCGTTACCATTTTAAGCTGAAAACCTGGTGCCCGGATGAAACAGAACAAAGGAGGGCCGCGTCTTTAACATTGGCGCCCAGCGCTCTGTTCATTCGTTATCCTTAGGTAGATGGCTTTAAAACAAAGGTCCTCTATGAAAAATCACTTCGCATTATTTCTAATCACTATTTCGCTTTCGCTAAACGCCCAGGTTCCCATCCTCGATTCCGGCGGACCGCTGATGCCCGAGCAGGCAGCCTACGACGTTACCTTCTACGACCTCGACCTGTCTGTCGACCCTGAAGGTAAAACCATAAAAGGCACCCTGACACTGGAAGCCCGCTTCGTTCATCCCGCCCATTACTTCGTCCTCGACCTGGATACACTGCTACGCATTGAGGGCATTCAAGAATATAAGCTTGCAAATGCCGAAGCAGCAACGCGCCCCTTCGAACGGCAAACCGGTAAAATCTGGATTGACCTGGGAATGACGCGGCAACGCGGCGAACAGATACGGCTGGCGATCGACTACCAGGGGCAGCCCCGCGTAGCTCCCAACCCACCATGGGACGGCGGCTTCACCTGGGCCCAAACCCCTTCCGGCGCACCCTGGATCGCCACGAGCTGCCAAACCAACGGCGCCGACCTGTGGTGGCCCTGCAAAGACCACGTCAGCGATGAACCCGATTCCATGGCCCTGCATATTCGCGTGCCGGAACCGCTCGTCGTAGCCTCCAACGGCCGCTTTCAGGAAAGGGAAAATCACGATGACGGTACAGCAACCTACCACTGGTTTATCTCAACCCCCATCAATATCTATAACGTCGCGATCAATATCGCGCCTTACCGCCTCATCGAAACGACCCGCACTTCCTCGGCCGGCGACGAACACCCGGTCGTCTTCTACGTCTTGCCCGAGGATTTTGAAAAAGGCGAAAAACTATTCCCACAGTTTCTGGAACACCTCGACTTTTTTGAAAAACACCTCGGTCCCTACCCTTTCCGCGCCGACAAATACGGCGTCGCCCAAACGCCGCACCTCGGCATGGAACACCAGACCATCATCGCCTACGGCGCCAATTTCAGCAACGGATCCATGACCGGCGGTGTCGACTGGGGCTTCGATGCACTGCACCACCACGAACTGGCGCACGAATGGTGGGGCAACCTGATGACCAATTACGACTGGCGCGACATGTGGCTGCACGAAGGCTTCGGCACCTACATGCAAGCCCTCTATGTGGAAGAACTCGATGGCCCGGAGCGCTATCGCGAGTATATGAACAGGATGCGCTTCTTTCAAAACGTACTGGCCGTCGCTCCACGCGAACATCGCAGCGCCGCCGAGATCTACCGGGCCCCTATTTACTCCAAAGGCGCCTGGATCCTGCATACCCTACGCTTCCTCATAGGTGATGAAGCCTTCTTCCGCGCCCTGCATCGCATGGCCTACCCCGATCCGGCTATGGAAAAACTGACCGGCGGCGAACAGTGCCGCTTCGCTACCACCGCCGACTTTCTCAGCATCTGCGAGCAAGAAAGTGAGCGGGAACTCGATTGGTTTTTCGATCTGTATCTCCGGCAGCCGGCATTGCCCACCCTGTTCTCCACCGTCGAAGGGCAGGAACTGAGCCTGCGGTGGGAAACGCCGGAAGAACTCCCCTTCCCCATGCCTGTACAGGTGGAACTGGGCGGATCACTAATCCGGATCGATATTCCCGAAGAAGGTGTTGTTATCCCCCTGGAAGAAGGACAGCGCCCCGTCGTCGATCCGTACCGCTGGCTGCTGATGAAGATCACAAGTGAAGCACCGGAGAGGTAAGAAGTTGCTTTCAAAGGACAATCAGGCACATGAGCGGAAACTGCGACTGCCGAAACAATGACTTGAAGGCCGGGAGAACAGGAACGGCGTTCCCCCTCCCGGCCTCCAGATCTCCTTCACACTCCCGCTTAGCGGTACAGCTCTCCGCGACCGGTTTCGGCCAGCTCGACGAAGAACCCGGCCAGGCCCTCCGCACAGGCAGCCAGGTAACGAGCGCCCTTCTTGGCACTGGCCTCGTAGGGACTTCCGACCCCGGTATCATCAGTTACCTCCGTCCAGGGGCGTTGTGTCGTCACCCACCCTTCTTTCATCGCCTTGATAACCGGCCGGCGGGCTTGTCCCGGACCCGCCTCTTCCAAAGGCCGCACCAGGCCCGGCCGGATGTATAGCATCGCAGAGGTTTCCATTTCCCCGGCATGATCCCCGGGATCTTCGAAGTACTCCTTCCAGTCGACCACCTGGTACCAGTTGACCCAGCAGACGAACAGTTCCGGAAAGTCGACCGACAGCTCCCGGATCATGGTTTTGAAGTTATTGCCGCCGTGGCCGTTAAGGATGACCAGCTTATCAATACCCGCGCGCTGCAGCACATCGCCCACATCACGCAGGATGGCCAGCTGCGTTTGCGGGCGCATATTCATACACAAATCAATATCAAGCTGTCCGGTATTGACCCCAAAGGGAATACAGGGCAAAACGATCACGCGCGCTCCGCGCTCCCAGGCCATTGCCGCCGCCCCGGCAGCTACGTGCTCCACCTGGTAATTATCCGTCGCGTAGGGCAGGTGATAATTATGCGCCTCCGTGGCGCCCCAGGGTAATACGGCAACTTGAAAATCTGTTTCACGAACTGCTTTCCAGTTCGTTTCCGCCAATAGATAAGGGCGTCCTTCTGAGGTTCCGGTATTTGGTACCATAACGCTATTTATTTGAATAAGAGAAAGTTGAATCTATATTTCGACAATGAAACACTTTGCTGCTTCGTTTTGTATTAGAGTTGAATCACACAATTACTGCTGAAAATACAAAGAGTAAAGGGCGCCCGATAACTTTGGCAGCTACTAAACTGTTCTTTATTTTTAACTGGAAACGGTTGAGCAGAATTGTTTTGTAGCAAATGGGGAATAAAAAGCCCGCTTATAATTGTGGATGCCTCCACGGTAAGAAAGCATCGGGAGGAAAAAGAGTGAACTCAATCTATGCGCATCAGACATCTAATAGTTACCTGCTTGCTTTGCTCCTTTGGCTTCCTGCCGCTGTTTGCGCAGGAACAACCTACCTCTGCCCCCGACAGCTCACTCGTCGAGGGCAAGGTAGAAATTAATGGACAGATCCTTCCTTTTATGATTGACTCCTGTGGAGATACTATACTCATGGCGGAACTGGAGGATGTTACGGTCACCTCCCTGCGAAAAATGGGCACAACACAGGAGGATTGGAACCGCTACCGGCGCTACCGGCGCTACGCCCTCGAGGTCTATCCCTACGCCGTGCAGGCGATTAAGGTTTTCCGTCAGGTGGAAAACATATCGGAGGACATGAAAAAACGCGAACGAAAGCGTTACGTCAAACACCTCCAGAAAGAAATGAAAGACAAATTCAAAGACCCTTTAATGGGCCTCACCAAAACCCAGGGCCTCATCCTCTTCAAAATGATAGAACGGGAACTGGACACGCCTATTTACTTTCTCATAAAAGATCTCCGAAATGGCTTCGCCGCCACCTACTGGCAAACACTGGGCTCCTTCTACGGCCATAACCTGAAGGAAGGTTACATCGCCGGGAGAGATCCCATTCTCGACGCAGTACTGAATGACCTGGATGTGTCTTACGACCTGGGAAAGGATTGATTCACGGCTGTCGGATCTCACGATCCCCGTGTTCTGTGCCGTACTGATGACCTACATCTTTAGTTGGGCTTACTTCATCAGTTCTTCTGCTCGTCTGTTCTACGGTTCCGAGCTATTTACCCTATCATTCCAATCTTTTTCAAAACTCACAGAACCGAAGAACATTTACCCCGTGGAATAGTCGCTTCGCGAATTCCATGGGGTTTACCCGTCCCAAGGAACGAGGGCGGGGAGAAACCGACGAATATTGAACCGCAGAAGCGCCCAAAAGCCGTCAATCCGGATTGTTGCCGGAAAAAAGCGGATTAATACTTTTTATGATGCATTAGCCCTGCCGCTCTTCCCCTATTCTCCTTGGCCTCCCGCCTAATGACTTCCCTGGCTTTTTAAACAACCGTTACATTTTCTTCCTTATAGAAGTATAAAGATTTCCTGTATAAACGAAACCGAAAACCATGGCAACGAACTTATTGAACGAACTCAGAGGACAGGTAGGCGAAGTGCTGAAAAACAAAGGCAGCGACTTACTCAATGAAAAACAGGATAATATACAAAAAGCAATGAATGCCCTGCTTCCGGCCCTGTTCGGCGTCATCGTACAGCGGGGCTCCTCGGAAAAAGGCGCCAGAGAGTTGATGGAAATCATTAATACCGAAAATTACAACGGCGGCCTGCTCGAATCCGTAGACGGCATGCTCGACAAAGGCGGCAACAGCCTCGAACCCTTACTGGAAAAAGGCAACAAACTGGTTGAGCAACTACTTGGAGAAAAGGAAGGCGGCCTGACGGAAATGATCGCCAATTACGCCAACCTCGATAAGGATTCCAGCTCCTCGCTCCTCCATATCGTCACGCCACTGATCATGAGTCTCATCGGGCGGCAGGTCAGCCAGGAAGGGCTGAACGCCGGCGGATTGATGAACCTCCTGTCCGGACAAAAAAGCGCCATTAAAGAGGCCATGCCGCCCCAGCTGGCCGGAATCAGCAAATTGCTCGGCTTCCACGGCGATCTGTTTGAGCTGGGCGAACCGCAACCCTCCCGTAAAGGGGGCATGGCTTGGGTCATCTGGGTCATCGCCATTCTGGTGATCGCCGCCGTCGTTTACTTCTTCTTCCTTCGCGGAGAAGGACCGCCTACTACAGAAGAACCGATGCCGGACACGACGGAACAAACTGCGCCTGCCCCGGAAACGGCTCCGGCGCCAAGTACCGCTGCCGATACCTCCGCCGCTATCGGTGAACAGTTCCGCAGCTTTCTCGATAACGAAGAGCCGGTACAGGGGAAAACTTTCACCTTCGCCGCTGCTGATTTTCCGGCCGGCTCCGCTCAGCTCACCGAGGCTATACGCGAAGAAACCCGCCAGCTCGCCGACATCCTCGAGGCCAACCCCAACCTGAACGTCACCCTTACCGCCTACAGCTCTGAGGACTCCGCCCTGGCCCAACAACGCGCCCTGGCCATCAAAAGCCGGCTGCAGGAACTCGGCATCCCCTCTGCCCGCATACAAACCGAAGGGGAAAGTATCGAAGCCGGTGAAAAAGAACGGATCACGGTGGAGGTCCGCTAATTTTTCACCCCACTTCCTGATTGAACCTGAGCCTTATCATCCAGGACTTATTCGTTGCGAAATGCACAAATGCTTACCGGGCCTGGAACTTGAAGTAGGTCTGCACGGACTAAGCAAGCTCTTATGGCTATCTCCGTTCAATCAAAGCCAGCTCCTGCCCCGCCGGATCGAGATTGAAGATCTCCTTCAGCTTTTCATAAGCCTTCGGTAAGGTTTCCTTAAACTGTTTCGGAAAAACAAGAAAGTGACTGATCATCACCGCCCGGGCCGGAATGGCAGGCTCCGGCAGATTGATCCACCGGGCGATGGCCTCCCGGCTGAAATTGCTGATTTGTTCCAGCTTCTCCCATATTCCCGCTCCCTTATCCGGCCATCCGGCATCGGGATGGAGATGAAGGAAGACCTTGGCAAACTCGTGCAGGCCGATGTTGTAATATTGCCGGGGTTGCAGGTAACTTCGCATCAGTTGCTCGGCGGCAAAGAGCAGCACTCCGTCTTCCTCGTAGACCTCGGAGGCGTGGAACTTCTCCGGAAACTGCGGAGAAGGAAAAGGCTTGGGATAAACGACAATGCGCTCGAAAGGCTCCATAATGAAGTCTTCCCGCCCGAAGGAAAGATGGACGGCATTGATGGCAACCGCCGCCTTGATGTCTTCGGGAACGCTCTCCATTCCCTGCGGCATGTATTCGTGGGCAATCATGTACAGTGCTACCCGCTCGCGGAAGCGTTGCTGCTCTGCTGCCGGCAACTGCTGGTAAAAGTGATGCTGTTTTTCCAGCAGCATGCGAAGCGGCGGATCCAATTTCGGCGGCCGCCGCTTATACCACCTCCAGTTGATCTGTGGGCTCAGCACATAAATGATGGCCAAAATCAAAGCAAAAGGAATGATATACACAGAGTAGGACTCATCCACTTCCCAGGTCAGATAAAGCAATACCAGTGCAGCAATAACGAAGGGAAGCGCTAATACTCTTGATGGCATAGTTAAGGCTTGTTTAGATGCTCCTCACAAAGTAGGAAATCCCTGGTATCTGCCAAAGAACAAAGACAGGGAACTTACCCCCGGCTGAACGGGAAAAGAAGGGGCTATTTATCTTCCTGCGCTCTGCTAAAAAAACCACCCTCCTTCTTGTACAAAACCAAAATTACACATATCTTTGTCGCTCCTTAAACAAATGGACCGGCAAACGATGCAGTCCTACTGTTGAAAACCTGGTACGGTAGCTCAGTTGGTAGAGCACAGGACTGAAAATCCTGGTGTCGGCGGTTCGATTCCGCCCCGTACCACACAATCGAAGTCGGAAGTTGGAAATGGGAAGTCGGAAGTTGGAAATGGGAAGTCGGAATTCTGGAAAAATTCCAGATCAACATCTTTATTCTAATGAAAAATTCTGACTCTGAATTCGGCATCATTTAGCAATTACTTATGAATTTTGTCCAGCGTCATCATCACCATCACCATGCATACTTGCCCTCACAGGCGGATGGTGACGTATTGCGGTAGTTTATCGCAATATCTTTTACAAAAAAAAGAGGTTTACCATTTGCCGGTAAACCTCTTTTTTTTGCCTTTGTAAAAAATAAAACCCGCTTCATCATTATGCAACCACGACTGAAAATCGCCGTCCAGAAATCCGGCCGTCTCCTGGAAGGTTCTCTGAAGATCCTCAAGGAATGCGGTATCAGTATTAATAACGGTAAGGATCAGCTCAGGGTCAACGCCAATAACTTTCCGCTGGAGTTGTACTACCTGCGCAATTCCGACATCCCCGAATACGTATCCGACAGTATCGCCGATATCGCTATCCTGGGAGAAAACACCGTCATCGAAAAGGGAAAAGACCTGGAGATAGTGCTGCCCCTGGGCTTCTCCAAATGCCGGCTCTCTATCGCCGTACCGAAAAATACGGAGTACACTGGTAAAGCGTACCTGCAGGGAAAAAGAATTGCCACTTCCTATCCCAATTCACTGCGTCAATACCTCGAAGAGCATAAAATAAAGGCTGATATTCACGAAATTTCAGGATCGGTGGAAATTGCCCCTAACATAGGACTGGCCGATGCGATTTGCGACCTCGTCAGTTCCGGCAATACGCTTTTTAAAAACGGCCTGAAAGAAGTGGAGATCATCCTCAAGTCGGAAGCCTGGCTGGTGGCCAACAAGCAGTTGTCCGATGAGGCCAGAGCGATTTTCGACAAGCTGGTCTTCCGCCTGAAATCGGTGATCGCTTCACGCAACAACAAGTACCTGCTCATGAACGCGCCCAACGAAAACATCGAGCGCATCATTGAGATCCTGCCCGGCATGAAAAGCCCCACCGTGATGCCTCTGGCGGAAAAGGGATGGAGCTCTATCCATACCGTAATCACGGAAGAACGCTTCTGGGAAATTATTGACCAGCTGCGAAAGAACGGCGCGCAGGGTATTCTTGTTGTTCCTATTGAAAAGATGATCGTATAAAACCGTATTTATGAAGATCCATATCCATCCCGATAAAAGCCAGTGGAGCGGCCTGCTACGCCGCCCTGCCCTGGATACCGCCAGCCTGGAAGATACCGTTACCGAAATCCTGCGCGATGTGCGCGAGCGGGGCGACCAGGCCTTACGGGAATACACCCGGCGCTTCGACCGGGTTGACCTGCAGGAGCTGGCTGCTTCACCGGGTGAGATCGACGCCGCAGAAACGCAGCTGAGCGAGGCGCTCCGCCAGGCCATCGGCACCGCCCAGTCGAATATCAATCGATTCCACCGCCGCCAACACGAAGCAACGGAAGTCATAGAAACCATGCCCGGCGTGAAATGCTGGCGCAAAAGCGTGCCCATCGAACGCGTAGGGCTGTATGTTCCGGGAGGGACTGCCCCCCTCTTTTCCACCGTGCTCATGCTCGGCATCCCCGCCAAAATCGCCGGCTGCCACGAAATCGTCCTCTGCTCCCCCCCTGACGAAAACGGTCAACTACACCCCGCTATCCTGTACACCGCCCGGCAAATCGGCATCGACAAGGTCTTCAAAATCGGCGGCGTTCAGGCCATCGGCGCCATGGCCTACGGCACCGAGAGCGTTCCTTCGGCGTACAAAATATTCGGCCCCGGCAACCAGTATGTCACCGCCGCCAAACAGGTGGTCAGCCGGGACGGTATCGCCATCGATATGCCGGCCGGGCCCTCCGAAGTGCTCGTCCTCGTAGATGACAGCGCCGACCCCGCCTTCGCCGCCGCCGACCTCCTCTCCCAGGCCGAACACGGCATCGACAGCCAGGTCGTCCTCGTCGCCTTCGATGCGGATATGGTCCAACAGGTGCAAAAGGAAGTAGAAGCGCAGCTGCCTGCGCTGCCCCGGCGAACCATCGCCGAAAAAGCATTGGAAAACAGCGCAGCCGTCGTAATCCGCAATCGCGACGAAGCGGTCGAACTCATTAATGCCTACGCCCCCGAGCACCTCATCTTGTCCGTAAAAGAAGCTGAACACTTCGCTACCCGCATCGTCAATGCCGGGTCGGTTTTTCTCGGCAACTACACCCCGGAATCCGTAGGCGACTACGCCTCCGGCACCAATCACACGCTGCCGACCAACGGCTTCGCCCGCGCCTTCAGCGGCGTCTCGCTCGACTCTTTTGTCAAAAAAATTACCTTCCAGCACCTTACCAAACAAGGACTGGAATTGCTGGGACCCGCCGTAGAACACATGGCCGAAGCCGAGGACCTGATGGCCCATAAAAATGCAGTTAGTATTCGCTTGAAGCAAAAACCCTGATGCGACAGGCATCACAGGGTTAATAACTGCTGTAATATGCTAATTATCTCTTTTGCCGAAAGGTAGTAACCAAAGAAAAACCTTCGGCAAAAAATACCGCTGTGCGCCCCAGGGCCCGGCGCCTGAACTTCAAAACATCGACCAATGGATATCTCAAAACTGGTTCGAAAGAATATTCTCCAGCTCAAACCCTATTCCTCCGCCCGCCATGAATTTGAAGGCGTGGCCGATATTTACCTCGACGCCAACGAAAACCCGTTCGGCGACGGGCTCAACCGCTACCCCGACCCGCTGCAGCAAGCCGTCAAAACGCGCGTCAGCCAGATCAAACAGCTGCGGGAGAGCCAGATCTTCCTGGGCAACGGCAGCGACGAGGCCATCGACCTCCTGATTCGCATCTTCTGCGAACCGGGCCGCGACCACCTCATCACCATGCCGCCGACCTACGGCATGTACCAGGTAGCCGCCGACATCTCCAATGTGGAAGTACGGGAGGTGCCTCTGAAATTTGATTATCAGCCCAACGTAGAAGGCGTATTGGATACAGCCGGCAAACATTCCAAACTGCTCTTCCTCTGCAGCCCCAACAATCCGACCGGCAACAATATACACATGGAACATATCGAAACTCTGGCCGGCAAATTCCCCGGCATCGTCGTCGTCGACGAAGCCTATATCGACTTTTCGCCGCGCAAAAGCTGCACCAAACTGCTTGCCAATTATCCCAATATGGTCGTCCTGCAAACCTTCTCCAAAGCCTGGGGCATGGCCGGCATCCGCCTGGGTATGGCCTTTGCCTCACCGGATATTATCGAGCTCTTTAATAAGGTGAAACCACCTTATAATATCAGCCAGCTCACGCAACAGACTGCGCTCAAAGCCATGGAACATCCCGAAAGCGTGGAAGAAATCGTGGAAAAGCTGCTGACGGAAAAGGAAAACCTGGCCGACGCCCTGGCCGAATTCGACTTCGTTGAAACCGTTCACCACTCGGACGCCAACTTCCTGCTGGTGAAAGTAGAAGATCCGCGCCATTTGTACCGCTACCTCAAAGATAAGGGCATCATCGTACGCGACCGCTCCCGGGTGCACCTCTGTGAAGGCTCGCTGCGCATCACCGTCGGCACGCCGGAAGAAAACCGGCGCCTCGTAGAAACCCTCGAACAATACGGAACAGTATCATGAAAAAAGTACTCTTTCTCGACAGAGACGGCACCCTGGTTTATGAACCGGAAGACTATCAGCTCGACAGCTTTGACAAGCTGGTGTTTTATCCCAAAGTATTTCAGTACCTCGGCCGCATCGCCCGCGAGCTCGATTACGAACTGGTCATGGTCACCAATCAGGATGGCCTCGGCACCGGTTCCTTTCCCGAAGATACCTTCTGGCCGGTGCAGAACCTCATACTACAGACCTTTGAAAACGAAGGCGTTACCTTCGCCGATATCCATATCGACCGCAGCTTCCCGGCGGACAACGCACCGACGCGCAAACCCCGTACAGGCCTGCTGACCAAATACCTCGACAGCGAGGTGTATGACATGGCCAACTCCTTCGTCGTCGGCGATCGAATTACCGATATGGAGCTGGCCAAAAACCTGGGCGCCCGCGGCATCTGGATGAATAATGCCCCCGACCTAGGCGCCCAAGAAATGGAATCGGCCTGGGAAGCGGTAAGCGACCACATCGCCCTGAGCACTACAGACTGGGCCGAGCTATACGAATTTCTGAAACTCGAGGATCGCAGCGCCGAAGTCAACCGAACCACCAAGGAAACCGATATCTTCATCCGCCTTTTCCTGGACGGCAGCGGCAAAGCCGATAACCAGACCGGCCTCGGCTTCTTCGACCATATGCTCGATCAGATCGCGCGCCACTCCGGCTGCGACCTCACCGTCAAGGTCGACGGCGACCTGCACGTCGATGAGCACCACACCATCGAGGATACGGCTATCGCCCTGGGTGAGGCCTTTCACAAAGCCCTCGGCAACAAACTGGGCATCGAACGCTACGGCTTCACCCTCCCCATGGACGACTGCCTCGCTCAGGTGGCCATCGACTTCGGCGGCCGTAACTGGCTGGTCTGGGAGTCCGATTTTCAACGCGAAAAAATCGGCGATATGCCGACCGAAATGTTCCATCACTTTTTCAAATCTTTCAGCGATGCCGCCCGCTGCAACCTGAACATCAAGGCGGAAGGGCAGAACGAACACCATAAAATAGAGGCCATTTTTAAGGCTTTCGCCAAAAGTATCAAAATGGCCAAACGACGGGATGTGGAGAATATGCAGCTCCCCTCAACCAAAGGGATGCTATAGCAGTTGAAACGTTCAAGGTTGAAGGTCAGCCACCAGGATTTTACATAAAGGTTGAATTCAGCCGGTGTGACCAAAGGCCAACAGTATTCTCCAAACTCAAATAACAACTACCATCTTTGGTGTGCGCGAAAGCGCCCAAAACTACTACAAGAAATGCAAGTCGCCATCATAGACTACAACGCCGGTAACGTACGCTCCGTCCTCATCGCTATGGAGCGGCTGGGCGTTGACGCCGTACTTACCGGTGATCCCGAAAAAATTCGCTCAGCGCCGAAGGTCATTTTCCCCGGCGTGGGCGAAGCCAACACCACCATGCGCTACCTGCGCGAGCGCGGCCTCGATGAGGTCATCCGCAGCCTGACACAGCCCGTACTCGGCATCTGCCTGGGCATGCAGCTGCTCTGCGAGCACTCCGAAGAGAACGACACCGACTGTCTGGGCATCATCCCGCAGCAGGTGCGCCGCTTCCGCCCGCAACGCCAGGAGAAGGTGCCGCACATGGGCTGGA
Organism: uncultured Saprospiraceae bacterium; assembly: GCA_964632995.1. Classification (GTDB taxonomy): domain Bacteria; phylum Bacteroidota; class Bacteroidia; order Chitinophagales; family Saprospiraceae; genus CAZWDL01. Next base: position 27,424 of record CAZWDL010000050.1, read on the forward strand.
ACAGCATCAAAGAACTGAGTAACGCCATCTTTACTCCCGACCTGGAAAACGAGTACGTCTATTTCGTCCACAGCTACTACGTGGAGAAAGGCCCCTACACAACGGCAGTGACGGACTATATCCTCCCCTTCAGCGCGGGCCTGCAGAAAGACAACTTCTACGCCACCCAGTTTCACCCGGAAAAGTCCGGGAAAGTGGGAGAGCGGATTTTGAGAAACTTTTTGAATCTGAGTTGAGGTGCGGGCGTTTATTGACAGGGGGACTTCAGTACGTATTTAGCGTAATTTATCGGTTAGATCGACTGTGAAGTTTAGAAGTTCAGTCGCCGCCCCTCCTGGGGCGGCTGGTTTAGAAGTTTAGCAGATCTGGAAACGAGATTCCCGGTTTCAGACCTGCTAAACTTCTAAACTGTTGTCGACTTGTCTCATGAAACACGCTAAATACATACTGACTTCAAGTCACCCCGTCAATGATCCCTTCACCCTTAAACCTTGAACCGTTTATGCACATCATCCCCGCAATCGACATCATCGACGGCAAGTGCGTACGCCTCACGCAGGGCGACTACGAGCAGAAGAAAGTCTATAACGAAGATCCGCTGGAAGTGGCCAAGGCTTACGAAGACCACGGCCTGAAGCGCCTGCACCTGGTCGACCTCGACGGCGCCCGCGCCAAGCAGATCGTCAACTACAAAGTACTGGAACGCCTGGCCGGCCGTACTCATCTGCACATCGACTTCGGTGGCGGCCTGAAGTCAGACGAAGACCTACGCATCGCTTTTGAAAGCGGCGCCCGGCAGGTGACCGGCGGCACCGTCGCCGTCAAAGATCCGGAGCTATTCCTGAGCTGGCTGGAAAAATACGGCCCGGGACGCATCATCCTCGGCGCCGACGTCAAAGACCGGCAGATCGCCGTCAGCGGCTGGCAGGAAACATCCGACCGGGAACTCTTCCCCTTCCTGGAGGAATACAAGGAAAAAGGCGTCGAATACGCCATCTGTACCGACGTCTCCAAAGACGGCCTGCTGGAAGGCACTGCCCTGGAGTTGTATGTCGAAATCCGGGAGGCATTCCCCGACCTGAAGCTGATCGCCAGCGGCGGCGTCACCACGGTAGAGGAACTGAAAAAGCTGCAGAAGATCGGCTGCTTCGGCGCCATCATCGGCAAGGCCATCTACGAGGGGAAGATCACGTTGGAGACCTTGAAGAAAATAGCCGTCGAAGGATGGTGAAAAATTGGACAGCGGAATTGCTTCGCTTTGCACTTAATGGATGGTATTAACGTTTTTGGAGGAAAGCCGAACCAAAAGCCCAAAAACACTGTATTCAAGCCATCCGAATCAGCCAAGGGAAAGCCGGTATTCCTCCAAAATTTACTGCTTCTGCAAAAAAGAGCAAAACGAAGCAATTACGGGAAAAATATTACAGAATGTTAGCTAAACGAATCATACCCTGTCTGGATATCAAAGACGGCCGAACCGTCAAGGGGGTCAACTTTGTCAACCTGCGCGATGCGGGCGACCCGGTAGAGCTGGGTGCGCTATACAGCGAAAAGGGCGCCGATGAGCTGGTCTTTCTCGACATCACGGCCACCCACGAGAAGCGCAAGACGCTGGCCGAGCTGGCTAGCCGCATCGCACATCACCTGAGCATTCCCTTCACCATCGGCGGCGGCATTAAGTCGGTCGCCGATGTGGAAGTGCTGCTGGAATCGGGGGCCGACAAGTGCTCGGTCAACTCGGCGGCCGTGCGCCGGCCGGAGCTGATCACCGAGCTGGCCCAAAACTTCGGCAGCCAGTTCGTCGTGCTCGCCGTCGACGCCAAATACATCGACGGCGAATGGATCGTGCACCTCAACGGCGGCCGCCTGCCCACCGAGGTGCGCCTGCTGGAATGGGTCAAGGAGGCCGAAGACCGCGGCGCGGGCGAAATTCTCTTCACCTCCATGGATCACGACGGCACCAAGAACGGCTTTGCCAATGAGATCACGGCAAAAGTGTCGGAACTGGTCTCCATCCCGGTGATCGCCTCGGGCGGCGCGGGGGAGATGTCGCACTTCTACGACGTCTTCACCGAAGGCAAGGCCGACGCGGGCCTGGCCGCCAGCATCTTCCACTTCCGGGAGATGGAGATCGGGGATTTGAAAGGGTATCTG
>CAZWDL010000050.1:29587-47246 GCA_964632995.1 uncultured Saprospiraceae bacterium
TCTGCAGGAGCGGGGCATTGTAGTGCGGATGTGACGACGTTTACGGAATCTCGGAGGTGAACTGATTACCCATAAGTTCGGTTTGGGCTACTTCTGCTGTTCTTCATTCCTCTGTTCTACAAGTCAAAAATTTGAGGAAAAACCCACTAAACAGTTCAGAACTGCAGAACAGAGGAACAGAAAAACAGAAGAACCGCAGAAGTTCAGCCCCGACCAAAGATATGGGCAATCGATAAAACTCGGAGGTTTCTTAACCGTTAACCAAGCATCGCCCCGCCGACGCCCGCCACGATCGCCATCAGCAGGCCCAGCGCGTAGAAGCCGAGCAGGATAACAGTCAGGATGCCCAGAAATTTGTAGTGCGCCTTGATATTGGACAACGACACTTCCAGCGCGACCTGGCTGGAATCCCGAAGCGCGTCTTGCATCTTGGTGGCAAAGCGATAGAGGTAAAGCACCGGAAAGAAATACAAGGCCGCAAAGCCGAGATACAAGACAGAAAACACCACCGGCGGGAAGGGCATCTCCTCTGATCCCGGCATGAAGCTCAGGAGGGAGCCGATGGCAAAAGCGGCGATGACCATAAAGCCCACCCCGATGAAGCCGACGATGGCCAGAAATTTGGCCCAGCCGGAAGTTTCTTTCAAGTTGGCGCGCGACTCGCCGGATAGCTGCAGGTCGCCGGAAAAATCTCTATCTAAGGGCTGTTCGTAATCCATGGTAATTGGGTTTGGGTGTTGAAATTTCGGACTATAAGATAAAGTTAATATCCTAGCGGAGCAAATGGCCGGAGTTTAGAAGTTTAGTAGCCGGCCACTCCGAGGCCGCTGGTTTAGTTTGGCAAATACGTCTGTTTCTGTCAGAGCGGCTAAACTCCTAAACCAGCCCCGACACGTAGTGTCGTGGGCGACTAAACTTCTAAACTCAAAACGAACGAAGGTAGTACACACTTCAAAATTACACCATATGCGCATAGAACAACTCGACTTCAATAAAGGCGACGGCCTCCTCCCCGCCATCATACAGGACGCCGCCACCGACCGCGTTCTTATGCTCGGCTATATGAACAAGGAGGCCCTGCTCAAAACGCAGGAGGAGAAAGTCGTCACCTTCTACAGCCGCAGCAAAGACCGGCTGTGGACCAAAGGCGAAAGCTCCGGCAACTTCCTCCACCTGGTCGACATCAAGGCCGACTGCGATAACGACACCCTCCTTGTGCGGGTGAACCCGCGGGGGCCTGTCTGCCACACCGGCAGCGACACCTGCTTCGACGAAACCAACGAGGAAGGCGACTTCCTCCGCCACCTCGAACAGGTGATCCAGCACCGCAAAACCAATCCTCAGGAAGGCTCCTACACGACTTCCCTTTTCAACCGGGGCATCAACAAAGTAGCCCAGAAGGTAGGGGAAGAGGCCGTGGAGCTGATCATCGAAGCCAAGGACGACAACGAGGAGCTCTTCCTCAACGAGGCCGCCGACCTCATGTACCACTACCTGGTGCTGCTGACGGCGAAGGGGTACCGGCTGGCGGATGTGATGGAGGTGCTGGAGGGGAGACACCGGTGATACGTTTACGAAACCTTTAGAGGTTTCGTAAACGTGGTACTTAATTCTAACTTCGCGAGCCGGGCTCTTTCGCATAAAGCTTCAGTGCCGAGACGAGGCCCGCGTTCTGGCCGCTCTTACGTGCCGCTCTATCTCTAAAAGCCAATTGCAAAGTTTTGTGAAAGCAAGTACCTTTGGAAAAAGTAAAAGCAATCATCCATGACCAAGAATTTGGATAACAGAAAATACAAGCTGATCCAGGAAATCATCAACCTGGATGATGAATCGGCTATCACCAGATTAGAGGATCAAATCGAAGCTATTCGTAAAGAAGATACCCTCTGGCAGGCCGCCCTTAAGCCCATGCGAAAAACGATCACGCTGGAAGAGATGAAAGCGGAACAAAACTATGTCCCCTTGGATGCAGAAACCTTTTTTGAAATGGCGGATGAGGTGGGGATTGAAGAGTCGGTTGAAGAATTGTTGGCTATGCTGGATTGAGGATGGAATATTTATTAGATACAAATATTTTGGTCATCTACGTCCGTGCCAATGAATTGACCAGAAAAGTCGAGCAGGATCTAAAGCTACTGACCGGCGAGAATGACCTGGTAATTTCCGTGGTAACCGTAGGAGAAATAAAATCCATCGCGGAACAGAATCGATGGGGAGCGAAGAAAATTCAAAACCTGGAAAAGTTGCTAAGTCGGTTCATGATTGCAGATATAAATGTCGAAGAAATCGTTGAGCGATACGCTGAAATTGACACGTTCAGTCAAGGAAAATCTAAAGGAAAAAAGGTCGACTTCACTGCCAGGAATATGGGAAAAAATGATTTGTGGATTGCAGCAACCGGCTCTGTCTTGAACCTCGTCCTGGTCACCACAGATAACGACTTTGATCATCTCAGCGAAGAGTACCTCACCGTGAAGAAAATTGATATAAAAGCCTATCTGGAAAAATAAGAGCAGCAGAACCTTCGCCATCCACGGGTTACCAATACTGCTGCTCCAGACCCTAAGGATTTTTATCTCGCAAGGCCGTTTTCGCCCTTCCAAAAAGGGACCGGGCAAGCATCTGTTCACCCTGTGAAATAAGACTTCAGGCATTTTTTCAGATACATTTTCCCGTAATGCGTTTTCAAGTATTGTTCTCTGCGAAATGCATCTTCCTGTGAAAGAGAACCTTCAAAGTAAATCAAATCTATGGGGAGTCTGTTTTTAGTTTTGATAATTATTACCTGGGTGGTCGTTGTTGTTCCAGGAGCAGCCACGAACCAGTTTCCGTTCTGGCTAAGTTCAGCCCTTCTTTAAAGACAAGCCAGTTAAAGGTCTTTTCCAGTAATTTTTCCGTGTCAGCTTGCGTAGCATGTCCGCGCCATGCATTCAACTGTTGCTCTATTTTTTCCGGGGAGATTTTGCCGGCCCGGTATAGTTGCAGTCGCTTGCGCATCCGCCGGCGAAAGCGAAATAGATTTTCCTTCTTCAATTGGCGATGGGTCTTGAATATACGCTGCCCGAGGAAATTCACCCCCAATCGGGTTGGGAATACCACTGTTTTATTCCGGTGCAGGCGCAACCTCAACATTTCAGCGAGATATCCTTCCAGTTCCTGCCGGATTTGGTGCACCGTTGCTTTATCGTTTCCGAATAGCACTACATCATCTACGTACCGGATATAACCTTTCACCCTTAGCTCTTCTTTGACAAAATGATCGAAACCACTCAGGTAAATATTGGCGAAAAACTGACTGGTTAGATTTCCCATTGGCAAGCCTTTGCGGCGATGGGCAATGGTGAACAGATCATCTCCCGGAAAATAGTCCGCTATTTCTTCCTGAGGATTAGAACAGTCGATGATGAGATCGATCAGATCCAGGGTGCGACGACAGCCAATCTTTCGGAAAATTCGCTGCTTGAGTATTTCGTGATCGATGGAGGGAAAATATTTTCGGATATCCGCCTTCAGCACGTATTCGTATTGCCGCATTAAATGCTGACAGTGACGAATGGCAGCGTGCGTACCTTTGCCCCTGCGATTGGCATAAGTATGAAAAATGAACGTCTTTTCGAAAATCGGTTCGATGATATTACACAAAGCGTGATGCACCACTCGATCGCGAAAAGGCGCCGCACTGATCATGCGTTTTTTCGGATCGTAGATCATGAACGTTCGATAGGGGCCTGGGCGGTAGCTCCCCTCCCGTAGCTCCTCTTCTATCTGAAGCAGCTCCCACTCCAAATTGGTTTCAAATTCCGCTACATTTGGTTTGTCCCGCTTGCCTTTACGCGCTTTGTAAAATGCCCGAAGCAAGTTGTCAAAAGCACAAACCTTTTCGTAGAGTTTAAAAAATCGCTTCATATATGGAAAAGCAAAGTCCGATTCTGGTCAAGACCTACGATTTTCTGAAAATGATCATCCCGGTCCTGAAAAAATTTCCACGCGATCAAAAATTCCTCCTCGGCGATCGCCTGCAAAATCTCAGCAGCGACATCCTGGAGCTGTTTATCGAGGCCTATTACGCTCCCCGCCCGGAAAAAAAAGACAAGCTGATCGAAGCCAATATCAAGATTGAAAAAATGCGTTTCTACTTTCGCCTTTGTTATGAAATGGGCTTTTACCATTCTAACAAATACAAGCAAATACTGAATCACCTGCAAGAGATCGGCCGGATGTGTGGCGGCTGGATCAAAAGCTTATAGCCGGGCAGGACCTTCGAAGCCGTTTCCGGCCCTACCAGCCCCGCCCGGTTAATGATTATTTGGCTGTTGCGCCCAAAGCGACGCAACGCACGGGATCCTGCGCTGGACATTATTGAATCGCACGCTCCGCCGGATGGAAAACCGGCCGGCGAATTCCGGCGAGAGAAAAAAAATACTGTACTGGGCCAGCCGAAACCCGATATTGTTGTTCCTGTTGTTCGGGTTGTTCCTGTTACGGTTTGAAACGCGGTAGTTTTGCTCATTGTTATTGTTCCACGAACCGCCCCGCAACACACGACCGGTTAACGCGCCGGACCCTCTTCTTCGAAGATAGTGGATTTTTGAAATTTATCGCGCTTCGCGCGAAAAGAAAAAAAGGGTAAAAGGGTTAAATACCTGCCTCCGCTAACGCTCCGGCAGGTAAAAGGGTTAGTCCTGGGCCAGCCGAAACCCGATATCGTTGAGCCTGCTGCCCGGGTAGTACCAGTAACGGCTTGAAACGCGGTAGTATCGCCCATTGTCAATGCTCCACGAACCGCCCCGCAACACACGACCGGAGCCGGATTCCGGGCCGAGTGGATTTTCCTCCACCTCATTGGAAAACAGTTGATAGTATTCACCATCATACCAATCCCAGCTCCATTCGTAAACATTGCCGCTCATATCGTATAGCCCTAATTCATTTGGCTTTTTTTCCCCGACAGGATGCGTCTTTGACCCGGCATTCTTATCATGCCATGCCACTTCATCCAAATCATTACTTCCCGCGTACTGGAATCCTTTACTCTCCTGCCCCCCCCGCGCCGCGTACTCCCACTCCGCCTCCGTAGGTAACCGGTAGCCGTTCGCATTTTCTTTCATCGTCACCAGCCACTTTTTATTATCACTGTCATTTTTGTTATTCGGATCTTTCTTATCCTTACTGATTTCGTACACTTTTTCCAGTCCCCATATCTCACTCAGCCAGTTGCAGTACTCGATCGCGTCGTACCAGTCGACATAAATCGCCGGGCGGCGACCGCGGCCCCAGCCGCTATCTTTCGGGTTATCCCGGCCGGTGGCTTCGCAGAAGGCGTCGTACTCCTGCATGGTCACGGAGTAACGGCCGATGCTGAAGTCCTTAAGCCGGACTTCGTGGGCGGGCTTTTCATCGTCATAGCCTTCACCGTCCCGCTCCTCGTTCAGCCAGCCCATGGTGAAGGTACCTCCTTCGACGCGGATGAGCTCGGGGGTAGCGTGGGCGGGGATGCGGAGGGTTTGTTTGCGGAAGGAGAGGGGGTAGGGGTAGGAGGCGTGGACGCCGGGACCTAAGGGTCCTTTTTCCAGAAGCCCGGCACTTTTCCCGGCGACAAGCGCTTGGAGAGGCGTAGGGATAGCATCGGATGAATCGGCTATACGAAGCTCCAGCGTGTTTTCCTTTTCCTGGCTGAGCGTAGCCAGAAGACCATCCATTTTAAAAATCAGCGGATCACGGGTGCTCATTTCTTCCACCCGGAATTCCCGGTTGATCGTTGAAAGCACTCTTAGCCATAAATCAGTGGGCAGGAAATCGTATGTCCAACGGAAGATAATCGTCGGAGAAGCCTCCAATCCTTGCTTTCGCATTCCCTTCTCAAACATCGTAGGAAAAAGCATCTCCCCATCCACCGGTTGAATTCCCATTGCCAGAGTCCTGATGAAGCGATAGGTTTGACGGGCATCTCTCAATCGCCTAACAGCCGGCGTTACCAGCAGCCCCTTTTCATCCTTCGCCTTTTCAAGCCACTCTGTTAAGCGCTTCACTTCCTGCTGAGGCGCCGTCGCCACCAGCGGCGCTTCCTTTTCACCGGTGAATTCGTAGCGCACCAGGCCGGCGGCATTCAGTTTTTCCAGCTGAGGAAGGTATTGATCCTGTTCCTGGGCTGAGATTTCTTTCAGCAGGATTTCCTGAAAGGGTTCCTTTTGGATGTTCCAGGCTAAGTCCTCGCCGACGGAAATTGTATTAACAGGTAAAGGATTAGGAAGCTTTCCTTTTTCGAAAATTTCCTCAAATATTTGGTTGAAATTTTCCCTTTTCAAAAGTGGAATAACCTTACCAGCTTCCAATTCCGATCGGCGATCAGTGTCCAGTTCCTTCCAAAGCTCACCTGCTTCTCCTATAGGCAAAAGGTAAATGATATACTGCCCCACTTGAGATTGAACCCTGTAAAGCACCTCTTTCAACCATGATAGTCCATTCCTTTTTAGGTCACCAGGTATTGCTAGGAAATACATTCCACCTGGCGTGAAAAGGAAGCGGTCCAGCTCAGTATGCAGACTGCTACTCCACATCCAGGTGTTGAAAGTAGTTTTCCCGATTAATCCTAAATCGTGTTGATCAGTCTTCCATTGAAAACAGTTCAGCGGTTCTGCGGGATCTACTCTTTGGTTGAACAACCGGGCGGCCAGTTTTTCCTGGTCGAGGGAGGGATGAGTGAGCAGATGAATTTTAGCAAAATGGCGCTCTTCTCCTGATGCTTCCATTCGTCTCGCTCCCCGCCTTCGCAGCGCCTCCAGCACCGCCGGCGGAATTTTCAGCCGGATGCCGTCGTTAACATCAATTTCCACCACTTCCCGCAGCGCGTCGAGATAGCGGACTACGTCTTCCTGCTCAATCCGTCCTCTTTGAAAATCGCTTACTTCGCGCACTAAGTCGATAGCGACCGCCAGGGGATTGGAGTAAGCGCCGGCCTCCATTCGCCGGTTGGACGTCGATAAATACTGGGCGGCTTCCTCCAGTTGTTGGAGCCTGGCCCTGTCGCCCCGGTTCCAGGCCTCCAGGAGCAGCTGGGCGGCTTTTTCAGGTTCCAGCTCGGCCTGAAAGGCAAAGGTCTGCGCCCGCCGAAAGGCCTCGGAGGGGATGCGCTGGGGATTATCGCGCAGGTAGAATTTCAGAAAATGCGCGAGCCGCTGAATCCGTTTTTTTCCAAAGCGATCTTCGTTGGCCAGATAGTCCAACAGCGCACTGCGAATACCGCTCTGGATTTCATAAAGCCCTTTGCTGACCGGACGGCAAAGGTCTGACAGCAAGACATCCGATACCGCGATGGAAGGAATGTCCATTTCCTGCCCTTGCTCATCCACCCGGAAGTTTTGCCATATTTTGTACAGCAGATCCACGCTGAGCACCGCCGGAAAAGCCGCGTGCGCCGCCAGCCAAAGATGCTTTTCCTTTCCCGGCTGACAGAAGGTGTCGTAAAACGTCTCCAGCCTGGCTGTTTCCAGGGGAGAAAGCATATCAGTGGGAACCGGCATTCGCTTCGGCATGGAATTCGATTTACAGATGTCGTAAAATATGCGGCAGGCGGCGCAGGCCTTGCGCGCTGGCTTCCAGCATGTCCACGTACAGCGAAACGTACATCGCGGTACTGTTGGCCCATCGCTCTTTGGGAACAGGGTTCATCCAGAGCAGGTGCGGCACTTTTTTTCTCGCATCGACCAGAAAGCGCTTCGTTTGTTGAATCCGCTCATTATGGACGGTTCCCCGGGCCGCACCGGCATCGCTGATGATGATCAGAAAAGAGGCGGTATGCAGCGCCTCCCGGATGAAGGTCTCTCGTTCCACCGGAGCAGAGCGGTTTCTTTCCCTAAATAGGGGACCACCTGGATTATTGTGAAAATAATATACGGAAACCGGTCCACCCTCCAGGCTCGAACGGATAGTCGACACCAGGTGGTCGGCCAGCGAGGCGAAGGCCAGCATCGACCCGCCGTCGTCGATTAGAAAAACGGTTTGCTGCCGGTAGATTTTTTCCTTTTGGAAAACGGGCTCGACTATAAATCCCTTTTCGGCGAAAGCCGCTACGGTTGAAGCAATATCAATATCCACCCCCGCCCTGGATTCAGCAAAGGCCCCCAGATACCGCCAGTGCTGCTGCAGGCGCCGGTCGGAAGCCGGCAGGTGCCTATCCGAAAAGAGAAATTTATTGTCCAGCAACTGCGCCGGGCGATCCTGCGCAGGACCAGCCCTGCCCGTACCGGCGGCCGTTTTAAATCGCAGAAACAGGTCGGTCATAGCCTCGGGAGCAGGTTCTTTTTGGGAGGGAGGCAGGGGCGGCTTTTTTTTGGAAGGTTCCGGAGGAGCCGTTTGTTGTGGCGCTCCTGACTGCTTTTGCACAAATTCCTGCGCCTCAGTCGGTTCCGGTGCCGCCGCCGGTTCCTCCGGAATCGCCGGTTGAAACCGGATCAACTTATCGAACTCCTCCTCAAACAGCCGGTCGAAAGCCGCTCCGAACCGCCGCGGGTGCGTCAGCCAGTGTATCCGGCAAAGACTTCGCAGTTCTTCGCGAAATGCCTGAATATCGGATGAAGCTTCCGGGGCAATAATTCCGGATAAGAAACTGCGCAGAAAATCGAGATACTGGTCAGGATCCAACTCCAGCCCTACTTCCTGGCGCAGACGCTGAAAAAAGTCATATAGGATCAGGCGGCGGGGCTCCATGGCTACACGTTTTCCTTACCCAGCTGCGATTGCAGATCGTCGTAGCTTTTAAATAAAACCTCCGGATAGAGGACTCTCCCGTCCGCAAAAATGAGTTGTCCCTGCTCCCCTACGGTTATCTCGCCTTTTTCCTGAGGCTGGTAAAAGGTGATCACCCGCAGCCAGTCGAGCAGCTCGGAGGTGGAGACCGGCTTATCCGTGTTGGGATTTTTCTTCATCTCCCGGTGAATGTCGAGGAATTTCCGGACGGTTTTCCTCAGCCATTCCTGGTCCAGCCCGCTTTCGGGTTGTTTGTCGAGATTGGCCTGTGCAATTTTCAGCAGATCGTCATAGTCCGGGAAAGGAATAAAGTGAAAAACACAGCGGCGCAGAAAAGCATTGGGCAATTCCTTTTCATCGTTGGAACTGATAATCACGATGGGGGACTGTTCCGCCTTTACCACCTCCCCGGTTTCCCTGATCTCGAATTGCTTAGGGCGTCCTTCCAGCACATCCAGCAAATCGTTCGGAAAGTCGATGTCCGCCTTATCGATCTCGTCGATCAGTAGAACCGCCGGAGAAACTCCCTTTTTACATGCTTCAAAGGCCTTTCCCAAGGCCCCCTTTTCTACATATTTGCCTTTAGGTTCTTTCTTCGTCCCGGTATCCTGCACGTCCCGCAGTCTGGCAAGATGATCGAAGCGATACAATCCTTCTTCCGCTTTAGTACTGGATTTTATGTTCCAGCGGAAATAATGGTCTTTCCAGTCATCCCCGTGAATTTCAAATGCCAGCGCTTCTGCCAGGCGGGTCTTGCCGCTGCCGGGCTCTCCTCTCAGCAGCAGAGGCCGTTCCAAAAGACGCGCCACTTCGACGGCGCGGATCAAGTCTTCGGAGGGAAAATAGGGATCCAGGTCATGCATTGCATTGTATTCCTGCAGGGCAGCGCCTGTATATTTCTGGTAGTTCGGTTCACGGATCATCAGGTCAGCACTTTAGAAACTGCCTCCAGGCAGTTTAGTTTTTGTCCAATACGGGTAATGACGTTTTCGAGATATTTATCGGAAAGAATATAATCACAATGATCCAGCAGGCTTCTGAATTCCGGAACGTTCAATGCCCGACGGCCTCCCTGTTCCAGGTGCCATTCACTTAAAAAGGATTCCTCCACCATAGGTAGGGTCGGCAAGACCATAGACCTGCAATTGGGATTGGCATCCTCTAAGTCCAGGCTGTTGAAATCACAATTATTATCTGTAGCCCGGTTAATTCCGAAGATAAAGAGTTGGCCTAGACTGCTTTGTTCACCGGCGGGGAAGTGTTCGTTCAATGCGGACCAGAAAGTTTTCAATATGTCCGCACTCCTGGCGGCCGCCTCCTCATCGATGCCGGGCCAGAAAACTTCATCGAGTACAAGAACGGCATCGCTCCGCTTCAGCCTGTTATAGATCAGCCGGCAGATAAAGCCGGGATCATCATCCTCCATATCCAGTTCCTCCGCCAATCTCAACCAGAATTTCTCCGGCGTATCTACGATTTCCAGGCCGCTTTTAAACCGCACGATCCAAGGCCGGCTGCGGGCGAGCTCATCGAGGTGGTGGAGGTAGTTCATTAATCTGGTTTTCAGCAGGTTCTGTCCGCATCTTTCTGTTCCTTGAAAGAGAGCGAATTTACAGGGTTCTTGATGCTGAAGCAGAGATTTAAATGCATTTCGTTGCTCGAGCAGATCGAATTCGGCAAGCGCGGGAGCAAGGAACTCAGGGTCAATAGATTTCTGTCTTCTGATTTCCTCAAATTTCTTGATGAGGAAAGGATACACCCATTCGGTGAATACGGCACTTGCATTTTCCAACTTTAAAAGCTGATTGAGGGTAAAGCTGTCGGCTAACGGAAAATCTCCTTGTATGTGGCCGAGCCTTGCAGCTAAGTTTATACTCGCCTGCTTGGCTCCATCAATCCTTATAAGTAGAATAGGTTTGCCATTTTCTTCCAGGTATTCCTTGATCCATTTATACTCATCGATGAAGTTATTGAAATCCGGGTCATTGACTAAAAAAATGACCGCTTGTGCATGATGGAGCTCTGATAGATAGGTCTCGCGGTGAATCGCCTTTTCCCTCCCCCAGCCGTCATTGAGCGCCAATTTTCCCTGCTGACGTTCATGGCTCAATGAGGCACTAATTTTCTCATAGATGTAGAGCGTCTTCTGATCTCCGATAACAAAAACGCGCAGGGCTTCCGGCGACTTTTCAGCGGCTTCCTTTAAAATGTGTGCTTTGCTGGAAGTCATTTTTCCTTGGTGGAGCGTCCAGCGAGAACCTGAATCATCTCTTTGGAATAAGCCCCAGACACTTTGGGCTACAGAGAGCGTAACCAATCCTCTGTATACTTTGAATTCAATGCTATCATTGATGGTATGCGCAACATGCTTTGCTGTCTTGAAAGCTTCCTCTACGGAGCGCCCCTCCTTTAGTTCTTTGAAAAAGGAAACAGCAAATTCTCTGGCAATCGAGTCGTCGATTGGAGCGTGCGTTGCGATAACTACCGGAACCCCCGCCTGGAGCAAGCTTTCTACCTGTCCCTTCGTGGAGCATCCATTGAGCAGAACGACCCGGAGATGGGGGCACTCTCCCAACAGTCCGCATAGTCCGCGGGCGTGAGCAGAGGATTGTTGCGTTTCCAGGGTCCGGCTTCCGGCATGACCGCTATACGAAAAAAGGATGAGTCGCTCTCTGAAATGCCGGATCCGGTCGATCAGCTTATCCGGCGTAGCGTTGGATTCCCGTTCTATGGAAAAACCGTCTTCCTCAAGATCTCTAAGTGATTGATATACCTTCTCCTCTTCCTCTGTCAGTTGGTCCAGCGGTTGCTCGGAATTATTCGCATAAGTCAGCAGTAATACACTCATTTTCGGGGCCTTTCGTCGCGTCAACTAAAAATGAATGTTTAAGATAAAAATATTTACTGTCATCCGGCAAGCCCGCCGGATTTTTTGTGTTGGCGGAGGTTCCTTCACCTCTCGCTTTGCTGATATTTTTCGTAATTTGCATCTGGCTGCAGGCTTTGTCCTGAAGGTTGCTTCACCTCGGCATAGGGTTCGACCCCGGAAGTGCCGTAAGTAAAGAATTTATAAAAGCCGCGTAGCGGCGACAGACCATAGCCTGGGGCGCGAGCCCCAGGAAATTGAAGCATCCTTCGCACGTAGAAGCCGCATAGCGGCGACATATAATTATTTATCCGCGGCAATAGAGAGATCGAGTCTTTACAGAATAGCCGCGGCCCCGTTCGCGATGACCTCGGAGAGGTCTGATGTTTGTAGCATAGAAAGGGTTAATCACGACATTCACGACCTCTCCGAGGTCGCTTTAAAAGCGAACCTCTGCCAGGATTGAACAGGTCATGTTGGAATCCAAGCCAGGAGGCCCTGGGAAAGGGCCTCCTGGCGCCAAAAGCTCTGAGGTGGCAGGTAGGTAACGTAACTTAGGCTATTGATCGACGGGAAAGTTTAGAAGGCTTGCCCGACCAAGAAACCGGGCAGGTTAGAAGATCTGAAACCGGGAATCTCATTTTCAGCCCTTCTAACCTTCTAAACCAGCCGCTCCGAAGGAGCGCTGACTAAACTTCTAAACTCTATTTAAGGTACGATTTCACACTAAAAACTTCCCCGGAGCTTTCGTAAATGTCAACCATCAACTCATGCTACAAGAAAAAGCCTACCTCTCTTCCTCTTTCGGCTGCTTCGAGATTCGCGGCAGCCGGCACGGCGTAACGTCGGTGAAGCTGACGGATAAGCAGCACTGTCCCGACCTGCCGGTGCCGGCTGTGCTGACCAAGGTGGTGGAGCAGCTGCGCGAGTATTTCGAAGGCAAGCGCACCGCGTTCGACGTAGCGCTGGACTACGGCGATGCGACAGATTTCCACAAGGTCGTTTGGGAAGAGCTTCGGAAGGTGCCCTACGGGCATACCACCACCTATTCCAAAATCGCCGATCAGCTGGGAAATCCGAAATTTGTGCGGGCGGTGGGGCAGGCCAACCGGCACAATCCCATCGCGATCATCGTGCCCTGCCACCGCTGTATCGCCAAGAGCGGGGATCTGCAGGGGTATTTCTACGGGCTGGATATGAAGCGGCAGCTGCTGGAGCTGGAGAACCCGATGAGTTTCTCACGGCAGGGAAGTTTGTTCTGAAAAGAAAAATCTTATTCGAGCGCAATTTAAGAGACGAGCCCTAAGGAATAAGTCGACTGAGTTTAGAAGGCTTGCCCGACCAAACTTAGAGCTTGCTGTTTAGCAGACCTGAAACCGGGAATCTCATTTTCAGATCTGCTAAACTTCTAAACCAGCCGCCCCAGCAGGGGCGGCGACTAAACTTCTAAACTTTTAGTGCGGTTCTAACCTATATTCAATGTTTCGTAAGTACTCGTAGCAATTTCACTTCAATGAGAACATCCAAAATGACCTACCACTCCACCCCCCGCTTCGCCGAACAGATGGACCGGCAGGACTCCCTGCGCCGCTTCCGCGATGAATTCCTCTTCCCGCAGCATGAAGGCAAACCCTGCATCTACTTCTGCGGCAACTCGCTAGGCCTGCAGCCGAAAGGGGCCCGCAGAGCGCTGGAGGAAGAGCTGGAGCAATGGCAAACCGAAGGCGTCGAGGGCTGGTTCCGGGGGAAGCGACCGTGGCTACCCTATCACGAATACCTGGCCGAGCCGCTGGCCGGCGTCGTCGGAGCACTGCCGGAGGAAGTCATCGTGATGAATACGCTGACGGTCAACCTGCACCTGCTGATGGTGTCGTTTTACCGGCCGACGCAAGATCGTTTTAAGATCATCATGGAGGGGGGCGCCTTCCCTTCCGACCAGTACGCGGTGGAGAGCCAGGTGCGCTTCCACGGTTTCGACCCCGCAGCGGCCATCGTGGAGGTGCAGCCGCGGCCGGGCGAGGAGCTGCTGCGCACGGAGGATATTCTCGAAACGGTTGAGAAACACGGCGCCGAAACAGCCCTGATCCTCTTCGGCGGCATCAATTATTATACCGGGCAGTTCTATGACCTGGCCGCCATCGCCGGGGCGGGGCATCGCGCGGGGGCGACGGTAGGGGTCGACCTGGCGCACGCCGCGGGCAACGTGCCGCTGCGGCTCCACGACTGGGGCGTCGACTTCGCCGTCTGGTGCAGCTATAAGTACATGAACGCCGGGCCGGGCGGACCGGGCGGAGCTTTCATTCATGAAAGGCATCACCATAATCCCGACCTGCCGCGCCTGGCCGGCTGGTGGGGCTACAAGGAATCCGATCGCTTCCAGATGACCAAAGGCTTCGTTCCCGAGGCGGGGGCGGCGGGCTGGCAGATCAGCACCGCGCAAATATTCAACTTTGCCATCCACCGCATAAGCCTGCAGCATTTTGCAGAGGCGGGCATGCCGGCGCTGCGCGAAAAGAGCATCGCCCTGACGGGATACCTGGAGTTCCTCATCAATCAACTGAATGAAGAAGGGCATCAGTTTAATATCCTTACGCCACCTGATCCGGAGGCGCGGGGCTGCCAGCTGTCCTTCCTCACGGATGAAAACGGACGCGCCCTCTTCGACTACCTGAGCGACAACGGCGTGATCTGCGACTGGCGGGAGCCAAACGTCATCCGCATCGCGCCGGCGCCTTTGTATAATACCTTTGAAGAGGTGCACCGCTTTGCGGAGCTGCTGCGAGTCTTCCCCCATACGTAAGCGCGCAAAGATCACGCAGCCAAATGACGTAGGGATGCACGCAGAGGCGCAAAGGACGCTAAGTTTACGGGACAGCAAGACGGTTATCCTTCCCTTTTACATCGATTTAAGTTTGGGACACCGACAGACCCTTACCGAAAAATTAAGGTAACCCCGTCGAGCGCACCACCATAGTTGAAGTTCACCCTGATGCCCAGGCGGTTCACCTTAATTTTTCAGCATCAGCTGCAAGGCCACTGAAATTAATTTTCCTGCTTTTTTAAACCTTCCCCTTTCCTCTAAGTCCAACCCCCAAATACCATTTTCACCCAAAACCTTCTCCTATGCTACCCGCACCACCCAATTGCGCAACCGGCACCCTGGCGCCGTACGCCCCCAGCGCTGCCAAGCCCTGGGACAAGCGCCGCGTCATGCACCTGTACCGGCGCCTGGGCTTCGGAGCCTCGCCCCCTGAGATACAACAGGGACTGGCGATGGATCCCGGAACACTGGTAGACACGCTCCTCAATACGGCACGCAACCAGCCACCCTCCGCCGAGCCCGAATGGGCCTACTGGGATATCGATAAGTACGACGACTTCAACCGGCAACGCATGGATCAGTTTATCAGCTGGGTGACCGGCTGGGTTGATCAGATGGCCGGGCAGGGGATCCGGGAGAAATTCACCCTGTTTTGGCATAATCACTTTGTCACCCGCTTTGAGGTGTATCAATGTCCCAGCCATCTCTACCAGTATCACCGGCTGCTGCAGGAGCAGGCCTTTGGCAATTTTAAGAACTTCGTCTACGAAATAGGTAAAACGCCGGCCATGCTCGTCTTCCTCAACGGCGTGCAGAATACGCGCCTGCAGCCCAACGAGAACTATGCACGCGAGCTGTACGAGCTCTTCACCCTCGGTCGCGACAACGGCTACACCCAGGACGATATCGTAGAGACCGCCCGCGCACTCACCGGCTGGAACGGCTTCACCAAGTTCTGCGCGCCCATCGGCTATGCGCCCGCCCTGCACGACCCCGGTGAAAAGACCATCTTCGGACGCACCGGCAACTGGAACTATGAAGATGTGCATCGCCTGCTCTTCGAAGAACGCGGGGAGCTGGTGGCGGAATACATCTGCAGCAAACTGTACCGCCACTTCGTCCACCCCGAGCCTGACGAGAACATCATCGCGGGGCTGGCTACAACTTTTCTGGAGAACGACTTCGAGGTCGCGCCGGTGCTGCGACAGCTGTTCCGCAGCGAGCACTTCTTTGACGATTACGTGGTCAGTGCAGTCGTGCAGAGCCCCGTCGACCGTTTTATCAGCTTTGTGCGGGAAGGGGGGGTCCCCACCAACGACGCTCTGATCGAAGCCCTTACTTTTCAGACCTACCAGCAGGGACAGCAGCTCTTCAATCCCGTCGACGTGGCGGGCTGGCCGGGCAACCGCAACTGGATCAACAGCAACACACTTACCGGACGCTGGCAAACGCTGCGCTACTACGCCTTTTACCTGTTTGAAAATACACCCGATTCGCTGACCAGCCTCGCAGTGCAGCTGGCCGGCGAGGAGGCTACCGACCCGGCTTTCGTCACCCAGATGATCGTCGACCACTTCCTGCCCAACGGCCTGCAACGTCCGGAAGATTACGAGCGCGCGACCGATGTCTTTAAATTCGAAATCCCCCAAAATTACTTCGACGAAGGGCTCTGGAACCTCCGCTGGGAGACGGTTCCCACCCAGGTAGCCCTGCTGCTGGACCATATTATCCGGCTGCCGGAGTTTCAACTGGGGTAATTAAGCTCACGGAGATCAATAATGACGCGCGAAGGTCTGACAGAAATTAGTAGTCCGCAGAGAGAAAACGCTCTGCGTTTTCCCAGCGCCGGTCAGAAAGGCTTAGCGAACGCTGCGCCTTTGCGTACGGCCCCTCGTCAGCGCGGCTAATAGCTCGCTGTGTAGGCAAGCAGCTTTTCGCTTGCGCAAAAAGACACTTTTGAAATCCACGCCAAGACGCAAAGTTCGCAAAGCGTGCAGCGACGTTTCGTAAATTCTTTACCGGCGGTACCGCTGCTTCGCGTGCTTTCCCCGGATTAACAACAAATTCAATATCAGCTTGCTTAAAACCACGACCATCCATGTGTAATCATACGCCAAAAGACAATAAAAGACACGGCAGCGCCCTTGAGCACGGGCAGGCGCACGAGCGCGACCACCGCGTTTGGAGCCGCCGCCACTTTTTGCAGCAGGTAGGCATCGCCGGCAGCGTATCCATGCTGCTGGGACGCGTACCGCTGACCGCCATGTCCACTTCACCACTGGCCGCCGCCCTGAACGGCAGCGGCAACGATAACATCCTCGTGCTGATCCGGCTAAAGGGCGGCAACGACGGTCTGAATACCATCGTACCGGTCTTCGATTACGGAACCTACCAAAGTCTGCGGCCGGGCATCGCCCTGGAGCGCAATGAGCTGATCAACCTCAGCGACGCCTTCGCCATCCCGAATACCATGGAGCCCCTGCGGCGCCTGTGGCAAGACGGGCAGATGAAGGTCGTCAACAGCGTGGGCTACCCGGACCAGAACCTGTCGCACTTCCGCTCCTCCGACATCTGGGCCTCGGGCAGCGATTCGGGCGAGGTTGTCAGTTCGGGCTGGCTGGGCCGCTACCTCGACGGCGAGTACCCGGACTTCCAGGAAAACCCGCCGGAGACGCCGCCGGCCATACAGATCGGCGGTTCCGGCAATCTGGTCTTTACCAACGACGACGGCATCGATATGGGCGTGCTGGTCGACAACCCCGAGCAGCTCGCCGAGATCGCCGAACTCGGCGCGCTCTACGACGCCACCAATGTGCCGGAATGCTACTACGGCGAGCAGCTGGGCTTCCTGCGCACGGTAGCCAACAGCACCTTTAAGTTTGCGGGGGTCATCTCGGAGGCCTACGACGGCGCCGCCAACGCGGTGGAGTATCAGGGGCGCCTCGGCGAGCAGTTCGCCCTCATCGCGCGGCTGATCAAGGGCGGACTGGGCACCCGCCTGTACATGATCACCCTCGACGGCTTCGATACGCACGCGCGGCAGGCCAACATCCATCCCGGGCTGCTCTACCAGCTGTCGAACGCCGTGCGCCAGTTCTACCTCGACCTGGCGGCGGGCGGCGCCGCACAGCGGGTGCTGGCCATGACCTACTCCGAGTTCGGCAGGCGGCCGGAGCAAAATTCGTCGGGCGGCACCGACCACGGCGCCGCCGCCCCGCTGATGCTCT
>CAZWDL010000051.1:0-334 GCA_964632995.1 uncultured Saprospiraceae bacterium
GATCCGCCCATCGTATTGATGGACGAGCCTTTCGGCGCGCTCGATCCGATCACCCGGGGGGATATTCGTCGCGACTTTATGGAGCTGGAGGAGCTCACCAGCAAGACCACCATTCTGGTTACCCACGATGTAGAAGAAGCCTTCGAGATGGCCGACTGGGTATGCCTGCTCGATGCCGGACGTATGCAACAGATCGGAACGCCGGCGCAACTGCTCTTTGAGCCGGCTAATGACTTCGTCGTCGATTTTCTCTCCGAGCAGCGCCTGCAACTCGAAATGGAGGTGATCACGCTGAATGACCTTCTTGAAGCGCTGCCGGCGTCACCACCCAACG
>CAZWDL010000051.1:344-46505 GCA_964632995.1 uncultured Saprospiraceae bacterium
GAAAGGGAGCAGTCCTTTGCCCCTTCCACGCCGGTCCGGCAGGTCATCGCCGCCCTGTCGTCGGTGCCCGGCCATACGCTCACCGGGCGTGTAGAGCACGAAGGCCGCTCGCGTTATTTTGACCTGGCAGGCCTGATGCAGCAATTTTTCCAGTACCAGAAGAAAACCTGATTTATGCAGCGATTGATTGATTTTCTAATCGAAAATATAGATAAGCTGGGCCAGCAGACCCTGGAGCACATCGGACTCACCTTTCTCTCTTTGCTGATCGCCATAACGCTTGCTGTTCCGGGCGGCATTCTCGCAACGCGGAAGCCACGGCTGGCACCTTCCCTGTTGGGTGTCGCCGGTATTATGCAAACCATTCCCAGTATTGCCCTGCTGGGTTTTCTGCTTCCCCTGCTAGGCATCGGGGTAAAGCCGGCTATTGTCGCCCTGTTTCTTTATGCCTTGCTGCCTATTCTGCGCAACACCTACACCGGCATAAAGGAGGTAGACCCAGCCATTCGCGAGGCGGCGATCGGTATGGGGATGACCGACTGGCAGGTGCTGACCAAGGTGGAGCTGCCGCTGGCGCTGCCGGTGATCTTCGCCGGTGTTCGAACCGCTACCGTCATCAATGTGGGGGTGGCAACCCTGGCGGCTTTTATCGGCGCCGGCGGGCTGGGGGAGTTTATCTTCGGCGGTATTGCGCTCAACAACAACATCATGATCCTGGCCGGAGCCATCCCCGCAGCACTGCTCGCCATCTTCTTCGACCAGGTGCTGGGCTTTCTGCAAAACCTGCGCATACGCACCCTGACCCGCTCGGCGGGCCTCCTGGCCGTCGGCCTGCCGCTGCTGGCCCTTTTACCCTTTTTACTTCAACTGCAGGCCGACCGCCTGCGGGCCGGCATGAACCCTGAATTCATCGGCCGCGAGGATGGCTACAACAACTTCGTGGAGATTTACAACATGGAGTTTAACACCGTTTTCCTCAACTCGGCACTCATGTACAAAGCCGTACGCGAAGGCTACGTGGATGTCATCTTCGGCTACTCGACCGACGGCCGGATCAAAGCCTATGACCTCATGCTGCTGGAGGATGATCGCAATGCTTTTCCGCCTTATTACTGTGCTCCTATAATCCGGCAGGAACTGGTAGCGCAGCACCCGGAAGTAGCGAAGGCGCTCAATCAGCTGGCAGGCAGGATCGATAACGAACGTATGTCGGCGCTCAACTATCAGGTGGATTTTCTCAAAAAATCGCCGGAGCTGGTGGCCCGCAATTTTCTCGAAGAAGAAGGCCTGTGGCGTCCGGATCAGGCCCAGGGGGGAGAAACACTGGTCATCGCTTCCAAGATATTCACTGAGCAGTATATTCTCAGCGCCATGTTCGCCGCCCTCATCAATGGGTATACCAATTTCGATACGGAGGTGAAGGACGGACTGGGCGGCACCAAAATTTGCTTCGACGCCCTGCGGCAAGGAGAGGTGGACCTGTACCCCGAATACACGGGGACGGGTCTGCTGGTCATGCTTTCGCCAGACAAAGAACAGGTGGCGGAACTGGTTGCTGACGAAGAGGCAACCTACGAATACGTCGACCGGCAGTTCCGCCGGCAATTCAACATCGACTGGCTGCAGCCGCTGGGCTTCAACAACACCTATGCGCTGATGATGCGCCGGAAGGATGCACAAAGCAGGGGAGTGAAGACGATTAGTGGGCTGAAGGGGGAGTAGGCATCCAGCATCGAGCATCCAGCCATTACTTCTCCTTCTCCAGCCGCATCAGCAGCCTTCCCGTGATGCGCAGAAAGTCCATCTCCGTAATGATGCCGACCAGTTCTTTCTCCTGCACGACGGGCAGACAGCCGATTTTATTATCCCGCATGAGGGACATGGCTTCGAGGATAGCGCCGGTGGGGCTGATGGTGACAGGGTTTTTGATCATGATGTCCTTGACCTGAAACGCCTCGTGGCCGTTAAAGCGATTTTGCTGAGTGAAGTGGCGCAGGAGCAGGCGGGAGGTGATGAGGCCCACGAGGCGCCCTTTGGTATCTTCCACGGGAATGTAGCGCACTTTGCGCCAGTCCATCAGTTCGGCGACGAGCTCGATGAGGTCGTCCTCCTGGACGGTAAACAGGTCAGTTTCCATAAATTCGTCGACCTTGAGGCTGGAGGGACGATAGTCGTTCAGATCGCTGAGTTCGGGCATAGGCCAGGTGTGGACGGGCTGGTCCTTGGATTGGTTGTTGATGATACAGGAAGTGAGCACGGAGAGGGCTTCGTCGCGGTTGCTCTCCTTTTTGAGTTTGGTAAAAGCGCGCAGTTGCCAGCGGGCGCCGTTGGTGTGGGCTTTGGCCCGTTCTTCGATGACGCCGAGGTACCGGTCGATATCGCCGGGGTTGATCTGGCGGCTCTCCAGTCCTTCGCGGGCGATAGGCAGCAGTTCTTTGAGGACGAGATCGCAGGCCGAAATTTTCTGATCATTGAACCAGTTGAACTTGGAGTCGATGCCGAATTTGGCTGCTTTCGCAAAATTATCGCGTACGTCTTCCCAGCTCAGTTTATTGCGAATATCGCTGCCCTGCTTGGCCATACCGGTCATGGCGCCGAGCCAGAAAGCGGCGTTGGCGATCTCATCGATGACGGAGGGGCCGGCGGGCAGTACGCGGTTTTCGATGCGCAGGTGAGGTTGGCCGTTAGGGCTGACCCCGTAACAGGGGCGGTTCCAGCGGTAAACGGTAGAGTTGTGCACCTGCAGGGCGCGCAGCCTGGGAGTCTGGCCCTGCTGAATCATCCCGATGGCGTCCTCCTCCACATCGGCGCTGAGTAGAACGCGGAAGCGGGCAATGTCCTCTTTATAGATTTCGAGGATAGATTTATCGAGCCAGTTGGAGCCGAAGTTGACGCGGGGAGCGCGTTCGCGCAGGTGCTCGTGGGTGGTGCGCACATCGATAGCCTGCTGAAAAAGGGCGATGCGGCTCTCATGCCAGAGGCGTTTGCCGAAAACGATAGGCGAATTGGCGGCGATGGCCATAACGGGAGCAGCCAGTACCTGTGCGATATTGTACATGTTGACAAAGTTGGAGGGCGACACCTGCAGGTGCACCTGAAAACTGGTGTTGCAGGCTTCCAGCAGCGGCGAGTCGTGCTTGACGAGCAGCTCGTCGATTCCGGTAAGGCGCAATTCATAAGCTGAGCCTATCAGGTGTTTGTTGATGGCCTCCATCAGCGCCCGGTAGCGTTTTTTAGGCGTCAGGTTTTCAAGGCCGAGGTCGTATTTGCGCAGCGTGGGCAGGATGCCGGTAAGGATGAGACCGGCATCGAGCCCTTTGAGCTTCTTCTGTATTTTGTCCAGTTTATCCCGGTTTTCTTTTTCGAGCTGCTGCAAACAGTCGGCCGTGAATTCCCGCGGGTCGAGGTTGATTTCCAGGTTGAACCGGGCCAGTTCGGTCTCCACCCAATCGTATTTTTTCATTTTCTTCAGGGCCTCCATCGCGATCGCCGCGGGTTTCAGTGTCTTGGCGTCAATCAGAGCCATCTCCTGTTCGGCGCCGATGCGTACGACGTCCTCTTCAAACCAGCCCTCCTCCAGCATGTATTCCATCGCCTGTATATCCTTGAGCAGGTTGCGTACGAAGCGCTGCATGATGGCGCTGTCTTCTACTATCGATACCTTTTGTTCACCCATATGAGTTTGTGTTTACCGGATAATGAGGGTTCCACCGGTCTGCAAAGTATGTTTCAGATTGCGGAAAGCCGGAAGATGTCAGAAAAACCAGTGTGAGCAAGGGAGCCTCTGCAAGACTAAATATAGAAGATTTTTTGAACAAGGAAATACTTTCACCGCTTACTTTCGTTTACATAAGAGCCGGAATCCGGGCCGCGACCTATTTATCCGGTTCTTCAGGAAATAGTAAAATTATGATGAGAATACTTTTTCTGCCCCTTCTCCTGCTGCTCCTGCTGGGGTGCAGTAAGGGAGAGCGCGAACGCCTCTTCGAGATGACATACCCGGCCACCGACTTTGATATACCGGCGGGATTGAGTCCTTCTTTCCCCCGGGTGTTTGAACGGGATGATATATCGACCAATATCGATTTTTTTCTGCGGGAAAACAATCTGGATACCGCTCAGATAGCTCGTATACAGCCCTTTGCCGCCCGTATCACGGCGCTTGACAACCTGGACTACGACTTCGTTCGGGAGATCTCGGTGCGTATCTGCGAGGCCGGCTCCGACCAGTGTCAGCGCAGCGATGAGGTCTTTTACATCGACAGGCTGGACGAGCGCATCGATGATGTCATCGAGCTGTTACCCTCGCTTGGCAACGCCAAACCCGAGTTGACGAGGGATGCTTTCAAACTGGAGGTGGTTTTCTTTTTTCGCTTCACCACGCCCTACTCCGTGCGCAGCCGGCTGGATATGACGTTCGAGGCCGTGCGGTAAGTGTTCGAGTTATCTCCGCGCTGTGGACCATCGACTATCAAAGAAACCGTTCCAGATGCGGACCCACCATGGTGCGCAGGGTAGCCAGCGCCATTCCCTTGGCCTGCTCGGTCTGAAACCCCTTATTCATGAAATAATCCTCCAGGCGGATTTGGGTTTGGTGGTAGGCCACGGTGAAAGCGTCGACCAGGCGCTGATGCATGGGGTCTAAGGCAGACCAACCGTTGAGGCTGTTCCAGAGATTGCCGTTCCAGGCTTCGATTTCTGCCCGCTGCGTATTGTTCAGAGCTTGGGAGGCCAGGTAGAGCCTGGCGCGTTCCGAGGCGGCTTTGGCCAGCGGTTGCGGATTGATCTGTTTGTCGCCGTTGAGATCGATGGCGATGGCCAGGGCAATGCGGGTTTCCTCCCACTCCATAAAGGGGTCGCATCCTTGCAGGTTGACCTCCCGGCCGCTGTTGCGAATGGCGGTTTCCATGGCGCGGGCAGCTTTTTGCTGATGGCGGCGCAGCAGCCAGCAGGGCGCGGCATAGTCGATCCCGGGACCCATATGGACGTAGTAAAGATGGAGCAGGAGCTGATCCAGATCGTTATAGGCATAGGTGGCGGAATAGTCGAAGGGGGCTTCCGGGCGGGGCTGCTTGCCGGCATAGGCGAGTTGGATAGCGCTGTTCATGAGGTTGTTTACTTCCACGCCCGGACCGCGGGTGGTAAAGCGCAGGTAAGCATGGTAAGCCTTGGCGATGGGGTGATTTTCGCGCATGACAACATTGGAGGCCTGTGGGTCATTGACGAGGTTGTTGACGGCTTCCTGTAGCTGGTCACCGTTTGAGGCCGTGACGGGGAAGGTCATCGACTGCGACAGTATCTGGTATTTCTGCAAATCGCGGTTGTTGCGCATGATCTGGCGGTAGGCAGTTTCGGTACCGGCGCCGTAGAGGCCGTCGAGATTACCAGGGTAGGCGTTTGCCGCTTTCAGGGCTTTTTGAAGTTCCAGTACCGAGCGGCGTTTGATATCGCCGCGAATGGCGGGAATATCGTAATTAGCCCCTTCCTGTTCCTCGGTGATGTAGGAAGTAGCACTCGCGTTATTGGCCAGAGTGGCATTTGGAGAACGGGAAGTGACCTTGTCCGGAGCAGAGGCCGGCGTATCCGAGAAGGCCTGCGCCTCGCCGGCGGCAGGCGGCACCGCATTGCTTTTAATGTTTAACGGAATAAGAGGTTGTTTGATGCCGGTTTCGAAAGTGGTAATCTTTTGCAGGTAGGCCGTATTGATTTTTTTGACAAAGGCGTCGCTGTAGCCGTCTCGCCGGATGTCTTCCAGCGCGGCCCGGGCAGCCTCTACATCCGGATAGGGCCCGGTGACGAGTTTGACCACGTCATCCTGGATAATGGCAAAGAGGTTTTTCCTTGAAACATACTGCTGCCAGTCTATTTTTTTGCGGGCGTTGAGGGTTTCAAACTGGATGACGATGACCTTGCGATCCCCCCTGACCGGAATTTCGATCACCGTAGCGCTGTTGTAGCCTTTCTGGTGCAGGCGTTTAGCAAGGTTTTCCGCGGGCGCCTTCTCGTCATATCCACCGATAAATACGCGGTAGAGATTGTCGTCCAGTTCCTGCGCATATACCATGCCCAGGGGACGAATGGAAGAAAAGTCACCTGCCTTGGCGTTGACAAAAGTGCCAACCTGTACGGTGTAAATCTTTTCGGTATCCTGGGAAATGGCCGGATGGAGACAGAGAAAAAGCAATGGAAGGCAAGCGAATAGCTGGTTCATAAAACTCTCTTTATGCATGAAAACGTAAATATATATGTCCTTAATTGTGTCAAACACCAATTTTTACATCCGGAGGGGGCGATTAATGGGGATTCCCGGCTGGTATATTGCTATGCTGGTTCTTTCAAACGCAAAGCTGCAAGTATAATAGTTCCTCTTAGTACAACCTGCTTGTCCGGGTTATCGTTTTGCGAAAGCTGTTTTTTTATTCAGGAGAACTGACTTTTTGTCAGGGCTCAACCCTGTAGTTGTTTTTGTGTTTCCATATTCATGCGGGTTGAGCTTAAAAAGCACCGGATAGTAATGATAATTTTTTTAAAGTTGAGCAATTATGAAAAACAGAACGGTCGCCCATATTCTGGAAAGCCGGTCTATTGAAATGGGAAGAACCAGGATCAAACAGCCTTTGCCTACCCAGCGAGTAGAACGGGTAAGCCCGTTTTTGCTGCTTCATCATTTTGGGCCGGAGGCGGTAGAGCCGGGAGAAGACCCCCTGGATGTCGGTCCCCATCCGCACCGCGGGTTTGAGCCTGTCACTTTTCTGTACAGTGGGAGGATCAGACATAAAGACAGCCGGGGCAACGAGGGATTGCTGCAGGAAGGCGATGTGCAGTGGATGACTGCCGGCATGGGTATTATCCACAGTGAGCGGGCCAGCAAAGCTTTTTTGGAATCAGGCGGCATCATGGAAGGGATACAGCTCTGGGTAAACCTGCCGGGTAAATTCAAAATGGTGCAGCCCCGCTACCAGGATATCAAGTCGGCCGATATCCCCCTGGTGAAAACGGAGAATGCCGGACTGCGCCTTGAACTGGTGGCTGGCCAGTACCGGGGGCAGCAAGGACCGGCGAAGACCTACACGCCCGTTTTGGCGCTGAAAGCAAGCTTCCGGGCCGGTAGTGACCATTTCTTCGAGATCCCGTCGCAATACAACAGTATGGCTTACGTTCTCAATGGCGAAGTTGCCCTGAAGAGTGGTTTTGCCTATGGCGGAGAGACGCTGCTCCATTTCAAAAATGACGGAGAAGGCTTCCACCTGAAAGCAAATACCGAAGCCCGGGTGCTGGTGCTGGCCGGCGCCCCGATCGATGAACCTCTCGCGCAGTGGGGCCCCTACGTGATGAATACGCAAACCGAAGTCATGCAAGCTGTGCGGGATTACCAAATGGGAAAAATGGGCGTATACATCGATTGATCAGCACCGGTAGGGTTTTGATGATATGGGCCGGCACGGAGAATACCGAAGTAAGTGTATATTAGACACTTTTTATAATGCAGTAGCGGTTTTCTCCTGCTAAATACTTATTTTAACAACAATCATCGTTGCTATTTGTAAAAAGCAGGTGATGTTTTAGGAAAAAAAAGTTTTCCCACGTGGACGCCGGTAAGTTCGGCGCCCTGTGAAAAATTGAAAGATAGCTTATGAAAAAGAATTTCATGGTAGAATTCGAGCTGCCGGATGAGTTGGATGAAGAGTTCATGGCCTTGATTCCCGAGCAGCGGCAAGTCATCAATCAGATGATGTCGGATGGGCTTTTGAAGTCTTACTCATTGGCCATGGATCGCTCGGTACTCTGGGTGATCATGGAAGCAACCTCCGAATTTGAGGTGATGGAACTCATCGCCAATATGCCGCTAAGCGATTATATGCAACCTTATATATCTGAGTTGATGTTTCACAACGGAGCTGAAATCATGTCTCCGTTTTCACTAAATTAAAAGACAAAGGGCGGCTGATCAGCCGCCCTTTGTCTTTAGAATTTCAGCCTTTCTGTTTCATTATCCTTTCTCTTCTCTTCCCATCATAAAAAACAGGTACTGCCTCATCTTCCCGCTTTTTCTAAACCTTCCCTTTTATCTGCTGTTAGGGTTGCAGGCGCAACAAATTAGCATGGATTCTAACCCAAAACATCATATTGTTCATTCCCTGATCTTCCTGACCAACCGGGTCGGCAGGCTATTGGATAAGCGGGCCCGGCAGGAAGCCACAGCAGATGAAGTCAAAAAGCTTCTTCCGCATATCGGCGTGCTGGTTGATATCTGGATGAATGACGGTATTCGCCAACAGGATCTGGCCGTATCCGTCATCAAGGATAAGGGAACCATAGCTCGTTCACTGGATATACTGGAGCAGGAAAACCTGCTTGTCCGGGTTTCGAGTGAACAGGATAAACGCAAAAAGCGCATCTACCTCACGCACCGGGGAAAAGAGTTGCGCTGCTTGCTCATGCCCTTGGAGGAACAAGTGCTGAGTGAGGCCACCAGGGGCATCAGCCCGGAAGAAGAACAGATATGCCGGAGTGTGTTGATGCGCATGTATCACAACCTGAACCGGCAAATGACACAGTCGCCGGAAGATCATTCGGAGAAAACCTGAGAAATGCTATTAGTTGTGCTTGCAACGTTATTCTTGAGGGGCTCCGGAAATAATAAAGGTTTAAACCCGGGCCAACAGCCTGTCATGAACTCCGTGCAGTTCATCCTTTTATAAAATAAAGATTCTTGTTATGAAAAAATTGACTGCCAGAAGGTTGGGAATAGTTGCCGGATTAGTGATTCTGATCGGCGCTTTTGCCGTTTTTCGCTTTCTGAGCGAAATGAAAGAACCGCCGAAGCGCAAAGAGGCCTTCAGCCGGTCGGCAGAGGTGGAGGTCATACAGGTCAGAAACGGCAGCATTCCTACCCGCCTGAACGTGCAGGGTGAACTGGCGGCTTACGATAAGATCAGTATTTATGCGGAAGTCTCGGGCGTTCTTGAAGAAAGCTCCCGTCCTTTTAAGGTAGGCAGCTATTTTCCGGAGGGATCCGTACTCGCCCGTATCGACTCCGATGAAGCCCGTCTTTCCCTGCTTTCCCAGCGCAGCAATTTTCTCAATGCCGTCACTCAGCTTATGCCGGATCTCAAGATTGACTATCCGGAAAGCTACCACAACTGGGAGGCCTACGTCGACTCTTTTGATTTGGAAGAAGAGACCCGGCCCTTCCCGGACCCGCTGAGTCAACAGGAGAAATTTTTTGTGGCCTCCCGTAATCTGTACAGCCAGTATTATACCATCAAAAGCACAGAGGAACGCCTTTCCAAATACGTCATCCGCGCCCCTTTCAGCGGCGTGCTTACCGACGCGTTGATCCACCCGGGGGCGCTGGTGCGGGTAGGCCAGCAACTCGGCGAGTTGACAAGTACGGGCTCCTACGAACTGGAAGCGACGGTTCCGCTGTCGGAACTGAAGTATATAAAAACCGGTGACGAGGTCAAGCTTGTCAGCGATGATATTGATGGAGACTGGACCGGACGCATTGCCCGGATCAACAGCCGGGTGGACCAGGATATGCAAACCGTCAGGATATTTGTCAACGTCCGGGGGCGCGACCTGCGGGAAGGCATGTACCTGAAAGGCGATATCGCCGCCAGCAGTGTTGATAGTGCAGCGAAAATTCCCCGCAACGTACTGGCCGATCAGAAGTCGGTATTTGAGGTGCGGGACAGCACCCTGCACAAGCGCGAAGTCAATGTCCTCAAAATCACTAAGGATCACGCGATCATCCGGGGGCTGGAAGACGGCACCCTGTTGCTAAAAAACGTACTGCCCAATGCCTTCGAGGGCATGAACGTTAAAGTGAAAAATACAGCCGCTGTTTCGGAACCGCCAGCGCAGACCGCCTCCACTCCGGGAGGATGAAAATCCGGTTTTTTCCTTTGCCGGCGTCCTTTAATTTCCTGCTTGAAAGTTTAAGTGCATGAAGTCCATAGTCAATTATTTTATAAAAAATCCTATCGCCGCCAACCTGCTTATGTTCAGTCTCTTCGCTCTGGGGCTGGCAGGCGCGCTGAACATGAAGTCGACCTTTTTTCCCGAAGTGGAAAGCCGGACGATTATTATTCAGGTGACCTACCCGGGTGCTTCGCCGGAAGAGATAGAGGAGGGCGTAGTGAACAAAATAGAGGAAAACCTGAAAGGGGTGACCGGCGTAGAACGCTACACTTCCGTTTCCCGGGAAAACAGCGGCAGGATCACAGTGGAGGTCTTACAGGATTACGATACGGATAATGTGCTGCAGGATGTCAAGAACGCCGTGGATCAGATCAATGCCTTCCCCGTGGGAATTGAACCCCCAGTCATTTTCAAGCAGGAAAATCTGGGTTTCGCCATCAGCTTCGCCCTGAGTGGTGATGTGGAACTGAAAACGCTGAAACGCTTCGCCCGGGAGGTGGAAAACGACCTGCTGCTGATGGACGGGTTATCAAAAGTAAGCCTCAGCGGCTTTCCTGAAGAGGAAATCGAAATCGCTTTTCGCGAAAGCGCGCTGAGAGCCTATAACCTGACCTTCCAGGAGGCTACCCAGGCGGTGCGGTCCGCTAATATTGAAGTAACCGGAGGAACTATCAAGGGGGAGGAAGAAGAACTGCTGCTGCGCACCCGCAACAAATCGTATTATGCAGAGGGGCTGCGCGATATCGTGCTCAAACGCACGCCGGGGGGAGGCGTCATCTTTTTACACCAGGTGGCCGACTTGCGCGACCGCTGGGCGGACAACCCCAACCGGACCTTCCTGAACGGTAATCCTTCGGTGGTCGTCACCGTGCAGAATACCCTGGAGGAAGATATGCTCTCCATCACCGAAAAAGTCAGACTCTATATTGAGGGGTTCAATCGCGACAATGAGGCCATCGCGGCGACCGTCATTCGCGATGCTTCGGAAACCCTCCGGGACAGGATAAACCTTCTGGTAGAAAATGGCATGCTGGGCTTTCTGCTGGTGATGGTTTTCCTCGCCCTGTTTCTCAACATACGGCTGGCTTTCTGGGTCGCCCTGGCTATACCCATCTCCTTTGCCGGCATGTTCATCTGCGCTTACCTGCTGGATGTGACGATCAATGTGATTTCTCTTTTCGGCATGATTCTCGTCATCGGTATTCTGGTGGATGACGGCATTGTGATCGGAGAGAATATTTATCAGCAATACGAAGATGGCAAGCCTCCCTTTAAAGCGGCGCTGGAAGGGACCATGCAGGTGTTTCCGGCCGTCTTCGCCGCCATTCTGACGACTTCCATCGCCTTCGGCACTTTTATCTTTATCGAAGGCCAGCTCGGGGAAATCTTTTACGAGATGGCCATCGTCGTCATTTTCTCGCTGGCCTTCTCCCTGCTCGAAGGATTCACCATTCTGGCCTCCCACGTAGCGCATTCCAAAGCCCTGCGGGAGCGAGGAGAAAAGAGCAGGCTCCAGGAGCGGCTGGAAAGCATTACGGACTGGCTGCGGTATAAAACCTATGCTCCGGTGCTTCGCTTTGCGATGTACAATAAAATTTTGGTGCTGGCGGGCATGCTGGCGCTGCTGATCATTACGATGGGCGCATTGCGGGGAGGCATTATCCGTTCCACTTTTTTTCCGGTTATCGAGCAGGATGTGGTCAATGTAGACCTGCGCATGCCTGCCGGCACCCGTGAATATATTACGGAAGACTTTCTGCGGCAGGTCGCGGAGGCCGCCTGGGAAGCCAATGATTCGCTGAGCGAGTACTTTTTCAACGGAAACAAAGAACCCATAGAGCAAATTCAGGTCAACCTTGGACCGACTTCCTACGAAGGCAGCCTCAGCGTTCAAATATTGGGAGGGGAAGCCCGCGACACGATGCAGACCCGCGATGTGGCGAATGCGATCCGTGAAAAAATGGGACCTATCCCTCAGGCCGAACGCGTTACCTACGGAGGGCAGGGTACTTTCGGAAAACCGATCTCCATCTCCCTGGTGGGAGAAAACATCTCCGAACTGAAAGAGGCTGCCGAAAGGGTGAAATCCGAGCTGGAATCACTGACCGAGCTGGCGGACGTGGTGGACAATAACCAACAGGGCTTGCGCGAAATTGAAATCAACCTCAAACCAAAGGCGGAGTACCTGGGCCTGAAGCCGCAGGATGTCGTCGGGCAGGTGCGCAACGGCTTCTTCGGCAGCGAGGTGCAGCGACTGCAACGGGGACGGGATGAAGTACGGGTATGGGTGCGCTACGACCTGGCCGACCGTTCGGATATCACCCAGCTGGAATCTATGCGTCTGCGCTTTCCCGGCGACCGGGAATTCCCTCTGTCGGAAATCGCCAACCTGGATATTACCCGCGGAGTGATCAGTATCAATCACCTCAACGGAAGACGGGAGATCCAGGTAGAAGCCGATATCGCCAACAACGAAGTGTCCGTCAGTGATATCACCGCCAGCCTGAAAGAAAACATCGTTCCCGCTATTCTGGAAGATTATCCCAGTGTGACGGCCCTCTTCGAAGGGCAGAACCGGGAGCAGCGTAAATCAGCTGAGTCGATGCAAAGAGTCGGCGTCGTGGCGCTGGCCATCATCTTTTTTATTATTTCACTGACCTTCCGTTCCGTTAGCCAGGCGGTGGTCGTTTTTTTACTCATCCCTTTCAGCCTCATTGGCGTGGGCTGGGGACACTGGCTGATGGGCGCGCCGATCAGTCTGTTTTCCGCCCTGGGTATTATTGCGCTGATCGGCGTACTGGTCAATGATTCGCTCGTATTTGTCACCACCTACAACGATATTTTACAGGAGGGCAAGGAACAGATGGAAGCCATCTACGAGGCGGGCTTATCGCGTTTTCGACCGATCATATTAACCACTTTTACTACCTTTGCCGGCCTGTCGCCGCTGTTGTTCGAACAGAGCCTGCAGGCGCAGTTCCTGATACCGATGGCCATCTCAGTCTCTTACGGACTACTGGCGGTTACGGTGGTCAACCTGGTCTTGTTGCCGGTCCTGCTGATTGCGGCCAACCGCTTCAAGGTCTATTTGACTTACCTGTGGGATGGCGAAAAACCGGATTATCGCGATGTGGAAGGCGTGATTCGCAAAGAGTCGGGGTATGAGTTTTTGTGGTACGCCTTTTTCGTGCTGGTGGCCATTTTCCTGGTATTCGCTCTTTTCGGCAACCAGATCGTGAACTTTTTTAACTGATTAGATGCAAATAAGAAACAATAACAGTATGAGCCGGAAAAAGCGCATCGCCGTCGATATGGATGAGGTCATTGCCGACGTGCGCCCTAAGTTCCTCGACCTGTACGAGCGGGAGTTCGGATGGCGCCCGGAAAAGAAAGACTATTGGGGGAAAAAGATTTATCAGGTCAACGGCGCCCTGCAAATCCGGGAATTCCTCCATGAGAAAGGCTTTTTTGCGGATCTGCCCGTCATGCCGGGCAGCCGGGAGGTGCTGAGCGAGCTAAAGGAAGACTACGAGATTTATATTACGACGGCCGCTATGGAATTCCGGGCCTCATTGGAAGACAAGTACGACTGGATGCATCGTCACTTCCCTTTTATTCACTGGAAGCAGATCGTTTTTTGTGGCGACAAGAGTATCATTCACGCCGATTACATGATCGATGATCATCCTCACAACCTGCACAGTTTTATTGGTAAAGGCTTGTTGTACACCGCTTCCCATAATATTGAAGAGGAAGCGTTCACCCGGGTGAACGACTGGGCGGAAATCAAAAAATTTTTCCAAGAGGAACTGAAAAAAGGAGCGTAAATTTAGGCTCTTTACGGCAAGGCCAACTGATATGGATACTTTTTGGAAACAGGTACGAAAACTGCTGGCGTTGAAAGTGAAGTTTGCCCTTTCGGGGCTGGTCGCCACCTCGTTGGATTACGGCTTGTACCTGTTGTTGGTAGAGCGGGTTTTTCCTCCGGTTCTTTCCAATATTATATCCTATTCCTGTGTGGTGGTGATCAACTTTCTGATGCAGAAACGCTTTGTCTTTCAGCTGAAAGGAACCGCCAAAAGGGTATTTCTCTTGTCTATGGGGGTGTCAGGCATCGGGTTGCTGCTGAGTACCGCATTGGTATACGGACTGACGCAAATCGCCTTTCTCGATCAGCGACAGTACCTGCTCAAACTCATTGCCACCGGCATCATCTTTTTCTATAATTTCTATATGAAGCGCTATGCTTTCGAACGGCGCTTTTTTGAAGTGGATTAATCCAAAACAGCATACAAATATGGGCATCATCCGATCGCTTTTCACAAGCTCACTCTTTTTGCTGGCAGCGCTCTTTTCAGCCGGAGCGCAGGACTCGCTGTCCGTCGCCGAAGGAGAAGACCTCACGCTTTCCCGGGCCATCCGCATCGGCCTGGAGAACAACTTTCAGATCAAAATTGCGGAAAACAACCTGGAGATCGCCCGCAATGAGAACGATGAGGGTTTTGCAGGATACTATCCGGATATCAACGCTACCTTCGACGTCAATAACGGCTACACCAACAGCCAGCGGCAGGCCTCCTTCCTGGAATCCCTCTCAGCGGGCAATACCAGCATCATTCCCGGGCTAGAAGCGGTATGGACTATCTACGACGGCGGCCGCATTCGCTTAACCAAACAGCAGCTGGAACAACTGGAACTGCAGAGCCAGGGCCAGGTGCGCATCGCCGTGGAAAACACGATCGAGGCCATTATCCTGGCTTACTACCAGGTGTTGCTGCGCGAAGAAGGGCTCGATGTACTGGAGGAGGTGCTGCAACTATCGCGCGACCGAATCGAGTACGAAGAAGTGAAAAAGGAGTTCGGGCAGGCCAGCACCTTTGATATTCTGCAAACCCGCGAAGCTTACCTGAATGACTCTACCGAGTACATCACCTCTATGACTAGTTACCGCAATGCCATGCATAATCTCAATCAGGTGATGGGCGTGCAAAGCTTGGGGCGCAATTATGAGCTCACTGATTCGCTGGTTATCGAGGGGCCGGTTTACGGCTTGGAAACCCTGCGCACCGAAATGTTGAGTAACAATAACCAGCTGCGGAACCTCTACGTTCAACGCGAACTGTCCAAGATCAGCACCCAACTGGAGGAAAGCGAACAGATGCCACAGGTGAATCTGCGCACCGGCGCCGGCTACAACTGGGAGCAAACGCTCTTCGGTACCGGCACCTTCGCCGACGGCCGCGAGCAGGAACTGGGCGGTAACCTCAATAAAACACTGAACGGCTTTATCAATTTCTCGGCTACCTACAACATCTTTAACGGCGGCAGGCGCAATATCAACATCCAGAATGCTCAGATACAGGAACTCAACGCCCAGCTGGATGTGGAACAAACCAAACTTGATCTGAATACCCAGCTGGAAAATTCCTTTGTCACTTACTCGAACCAGCGGCAACTCATACGGGTGACCAGCGAGCGGCTGGAAAACGCCCGCCGTAACCTGGAAATCGGCGAGGAGCGCTTCCGCGGCGGCCTGATCAACTCCTTTGATTACCGGCAGATCCAGTTACAGTTCATCAACGCTTCCCAGTCCCGGCTGCAGGCGATCTTCAATTTCAAACAGACAGAGACAAGATTGCGAAAGCTGGTGGGAGATTTGATGAGGTAGGGCGGGCCCTTCCCAGCCCTCTCCAAAGGGGAGGGAGCTCAAAACAGGCAGCGAGCAGGGGCGTCATAGCCCACTTTTATCCAATGATTTTAAAATTATTAAAAAATATCCTTGAGAGGCTATGTAAAATGCTTCAACATAATCACCTCCCGTTCGGTCAGGTGTCGCCAGCGGCCGCGGGGCAGGTCCTTCTTGGTGAGCCCGGCAAGGTAGACGCGGTCGAGACGTTCGACCTGATAGCCGAGCTGTTCAAAGATGCGCCGGATGATGCGGTTCCAGCCGATGTGCAACTCCATGCCTACCTGATTGGCTTTTCCTCCTTTGATATAATCAACGCCGTCGACGATAGCGACGCCTTCCTCCAATTCCACGCCATCGCGGATGCGTTGCAGATCGGCTGGCGTCAGGGGCTTGTCGAGCGTCACCTCGTAGAACTTTTTTACCCGGTGGCTGGGGTGGGTAAGCTTTTTGGCCAGGTCGCCGTCGTTGGTCAGCAGGAGTAGGCCGGTGGTGTTCCGGTCGAGGCGCCCGACGGGGAAAACGCGCTCCTCGATGCGGCCCCGCAGCAGGTCGATGACCGTGCGGCGCCCGCGATCGTCACTAACCGTGCTGATGACGTCCTTGGGTTTATTCAGCAACAAATAGACATTTCGCTCTTCCGGCCGGATAGGCTTGTCTTTAAAGCGCACCACATCGCCCGGCTGCACCTGGTAGGCAGGGTTGTGCTCAACCTCTCCGTTGACCGTCACCAGGCCGTTCTTGACGTGCTCAGCCGCCTGCCGGCGGGAACAGACGCCGCTGTGGGCCACGTACTTGTTCAGGCGCATGCCTTCAGCTTCGGGCGGGGCGGCTTTTTTGACGCGGTTCTTGGATGGGCGTTCGGGTTTTGATTTTTCGTGGTTACTTTTTTCGCTATCGGACATATTGGTATGAAGCTGGTCTGAGGACAATTTAAAGCAGTAAAGATAGTAGTAATTAAATAAAGCGGGAGGGCTAAATTGTTCAAATAGCAGAGGTCGATTCCTTATCTCACCTATATCGCTATACTTCCTTCCTTGAAATTGAGGTGAAGAGTGATATGTCGCCCAGGCTGCTCCAGTTGGATAGCGCTTCCTGATTTTTTATTTTAAATCTGGAATTTCGCTACAGCGAGGCCCAATCTGACGTTCCCCGGGAGCTATCCTGGAAGGATTGAGCGCGGCGCTGTACGGCGAGATCACCGTCCGGAACGGAGGTACGGAACAATCTAATTTTCACGACTACCCCTGGATCAGGGAGCGATGTACCGCAGATCGAGGTTTCCTTCATCGAGAACAAGCTGGCGCCGCGTGGATTTGGGCGAGCCGCCGCTGCCGCCACTGGCGCCCGGCCTTGGGTAATGCGATCTTCGCAGCGACAGGGCAGCGCATCAGAAGCCTGCCGATTAACCTAAAGTAAGGGTGAGCACCTGCTTGAGTGTTTGCTTCCCCGCTGGGGGCTACTCCGGCCGAAAGGTAGCCTCCTCCACCAGCATCCGGATTTCGGGCGGAACGGGAATTTCATTACCCGGGCCCCGGAACCGCTTGACGTTTCCTTTCAGGATAAGCCCGGCTTCAATTTGGTTCAGGACGGGATCGATGAGCAGGTAAGCGCGGTTATTGCTGTTCTCGCCCCGGCCCCGGCCGGCGAGGTAGTAGATGCCGGCCTCACTGCGTTTGAGCAGAGAGCCAACCTGTAAACATTGCAAAAAAGTACGGTACTGATCACCTATTAGTTCCGTCAGCTGGCTTTGCAGCGGCTCGCTTTCGAACATTTTGGCTGTGCGCGGATATCGGCCAACGTATTTTTCAATGTAGCTCAGGCTACTTGCTTCCGCGAGGCCTGATGGCGTCTTTTCGGCAGCAGCAGGGGATTCCAGTCCGTTGTAGAGGTGACCGACCGTCGGCTGGGGCGGCTGCACTGAGCGGGGCTGCCCGCAGCTATAGGCGATAAACAAGAGCAGGGCAGAGAGGAGGCGCGTCATCATAGCGGCGGTCTTTTAAGTTAAACTTCCCTTTTCAAAATATAATCAATATTCCGGATAGCCCGTGTACTTTTCGGGCCAAAGAAGGGCAGACCAAAAAAGCCGTGAATCAGGCCTTCGTAGCAGTGGTAGTGTACCGGCACGCCGGCTGCTACCAGCTTTTTAGCGTAAGCTCCTCCTTCATCGCGCAAGGGATCGAAGCCGGCGGTGAAAATAATGGCGGGCGGCAGGCCTTCCGGATTGTCGCAGTACAGCGGAGAAGCGTAGGGGCGGGCCCGCATCTGCTCATCGGGAACGTAGTCGGCGATAAACCCCTGCATGCGCCGGCGGGTGAGCAAATAGCCCTCCGAAAAGTCGAGATAGGAAGGGCGCTCGGTATTGGCCAGGTCGAGCACAGGGTAAATGAGTACCTGAAAACGGATGGGCGGGCCCTGTTCATCGCGGGCCCGCAGAGCGACGGCAGCGGCGAGGTTGCCGCCGGCACTGTCGCCCATGACGATCAGCCGCTGCGGGTCAAGGTCCAGGGTGCTGCTCTGTTGGCAGGCCCACTGCAGAGCGGTATAGGCATCATCGAGTGCGGCGGGAAATCGATGTTCCGGCGTGCGCCGGTAACCTACAGACAATACCCTGGAGCGACAGATCCGGGCCACGCGGCGGCAGACCTTATCGTGTGATTCCAGGTCACCGCTGCGCCAGCCGCCGCCGTGATAAAAGAGGATCAGCGGCAGCGTTTCCTCCGGCGCCGGGTCGTACAGGCGCACGGGGATGGCGCCGGCCGGACCGGGGATGCTGAAATCTTCAATCCGGGCGACATTCCGCTTTCTGCCGCCGGCCAGATTGGCCAGCTTGCGCAAATTTTGGCGCTGTTCTTCCACCGAAAGGTTATCCTCGCGTTCCGGCAGGAGGCGCAGTATGACGGCGGGCATGGTATCCAGGCG
The DNA here is from genome assembly GCA_964632995.1 of uncultured Saprospiraceae bacterium. Lineage (GTDB taxonomy): Bacteria > Bacteroidota > Bacteroidia > Chitinophagales > Saprospiraceae > CAZWDL01. Next base: position 18,877 of record CAZWDL010000051.1, read on the forward strand.
TCCGTGCGGCGTCTGACGCCAGGAGAAGAGGAGCAGCAGCAGAATCAGTACCAGTGCAATAAAGACGAAGAGTAGAAAAATCGGCATAGGCGTTTGATCGGTTCAACTACGTCACACTGCGCGGCAGGTGCTCCGTAGAGTTAGAATAATGACAAAAGATCGGCTGGGTAGCATATATCCCCAGGCTGCTGTCCTCGTAACGGGCGTCGAGCAGCATTTGCAGCAGGTCGTTCTTTGTCTCCCCGGATTGCTGCCGCTGCCGGATAAAGCGGAGGAGGATCTCGTCCGACTGCCGGGCCAGCGCCTCGTGGCGACGCACCTGACCGCTGAGGCGGAACCAGGGTTCGAGGAAGGGCTGGCGTATTTCCCGGATGATAAATTCCTGGAGGGTGGAGATGTTATCGCTTAGTATTCGCAGCTCGGCTTCCGGCAGCTCGGTGCTGAACAGGGAGCGGGCCATGATGCGGAAGGCAAGCTCCATCATGTGCGAATATTTTGATTCAGCACATCCAGCGGCACCCGTACGAAGCGAAAAGAGTTCAGCAGCGTACGCAGCCGGGGGATAGTGGGAATGGAGCGCGGAGTGGTGGTCATGGTGACTCGTTTGGGTGAAAATAGCTTAATTATTCAAATAGCACCGGATTCAGGAGGAAATGCTGATCATACGCTTCTTCGCTTCCACGGGCAACAGTATCCCTAACCTCTTAATCCGGGTTAGCTGATTCCCAGGTCATCCATGGCTGCTTTCAGGTGCCGGCGCCGCTCATTGACCTCCAGCCGGGCGTAAAGACGATCACACTCCTTCAATAAATGCCGCTCGCAAAACCGGTGTAATTGATCCGATAGGCTTTTTAGCTTTTCGAGGCGTTGACGGGGATCGCTCTCCAGATAGTAAGGAAAGATCCACCACCAGCAAATACGCCAGTTCAGCAGATCGTCATACCACAGAAGAAAGTGAATCTCCTGCTCGTAACCCAATATTTTTTTGAGCTCATCCTCGTACAGCCTGCGAATCGTATTGTGGGTTTTCAGCTGGTTTTCCCAGTGAGCGATATTTTCCAGCAGGCTTTTTCTGTATTTGATCGAAACCCCGTTGATCTGATCCAGGTCGGCATAGGAGGCGCTGATTGTCTGGCGAAGCCGGTTGGCCCGGATCCACTCCCACTGAATGCGCCAGTGTAATACAAGGCGGTGAAACCAAATGCGAAGACCAAAATGATAAGGATAATACAACCATTCTCCCAGACGCCGGTAGAGATAGAAACCGATGCAGAACAGCGCAGCAGGAAGAATGATGCAATCCATGACATTAAAAGGACTTGGTGCAAACTCCCTGGGCAAACGCACGGCGGTGGAAGAAATGGCGAGCAATAATAACAGAGCAAAGGGTTTTAGGCCGGCCATGGAGGGTAGGTTTTAAGGGTTCGTGTGGGCCTTGTAATATATTGCAATTATTTTAAAATTACAAAGAGGCTGTTTCATTTAAGTGTTCAGAATTTATTATAGGCTATTTTTTTTCAGGCGAAGCTCCCCGACCCTTTGGGTACGGGGCAGGCTTTTTTGAGCTTCATAGCCTTAGCTATGGAGCTCAAAAAAGCTGAAGCATGACGGAAAAAGAGGCATAAGAAAACTGAAGAATTAAGTGAAACAGCCTCTAAATAAAGCGTGTGAAAATTGTGTCGGCCCCGGATGATCTGACTTCACCGCTGGAAGAGGAGGGAGGAAGCTTTTGGTCAGCTATACTTCTGTTTAGCGAAAATTCGCAAATTTCCAAACCAAATACTTTACAATGCCGTTTCAATGATATATCTTTATAGCGAATTTTCGCTAATTAAACTAAAACCATCAGCCATGCCGGAAACTGTTGTTAAGAAAGACGTCCTGAAGGGGGGCGAATATTTGGTCAAGGAATCGAAACCCGAAGAAGCTTTTATCCCGGAGGAAATGAATGAAGAACAGCGGATGATCCGCGATATGGTCCGGGATTTTCTCAACACCGAAATACTGCCGAACGCCGACCGCATCGAGGCGATGGAAGAAGGCCTGGCGCCGGCTTTGTTAGATAAAATGGCCGAACTGGGCCTGCTGGGCACCCACATGCCGGAAGAATACGGCGGAATGGCCCTGGACAACAACACCAATACCATGATCAACGAGGTGCTCGGCCCCGCGAGCTCCTTTACGGTGTCTTACGCCGCGCACATCGGTATCGGCATGCTGCCGATTCTGTACTTTGGCGACGAAGAACAAAAAGAAAAATACCTGCCCCGCCTGATTGCGGGCGAATTGAAAGCCGCTTACTGCCTTACGGAACCCGGCTCCGGCTCCGATGCCCTGGCCGCCAAAACGCGCGCCGACCTGTCGGATGACGGCAAGCACTATCTGCTTAACGGGCAGAAAATGTGGATCTCAAATGCCGGCTTCGCCGACCTCTTCATCGTCTTTGCACAGGTTGACGGCGACAAATTTACCGGCTTCATCGTCGAGCGAGACTCGGAAGGACTTACCCTGGGGGCGGAGGAAGACAAGATGGGCATCAAGGGCTCTTCGACCCGTCAAGTGTTCTTCGAGAATGTCAAAGTACCCGTCGAAAACATGCTCGGCGAAATCGGCAAGGGCCATCTCATTGCCTTCAACGCGCTGAACGTCGGCCGTTTCAAGCTCGGCGCCCTCTGTCTGGGCGGCGCTAAGATGAGCAACACTACCGCCATCCGCTACGCCAACGAGCGCGTGCAGTTCAAACAGCCTATCGCCAATTTCGGCGCCATCAAGCACAAACTGGCCGAGCAGGCCATCCAGATCTTCGCCGGCGCAAGCGCCCTGTATCGCGTCTCCGACCTGATGGAGCAGCAAAATAAATTCTTGATGGAAGAAGGCCACAGCTTTGCCGAGGCGAAGCTGCAGGCCGCCGAAGAGTACGCCATCGAATGCGCCATCCTCAAGATACTGGGCTCGGAAGTGCTCGACTACGTGGTAGACGAAACCGTGCAGGTGCACGGCGGTATGGGCTTTTCCGAAGAAGGCACCGCCGCGCGCGCCTACCGCGACTCGCGCATCAACCGCATCTACGAAGGCACCAATGAGATCAACCGCATGCTGATGGTCGACATGCTGTTCAAGCGCGCCCTGAAAGGCAAGCTCGACATCGTCGGGCCGGCCTGGAACGTGCAGAAGGAACTGGCTTCTATGCCCGGCTTCGATAAGCCCGAAGGTGACTACGGCGAGGAGATCAGGGCCGTCAAGGATTTCAAAAAGATCGTTCTGATGACCGCCGGCGCCGCCGCCAAGATGCAGATGGACGGTAAGATCAACCTCAAGCACGAACAGGAAGTACTGCTCAACGTCGCCGATATGATGGTCGACGTATTCACCGCCGAATCACTGTTGCTGCGCGTTCAGAAGCTGAAGGATATGGATAAAAAAATAGATCAGGAGGTGTACGATGCGGTCCTGCGTGTATTCTTTACCGACGCTACCGCGCGCATCAGCAAGAGCGCTACCGATGCGCTGGCCTCCTTCGCCGAAGGCGACCTGCTGCGCACCTTCCTCATGGGTCTCAAGCGCTTCACCAAGTATACGCCGACCAACGTCAAGACCGATCGGCGGCTTATCGCCGACACCTTGATCGAAGCCAACGAATACGCACTGTAAGAAGCTTCATAATATTGTTATAAAGGAACGCCCCGGGCAACGAGATTGTGCCGGGGCGTTTTTTTTGATGTATTGACGGGGTGACTTTAAAGTCACCCCGTCAATATAACGACTCCATCATCGGCGAGGATAAACTCCGGCGTGACACGGTATTCTCAGAAAAACGGTGAGTCCTCAATTTATGCGTTACCTCGTTTCTTCAAACCCAGCAGGCTCTCCAACCCGCCGTAACTGAACAGCAGCATCCCGAACAACACCACGCACATCAGCCAGGCCTCCGCGTACTGCATGGGATTGATGAACAACAGCAGGCCGGATTCCAGCACCTGCTGCGGCCGCAGCAGGGCGTCCCAGGAGTTCCATCTCAGCTCGCGACCCAGGAAAACGCCGATGCTGCTGAGAAAAAGTATACTTGCCGCAAAAAGACGCGCTTTGTTTTTGGAAAGAAAAGAGCGGAACAGTTGCACGGCCCGGTAGACAGAAAGGATGCCGAAGGCCCAGCCCAGCGCCGCAAAGGTCGTCAACAGGCCGGCGTCGAACCACAACGGCACGCCCGGACGCGGGCGCAGATGGATGAAATCCGTCAGCAAATACGGCGCATTGGGCAGGAAGAGCAGCCACAAAACCCAAAGCGGTAAGTAGGTCCACTGAAAAACACGCGGCGCTCCCCGCCGGTCTAATACCTGGATGATAGCATAGGATATCCACCCCAGTAAGAGGTTCCAGGGCAGAAAGGCGTAAGTCAGCGCAAAGGGCAGCCCGTTACTGACCGAAACGGGATGAGCGTAGCCGTTGAGCCCCAGCCACAGATTGCGCCCTACCAGCAACAACACGCCCCAGATGGTGAAGCCCAACAGCCAGCGGTTGAGCGCTCGCCAGTCGCCCGGCGGAGAAGCTTTCGAGGTCTTTTTTTCAATTACCATGAGGGTTATATTCTCGGTTCCGTTCATCATTTTGGTTAATGAGTTTTCCCTGCTTCAATACTCGATTCAAATTGGTTGAAATGTGAAACCCTTTCAACGTCAGTATGAACGCCTAAGGGGGGCAAAATGATTTCGGCGGCGTCCGAATCTCATCTTCCTTTCAGAAGCACCTGCCTTCTTCGTCCGCTTCCTATCTCTCCGGAAACCAATCTAACCCCACCTGTTACCCCTAAAGGCGCATTTGCCAGCGCAGCACTGCCAACTGCCGACTGCCTACTGCCCCCTGCCATCCACCACATTCCACCCCCGCCAGTCCCGCTTCGCCAGGCGTTTCCGGAGCGCTCTTCGCTTTTCCCCCAGCCAGTAATCCGTTTCTACCTTTTGGTCCATGGCGTAGCGTTCGAGCCGTTCGCGATTTTCCGTAAGGATATAAAGATTCTGATGGGACAAATCCCGGAGCAGGTAGATGGTATCGATGCCCTCCCCGGCCGGTCGCCAGAGGTTGTAACGCGTGATGACCAGGTCCCAGTTGACGGTGGCCAGGAGCAACAGACACACGAAAAGCGACCAGGCATTCTTCTGCAAAAGGAAAAACATGCTGCGACGCTGCGCGATTTTACCGTACACCGTCCACAGGCCGTACAACACGAGCGCGAGGAAAACCAGGACGCCGATGCGCCGGTGTGTCAGTCCGTACTGAACCAGGTAATGCCAGTTGCGGATGCCTACCGAAAGGGCCAGTACGGCATTCTGTGCTATCCAGATATAAGCCAGCTGCTTTAGCAAATGATTATCCGGAAAGAAATTCAGGTTGCGGTAGAAGAAGGCCAGCAGCACCCAATGCCGAACGGCCGGCCACCACTGGCCCCAACTGCTTCGCCGGCTCCACTGCTTAAAGGCGCCCAGCGGTGCCGTGAAAATACTACTGCCCCCTAATAAAAAGGCGAACAACAGAAAACGTAACTCCCGCCGCTGCGCGTATCCGATCAAAAGGATAAAGGAAAGCCAGTAAATAAACCTGGCTAAAAAAGTGCCCTGCCAAGTCACCGAAAATGCAGCCAGCAAGGTAGCTCCCACCATCAGCCTCGGGGTAGGAGAGAAGCGCAAATCCGGCTGGCCTATAAATAGGATGCAAACGACAAAAAGAGTAAACAACAAGGTGTTTATTCCCATATCGCTCTCCCAGAACAAAAAACTGTACCACAACGCTCCGAAAAGAACGAGAAACGTGCCTGCAATTTGTTTTGCCATAATGAAGTACTTTGTATTTCAAAGTTAATGGGTAAAAAAATAAGCCCGTAAGGGTCCACTGTTTTATTATTGGACTGAACCTCCTCAAAGGATTTCGTCCTTTTCCTGCCTTCCCCTTCCTACTCCCCCCTCATCCTAATCAAGCGCTCCAGCCCATCCAGGTGCTCATTAAACGCCTGTTTCCCCTCTTCCGTAGCCCGGTAGCTCGTGTTGGGTTTGCGGCCGATAAATTGCTTACGCACCTCCAGGTAGCCGGCTTCCTCCAGGGTTTTGATATGGCTGGCCAGGGCGCCGTCGGTCACTTCGAGCATTTCCTTGAGCGTGCCGAAATCCACCCAGTCGTTGACCAACAGGACGGACATGATGCCCAGCCGCACCCGGTGGTCGAAGACTTTTTGCAATTTGTTGATAATCTTTTTCATCAGTTTCGGATAAAGCGGTACCGGATGTCCAGGTATCCCTCCATTTGCTGCTCCTTTGGTTCGTAGCGTATCGGGCATTGCTCGTAGTACCAGTCGCCCTCGTATTTGGTGTCGATCTCGCCGGCCTTCAGCGTTTTTCGTATATAATATGGATTTCCCGGAAGGCCGATCGTAATGACCGCATCGCCGCTGAGCTCTCCTTCGAATTGCAGTTCGATGGCGAAAATCTGGCTGCTGCCGGCTTCGGCCTGCAGCGTAAAGTCCTGCGCATCGCTGACCGGGTCGACGCTGACCTTGCCCGGGTAGCGGCTCGCCTCCACCAGGTAGTAGAACAGGGCGAACAATCCGATCAGTCCGATGACCGCGATAATGGCTTTTCTGGAGCGGTTCATGCAACGGATTTTTCAGCCCTTCCCGATTCGTACTTGAAATACATGGCGGCGCCATACACGATATGCAGCAGGCCGAAGCCCAGCATCCACAATTCCAGACCGTAACCGGGGATGAAAACGCCGAACAACCCTAAGGCGATTTCAGTCAGACCCAGGTAGCGGATGTCGTTCAGCGTATACTTGCTGGCGTTGACCAGGCCCAGGCCGTAGAATAGCAGGGTAGCCGGCGCTACGAAAACGGCAAGTCCGTGGTACAGCATAGCCAGAATAAAAACAGCTCCGGTAAGCAGGGGAATCGCCAGGTTGAGTAACAGGCGCCGCGTGAGGACATCCCAGATGGGCAGGTCTTTTTGTCTGGCCTTGCGGGTGGTAAAATAAATACCGCCCGCCAGCGCCCCGCAGAGCACGAATAGCGCATCGAGGATGAAAAAGGTCAGGTGTTGCACCTTGCCGCTATCCGGGACGATATCGTAGTAAAAGCGCTGCCCGTCGAAAGGGCGGATGCCCAGGCACCAGCAGGCAATACCGGCGCCCGCCAGCGCGAAGAGCCCAGCCGTTACCCCCGATAATCCGCTTAGGGAAATGAATCGTGAAGAACGCTCCATCAGCGAACGGATTTCCTGCAGCGTGTCGAGCGGATGTTTTCCTTCTCGGTGTTTGGTCATAGTGAAGTACTTTGAGTTTCAAAGTTAGGAGATAATTTTTAAAATGCCAAGCAATTCGGTGAAGGGATTCGGAAAATAAAGTCAATCGGGGGTAGGTAATGGATTCGTTTCCGGAGAACGATCAAAATTTTCACCGGCTTCCGGCGTTTCAATGTGAACCAAAATACTTCTGCTTAGCAACAATGAATGAGTTAACGAAAAAATAATGGTCAAAATTCTTCTTTTGCTCTTTTCGGGCTTATTGTCCACCGAGGGAGAAACCGGGAGCGGTACACTGTCGGTCCGGGTCAGCAATCTGGAATCGAGCCAGGGGTGTTTGCGATTGGCCGTTTACGATCGGGATAATTTTTTGATAAAGGACAAGGCGATTTCTGCAAAAATGGTCCATCTGGAGCGGACCGGGAAGAGGCTGGTGGTCGAGATGCCGGACTTGGCTTTCGGTAGTTATGCGCTGGCGATCTATCACGATATCAACAACAACGGTAAGCTGGATACCAACTTTATGGGGATACCGGCGGAACCTTACGCTTTTTCCAACAATCCCGGTGTTAAATGGCGCAGCCCAAACTACGACGAAACAAGCTTCGAATTTTCAAGAGATCAGCAAATCATCGAGGTGACGATGCAGCGTTGGCGGGAGCGATGAGCAGGGGGATTATTTACGATCGCTTCTGCTTGCGCGGGCTCTGATTGATGCGTTTGTCAGCAGGCTCTTCTCCTGAGTCTTCAAAAATCAGATCGCTGCTGGAGTAGCTGCCGCCGAAGCTGCTGGCCAGGTTGACCACCTGTTGTAGCGCGTCGATCAGCTGGGATTCCCTGAGTTCTGCCAGTGGATGGGTAAATACACTGACCACAAAACCTTCGTACATCCCGTACTTGGCATCCAGGGCAGTGTGGAAATTAGCCTTCAACATCTTTTGCATTTCTACCGGCGTCACCTCTTTCTCTTCAATAATGGGGGTGAAAATACGCATGCGGTTGTTATCCTGGTCCGTCAGCACCAGGATGATGTGCTCCTGATAGTACAGCATCCAGGAACCGGCTTCCCCTTCTATCTTTTCGGCTTCCCTTTGCAGGATTGCCTTCATCCGCTCATCGCTCATGGGTTCCTGGGCGCTAAGCTCTGGGAGGATGAAAAAAACGATGCTTATCGTTAGTATAAATATTTTATGCATTGAGTCATTTTTTAATGTCGGGGTGCTGCTCTGTCTTATAGGGCGTCCCGGATTTTGGGCTGACCAGATAGGAGCCGACTGAATAACAAGTTAGAATATTTCTCTCAAAGAAAGAAGGCCGGGGAAGTAATTAGAAAGGCTCCCGGCCGGGAGGAGGCGGGATGGATGAAATTCCGGCTCAGCCCTTCTTTTTTCGATACAGATGCAACCCTCGTTTCCCGGAGATTGTCTCTACATATGAATACCTGATAAACCCCGGTTGACAAGGAACGATCCAGTACCAGCGTCAACCGCCGGATGCACCCGACAAACATTTGAAAAATTGGATTACGCAAGCACACATCGCGATATCGTCGAGAAGTGTAAGCGGGGCGACCGCCAGGCGCAGTTCGAGCTCTACCGGCTTTACTCCAGGGCAATGTACAACATCTGCCTTCGTATGCTCAAGAACGAAACCGACGCGGAAGACCTGTTGCAAAAATCTTTTATCGACGTATTTACGAAGCTGGACACTTTTCGCTATCAGTCCTCCATCGGGGCCTGGATCAAGCGCGTTGTGATCAATAATTGCATCAATTTCCTGAAGCGTAAGCGCTTCCACTTTCAAGAGCTCGAGCTTGCTCACGTAGAAGTGCCGGCCAAGATGGATCGCGATTCCCAAAGTAACAGCCAACTGAGCGTGGAAGTAGTCCATCAAGCGCTGATGCAATTGCCGGATGGATACCGGATCGTGTTTTCGCTATACCTGCTGGAAGGCTACGACCACAAGGAAATCGCCCAGATCCTGGAAATTTCCGAAGCGACTTCCAAATCGCAGTTCAGCCGGGCGAAAAAGAAAATGAGAGAAATCATTCAGTCTCAGAAACTGATGCCTAAATATAAATAAACCATGCACCGCGATAATTTAGAAAAATTTGTTCTTAACAACCGGGACTCCTTAGACCGGGAGATTCCCAGCCTGGAGGTGTGGGCGGAAATCGATAAAGGCCTGCACCGTCAGCAGCCGAAGCGCCTGCCTCTGTGGCGCGGCCTTCGCGTGGCCGCCGCCGTACTGCTGCTCCTGGTCACCGGAGCCGCCGCCGGGCATTACCTGAGCGCTACCGCCGCTAAGGACGCCGCGCTCGCCATTGAGGAAATCGCACCGGATTACGTCGAAATGGCCCAGTACTACGAGCAACAGATCGATAACAAAGTACAACAGCTCGCCAGCTATCAGCAGGGGGAAAATGTACTGGAAGATTTCAAACAGCTCGACAAGCAAATGGAGGAACTCAAAGAAGAACTGCTGCGGGCCCCCAGAGGGCGGGAAGAACAGATCGTTGAAAACCTTATCAGAAGTTATCAGACCAAAGTACAGATCCTGGAAAGAGTATTGGAACGCATTGAAGCCACAAGTCAAGAAAACACAAATACAGCGGATGATGAAGTTAGTATATAAGCTGGGACTCGCCCTGTTCCTCATTGGGCTGCTCAGCACTTCCCTGCCGGCGGAAACGACGCGGGAATACACGAAAGCCATTAAGCGGGAATACGATATTGCCGCTACCGGCACCACGAGTATCAGCAACAAGTACGGAAAGGTGGAAGTAAAAACCTGGAATCGCGATCGCGTAAAGATAGAGGTAACCATCATCGTAAATGCCTCCAGTGAGTCGGATGCACAGGAGCAGTTCGATCGCATCGATATCGCCTTTTCCAATTCGGCAACGCTCGTCAAAGCCGTAACGACCATCGCCCCTAAAAAGAAAGGGTTCTGGGATTGGGGAGAGGAAAACAAGGCGGATTATTCCATCAATTACGAAGTTTTCCTGCCGCCTACCAACAGCCTGGAGCTATTCCATGAATACGGAGATGTGTACGTTGCCGAATTGTCGGGCAAAGCAACCGTGGCGGTCAAATACGCCAACATGAAGCTGGAAGGCGTCAGCGATGATTCACGGGTGGACTTCTCCTACGGCAACGGCTCCATCGTCAAAGCCGAAGACCTGTCGGCCGAAGTCAGTTACGCCAAACTGATCATCAATCAGGCCGAAGATGTTGACATCAACAGCAAGTATACCCGGCTGACCATCGACCGCGCGGCCGATGTGCGGAGCAGCTCCAAATACGACGATTACAGCATTGGCCGGATTCAGGATTTTCACAATTCCGGCAAGTATGACAATATCAATATCGACTACGCAAGCAACGTAGAGGTCAGCTCCCGCTACACCCAGCTCAATGTCGGCAAAGTGGAAAACAGCCTCGACCTCGACCTCCACTACGGCGGCGCCAGCTCCGGCCTGTCCGGCGGCTTCCGTGAAGCCAGCCTGCTCGGTAATTATACCGACTTCAAGCTGGAAGTGGAGAGCGACGCCCGCTACCGGGTGGATGCCTCGGCTACCTATGCCGGCATCGTCTACCCCCGCGCCATGACCGTCACCTATGAAATGGAAAAAGGCAGCAGCCATGAAGTGAGAGCGCACCAGGGCGATGAAGGCGCCGAGTCCGTCATTAAGGCCAGGCTGTCCTACGGGGGGCTGAAAATCCGGCAACAGTAATCCTTGCCCATTATGGCTTCGTACTAATCCAATTTTACATAATTTTGGCAGGCCGCCTCATCAGAGGCGGCTTTTTTTGTGCCCGGAAAAATGCGTACCTTTCGGTAAGTGCAAAACGTATATAAAAAATGAAAATCCAATTCTGCGGCGCTGCCCGTGAAGTGACCGGCAGCGCTCACCTGCTCACCCTTGACAACGGTTATCAAATACTGCTGGACTGCGGGCTCTTTCAGGGATCCAAAGCGTGGGAAGCCAACAATGAAAACTGGTTCTTCAATCCCCCCGAGGTCGACTGCCTCGTGCTTTCCCACGCTCATATTGATCACAGCGGCCGGATTCCCAAACTGGTGAGGGACGGCTTTCGTGGCAACATCCACTGCACGCACGCAACCCGCAGCCTCTGTTCCATCATGTTGCTCGACAGCGCCAAGATACAGGAAAAAGACGCCGAGTACTTTAACCGCAAGCAGGAGCGCAAACCGGCAGATCGACGGGAACCCCCGATAGAACCGCTTTACACCAGCGAGGATGCAGCGGATGCGATGGAACTGTTCGTCGGCTACGGCTACGGGCGCTGGTACCGCATTCACGAGCAGGTGGAAGTCCTGTTTCGCGATGCGGGCCATATCCTGGGCAGCGCCAGCGTCACGCTGCGCATCCGCGAAAACGGGAAGACGGTCATGCTGGGCTTCACCGGCGATATCGGCCGGCCAGGCCGGCCGATACTCCGCGACCCTAAACCCATGCCGGAGCTCGATTACCTCATCTGCGAATCGACTTACGGCGACCGCGATCATCAGAAAGCTCCGCAGGATAGGGAGAAACTGCTGGAAATTATTCGCCACACCTGTATTGAAAAAAAAGGAAAACTTATCATCCCGGCCTTTAGCGTAGGCCGCACCCAGGAAATCGTCTACATGCTGGATCAGCTGGAAACCGCCGGGCAGCTGCCTTCCATCCCCGTCTTCGTCGACAGCCCCCTGGCCGTCAACGCTACCATGATCTTCGGCGCCCACCCGGAATGCTTTGACGAGCAGCTCAACGAATACATGCTCCTTGATGAAAATCCCTTCGGATTCAACAGGCTGACTTATGTGCGCAGCGTGGACCTGTCGAAGCATCTCAATGAAATGGAAGACGCCGCCATCATCATCAGCTCTTCCGGAATGATGAACGCCGGTCGTATCGTTCATCACCTCGACCACAATATTGACGACCGGCGCAATACTTTCCTCATCGTCGGGTATTGCGCTCCCTATACGCCCTGCGGTCAGTTGCGCGACGGAAAGGAAGAAATCCGCGTGTTCGGCGAACTCAAACCGGTTCACGCAGAAATCGAAGTGATGGAGTCCTTCTCAGCCCACGCCGACCGCAACGAGCTGCTGGATTTCGTCCACAACCAACAGCAAGGCCTGCGCCGCCTCTTCCTCGTCCACGGCGCCCTCGACCGGCAGGAGGCCTTTCGGGAACTGCTCAACGAAAATGGATTCCAACACGTGGAAATACCGGAACTGGGAGAGACCGTGAAGCTGTGAAACCGCGGAACATTTACCCCGTGGAATAGTCGCTTTGCGAATTCCATGGGGTTTACCCGTCCCGGGGAAGGAGAGGGAGGAACAGGGGAACAGAGGAACAGAAGAACAGAGGAAGTGGGCTTAGCGGAGCTTGGCCGGGCAGAGTCTGGGCCACGAACCAACTCAAACCACCCTGAACCATCCCTATGGTGAATTGCAGTTATTTTCGTAATTTTGTAGGTATTTTGAGTAAATAAGCTGGTGTTATGGACACTAAAGACTATCTCTACCTTTAAGTTGAAGCGCGAAACATGGATTTGAAATCGCAGATCGACCTGGAAAAATTACCCCGGCATATTGCCGTTATCATGGATGGCAACGGTCGCTGGGCTAAGGAGCACGGAAAACCGCGCGTTTTTGGTCACCGCAACGGCGTGAAGTCTGTCCGGGAAACAACGGAAGCCGCCGCTGAACTGGGGATAGACTATTTGACGCTCTACGCTTTTTCCACTGAAAACTGGAACCGGCCCAAACTGGAAATCAGCGCGCTGATGACCTTGCTGGTGGAAACGCTCCATAAGGAAATCCATACGCTGATGGAGAACAACATCCGCCTGCAGGCCATCGGGCAAATCGACAAATTGCCCGCCAAAACCCATAAGGCCTTACTGGCGGGAATAGAAAAAACAAAGAACAACTCCCGCATGACGCTCGTCCTGGCGCTGAATTACAGCGCCAGATGGGAGATCGTACAGGCAGCCCGGCGGCTCGCCCGGCAAGTGAAAGCTGGGGAGAGAGAAGTGGAGGAAATCGATGAGCGGGCATTCAGCAACGCGCTGAGCACCGAAGAAGTTCCCGATCCGGAACTGCTCATCCGCACCAGCGGAGAGTCGCGGCTAAGCAATTTCCTGCTCTGGCAAATCGCCTATACCGAACTCTATTTCTCTCCCTTATTCTGGCCCGACTTCCGCAAGCAACACCTATACCAGGCCATCATTGATTTCCAGCGCCGTGAACGGCGCTTCGGAAAAATAAGTGAACAATTAGTACAGTGATATACAACCATTTACTAGTTTTGCAACTCCTTTTGATAGCCTGAACGTACCTGGTTTCGTATAACCTGCGACGAATCAGAGATTTAACGCTGTTAAAAGAAAATATTGCCGGCAACAGATTCCCTGTTGAACCGTTCTCCTTGAGGACTTGTTTTCGACACTTACGACATGGCCCCGGACGCATCGAAAAGGAGTAACTAAAGCATTGAATGGCCATAAAGAGGTATCTAGCATAGAAATGATGATGAATCAGAAATACCCGATTGTAGGAATTATAAAAATACTACTCCTCTCACTCCTTCTCAGCCTGACCGGATTGCAAGGCGCGATGGCGCAAGCCCCCACCGTCGCCGATACGGTACCCGTGATGACCTACGAGGAACCGACCGATTACGAAATCGGCGAAATAAAAGTGACGGGAGCTAATTTTAGTGATGATAACGCGGTTATCGGTATTTCCGGGCTTAAAACCGGTGACAAAATACGCATCCCCGGACCCGAAATCGCCAAGGCGATTAAAGCCTTGTGGAAATTGCGCCTGTTTACCGATGTACAAATCCTGCTCGACAAAACGATTGGCGATGTCGTCTTCCTGGAAATTCGCGTCCAGGAACGCCCCCGTCTTTCGCGCTATTCCTACGAGGGAGTGAAAAAAGGCAAACACGACGATCTCAACGAGGAAGTGGATAAGTTCCTGCTCAAAGGAGGCATTGTAACGGAAAACGTCAAAGTCAATGCCGCCGAATCTATCGAGCAGTTCTTCATTGATAAAGGCTACCTGGACGTAGACGTCGATGTAAAGGAATATCCGGATACCAGCCGCGTCAACTCCGTCCGCCTGGTTTTCGATGTCGACCGCGGCAGCCGGGTCAAAATACAGGATATCACCTTCTCCGGTAACGATAATATTAAGGATAAGAAGCTGCGTAAGGAGATGAAAGAAACGCGGCCCAAACGACGGCTTTTTGCTTCCTCCAAGTTCATCAAGCGGGAATACGAAGCGGATAAGGAAAAGATCATCACCTTCTACAACAACATAGGATTTCGCGATGCCCGTATACTTGGCGACAGCATCTGGCGAGAGGAAGACGGCGACCTGCGCGTCCATATCAATCTCAATGAAGGGGAACGCTACTACTTCCGCGATATAGAATGGAAAGGCAATTCGATCTACGATGAAGAGACACTGGCCAGCGTGCTCGGCATCGAGAAGGGCGATGTGTACAACCAGGAATTATTGGAAACCCGCCTCCGCTTTTCACAGGACGGCCGGGATGTGAGCACCCTGTACATGGATAACGGCTACCTGTTTTTTCAGGTGGACCCCATCGAGGTGGCCATTGCCGAGGATTCCATCGATCTGGAGATACGCATCTTCGAAGGTCCGCAGGCGACTATCGACAAAGTGATCATCAAAGGCAACGACCGTACGCATGAGCACGTGGTTCGCCGCGAGCTGCGTACCATCCCGGGCGAAAAATTCAGCCGCTCTCAGATCATCCGCTCCCAGCGGGAGATTATCAACCTCGGATACTTCAACCCGGAAACACTAGGCATCAATACGCCGGTCAACCCGGAGCGGGGCACGGTCGACATCGAATACACCGTGGAAGAACGCCCTTCCGATCAGCTGGAACTCTCTGCCGGCTGGGGCGGCCAGCGCCGCGTAATCGGCACGCTGGGGGTTTCTTTCAACAACTTCAGCCTCCGGAATATTACCAATAAGAAAGCCTGGCGCCCCCTGCCGATGGGCGATGGGCAGCGCTTGTCCGTACGCGCTCAGACCAACGGCGACTTTTATCAGTCGTATAACCTCTCTTTTACGGAACCTTGGCTCGGCGGTAAAAAACCCAACTCCTTTACCGTAGCCGGATTCTACAACCGCTTCGCTTTCGGACGCCGGAATACGGCCTCCTATCAGCGCTTCAATATCATTCAGGGCTCGGTTAGCCTCGGTACGCGCCTGAAATGGCCCGATGACAACTTTGTCTCCAGCACAGCGCTCAATGTCCAAACCCTGTCGCTCAATAACTGGCAACGAGGCTTGTTCCGCACCGATGACGGGCAAATCATAACGGACGGCAACTACAATAACTTTTCCATCAAACAGACGCTGGCCCGCTCTACCATCAGTGATCCGCTGTTCCCTAAAGAAGGATCCCGCGTGTCGCTGTCCGTGCAGTTTACCCTGCCTTATTCCCTGCTGTTTAATAAGGACAGAGACTATACCGAGCTGCCGGCTCAGGAAAAATTCCGCTACCTGGAATACCACAAATGGCGCTTCGATGCCGAGTGGTACACACCCATCGCCGGCAACCTCATCCTCAAAGCCCAGGCTAAAATCGGCGTGCTGGGCGCCTACAACGACAATATCGGCGTGGTGCCTTTCGAGCGATTCCAGCTCGGCGGCGACGGTATCAACAACCAACAGTTCGGCTTCGCCGGCGTGGATATCATCTCGCTGCGCGGCTACGAAGTCAATGACCTGCCGGCCAACCTGGACCCCACTACCGGGCAAACCATCGCCACCCCGGTATTCGATAAGTTTACCGTAGAACTACGCTACCCCATCTCGCTCAATCCGAGCTCCACCATCTACGTCCTGGCCTTCGCACAAGGGGGGAACGCCTGGAGGTCACTGCGCGACTTCAATCCCTTCGATCTGAAGCGCTCCGCAGGCCTCGGCCTCCGCGTATTCCTGCCCATGTTCGGCGTACTCGGTTTCGACTACGGTATAGGCTTCGATAAGGTCGGCCGGAACCTCGGCTTCAGCGACCTGGCCGATTTCAACATCGTGCTCGGCTTTGAACCGGAATGATTGGAAGGGGGAAATGGGAAGTCGGAAGTGGGAAGTGGGAAGAACGGCTTTTGGCCGGATCAACCAAAAGCCAGGCGCCTTTCAAAGGACAGATCTCGAACTCACATCAAAACAAAAAACGCAGTATGGCCTATCAAAGCCGGAGACGCAATTATAAAAGCCGCCGGGAGCGCTACGAACGCGACAAGCGCAACGGCAAGGTCATTTTGATTTTTGCCGCCATCGGCGCTTTGGTTTATCTCATCATGATCCGCCATTCCTGGTGGGGGTATCTGAAGACTTACTTTTATTGAAAAGGGAGGGATTCCCTCAACGAGGCGATAGCCGAGTCCCCACAAGCCTGAAGCAGCAGCTTCCGGCGCCCGCAGCAACTACGCTAAAGCGTATCGATTACCCACAACTTTAGTCGGTACAAACTTCCTCTGTTCTGCGGTTCCGGCCTGTTTGAAACAGTTTTTCACCTTTTTGTAGACATTCAGAACCGCAGAACAGTAAAACTGACGAACAGATGAACCGTAGAAGTAGCCAAAACCGGACTTATGGGTAATCAACACACGCTAAAGCCTCGTAAGCTCGAGGAGGGCCGCCAACCCGGTCAGGAGCATTAGAATTGCGAATGCCGCTCCCAGTAGTTCTGTTCCTCTATTTCTTCCAGGATAGTCAGGTAGTTGATATAGCGCAGCTCGCTGACCTCACCGGCGTCCAGGGCTTCCTTGACGGCGCAGCCCGGTTCGTTGCGGTGCAGGCAGTTGCCGCCGAAGCGGCAGTCTTCGGAGAGAGCGAAGAACTCCCGGAAATTGTGAGCCACATCGATAGGCTCCAGGTTGTTGAAAGCCAGGGTTTTGATGCCCGGCGTATCGATGATGTAGCCGCCGGACTCTAGTTCGTGCATTTCGGCGAAGGTGGTGGTGTGCTGCCCTTTGCCGGAGTAATCGGATAACTCCTGGGTGCGCAGCTCCAGGGTAGGCTGAACGCTGTTGAGCACAGAAGATTTACCCACGCCCGACTGGCCGGTCATCAGCGTGGTTTTGTCTTTCAACGAGGCCAGCAGGCCCTGCAGGCCGGTTTTTTCCAGCGCCGATACGAGCAGCACCTCATAGCCGATCGCCTCGTAAATTTCGCGAAGGTATTCGTAGATGCCGAGCTCTTCCTCGCCGTACAGGTCGGCTTTGTTAAAAACGATGACCGCCGGAATATTATAGGGCTCGATCATCAACAGAAAGCGATCGATAAATCCTTGTTTCAGATGGGGATGGATAATGGTCATGATGACCATCGCCTGGTCGATATTGCTGGCCAACAGGTGCAGGTCGTGCTTGCGCCGCGGCGATTGCCGGACTACGTAGTTGCGCCGCGGCAGAATTTCCTTGATCAGCCCCACGTCTTCTCCGTCTTCGTCTTCTATACTCAGCTTTACCTCATCCCCCACGGCTACCGGATTGGTCAGCTTCATCCCGTCCAGGCGGAACTTGCCCCGGATGCGCGCAGGCAGGCTGCGCCCGTCTTCCAGCCGCACGGTATACCAGCTTCCCGTCGATTTTATGACTACTCCTTTTTCCAAGATATCCTGTTTTGTTACTATGGCTTAAACAACTTCAATTCCCGCTTTTTAGTTCAACACGGGGCTATGCCGGTGCGTAAGCATGTGGGGGTTGGCGGCGCTTCGCGCGCCTGCCAGAGGGGACCCTGAAGCTGCTGCTTCAGGGTTGTGGGGACTCGGTCGCTTCGCTCCCTCGTTGAGGGGTGGGCTGGCCCAGGAAGTTCTTTGGCTAGCCCACCCCTCAACGAGGCGATAGCCGAGTCCCCACAAGATCCGCCGGCAGGCGGCTCTCCCCATAGGCCGGCGGGCCGCAGGCCTCGCCAACCCCCACGCGTTCACTCCCCCTCTCCTCGTCCGTTACTCGGCGCCAGAGGCCGATAGGAATGCACGGCATCGGCCAGTTCGAGCAGGAGAGAAGGGGCCTTTTCTACGGCGTTGCCCACGACGAGGAGGTCGGCCCCGGCGTGTACGCTGGCCAGGGCGCGTTCGGGGCTGCGGATGCCGCCGCCCACGATGAGGGGCGCCTCTATGTTGCGGCGCACCGCTTTGATCATAGCGCTGCTGACGGGCGTCCGGGCGCCGCTGCCGGCATCGAGGTAGATCATTTTCAGGCCTAGCATTTCACCGGCCATGGCGGTACATACGGCGATGTCCTCCTTGTTGGCAGGGACGGGCTGGCTGTTGCTCATATAGGAAACGGTGGTGGGTACCCCGCCATCGATGAGCACATAGCCGGTGGAAATGACTTCCAGGGGAGAAGCCTTGAGATAAGGCGCCGCTATCACCTGCTGACCGATGAGCAACTCGGCATTGCGGCCGGAGATGAGCGAGAGGTAGAGAATGCCGTCGGCCCGGTCGTTGATCTGGAAGGTGCTGCCGGGGAAGAGCAGCGTCGGTATGTCGCTGTGCTCCCGGATGGTGCGCAGGCAGGCATCCAGTCCGTCATTGACGATCAGGCTGCCGCCGACGAAAAAGTAATCGACCGCGGCCCGCCCGGCCAGCTCGAGAATACGCTCCAGCTGGTCCCCCTCGATTTTATCCGGATCGATGAGCACGACAAACTGCTTCCGGCCTTCCCGCTTTGCTTTCAGAATGCGGTGGTAGAATTGCGAAGCCGCCATTTTCAGGGTTTTTGTGATGGATGCGGAGGGAATCGGTCCGCAGGGTAAAGATAGGGAAAAAGATAAGGATTGAGTGAGTAAAGGGGCGCCGGCCTTCCCGGCAAGCTACGGCGTTTTGAAGAAATCGGCCCCGAAGGACTGCCGGTGGCAAAAACGGGAAGCACCTATTTGGAGCATTGGATTGCCAAGGCATTGACGGGGTCGTTATAGAGGCGACCTCGGCGAGGTCGTCTGTTCAGGGCTGTCATTTGTATATGCGACCTCTCCGAGGTCTTTCAAAAGATAACAAGTGCCCCTTGCCGGGTTCCATGAAAATATTGGTTTTTGATCCGTGCCGAGGTCGTGAATGTCGTGCTTGAACCTGTCTGTGCTACAAATATGGGGGGCTTGCCGAGGTCTTCCAAAATACGACAAACGGACGACCTCTGCCTCGCCGGCCGGTCTTCGAACTCACCCACCGCCTCAGCCGGGTTAGGTTTTCTTCTCCACCAGCACCAGCTGCTGGCTCTCGGCGCGGGCCACTTCGCGGTAGAAGTTCCGGAAATCGGCGTAGCGTTCGGCGGGCCAGTGGCCGGCGCGTACTTCCAGGCGCCGGTAGAAGCGCAGGTGATCGGCTGCCTGCTCCACCTGCAGCTCGTAGCGTCCGAATTCGCTTTCCACCTGTATGGGCATCTCGGGCAGGCTCTCCAGCTGGTAGCCTTCCGGGAGGTTCAACTGTATGGTGTCGATTTCCAGGTAGCTCCGGCCCCGTACGACGGGGAGGCGGCGTTGCGCCACTTCCGGCGGCACGGCCTGAAAGGGATGCACCCCGTTGATCGGAACGAAGAGGCGCTTGCCGGCCTGAGAGGCGTAGCGGGGCACCCCGGCGCGGTACGAGAGCAGGGACGCCGGGCGCTCATCGGCTGCCTCTATCTGCATGGCTTCCAGGGTGAAGGCCGGCAGGTCGCTGTTTCGCTGCAGCCACTTGTGCTGTTCTTCCGCCGGATAGTGCTTGGCCATGTGCCGGTAAAACTCGTGGTCGGCGCCGGTAGAGTGCTGCTCGACGCTTACCGTCGCGCTGCCTTCGGCTCGCAGGTCGATCGTGACGGAGAAGGTCTCCACATTGTCCTCCAGCTCTAGTATAGGCGTACGTTTGAGCTGCCCGCCTTCGGGCGTTACCAGCATGACGTTGCGATCCGAATTGCCGGAGCCGACGTAACCGGCCGGGTAGCTGTTGCTGGTGCATTCCAGCCAGGTGTCTTCCCCGGGCACGTAGAGGATGACGTGGTTGAAGCGCGGCGAGGTGAAATCTTCCGTGATCTCGTAGGATAGCTCGCCCGCCTTGATCAATGCAGGGTAGGCTTCGATGCCGGCGCTTTGTAGCATGGCTTTCATAAAATTGGTCAGCGCTTTGCAATCGCCGTACTTTTTCTCTCCGACATAGGCGGCCTCAAAGGGCTGCCAGCCTCCGATGCCCAGCTGTATGCTGACGTAGCGCATATGGCGCTGCAGGTAATCGTACAGGATATCGATCTTTTCTCCGGGGCTGGAAGCGCCGGCCACCAGCTCTTGCACTTCAGCTTCCAGCGCTTCCGGCAGCAGGTCGCGGCCGGCGTACAGCTCGTTCATAAATTGCCCGAAGGCCTGCCAGGAACGCATGCTTCCGCGATAGTCGTCGATGCGGAACTGATCGGGGGAGGTGATGATGCGGGGCAGAACGAAGCCCGGATTGGGGCCGTAGGGTTCCGACTTCACGGGCGGCAGCTCCTCGATGTGCCAGGTGTACACCTTGTCTCTGCCCTCTTCGACGACCTCCGGTTCCAGGTCGAGGTTCACCGTTTGATGGCGGAAGCCGAATTCCGTAGGCAGCCGGATGCTGAAGCTCGCCGACTGAACGGCCAGGTTGTAGGCCGGTACGTACCAGTCGGGAAAAACCGCGAAGGAAAGGCCGGACAGCGTTTGTTCGTATTCGACGACGACGGTATAGGGATAGCTGGACTGCCTGGCCTCCAGGTACTTGACGCGCTTGTCCTGGTACACGGAGAAGCCGTCCACCGCGACGACATCGCGGATCTCGTCCTTATCCAGCTTGCGGATCTCCTTACCCTGGGCATCGTAGATCCAGGCGCGCAGCCGCGACACCTTGGTGTCGTCGTCGTAGTAGATCGCCAGCTCGTCGGCGTCGCTGTCTTCGTTGAGCAGCGTTACGGCCCGGCGATAGTAGAGCTTGCCTTCCTTTTCGTTTTTTACTTCGAATTGCTTGACTTCCTCGCGGATGACGGCGTCGGCCCCTGCGAGCAGCTCCACCGGCAGCTCGCTGATAGCGTACTGCTGAGCGGAGGCAAGGACGGGGAATAAAAAGAGCAGAATTAAGTAAAAGAAGGATTGGTTCATGGTTGTTATAATTTTGGTGCGTTTTCAAAGATTGAACAGTGGGGGTTGGCGACGCTCCTCGCGCTACGAAGCTTTAGCCTGAGTGCTGCAGCCCTTTTGTGAGGGCTCAGTCGCAGAGGGGTGGGTTGGCCCGGGAATTCCCCGGGTAGCCAAACCCCACTTTGACGGCCATTCCAGCCTCCCCGGACACCTATCAGGTTTTCTTCCGCAGGACGATCTGCTCGCGTTGCTTTTCTACAAAGCGGGCGAAGATCTCCCGGATGCCCTTGTACTCCTCCGGCTCGAAGTGCGTCTGTCGCAGGGTGAAGCGGCTGACCACCTGCAGTTCCGAGTCGCCGGCCTGTTTGACGAAGTAGTCAAACTTAGCGCCGGCGCCCTCGAGGGAGACCTGTATGGGTTCGGGAATTTCCTCCAGGACGTAGCCTTCCGGAAGCTGGAGCTTCAGGATGTACTGCTCGTTAAAAGGGTAGGAGATATCGACGGGAAAGAGTCGTTTTTCCACCTTGAAGGGATTCTCCGTCAGGGAGGGCAGGATGACCGGATTGAAGTAGAGGAAGTCGCCGGCTGCCTGGGCGCTGCCGGGGAGGTGGCAGAAGACGTCGTTGAT
Organism: uncultured Saprospiraceae bacterium; assembly: GCA_964632995.1. Lineage (GTDB taxonomy): Bacteria > Bacteroidota > Bacteroidia > Chitinophagales > Saprospiraceae > CAZWDL01. The sequence continues at coordinate 40,924 of CAZWDL010000051.1, forward strand.
CAGCGTCTCCTCGATGTCGTCCAGGTGTTGCGTCCGGAAAGAGTCGACGACGGCCTCGGGGTTGAATTCCCGCAGGTTTTCCTGCAGGTGTTTGCCGTCGGGGTGTTCCTTAAAGGCCTGGCGGGCGCTTACTGCGCTGTATCCGGCGTGGTACTGCTTCAGGGAGCCGCTGAGGGCGCCCGAGGCATCGAGTTGGAGGTCGGCCATCACGACCGATTTGCTTTCGGGGGCGTCGATATTGATCCATTCCGGCTTGTCGGGGTCCACGATCCAGCCCATCTGGTTGAGGGAGCTGACGCGGAGCAGGCCGGCGGGCCGCAGCCTGGAACCCATATCGGCGGGGATGTATTCGCCGTCCCGGGGCACCATGGCGACGACGTGGTTAAACTGGTCGAGGATGGGGTACAACTGCACCGTTTTGCCGTTGCTGCGGGTGCTGACCAGCATGGGTTTGGCGTCCACGCCGTGGGCCTGCAGGATGGCGATCAGCATGAGGTTGAGCTCCCCGCTGTTGCCCTTGCGCTGTTCGAAGCAGGTCTCCAGGTCGTCCTTGACGTACATGCTGGTGTTGCCGTCCCACTCCATTTCCCTGGCGAGGAAGCGGTAGGCGGCCTGCAGCTTTTCCCTGGGTGTTTCGGCGTCGGCCATTATTGGCTCCACCGCTTTCAGGATATCCTTGTGGTGGCGGGTTTTGGTGATCTGCTCGCCGAAGCTGCCGTGGCTCATCAGTTCTTTGGCGACCTCTTCCCAGCTGGTCAGCACCGGGTCGTAGGTGTCGAACTGTACGCCGCTCAGCTGAAAGCGGAGGCGGGCGAGGTAGTCGTCCATCGTTGTCACGTAGGGTTCTTCCTTCATAGCGGGAACGTCCTTCATGGCGAAGCGGTGGTGAGTCACCTTGCCTTCGGTGGCGCCGCTCCGGCCGTTGCTGATGACGAAGATGCGTTCATTGGTGGTGTTGGCCTCCGAAATATCGGGCCGGCTTCCCTGGCTGAGGGTCACGTAGTGAAACCACTCGGGAATGTGAACGCGGTATTCGCTCCAGCGCACCGGAATGTCTTCCTGAAAGTACCACTCGGGCAGCTCGAAGAACCCTTCCGAATTCAGGGTGTACGTGTACTCGATCACCGAGCCTTCCTGCACCTTGGGCAGGGTAAACTTCAGCTGACTCCAGTACTCGTTGACCTCCTCTTCGAAGATGTCGCGCTTGCGCAAGGTTTCCTTCTTGCCGTCGGGCGAAAAGATCTGCACTTTCAGCTTGTCGATCTTCTCTTTCCGCTGGTAGCTGTAGAAGGGCAGCGCAATGTCGGCGCGATCAAAAGCGGAGCGCTTCAGGATCTTGATGCGCCGGTGCCGCTCAAAGCAGTAGCCGCCGTCGCCGATGGTAAAATCGAATTTCACTTCCCCGTAATCGCCCAGCACGACCGCATCGGCCGAAGAATCGGCTTCGTAGACGGTCATCTGCAGGTCAGACTTGGGAATGTCGCCCCATTCTATCGGGGGCGCTTGCGCAGGCAGGGCGCCGGCGGCGCACAGGAATATAAGGATTAGCGTCAATGGGATTACAAACTTCATGGGTACAATATTTATTAACGGTTAAATAATTGCTCCTGCGTTTTGACGGGCTCCGGGAGGGGGGGCTCACGGAAGCGTCACTCCGCCCCCTCCGGGCAGAGCACATCAATGCCACCGGCGAGGCCGGCGGATTTAACACGTTATCGCTATGGGTACATGGGAAGGCAGGATACTACCAGGTAAGTGTTCGCTAACCTTCTTTGTTTGTTTATATGCTCAAAGGCAATATAAGAAATTTATAACAATGATGCTACAGGGAGCGGGTTTTTTAACATTTCAGTGCCGGAAGAAGAGGGAGCGACCGTAGGAAACCCCGTACGGACGAAGGAGGTTGTGGGAAGTCGGAAAGCGGAAGGCGGAAGGCGGAAGGCGGAAAGCGATTGAGGCAGCCGTGTACCGACGAAGGGGAGGGGCGGGGGAACCGCAGAACAGAGGAACAGAGGCACGGAGGAACAGAGGAACAGAAGAACAGAGGAACAGAGGCACAGAGGAACAGAGGCACGGAGGAACAGAGGAACAGAAGAACAGAGGAACAGAGGCACAGAGGAACAGAGGCACGGAGTTCGCAGAGGTAGAGCGCTCGTTAGTGCCGCGGATAGAAAATTAATAGGCCGCAAGGAGAAAACGCTGTGCGTTTTCCTTAGCGCACTTAGCGCACTTAGCGTGCAGACTCTCGTCAGCGCGGCTGATAGATTGGTGCGTAGGCGAATAGCTTTTCGCTTGCGCGAAAAGGCACTTTTGAATTCCACGCAAAGGCGCAAAGGTCGCAAAGCACACAGCAAGCTTTTATGAATTCTTTACCGGCGACGCTATCGAGATTGATTATGTCGCCGCTACGCGGCTTCTTCTTAAATATGGAGCGTGGTTTCGGGATGGAATGGCGCCTGACTCCACCTTTGGCGGAGGGTTTAAATGACCACAGAGGCACGGAGTTCGCAGAGCGCTCCGCGAGTGCTCTACCTCTGTGAACTCCGTGCCTCTGTGGTGTAAAATATTTTCCGTCGAAGACGGAAACCTATTTATAGGTCAACACCACGAATTATTTCTTCATTGTTAGCTCCGGTACGCTGAGATGCGCAATCACCCCATCCGCAGCACCCTTTCCCTGGCAAGCACTTCCCCGCGCTCATTCTCCACGCGCAGGAAGTACACCCCGCCGGGCAGGCCGGAGAGGTCGATGCGATCGCCCTGAGGCGCTACGCTGCCCTGGCGAACCAGCCGGCCGGTAGCGTCGAAGAGGGTGTAGCCCAGCTGTTCTTTAAGGCCGCTCGTCAGGCGCAGCTCGTCGCGGGCGGGATTGGGGAATACCCGCAGCTCGCCGCTGCCGGCCACCTGCGCGGTGACGACATCGGAGTATTCGAAGGCGCCGTCATAGTCGACCTGCTTGAGGCGGTAGTAGTTGATCCCGGCCGGGGCGTTCTCGTGCAGGTAGTCGTAGCTGATCGGCGCCTGGCTGTCGCCGTTGCCGGGCGCCTGGGCCAGCGCGGTGAAGGAGGCGCCGTCGCGGCTGTGCTCCACCTGGAAGAAATCATTGTTGGTCTCCGTGGCCGTAGACCAGTCGAGACGGACGTCGCCGGACTGCGGGGTGGCAGTGAAACGGGTGAGCTCGACGGGGAGGGGGGCGTTTTCGATTGATACAATTATGCAGGCACTATCGTAATTAGTGTAGCCTCCGATTGTGGGTAAATCGCATTGAGCTTTATTATCAGTCTCGTTCTTAACGGATACAGTTAAACAGGCCTTGTACTCTCCGTTTGTAGTATAGGTATGCGTTGGAGCAGCTATTGAGTTATTGGTCTCAAAAACATCAGATGAAGTTGTACCATCACCGAAATCCCATTTATAACAGATGCTCCAGTTACCACCAATTGGAACTGTAGGAAAGGCGCTGGACCCGAAAGAAACCATAGGGTCTTGATTTATGTCATCCCTTGTCAGACTTTGAATACACGACTGAATATTTGAATTTTCAGAATCCAGTATACTATATGAAATATCGTCAATAAATATGTCTTCTTCACCCACTTCATTTCCTCCGGATTCTCCCCCAATGAAAAATATCTCAAAGGCTATAGAATCAATTTGATTATTATTTAAACCCATAATATTAATGGATTCAAGAGTCGTAATTTTTTCTGCGTAACCTGTACTTGCGTTCAATTCATTTTGAGTGATGAAGTTTTGAAAGGTAGTGTTACCCAAAACTCCGGCATTATTATAGAAATATGCCCTTATACCTAGTGTATCTCCAATATCATAAGGATCTAGAGATGCATCTTCGGCTCGCCAGTTGAAAGTAAACCGTATGGGGTACATAAGCGTCTGACCAGAAATGTATTTTTTGATGGCTTCCTTACTGAATATTATGCTCGGCGTACATGCATCGCTGCCAGTGCCACATTGGAGTTCATAAAAAAAGGACCCTGTTTTAGCATCACTCATATTTTCAATGACTCCACCTGTTCCACCAGTAGATAAGATGTTAAGGTCTTCATCTCCTTCAAAGGAGGTTCCTGCCAATTGTCCATCGACGTAGTTCCTTTGAGCGAAAATTGGATTGATGCTAGGAAAGGCGCTAGAAATAAATAGCAGAAAGAAAAACAATACAAAATATTTTTGGGAGGAATTCATGGTATTTCAATTATAATTAAAAACAATGGAAAAATACGACACCAATTTTAGCCGGCTTATACAAGCACAGCCTGCGTCGTTTGAGCCAAAAGAGCACCTTGAAAGAAAGCCGGCAAAAACAAAATGACGGGTAAGAAAAAGCGAATATGCATTCTCATAGTATCTGTGTTGTGTTTAGATTAGCAAAAGTCATCTATCTTACAGATAGACGCTAATTTTTATAACGGTCCCGTAGCGGGGTTCTATGCGTATAGGTTTGAAGGTCGTCTCAGGTATCTGCGGGTAAAGGGTGGTAGTGTGATGGGTAGTTAAGCGCTAAGGATTGGGGTTTTCTCACTGTGGCTCAGGTGATAATCACCGGGGCCTTCAGGTAAAGCTAAGAAAAGAATGGGAAAAAATAAAGAAGAGATTGATAGGAAAATTGAAAATGTTTTGGAAGTCGGAAAGCGGAATGCGGAAGGGGGAAAGCGGAAGTCGGGAACCTCCTGGCCACCCCATTTCCGCTTTCCGACTTCCGACTTCCGCTTTCCCCCTTCTCACTCCTCCAGTTCCTCCAGTTCCCCCATTTGTTGCAGGTAGTGGATGGTGCGGTGGGCTTCCGCTTCATCGACGACGCTGATGGCTACGCCGACGTGCACCATGACGTAGTCGCCGATCTGGGCCTGCGGGGTCATAGCGAGGTTGACCTCTTTGAGGATGCCGCCGAAGTTGACCTTAGCGAGGCGAAAGGTGTCGTCGAGCTGGGCGCTGATGTTGACGATTTTTCCGGGAATGGCGAGGCACATATCTGAAAATTTGGAAGTCGGAAACCGGAAGCCGGAAAAGGCAAGCTTTCAGGCTACCGGTAAAAGCCGACTATTGAATTAATTTTTTTCGAGATTCAGCTATTGGCTTTTGGCGGTTGGCTGGATAGGACTTCAGAGGGAACCTCATCCGTTTTCTGTCAGCCTGGAGCCGAAGGCCAAGCGCTAACAGCCAGCCCCTACATCTGCCTGCGTTTTTTGATCCACTCGATCCACTGTTCCATTCCTTCGCCGGTATAGGCCGACAGTTCGATGAATTCGAGGTGGTGGTTGACGCGGCGGGCGTAGTCTTTACACTTTTCCACATCGAAGGGCACGTAGGGCAGCAGGTCGATCTTGTTGATGATGCACAGGTCGGAGGAGTGGAACATATCGGGGTACTTGATGGGTTTGTCGTCGCCCTCGGTGACGCTGATGATGACCACGCGGCTGCTTTCGCCCAGGTCGAAGAGGGAGGGGCAGACCAGGTTGCCGACGTTCTCAATGAAGAGCAGGCTGTCGTCGGCCGGTTTCAGCTTTTTGACGGCGCTGTTGACCATGGCGCTGTCGAGGTGGCAGCCTTTGCCGGTGTTGACC
>CAZWDL010000052.1:0-9925 GCA_964632995.1 uncultured Saprospiraceae bacterium
CCTTTTTAGCGCCGATCTTCAGGTAATGGATGGAGTTGGGGCGGTTCCCCTCCGCGAGATGTTCCTCCTTGCGATCCAGCATCAGCCAAACCGGCCGGCCGGATTTTTTGGACAGGTTGGCCGCCATCGGGCCGAAGCTGCCGGCGCTGTGCTTGGCGCCGAACCCGCCGCCCATAAATTCGCAGACGACGCGGACCTTGCTCTTCGGCAGTCCGAAAATTTCGGCCATCTCATTTCTTACGGCATTGGTATTCTGCGTAGAGGCGTAAACCATCATGCCTTCCGGTTTCCAGTCGACGACGACGCCGTGGGTCTCCAGCGGCAGGTGGGTATGCACCTGGGTGCGGTAGGTCCTTTCGACGACCACCTCCGCCTCGCTGAACCCATTTTCCAGATCGCCTCTCGGGCCGCCGAAAAAACTACTGGTGGACGGCCCCCGGACGTTGCCTTCCCCTTCACTACCGTCATGTACAACACCGACGTCGCCGCCGTCCTCCTGACGCTCGATCGGGGCGTCGAACACCAACGGGGCATTGGGCTTCATGGCCGCTTCGACGTCGATGACGAACGGCTTGGGCTCGTACGTCACTTCGATGAGGTCTATAGCGTCTTTGGCTATTTCCGGGCTTTCGGCCGCCACCCCGCCCAGGGGTTGACCGACGTATTTTACCTCCGGGTACTTGCCGCTGTTATTTTCGGTTCCTTCCGTTTCCGGGTTCTCAATGAGGTGAATAGCATGGACCCCGGGCAAGCTCCGGGCTTTGCTGATATCGATCGACCGGATCACGGCGTGCGGCACATTGGAGCGCAGCATCTTTGCGTAGAGCATGCCCGGCAAGCGGATATCGGAAGTGTATCTTGCGGCGCCGGTCACCTTGGCCAGCGCATCGATCCTTTTTATTCTTTTACCAACTACTTTCAATTCTTCGTTGACCGGCCATGCCGGTGGTTCTTCATTGGGTATTTCCCTTTCTATTTCGCCCAGGTTGTGTCCGGGAATCCCGTGGGGAAATTTTTCTTTTCTGGTATCCATCTTATTATATTTTTTTAGCTGCCTCGAGGGTAGCCTTGAAGACATGAGGATAAGTGCCGCAGCGGCAGAGGTTGCCGCGCGTGGCTTTTTTGACATCTTCCAGCGTGGGATCGGCCTTGTTTTCCAGCAGGTGCACGCAAGACATGACCATGCCCGGAGTGCAATAGCCGCACTGAGAAGCGTCGTGCTCGATAAAGGCTTCCTGCACCGGATGTAATTCACCATCTTTCGCGATGCCCTCGATGGTGGTCACTTCCTGGTCGCCGACGTCCAGCGCCATCGTTATACAGGAATTCACGGGTTTGCCGTCCAGGTACACCGTGCAGGCGGAGCAGGACCCGCGGTCGCAAACCACTTTGGTGCCGGTGAGCCCCAACTGTTGCCGGAGCGCGGAGGCCAGCGTCGTCCGCGGTTCAACGCTAACCGACCTGGTGAGGCCGTTGACTTTCATCCGGATCGTGACGGCGCCAGGACCGAATTCTTCGCCGACAATTGTTCTTTCGGGGACTTCGAAGGCCAGGACCGATGAATTCAGCAACAGGGTCCCGGCAGTGGTCAGTCCGGCGCCCCGGAGGAAACCTCGCCTGCTTAGCGCTTCTTTCGGCTTTTTGGCCGACGCTTTTTCCTTGTCTTTCATAGTAATTATGGTGTAGGTAAAAAAAATAGTCAGTCTGATGGGACTGTAGGAGAAATTAGGGAGACTATAAGGTAACTTGTTTTCTTATTTAATTCAAGCTTGAGGCTATAAAATTGAATGATTATGATTCTCATAGTTTCTTTCATCTGATAAAGGAGCGGCTATTGCGGACAGCCGGGCTGCATACAGTCCGGGATAATACGCTCAGAGCTTTAGCCCGTTGAAGCGTACAAATGCAGTTTACAAGTTTTGAGAAGTCGCTCAAGATATTATCTTACACGCAGAAAAAGCTGACACCCGGCATTTCTCTCGACAAGCATGAAACCACCTTCCACTGTCTGACCTCATAATAGCCATTCTAATTACGTAAACACATGAAGCAACTATCTGAGAAAGTAGTAGCCATCACCGGAGCAGGTTCCGGCATCGGGAAAGCCCTGGCGCTGAGGATGGCGAAGGAAGGCAGCATCCTTGCCCTGATCGACATCAACGAAAGCTACCTGCATGAAGTATATCAGGAGATCCTGCGCCACGGCGGGGCCGCCACCGTACACAGAACCGATATTGCCTGCCGGGAAAGCGTCCACCGACTGTCCGAAGAAGTCATCCAGGCGCATGGCAGGCTGGACGTACTGATCAACAATGCGGGTGTCAGCCTGGCCCGAATGCCGGTGCATGAGATCAGCTGGGAGCAATGGGAATGGATAATGAAAGTCAATTTCTGGGGCACCCTCCATTGTACCAAAGCCTTTTACCCCCGCTTACTGGAACGCCCGGAAGCCCACATCGTCAATGTATCCAGCGTATTCAGCCTGGGCGGCGTGGCGGACCGCAGTGCTTATTGCGCCTCGAAGTTTGCCGTTCGCGGACTGACGGAGGCCATGATTCAGGAGGTGAAGCATACACCGGTCAGCATCACCTCCGTATTGCCGGGAGGGATGTCTTCCCGGATCGCTCAGCACTGCAAAGGCTGGCAGGATCAGAAGCTGAAATCAATGCTGGCCGAGCGGCACCGTAAACAGGCGCTCACCTCCCCCGAGGAAGCAGCCGGGGTCATCATCCGGGCCATCAAAAAGAAGAAAAAACGGGTACTGATCGGCAAGGATGCGCATTTTATGGACTTCATCCTCCGTTATTTTGGACGTTACGCAGAATGGGTGCTGCGGCTGCTCGTTCTGGGCCCCGAGAAGCGGATCATGCAACGGAAGATGCGCTCTACGAGGTCGTGAAGTGATCAGCACCAACTCTGAAGTACCCGGACACCAGTATCTTTTTATACCTCGGATATCACCGGAGCTTGTCCGGGACTTCCTCGTTTTTGATCCAGTCCCAATCCTGGTAACTCCTGTTCAAAAGCCTGCACTTCCTCCGAATTCAAGCTGGGACGTACCTTTGCTACAAAGTCCGGGAATTTTCCTTTCGGGCTACACCCTTTCAGCATTCCCAGATAGACCTTCCGCTGCAGCCCCTTGAGTCGCTCGAATACCCAGCCCAACTGAAACTGCTCGAACTCGTTCAGGTCGTACTCCAAAATACTTCTCACTACGGCTACGGACTCCACATACGTGAAAGCTTTGGGCAGAATTTTCATCAGGATATCTTCTTCATGGACCAGGTGAGCGCGGTGCTGGGCTATCCAATCTTTCATAGATGCCTGGATTTCCTCCAGACCGGATCCTCCTTCCGGCAGGTTTTCTATTTGACGGCTGAGCCGTTCAAATGCGCGATGTCCCGCCTCGTGTTCTTCGCTAAAGGCGTGGGTGATATTGGGGCGCTTTTCTTCCAGCGGAGGGTAGAAGGCGTTATCTTCCTGATGGGCGTGCAGTTCGATGACCCTCTTGACCTCACCGAATGCAGTCTTGAGCTGAGGAGCGGTGGCCGGCGAGAGATTACTGTTTAGCGCTTCCAGGTTGTTCAATCCGGCGCGAATGGCTTCGTGGGTGAGCCGCATGATGGAAAAGGGTTGACAGGTTGACATGGTACAATTTGTTTTTCGTGGTAAAATTGAGTCTCGATATAGGCCAAGGCCAATTGATCAATTAGGCGAATAGTTTTCGGATAGACTCTTAATCGCCTGGAGCCGGTCTGGCGTCTCCCGGTTCCAGGGCAGCATGGCGATACCTACCCGGAGATAGCACTTGTCAATAATGGCGGTAATAATGAGTCCGAGACAGAGAATAACCGGGATAATGGAAAACAAAACCGACATCCAGTGGTAGCCGATCAGGTAGAGGGCGATAAATACGCCCAGCACAAACCGGAACTGCCGGTCGACACTCCATACTTCGCTGGTGGTTTCCGTTGCAATCTGTTCCATATGCCGGTCCAGGACATAGGCTTCCTCCACGCCCGCTTCACTCAGCTCTTGAGCAATGGACTGTGCCCGGTTGCCTGACTGGCAGACCAGGAAAACCTTCAGATGATGCCATGCTTGATAATCTTCCACTTCAAAACGGGTGGAAGGAAGGTTGATCGCATAAGGGATATGTCCATCCCGGAATTCAGCAGGCTCCCGGACATCGATGATGACGCCCTCGCCCCTCTTCTGTACGACCAGGGCATCGCGATAGGAAATGTACTTTGTTTCGTTATTCATGATGATCCTTTTGTAACATCGGCAAAAGCCGGGATGGTAATCAGATCAGGGACAAAATCGTTTTTCCAATGAAGTAAATCAGGGGGAAAAAGGTCAGACACGCGAAACCAATGATTCCTTCCTGAAAGCGGTTCTCCTTAGCTTGTACTTCCTGTTGTGCGGGATCCTTCTGCATGATGACAATTTTTTATTGTTTGAAAAATCGTAACTATTCAGCACGACAGAGTGCTGGATAGTTACTAAAATTTTTATGATCTTGACAACCTTCCAAAATTATTGGAAGGTCCGGGTGGAGCTATTTATTTATACTTTTCGACAAGATATGGACAACTGTTATTCCAACTTGACCGGGAGAAAGACCGGTTTGTGTCTATGGCGGATCAGTTTCCGGCGGATTGGGTGCCCGCCGGCATCTTTCAGGACCAGGCGGGCAATATTTGCTTTCTCTTTCAGGATGCAAGCGAAGCGTACCGGGCAATACTTCAAACGGCGGAAGGACAGCATTTCGATTATTCCGCAATAGTATCCGGGCAGAGCGGCATTACCCAGTTGGCGGGCAGGGATTTCCGACGACAGGTCTTTCTGTTGACGGAGAGGGGCTTGTCCTGCGCCGGCATCCGGGAACAAAATGTGATCCGGCAGGCACTGACCGACAACTGGGTCAGTTCTATGGCTGACCTGCCGGATGGTCGTTTACTGCTCAATACAATCGACGAGGGTTGGTTCGTCTATGATGAGCCTACCGGCATAGCCGTCCCCTTCCAGGGACCGGATTGTGGTGCAGACCGCCCTGCTTTCGGCCATGGGATGAAGCAGCAGATCATTCCCGATAATCAGGGTAATCTCTGGCTCATATCCCATAATCACCTGGTCAGATACCATCCTGCCACTAATATTTGCGAGTCTTTTGATTTGGGGAAAGAGGGGTAGCTCTTTGCTATTATCCGGGAAGGGATGGTCATTTTTCAGCACGGCTGGCGAGGAATTTCTTTTTTTGATCTCCATACCGGGCGGCCGGTATCCTACGGCCCAGGCATACCGGCAACGCTTAACGGGTTTATCCGGGACATACTGGTAGATTCAAAAGGCATAGTCTGGATCCCTACCAATAATGGTTTATGGAGAATAGATACCGCCCTGGGACAAAATGAAGTCCTCGGTCTCGAACACGGCTTTGCGGATTTCCGCTTCACCTCCATTTTCGAGGACGCCGAGGGAAGGCTCTGGTTGGGCACTTATTTTGGCGGCCTGCACATCTACGATCCCCGGACCGGCGCCGTTACCATTATCGATCAGGGGCGGGGACTGTCCAGCAATACCATCATGAGTATTATTGCCGACGAAGAGGGCGATATGTGGGTGGGTACGGAGTACGGCATCAACCTGGTTTCCAAAGAAGGAGAAGTGCTAAACAGTTTCCACCAGGAAGATGGCCTCACCTACGAAATATTTAAACGCTTTGATCCCTTTAAAAGTAGAAACGGCCGCTTGTATTTTGGCAGCCGGCAGGGTATCAGCATCATTAATCCCGCCGGGCTTAAAGCCTACATGAAAAGTGATACGTCGGTACAGGTTTATCTGACGGAATTGAGGTATTTTGACAAGGAAGAAGGAGAAGATATAGTCCGGAGGAGCCGGTTCGGCCAAACCGGCCGGCTGGAAATATCGCCGGAAAGGCCCCTATCTCCGTCTGAAGTTCGGCTTGTCCAGTTATCTGCAACCCCGTAGTAATCGATACGCTTATAAGCTCGAAGGCAAAGATGAAGACTGGCATTATCTGGGCACACAACCGGAACTCAATATCAGCCGCGTACCGCCCGGAGAATATCGCCTCCTGGTCAAGGGAGCCGACTTTCGGAACAACTGGGCTGCGGAGCCGATAGCCATAGATGTTCATGCCCGGGAATTTTTCTATAAACAACCCTGGTTTTATTTGCTCGCTGCGCTGCCCTTCCTAGCCTTTGGCCTGATCTGGGCCCGGGATAAACAACAGGAGGCCCGTCGACTCGAAAGAGAAGTTGCCCAGCGAACGCAGAAAATACGGGAAGACAAAGCCGTGATCGAGCAGCAGGCCGCGGAACTCCGACAGCTGGACACCATGAAGTCGCGCTTCTTTACCAATATCTCCCACGAATTGCGCACGCCGATCACCCTGATTGAGGGCCCCCTGGAGAACCTGATCCAGAAGTACGGCGCTTCGCTCGATGAACAGATTAGCCATAGCCTGAAGATGGTGCTCAACAATGCCGGTAAGCTGGGCCGGCTGGTGGAAGAACTGCTGGAACTGTCCAGCCTGGAGGCTGAAAAAGCGAGGCTGAAAGCAACCGCCACCCCGCTGAGCCTTTTCTGCCGGCAGTTGTTCAGCGCCTATGAATCCGGAGCGGGCCTGAAAATATTGATTGTAGTTTTCATTCTGAATTGGAAGAAGACGCTTATTTCCTCATTGATCGTAAGCGACTGGAGAAGATCGTCAATAACCTCCTCTCCAATGCGCTCAAGTTTACGCCGAACGGCGGAACCATCCGGATAAGTCTGTGCCGGAAAGCGGACCAGTTGCGGATCGAAGTAGCGGACAGCGGCCGCGGCATCCCGCTGGAGGATCTGCCGTACCTCTTCGACCGGTATTTCCAAACCCGCCGGGACGATATCGCCACCGAAGGCGGGACGGGTATCGGTCTGGCTTTGTCCAGGGAGCTGGCCCACCTGATGCGGGGCGATCTGACCGTGGAAAGCGAGTGGGGCGCGGGTAGCCTGTATTACTTTGCAACTTCCGGCTGATGAAGCGCCTCCTGAAGAGCAAACTGCCATATTCCGGGAGGGCTCCGAAGAAGTCGTTCAAGCGGAGCCTTCAATTCCTGCGCCACCTGTTCCCTCTGGCGGAGATGCGACAAAAGCCAAGGTGATGATCTTAGAAGATAATCCGGACATGCAGCAGTTCATCTACACCTTATTAGCCGACCAGTATGAATGTGTGCCGGCTAACAACGGAGCGGAGGCCTGGACCTGGCTGCAGGAAGAGAAACAAGACATCGACGATATCGAACTGATCCTGTCCGATGTGATGATGCCCGAAATGGACGGCTACACCCTCCTGGAAAAGATCAAAGCGCACGAACGCTGGCAGAAGCTGCCGGTCGTGATGCTGACCGCCCGCTCGGCGGAAGAAGACAAACTACAGGCGTTGCGCATGGGCGTCGATGATTACCTGCTCAAGCCCTTTTCTCCGGCAGAATTAAAAGCCCGGCTGCACAACCTGATCGCCAACTACCGGGCCAGAAAAAACCTGGCCGTCAGCGTTGAGGAGCCCGCCGGAGGAGTCGACCTTGCGTTCGAATCGGAGGAATCCACCTATACAGTTTGGCTCAAAGAAGTGGAAAACGCCGCCCGGGAAGCACTCGACAAAGGCCTCAAGCTTTCCACCTCCTTTCTGGCCGGCCGGGTTTTTCTGAGCGAACGGCAGTTCTCTCGCAAACTGAAGGCGGTTACGGGATTGACGCCAAACAGCTATATCCAGGAAGTGAAACTACAGAAAGCCCGCCACCTGCTGGAGCACCAGGTATACACGACGGTGAATGAAGTGGCTCAGGCGGCAGGGTACAGTTCGGGAAGTTACCTCACGAAGGTTTATCAGGAGCGCTTTGGTAAGAAGCCGGGAGACTATTTCTGAAGGGAAAGGCGTCGTATTTGGGGTTATTCCATCTTCAAAAATTAATGCTTAGGATTCCCCCTCGGAAAACGGCTATGCTTTTCCTGGAATTTCCGGATAGCCTCATCTTCTTTTCGACGGGCATTCAACCGGCCATCTATGGGATGTATTAAAATGCGTGCCGTAAATCGTTTCCAACCCGCCACTCTGTTAAATAAAGCAAGCTGGCTGTCCAACCGGTCGGAAGAAGTTCCATCTTCTCTAACAGGCGTATCAGAAATGCCGAACTTATATATCTCTCTTTGGTCAACATCGGATATCAAATACAGGTGGTGAACATTAGGATTATCCAGCAGATTACTATGTCGCCCTTTGGCCATACCTTAGATAGAAACGGCACTTTCACCCCACAAATCTTTATTGAAGAAAGATTCATAATTTACGGTAGGTACATAGTGGTACGCTTTACCTGTCTTTTGCTTATAAGCACGTTGATCTACATACAGCAAAGCCTCCAGTTCCCCTCCTAACGGCATTTTTTGCGGCTCGGCACGTACGGTTTTATAGAACTTTTCACCCTTGGCCACGACGTAGCACCTGGCGTACAAAAAAGTGTCAGCCGAAAAGCCCATCTCCCCCTGTTCCAATGGTTCGGCAAAGGCAGGACCATCCAATTGATGTAGTAAAAGCGCAAGGCGCTCCGAAAACTGATAGATCTGAGCAACGGATTGAACGGCCAACGCATTAACTAACGGTTGCAGTCGTTCTTCATCGCTATCTCTTTCCCAATCGATTTTTTCCATGAATGCCCAAAAATCCTTTTCAGGCATCGCTACATCGCCGGACTCGCTTTTCCTTTTCAATTGTACTTTGCGCAGAGAAGCCACCACGCGGTCGAGCGTTGGCGTATCCAACTGACTCAGGTTTTCGATCAGCTCTTCAATGGATATATTGGATTTTATCTGTATGCTTGACATGAGTCATGTTTTATCTTTCGGTCCGAAAGAGCATTACCAAAAGTAACGTTTTTATGGCATAAAGGAAAGGGAAATGGGTGATCGCCAAACTCCTCTTTTATCCATTCTTCTCCCGCACTTCAAACAGAACAGCGCCTAAAGCGTTTTCTCTGTCGAATCCAGGTTGGAAACAAATACACGCAGGTTGAAAACATGATGTTGTGGCGAATGTTGGCAAAGTTTACATGCTCAGCCTTTCGAGTTCAGCAATTTCTTCGAAGTGCTTATCTTTCGTTAAAAGGGGGAGATTATTAGCAACACAGATTGCAGCGATCCACAGATCATTTTCCGGAATAGGTTTTCCTTTCTTGTATAGTGCTAATCGATTATCCGAATGAATTTCAGAAACTAGATAGTTTATATCTAGTACTTCACATCTGCCGATAAAGTCCCTGAAAACTTTCAAATTAGCCGTTCTCTTCCCGGAATTCTTTGCTCAGAATAGGAGTTCTCCTGAAACAGTAACAGGAAGATAGATAATGTCGAATTTCTGAAGCCGTTCAATGACAGGTTTTTCGCCGTTAAGCACATCAATAGCAACGTTTGTATCTATGGCAACTGCCTTCATCTCACCACTCTCCTTCTATTTCATTGAATTGATTTTCAAGATCCTCGCGGATCTTTTCAGCATCCTCCCTGGGTAAAGAACCGGCACACTCCAAGACCTCATCTACATTTCCTTTTCCCACTTCTAGATTTTTACGGAGAAGCCTTATATAGTCCAAAATTTGGTACAGAATCCTGAGGTTTTGGATTTTCTCTAAATCAACAAGTATCTGATCTCTTATGGTCATTAACAATTTTTTTCTTCAAATTAGCCGAAAAAACCTTTTTCAAATAAAAATGCTCTTCCCCCACCATGGTAGAAATATTTAACCCAATATACCCATTTTCAACAAAATTTGTTCGGTATGAATAGAGGTTTGACTGTTCAAACGGTGGTCCTAATACTTGATTACCTGGCGGTGATCCTTAGGGCTCCGAGGTCAAAAAGACA